>CAZAYP010000054.1:0-38076 GCA_964489425.1 uncultured Verrucomicrobiota bacterium | reverse complement strand
CAATTTTCGCCGCGTCACCCGCTTGTAATGTGACGGTGTGAAATATCCGGGTTAGGCCGTTTTCCTGAGCGATACGCGTTGACGCCGGCGCCGCTCCACCCGCGCCCTGGCGGCGGGGCTTCGGGCAGGTGTACGTTCAGGCCGAGATCGCTGAGTGGCTGCACGCCAAGGAAAGGTTCGTGGTTGTAGACGGTGCCGTCGTCCCGGATTACGAATAGCTCTCTCGACTCCTTGTCCCCGGCCTTTACGTGCGCCCACGCCGCGGCATAGGCATGGTCGCGCACTAGGCACAGCGGGCGCCGTATTTCATCCGGGCCGCTGTCCATGATGACAGGGGTTCCAGGCGGCACATACGGTTGGGTCGCAGCAACCAGCACTTCCAACTCCATCTTGGTGTGCCCTGCCGCAATCCAGTCGCTTACATCTTTGCCGCCGGTCGGTAGATTCGGAAGCCGTACGAGCTTCACTTCGGCGGCGATGCCACTGAGGGCGGTCGCGTATTTCTCCGCATGCTCCAGGCCGGGCGGGTCGTCGTCCGGGATGATGACAACCGACGCGCCCTTGAGGCAGGCACCATACGCCGGGTCCCACGCCTCGCCGGCGCCGCATTGGTTTGTCGTGGCCGTGAAACCCAGATTAACTAAGTTTTCAACGTCCTTTTCCCCCTCGACAAAATAGACCGGGAGCTTTTGGCTGACCGCGTTGATGACCCCGGGTAGGCGGTAGAGGACCTTGCGCACTTCTGGGAACCAGACAGCAGTATCGGTCGGTTGTTGCTTGGGATTGGTGGCGCCCGCAATGGCCGTCCAGGCTCCGTTGCTGCTCGTATACCATCCGGCACCAAGATTCCAAATCCAGCCACCCTGGCCATCAGGTCGACGCTGGCTAAAGGATTTGGGTTCGTATCGGACTTTCTCGTACAACAAGGTCGCCTTCTCGTCCGTATAGCCGTACGCGGCAACAAGGCGAGATTGCTTTTTCGCCTTTTTCGGCGGGAATAGATCTTTAATCGTGAGGCTAAGTGCGGTCACGATCATCGCCACCTTACAGCCGGCATGGCAGTGCAGCAGGACCTTGCCATCGTCTGATTCGCTTATAGACAGGCTGGGGGTCTGATCGTCATGTGCCGGACATCGCGCCATCCAGCCGCCGGAAGGCTGAGGGCGCGGGGCGCCCCCAACCTGCTCCAGGCGCGCGATAACAAGCTCGATGGGCTTTTCTGGTCTTTTATTCGTTGTCATCGGCCCAGTTCCCGTCGTCCTGCGCAATGCCCGTGAGCGCCGGTTGCTGCTGTACGGCAGACGCGGGCACTGGCGTTGTTGCGAGCATGTCGTCAGGGACGGGGCTGATGCTCACAATATTTGCGAACGGACGCTCAGGATCTTTCTGCGACGGAACATGCCCCACAGTGATTAGTGCCATTGTGCCCTTGAGTTCCGCGCAATCGAAGCCCTCTTGAGGTGGGCGGCCTGTCCACGCCTTCAAGAATGCGTAGAGTCCACTTTTTTCATGGTTGCTGACCCGAAATGTTTTCGATGCGATCTTGTAGTGCTTCCCGGACCTGTCCTTGAATTCGAATAAGAACGCTGTCAAATCTACCTTCTCAGTTTTCTCCGATTGATACATCTGTCTTATGACGCCGTAACGGTCCTGTATGTCGACACAGGTCGCCGCGAACGTGCCCTTGGGCGGCACCTCTGGACCGGTTTGGAACATCTTCTTCGATTGCGATACTGGGATGATTGCCATGGCAATATTCCTCTTCTTTCTTTTTGCTATTTGTTTCTACTGTTTCTCTACATTCGTCACCCTGGACGAAAAATCATTTTCCGACCCAGCCGAAGATTTGAGTGCGGCCAACACCTCGGGCAACAGGTAGCGCTTTCTCCGGCCTACCCAGTGGTGCGGTGGGCGCATTCGCCAGAGTGTTGTCGTCGAGATTTTGAGGCAGGCGCAAAGATCTTTAGGCGTCAGGAAAATCTCCGGCTGCCCATTCGGGGCGTCGCGCCCATCAAGAGCGGCAACGGCTGCGGCGACGCGCTCGGGCGTGTATTCCAGCCCCTTCAATACAGTCTTGATAGTTTCTATTTTATCCATTTATCACCTTGCATTAGACCGCAGCTATCATGTTCCACATTTATTACATCGATATGATGCCAAGCCTTTATCAATATCGCCGAAGCTGCTCTGCCTTTGGAAACAGTTTTGCTATTTGACAATCCAAAGCCACCGCAATTCGTTTTGCCGTTTGCATATTTGGATTTACCCCGCGCTCAACGCGATTTAGCGTTGAAGGATGTATGCCAGCGGCAATGGCCAGATCGGTCTGACTCATGCCGGCCCTTTCGCGACAATTTCTGATATTATTCATATTTTTACTCCTGTTGTTGTTGTCATTACCCGCATTGCAAAATGTGTTAGTGTGCGGTATATGGAATGATCATAAAGAGGAGCTAAATCGACCCGGGTATTATGAATTGAATATGCCTGCTATTGCGCAAATAGACGATTGTTGTAACTATTGGTGATATTTCTCTTAACAGTAAATATGACGAGGGGTAAGATATATCATATGATATTAGAGCATGCCGGGATGAACATTATGTAAGATATAAGGGGAATATATGAATATAAACAGTCTGCTAAGCATGACAAAGGCTGCTAAGGCTGCCAATGTATGCGAGGATACGGTTCAGCGTTATGTTAAAAAGGGGATATTGCCTTGGCGCGGAGCCGCGCGGCGAGGGCGCAAAGCCACCGGCATACGCCTAAGCGACCTTTTGCGTGTGATTCGCGGGCGCGGCAAGGATAAGCGCCCGCGTGACAGCAAGCGTCCGGCATGGAAGAATATTTACTACAAGCTGGATGGCCTGCCCTATTCTTCGGAACAGCTTGTTGGACGGCTAATTAGCGCGATCATGGGCGGGGCCTGCGCCGACTTGGCTTATTTCGGAATATATGAAATATGTCGTGGCAACCATTGCTTTGCACATAGTTTAATGAAAAATGTCAGTATAGTCGGCATGGAGGAATTGCATATATATGCTGCAAAAAAAAGTTGAGCGAGTACGCCGATGCTGGAAAAGGATTATTTCAACTGAAAATGCCGGATACGCTGCTTGAGCAACTTGAACTATTGGCTTTTATATGGACGAAATCATCTCTTCCTGATGTTGATCCTGGCATACGATGCGAAATATATAAAAATAGCAAAACCAATAATAGAGAGATTCGGGCCATGCTCGATTTATCGCCAAAATGGCTTATCGGGGCACCGCCGGGAGTGCAGCCATTTGAAAATGGTGATACGGTCGTTAAAATATATAGAGAAAAAACTCTTAAATTGGCAGACTTCTACGCCGCGAAAATCGCAAATAAGATGATCGCCTGTGAAAATCAGGCGCACATTATTGAGAAAAAGGTGGCGTCTATCCTTAACATAGATAAATGGCTTTATTCTATGAATTGCGATGCAGATGTTGAAAATTGGCTTTTGCAAAATTACGGCCTAAATATAATGCAGGCTCTAATATTTGATAAAGAAGTACGACGAATACGCGGAGATGCGGTTGATCGAACAGCACGGAATTACGATGAAAGAGATATAGAAGATAGTATGCCACATTTTGCTCACGAAGAAGTACGTGAAAAAATATCGAATCAAGAAGAAAAGTATGAACAAGCTAAAATAGACACCACAGCTGATGAATATGGGGATGTAAAGGCGGCGTATCGAAAACTACCACCGGATCGTGTCATCGGCTCCATGTTCGGGATAAGCCGGCAAGCAGCGAAAAAGTGGATCAACGAGGGACGGGCTTTGGGTAAAAAGTTATTGTCCAGAGTGATAGTTAATGAAGAAACCGGAGAAGAAATAAATACTAACTAGATGCAGCAGGCCATTAATAGGATAATCGACCCGACAAGTTTAACACCTCGGTGGCCTTGGTAGAGCATTCGGAAATCCGCGAGGATAATCGGCCGTATAATTGCATGGATCGCCCAGATTGGCGAGCACTGATCCATCAGGTGGGTCCATGCGTGTCGGGTGAATAAAAACCGTGCTGAGTTATCGCGTCGCACTAGGAATCACAAACGGCCCCACGCCGGCCATCGGCGCTAGTATTGAGACTTATCTTCCCCCCTCGCTCAACAAAGCCAACACCCTCTGCCGATCCGCCCGCCACGTCTTGGCTGACATGTTCTCCAAGATCGTCCTCGCCTGCTCCGCCGCGCTGGGCGCGCCGGCGGTCAGGAGTTTGGGCATTGCCGATTGCAGAGCCTGGCGAAATTGCTCACGGCCCGGTTGGAAGTAATGCCCCAAGACCGTTTCCGTGACCGTGTGCCCTGTGACGCGCCGGACCAGCTCGACGGGAACGCCAGCGGTCAGCGCCAGCGTGACCCATGTCGCCCTGAAGGCGTGGAAGCCGCGTTGGTTGATCCGGCGCAGGCCGTTTTCCCGCTTGCCATAAATCCCATCGCGGACCACGGCCGGCCTGACGTTAGCATGGCGACGGATCACGGGAAACCCGACCACTTGCTCGACCAGGTGTAGGTATTTCGACACGCTGCCCACGCTGATGTTGAGTTGGCGAGCGAGCTTCTTCGTGTCCAAGCCGTCCATGTACAGGCTGAACAACTGGGGCATGAGAGCGCGCGCCTTGGCTGGGTATTTCGCCGGATCTAGCGCCGCCAGGATTTCTGCCCCTCGCTGCTTCTTCTGCTCCGGCGACAGCTCCTGGCCCGCGGGATTGGTGGCTGGTTGCTCGGTATCCTCGTCATCATCAACAAAGCCCGCGGCATGGAAAACGCGCTTGAGTCGCCAGTTTATGCCATCAGGATTCTTCTGGTACATGGCAGCGGCCTCTGGGAAACAGAACTCCGACGTGTGCGGCAGGCGGGCCATTTCCTCCTGGAGCATTGGAAACATCGGGATCTGCACGCGGGCACCGGTTTTGCTGGTCTTCACGTTGATCAGCAAGTTTTTCATGTCCACGTCAGCCCATTTGAGCAGGCACACATCGCCGCGCCGCATTGCCGTGCACATGCCGGTCACGATCAGCGGCCTGCAGAGTGCATCGTCCCGCGCAGCGTCCAAAATGGCGCGCAGTTCTTCGGGCGTGAACGGCTTCCTGTGGAAACTGTCTTCGTCGCGGGTAACCAGCTCGTCGAACGGGTTGTCCACCATGCCAGCAACGCGGCGCAGGCGGTGGAACGCGCCCTTGAGCAGCGAGAGTTCGGCGTTATGGGTCTTGGCTGCGACTCCGCGTTTTTGTTCCGCCTTCATGAAGGCTGCGGCCAGTTCGGGCGGGACGGCATTCATTTCTGTGACGGGTGGTTTCTGGGCTGCCGCGTAATCCGCAAATCGTTTGAAAACGCTCGCGGCCCACTGCAGGTAGTTAGTGCCCGGCATCGCGCGCCGGGGCAGGTCCAGCCATCGCGGGTAAAGGTCGTTCAGCGGGAGTGAACCGACCGGTCGTCCCGTTTGAATTTCATGGATCGTTTCAAGTAGCTTGACCGTATGCCGTTTGTCCTGGGCATCTTTGACAAGCTGCTCAAGCTTCGCCTGCGCTCTGGCCCGCGATGTTTCAAAGCGACGGTCGCCCTGGGTGTTGACGGAGGCGGGCCGCATACCCTCGATGGGTATACCCAGGTTTTTTACGAAGATCTTTTTCCCGCTTTGCCAGCGGCCGTACCACCACGCGGACTCCTTACGCATCTCAAGACAGGCCATACACCCTCCGTGCAACACATTGAATCGTCCTGAAAGAATATACAACGGACGGCGCCATTTGTCAAAGAAACGTCAAAGTTTTGGCTCCGGGATGGGCTTGGCGCGCAAGGGGCGGCGCGGCGGATCGTCGGCGTTTTGGCAAAAAACCCCTTATTTATTGGGGTTTATGAGGATTTCTGCTGATTAAAGGTGGTCGGGGCGGCGGGATTTGAACCCGCGACCTTTTGGTCCCGAACCATCTACGGCCAAGTTCAATAAATGGACAAAAACGCGCAATCTGTTAATATACAAGGCAATATACAAAATCCAATTTTGCTCAACCTTGCAATAAAACACCGTTTTTCCCACAAAAAGTGGCCAGTAAGTGGCCAGTGAGAATCTGATGGTAGGCACAAGGTCAGTCATCACCCCGGGCCAGGTTGACGGCTCAGACGGCTTTGATGGGTCAGCCGGCATAATTTCAATTATCTTCCGCTGCCCCCCACGCCTGACAGCTAAAGAAGGGCTCATCGCCCCTCCTCCGCCGATTGAATGAGATCGACGGCATCGATCCGTAACGCACGGCACCATCGTAATAGTTGCAGGATATCAACGCGAATCTGGCAGCCCTCAACGGCACCCAGCCATTGCCTGGAAACACCCATGGCATGCGCAAGCTCGTTCTGCTTTAACGCATGACCTTCCCTGGCTGTCCTCAAGCGCTGGATCAAGGCACGGTATCGCGGGTCGTAAATTGTCTTGTTCATCTGATGGCCCCTTAAAAGGTGAATGGCCGCCCAGAATTGATCTGGACGGCCACTCGGTTGCCCACGGTCGCGTTAATCAGACGCGGATCGCCTGCAACTTCGCCAGGCCGGCGCGCACGTCGGCAATTTCCTTGCGGCGGGCACGGTCATCACGGATAGCATCGCGGACGCACACGGCGACATCGGCCAGTGCATTGTTGGCTTGGCGCACGGCGGCCTTGGCGGCCTCGTATGCGACCAATATCTTGTCCAGGGCGCCAGCGGTATCGGGTTGGGGCTGGATCTCAACGGGTTTGTTCATGATTGTTTCCTTCTTGTTGGTGGTTTGTACTGCGACCGGCTGCGCTTCCGGCATCTTGGCATGCCGCGGCACCTCATGGCCGCTGGTCCTTATCGGCATCAAAACGTGCACGCTGCCGATATCCTCCTTGGTCAGTCGACCCAACAATGGACTTGCCGGATCGCTGACTTGCCATGACCGGAATCCAGCCAACAGCGCATCCCGGAAGTAAATCCGGTTGATGCCAATAGTGATCGCATCCTGGCCACTGTACGCGCTGGCCATCAGCCGGATCGAATTTTCGCATGTCTTGGCGGCCTGATCGGAATACACGCGAACGCCATCCATCGCCAGGCTCAGCACTACAGCATCCTTGTCGTTACCCTCACTGGGCAGGCCGGGCAATGCCTTGATCAGCAGGTCGGCATCCTCCAGGGACAATTCCAGCGTACGCGGATCGTCGTAATCCGGGATGACCTGCTCGTACTTCGGATACTGACCATCCACGGGCTTGATCGAGTACGTCCACGGGCCGGTCTGTATGGTGAACGTATCCTTGGCCATGCCAATAGCAGCGCCGCCAATGAGCTTGGACCAGGCGAGGAACTTGGTCACCGGCATGATTACCGACGCGGTCAACGGCATCCTCACGCTGTTTAACGCGGTCAGGCGCCGGCCGTCGGTGGCGACAATGCGATGATCCTTGCCCTTAACGTCCAGATAAACCGATCGCAGGATGGCCCTGGTCTCGTCCGTGGATGCGAATGGGATTGCCAGCCGGACCGATTCCAGGAACTGCCCATCCACTGGCTTGGTCACAGCGGGCGTGGGCAGCACGGGCCACTCGGCCAGCGCCAGCGTGCTTACCCGCCGCACAATGTTTTGCCCGGCGACGGTACAGCCCAGAACAATCGCATTACCGTCCTGGGCAATCTCGATGGTGTCGCCCTGGGCGGTCTTGATAATGGCCTGCAACGCATCGATGGGGGCCAGTAGCGAGACGAGATTTGGCACCGGGATAGCGACATCAATTTCGTAGGACAGCACCTGGTCCAGGTCGGTGCCGGTTATCCGGATGGTCTTGCCATTGGCATCCACGCGGATATGCGCAAGGGCTGGCAGATGGGACCGGGTGTTGACGACCTTGGAGAGGCCGGCGACCGCGTCTTTCAGTTCATTGCGCAGGATTTTCACGCTGCACACTCCTGAATTACGCAGCTGAAGTGCCGGTCAAGATCAGCCCGGACTTGGAGGGCGAGGCCGTACAAGACGGCGAGGGATATGCTCAGCGTGCTCAGGATGGGGCCAACCCAGGGCAGCGGATGCACCAGGTACGCCAGGGCCACGCCCAGCATCACGGTGGAGCAGAATTGGCGGTGCTGGCACAGCCAGTTGACCAGCGCCTGCACAATCGCCTTGGCTCTGTGCCACATATTGCGCAGCATTTCCTTGGTCTTACGCGGCAGATCGAGCCGGTGGATTTTGTTCCAGATAGAACGCTTGCTTTCGATTTCGGGCATTGTTGGACTCCTTTTGTTGAGTGTTGACGGCTGTGACGGCTTGTACGGCTATACTGCCGTACTGAATACGAACTGCATCGGCTATCAGTTGGGTGATGGCGATACGCTTGCCAGACGACGATTCTCTGGCCTGATACAGCAGCGCCATCTCATCCGGGCCAATCGCTGATGCAGGCCAGGGATAACGATATGCAGACATTGGCCTCCGTGGGTTACTTATGGTGAAACTCGGTTTTTACTGGCTTGAACTGGGCTGCGATTTTTGCTACTATGACATTGGAATCGAAATACGAAATTGCACGGTGTTGTTTGCGGCTCTCAGCAGGGCAGCAGCAAGCATCCCCGCCTACGAAACCGAATATGCTGGTGTACGCTGATGTCCACTGGCCCCGCGAATTCACGCATTTAGCAGGGGCACACCCAAACAACGTGCCCAACATTGTAGGAGATTTGCCATGGAATCGATGGAAGCCACGCATGACACGCGGAACCTGTATGATCTGGTCCGGGAATTCGCCCAGACAATGCGGCTGTTGAGGCTGCAAAAAAACCTGTCGTTGAGAGCGCTGGCCAAACGTGCCGGACGGTCAAAATCGTACCTGTCCATGCTGGAACAAGGCCGACGCACGCTGAGCCATAGAACGTACCTACAGCTCAGCAAAGCATTGGATCTGGAAGGCGACGACATGATCGCCTTCCGCACGGCAGCCATGGATATCTTGGTATTCCGCACGCTCTATGGCCGGAACAAGGAGCCGTTCGTGCGCCGGGCACCTACGTCAGCCGAGGTGGCCCTGCTGAAATGCCGGGATCGCCTGGTGGTCCAAAGCTCCGAAACTTATCGGGCTGAGCTTGCAAAGGAAATAATGGCCATGCGATTTAAGAACTTGCCACCACCCAGCCCGTTATCGGATGCGGACCGTGGTGAACCGCCTGTATTTTCCGCCGACCCGCCGCCGTCGCTGATTGCGTGGCGCTGATCTACCGCTTAGCAAGTATGGCCCAGGGCAAGGCGTCACTAATCAGGGCGCGGCATTCATAGCGGCCCAATCAGCGACCGCGACACAGTTTTCTTGTCTTCCCGGCCAATGACCAGAAAAGACCGGAGACCATGGGCAATTACCATCTGTTGCCTGCTGAAATCGTTTGTGATCGGCCCAGTCTGGACCACGCGTAGGGCCTGCTGCATGGTCCCGTGATCCAAATTGCGGAGCCGGTGCAATAGTGCATGACGTCGTTGGTCGGAATCAGCTTTCTTGCCGTAGGTCCCCGCCATTTTTCTACGCTTGGCACTGACATATTCGTTGGCGACCGCAACAGGCTCCGCGCCCCTCATGGGAATCACCGTGCTGCCGGCGGGTCCCAGTTCGATTACGGCGGCGTTATCAGTGCCGGCCAACAACACGAATGCCGGGAAGCAAGCCGGCGTATGGCGCAGGTATTGCAGGGCCTCGTTGTAGGTGCGGCAGTTTTCGAATATCCAGCGCAGCAAATGCGCTGGTGGCCACTGCAGGTTGGGCATCCGGATTACATCAGCTTGGTTGATCGTGGCGCTGAACGCACCTGGTTTATAGCCGGAAAGCACGCCGGAATAGCCCGGCCATCCCACACTGAAGAAGTCTCCAGTAGGGTTGTTGACATGATGGATAATCAGCGTGCGCTGCCCCAACCCAGCAACCGGCCAATCCAGCGACCGTACGTGGATCATGCCCAAACCATCAACGTAGCGCGCCCCGGCAGTACAGGCCATGGCACCTTTCCTGAACACGGCGGCAAACCTTCTCGTCACATCGGCCATACTGCGTAGCCTGTCGCCCAGCTTTCCCTCCCATAGCTGGGATCCAAAGGCTACCAACTGGCTGATCTCGTACTGATAGTTCAGCGTAACCGCCTCGTTGTAATCGATGCCCAGAACCCGCGCCGCCCCCTTGATTTCGCCACGGTACGGATTCCGCCACTTCGTAAGGAGCCGAAATGCTACGCCAACCACGCCGACGGCCTTATACTGCGCCAATTCCGCAATGCCACGCCGCGCCAGTACACAGCCCGAAGCGCGTAACGACTTAGGCAGCGCATCCCAACGTTGGGCTAACGGCAGCGAGCAATCCAATTCGTAGGCGGGTATTTTATTCATATAGACTCCACGTTAATGGGGCTGAAAGATGTCGCGCCAGCTGTTTTATTTGCCGAGTGAACAAATCATACCATTGCCCTCTGGTTCCCACCACCTGGCCCGGAACTCTGACCACGGTACGACCTTCGTACTGACCATCAACGGCACCCCGAACCCTGAGAGCAGGACAGCCTTTGGCCTGCGGCGATACCCATAGCTGGTGGCCCAATGCCCTACATCCTCGCTGATCCGGGACACGACGCTGACGATCACCAGATGCCCGGCATCGATCGCCTTGGTGAAATCTTCGAACGTCATGGTGGCCCGCTTGCGGACCGTAATTCCACATCTACGCAGGGCCGACGTAACATCCCGCAGCGTTGATCCCTCCTCTGTACAGCCAACCCAGCGGTAGATTTTCTTTGGGTCAACACTGGGCTTCAGGTATGTGGCCACGGTCAGGGCGGCGATGAAGCCACAGGTGGCTGATTCGGTCTGCCGGTAACCAGTCACATCCAGGGCCACGGCACCCTTTGGGCATGGCAGCTGTTCAACGAATGCACGAATACCAGTCAGTTTGGATATCGCATCGCTCAACTTAACGATCATTGCTGTTGCTGGTTGGATCAGATTTTTCATTTCCATCACCCGTACCCGATATCGGCAATCGCCACCAGCCCGTAGTGATCCGCGATCCAGTCAACGTGCGCCTGTGGGGTGTCGCCGTTTTCCTGCGCAACGGCCACGGCATCCAGGTCATCAGCGCCAATGCCATACTGATCGTATAGCAGCCGATCCACCTCGCCCAGGAAGATGATGAACGGCATGTCGGCCAGGGGCGCCGAGTGCGCTACGGTGAGGGTATTCAATTTCATGCGTGTCCTCCAGTTGAACGCCGTGGAGGAATGGCCCCCACGGCGCTATGGTTGATGGTCAGTTGTACACACCCACGTAGTCGTCGCACAGCTGGTACAGGCGTTGCGTCCGCTTGGGCAGCACGTGCAGGGCACCCTTCAATGTCTCGGTGACGGCATTGAAGTAGGACCACGCGGTACGCGTCCTGAATTCTTCATGCTGGGGCTCACGCCACTCATGCAGCACGTCGGGGATGCGGCTGGAGCAAATGACCCCGGTGTCTAGCGCCTTGATCGTCAGGTCGTGGGCGTCGGCATCAGACAGCTGCGCGGCCATGTACCGGTCGACTCGCTGGTCCTGGGTCTTGAACAACCCCAGTAACCGGGCCAGAGCATCGCCCACCAACATCGGCAGATCGCGCAGGATGTTGCTGGTGTGTTTCCTCGACACCTGCACCTCGCCGCTGAAGGCGAGATTGTCGCAGACGAACACCTGGGACCCAGCGACCAGACCAGCCGGCAGCGTTTTGTCGTGGCTGTTCCGCAGGCCCAGGACCCACGTGTAATCGGGGTTCGTGCATCCATTCTGCACCTGCAGCAGCCCGAAGTATCGGGTGCCATCATGGGTCAGGGCATGCGCCTGCTGGATGACGGTCAAGCCGAAGTCCGGCAATGCACGCTCCACGCGGCCGACGTAATCTTCGTGGGGGATCGGCCGCCAGGTAGATGTCGGCGCTGGCGTTGGCACTGTGGCCAGTTCCATCCGGGGAACAGCGTGGGCGCCGCAATGCAGCATCAAATTACAACGGTTCATTTTTCTCCTTGGTTGATTTTTCTTGGTCAGGTCATCTCGGCGTAGAAGGCACCGGCAACCATGGCCGGGCCGATGTTGCCGTGCTTGGGGCTCATCAGTTGGCGGTGGGTCAAGGTCTGCTTGGTGCCATCTATTTCGTTGGTGATCAGGAATCGCTTGCGGTGTGGGTTGTATTCGATCTGCTTCACGCTGGCGGCCCCGTAATTTAGCTGTATGAAGAAGCACCGGGGCTTCTGCTTGATCGCGTCCATCAGTTCTTCAGGCGTACGGATCGGCATCATCGCACTCATGCCGCAGCCTTCCCAGCCGCCTGCCCCATGGCAAACGCGGCCTGCACCGTATTCCGGATGGCCACATATTTCAGCAGATGCTGGATATCGCCAATGGGATCAAGGTTGTCGTCCACGGCTACGATGATGTTGCCGTTGCGGTCGAGTGGGGCCTCATGAAGCTCGCCATGCCACGATGCGAAGGCATAGGCCCCGTATTCGTCGCCCTGCGCATGCTGGCCGAAGAACGAGATGCCCGCCTTGGCCGCCTCGGCGCGTTCGTTAAACCATGCGTAGTTGGCCTCGTACGCGCTAACGGTTACGATGTCGGGCTGGGCCTCGTCCTCGGTGAGATCGTCCCACCACGATTCGTCCATGCCGGCATAAATATGTTCACCAAAGCGCCGCAGGTCATCACGGCGCAGCGTGATTTCGATATAACAACGGTCTCCCATAATGGATTCCTTTCGTGTTTTGATTTGTGTGGTGGACCGGCAGGCTGGAGAACTACCGGTTACGTGCCATACGTGCGCCAATCATGGATACGACCGTCGCCAATATCGCGGCGATCAACACGACGTACACGAGGGCCAGCAGCATGTTGAGCGCTGCCGTGGCCAATAACGCAGTCCAGGTTGCGATGCCCGTCATTATGATTGTGACAACGGGGACAATCAGGACGGCGGGAATCCCCAGCACGATAGCTGTCTTCATGCACAGCATGGCCCAGGCTCGCAGATACCCAGATGGCGATAATGCGTATTCCAGCCGCAGGGCCTGCCAGCTCAAGGCTGCCGCGGATCGTTCCAAGAAACTGAGCTGGGGCAAATCCTGGGCCACGCAGGGCATCGCCAACGGTTCCGGCCGCCATGCCGCTGCAATCGCGGATTGTATGATCCCCTGGGTTCGGCTAACTGGCAGGTCGCTCATGCTTCCCTCCTGCTTTCCTACGTGCCGATGCCCCCAGGCCAGCGCCTACGAACAGCACCACGCCCAGGCCCGCCACCAACCCTACGAGTTGCCACCTGTGCGATTCTTGTTTTGCTTGGTCCCGTTGCCGTTCAAGGTCTGGGATACGCGGATCGGGCTGGTAGTTGTCGTTGCAGGCCGACAAGCCGAGGGCCAGCAGTACAATGAACACAATGGATTTCAACATCCTCCTCCTTTCGTATGGCGTTAGGCCGCCCTGCTGACAGTGGTGCTCGCCGTTGATCCAGCCCAGGCTGCGCATTGGCTACGGAATCCGCACCATCGGCAGGTCATGCCGGGGCTGGGATAATACTCCTGCCGGCTCACGCCCTCGGTATACACGTCGGCCAGTGCCTTGAATCGGTCGATGCGTGGCTGGTCCACTGGCGGAAGCACATGCCGGATAACCTTGGGTGTCTTCAGCTTGGCCAAGTACACCAACTCACCCGGCCTTGGTTCCTCGCCTGTGGCATCCTGCAAGAGCAAGTGGTACGCGGTCACCTGGAGCTCGTTCAGCCACGCCTCATCTTCCAGGCATGGCGTAGATGCCACTGTCTTGAATTCAATCGGCACATTGCCCTCCACCACCAGATCCACAACGCCCACCAACGGCAACGGCAGGTCACCACCCTCCATGCGCAGGTAGGCTTCAACGCCAAGGATGCGGCGTGGATCGGCAGCCAGGTCGGATTCCAGATATGCGCCTAAAACACGGCTACCAGTGTCTATACAGGCCTGCCGATCATTGTCCTTGTAGTCGACGGCATCAGCAGCCTCCGACTCATTGTAGGCCATGGTATAGGCACGCTGGACGGCCTTGGGATCAATGGCTTCGGCACGCCACCGGGCCATGTGGAAGAATTGCAGGCCAGCGTGTACGGCCTTGCCGATCTGTAATGCCGGTGATGCCGGGGCTTTGAGGCCCAGGACCTTCTCGAAGAAAAACTTCAGCCGGCACGTGAGAAACGACTTCAACCTGCTGTGGCTGATGTACGCCAGCGGATCGCCAGGTGTGGACTCATCCAATACGCCGCTGCGGAATATGGCAACCTGGGTATTCACGCCGCCCTCCTCATGTACGTGCGGCCGCTGGTCTGCTGGCGGGTGGTGCTGCGGCCGGCCTTGCCCAGCAACTCGTCGATGAGGCCCGACGCTTCCAACTTGTTGAGCACGACCACGCCGTGCCCGAACCGGCTGACGGCCAGCTCCTCGACCTCGTCGCGATCCAGGTGGTGTTCGGCAACGATCTTCAAGATCAGGGCCTTCTGTTTGTCGGAGCATTTCCACGCCTTGGCCTCGCTCTTGCCGTGGCCATTGCCGTTGGGGTCCTTGTGCTCACCGCCAGGCACATAGCCGGGGTTGACGATCTGCTCGTCCACCGAGGCTTGGAGGATGCGGTAGACACGTTCCACTTCGCCGGGCACATCCTCCAGCGTGGCAACTTCGGCCTTCAACGACACGCTGAAGTTGTGGCTGGAATACTCGGGCAGCCCGAGCTTTTTTCCATACGTAAGTTCGATATTAACAGCCATTGGGGGTCTCCTTGTTGGGGTTGGGGTTTACTGAAAAAGGCCCCAGCGCATTGCCGCCACTGGGGATTGGCTGATCTACGCCGCCGCCGGCATGGGCATGGGCATGGCGATGGCCGGCCTGGGCCAGAAGTGCGGCCATGCGAACCGAGCCACGGCGTATTGTTCGTCAGGCAATTGCACGTTCATGTGTTGCTCTGCCGTGGACATTGCGCTTAATGGCCCGGACTCCTGCACGCGGTAATTGGTGCGGAACCTGGGCTTGAATTCCACGCCTTGGTAAACGTCCAGCACTACGCTGTATGTCATGGGCATCTCCTTGGTTTTGGTTGGGGGTGCATGAAAAAGGCCGCCTCGCCGTGGTGGCAAAGCGGCCCTTAAATCGATGGGGGTGTTGCTGGCGGGTTAGATCGGGGCTACAGTGCGCACCAGGCAGGGGTCACGGCGATACCTGTCAGTGGGGGCGGATGGCGTGCGACGGGTAACGGGACGGGCTACGTATTTATAACGAGGTCGGGGGCGGAATTAAGGCTGATGGCAGTGTGGTGCAGGAAAAAGAGCACTTTATCCAGAAATCATGCCTATCCGTACCGAAAAACGGTACAAATGGACCGAATTTTGGTACGGAAATAATGGTTTTAGCACCCGAATGGTCTGGTTTCGGGGTTGTATTGAAAATGCGGTGGCTGACGCAAACATCTCTAATTGAGCTTGTTGTACATTTTTAGGCGTGAGGTCATGGCCGGGTTAGGGCGTGCTGGGCTGTGTATACATGAAGATGGGGGATCCCTCCTCGACTATTACGTCTCCTCCAGGTATGATTCCCTGATTATGCGACGACCTCTGGACCTGGCAGGCAAGGCGTTTGGCCATTGGACAGTACTATCACGTAGTTCAAGCACGCCATCCGGTGCTATTCGGTGGCTATGCCGATGCAAATGCGGCACGGAAAGGTTGATCGTTGCAACAGAACTTCAATCGGGCCGCACACGTTCATGTGGCTGCAGTCGGCACAATATACCCGACCTTAGTGGGAAGCACTTTGGCAAATGGACCGTGGTCAAGCGGGGGGATAACAGTAGCCGTGGCCAATCCAGATGGTTGTGCAAATGTACGTGTGGACGGACAAGCCTGGTCTCTACCTATATGCTAACCCACAGGCAATCATCATCATGCGGCAGATGCCCACGTGGCCCCAGCTACAATGCAATCGACCTTAAGGGTCAGCGATTTGGCGATTGGGAGGTGTTGCGCAAAGGTGACCACACCTCTGGCGGAAAACTAAAGTGGGCATGTAAATGCGGACTTTGCGGCACGGTAAAGGAAGTCTCCGGCACAGATTTGCGCATGGGGAAATCACGGAACTGCGGATGCTCGTCCAATATGCTCCAGGATCTGGTTGGTCAGAGATTCGGTGATTGGACCGTTATTGAGCGGGCTCCAAGCCAGGGCAAATTCACCAGATGGAAATGCCGATGCTCTTGCGGCCGTGAGCGCCTAATCCTGGCATCAGCATTGCGATTGGGGCGGTCGTCATCCTGCGGCTTTGATCACGATCTATCCGAGGAAGACCGGCTCCTCTATAGGGAATATATACGAGATCCCACGGCTCGTGATCTGGCCTTTAAGCGAGATGGCTATACCTGTCAGATCTGCGGCAAGAAGGGTGGCTATCTGCACGCCCACCACATGAACTCGTACAAGCATTACAAACATCAACGCTCTGAGGTTGCGAATTTGGTTACCCTATGCGTGCGCCATCATCGACTTTTTCATCATCTCTATGGCAGGACCAGGAATACCAAGTCGCAATACCATGAATTCAAGCACCAAAACACCCAACCTGTGCGACACTAACCCCGTGGAAGTCTTTCGCTATCTTAATTAAGATAAACAGCCCGGCCCATTGCTCAATGATGCTTCAACCTCTCTCACAAACGCCTGAATAGTTGCTATAGCATCTGTAACATGCCTAGATACAATCTTATAGTCGTAAGTTTCGTATGCAGTACGGCTAATTATGTATTTGCCATATTCAGGTGAACCGCGATGTGTTTTCCCATCCTCATCAAGGCACAACTGAGTGACGACATCTGGGTTAGTGCTTATTGGTCTGATGCTTACGTGCACAGATTTGCCGTGAGTATCAATGCCAGAGAGTAGTTGTTCGACATATTTTTGAAAAGGCGAATCCAGAAATATGCCAGATATATTTCCCTCGTATAGAATATCCATAATGATCCCTCGGTATTGGAATAAATAAACTTCAAGGGGCTGAGGAAACCACGCGGAAGCCGCGATAATTGAATGTATCATAAGGATTGGTCATGTCTCTATAATTTGCGGTGCACTGCGAAGCTTCAACATACCAACTTCCGCCGCGTCGTTCAGGGGAATAGTTGCCATTAAACCCGTCTGTCGTCCACTCTTCTACATTCCCACTTAAATCATATATCCCCCAATAGTTAGCATTGCTGCGAGTCTGAAAGGTGCCGCCATGATTGGAGCCGTCGTAGTAACCTGCGGGGGTTGTTTTAACCGCATATGCTTCAAATGGATCTTTGCTGTTGGCATAGTTGGCATCCTGTGTGTTGATTATACTCCTTCCAAATGAATATACAGTGTTTGATACTCCGGTCCATGCGGCTGCCTTATAAAACTCATTGTAATAGTTTGCCGCCTCCGTTAGATGGTCCATTGGCAAACGATATCCCGTATAATTCTGGACCCACTGTAGTCTTTCTATGTCGCTGAAACCAGTAGACCACTGATCGAATGTTATGTTGGCGGGATACCAATTCGTTGTTTCAGGACCTTCTTTATAGCAGCGTTGATTAATGCTTCGTCCTTCATGAATAGATAGCCAATTGCAGTATTTAAGAGCGCCATACCACGAACCGCCTACGATAGGGTGACCGATGTAGTCAACATAAACACTGTATCTGCTGCCTATTGCACTTGAAGGATTATATAGCAATCTCGATGAAGTTATCTTAAACATGATTAAACTGCTGTTGTTGGTTCTAATATACACGTCTCCGCTGTCGCTAAAAAACATAAATGCCCCGCGCTCATTTCCAAGATTGGCTTGTGCGTCATTTAAGAATTCGCAGAATTCATCATTTGTCACTTCGTATTTTGACATATAAAAATTGTACTGCGGCCCCTGAGGTTGTCCGCCAGCGGCTACGAGACGCATATTTGATGACGGCGTAGGTGTTGGCGTTGGGGTGGGTGTCGCTGTGGATGTAGGGGTAGGCGTTGGGGTGGAAGTGGACGTTGGGGTCGGTGTGGGGGTTCGTGTCGGAGTTGGCGTAGGCGTGCTTATTGGTGCAGCCACAACGCGATAAACCATAGGCACTTTGGTTGTTATAGGGCTCATCCCTGCCGTCTGTATGGCCACCAAGGACGTCCACGATGAACCCCAAGGCCCGGCTGCGCTACTGGCCCATTCGATACGGTATTCCATCCCTGCATTTGTAACAGGGGTAAAAACAAGCCTACCGGCCCTGTCTATTGACTGAACAACTAAATCTTGCGATTTTGCTGCCATAGCTCCGGATAGCAGCAGGCATAAAAACCACGTAGTTGTTTTCATGGCATCTCTTTTTCTATTGAACCTTGTTTATGGGGACAAATTGAAGCTTCGCGACTGGCCGCCAGCAGTTACATTTAACGATACACCACTAATAGCTTGTATCGTCTGATTTTCAAGAACATCGCCAGGGCCAAGAGCAATGTCTCTGGCGCCCTTACCAGCTTCTACACGGACTGTTTTATAGGATTTAGTAAGATTCCTTATTGAAAAGCTTAGCAAATATTCATAGATGTAGGTTGTTTTTTCACGCTGGGCGCTTTCTATCCGCTTACTGCGCCACTCGTTGCCGCGTGTTGTTCCGTCTTTTTTCTCAATAACATCAGTAACTGTGCCGATGACTTTATTTTTTGCTATAACATTGAACACGTGAACCGGAAAAAGATCGGCGGTATTTCCAACTGGCCGATCTATAAAATCAGATGCCGCACCATCATTGATATCGGAACGATGATTGCTGATATATCGCGTGTTTGTGCCTCTAAGACGATCAATAATGGCTTTAGCCCTTATGACCATTTGGCTAAATGCATCCACTTTATATCTTAAAGCAGATATCTCTTGACTATCCGTTTCGTGCTTTGACAACAGATACTCGTTACTTATAGTGAGCGCATCTATTTTGCTCTGTAAACTTACCTTTTCAATTTTATTGCTTGCCGTGTTGGTAACTAATCGCGATGTGGTTTTATTAAGCTCCGCCTTAACGCGCTCCTGTTCGGATAGCGACTGTTCGAGTTGGGTGCTCAGTTCCTTCATTGCAGAACCGTTACAACCACAGAATAAAAGCGATATGAGAACAAAAATGGCAAGATTAAAATAACGGGTATTTGTTGGGTCCATAGTATTCGTCCTCAAATCGATTCTGTGCCGTATAACTACTTGTGGCTGTTGATCTGGAGCACGGCGAGATGCGGTTCAAGGTAATAATTGCGGCTCCGTCACCGGATGTTCCCCCAGCCTCTGCTTCATGATTTTCCCCGCCTTAAACTTGACCACGTTGCGGGGCGGAATGCGCACCGTGTCCTGGGGCCGGTTGGGGTTGCGGCCGATGCGAGCCTTGCGCTGCTGAACCTCGAACACGCCAAAATTGCGGAATTCCACGTTTTCGCCACGAGCCACGGCATCGGTGATATGATCCAGTGTTTTTTGGACCACCGCGAATACCTCCTGCTGATTGATACCGGTCTCCTCGGCAATGCGGACAACCAGATCGCGTTTGGTTATGGTCATGGCCTATCCTACGATGCTGGTGGCGTGCTGGGCGTATCAGTCGCAGGCGTAGCAGGTGCTGGGGCCATGAGACGGCCACCAGGCGTGCGGCGGCCGGTCTTGGCGCATACGTCCAGGATAGCGCTGATCTGCTCGTTCACCCAGTCCAGAGCCTCCGATGATATGGTGCCCAATCCGCTCCTGGCCTTCATCTCCTCCTTGACCACGGACGCCGTAATGAACCGCTTTTCCATGCTGTCCTCCTCCGCTGCCTCAACAATGGCCATAGGATACCATGCCATCCTGGTTAAGCCAGAAAAATATGGGCGGGTTGCGATGATGTGGTGGGATGGCTGGGGAAGGGCGGTATGGTCGTTAGCACCGGCACCATTGTTTGCTTGCACATCCTGCCATGTGACGACCGAGGCCCATGATGACTCCTTTCTGCGGACCTAGCAGCATATAGGAGGTGCTTCATCATGCTCACGAGGTGGATAGAGGGTCGTTTGGTAAATACTAGCATTTCATATCGGCCACGTAATTGCCGGGGCATATAATCGCCATGCCATGTGTAAACGTGAACACATAGTGACTGGTGGAAAAAGACACAATAGTAAGGGCAATATTCTCTAACTACAGATATGGCATTATTCTTTCTACGACCATAATTCACGCATTTCGTATTCAATAGGGCTCATCTTTTTTTTATTCGATATGTGTTTAATACGCTCCTGTAGCGACCAGTAAGTTTTGTAGTCTGTTAGACGTGACCAGCAAACATACTCATCTTTTGCTTGTGTTATTTTTGCGTTATAGTTGTAGTTATTTTTTTTCTTGTCCCAATATTTATTCGCGATCACGTCTTCAAAGTCATCGCCGCATTTGCACTTTAAGTTATACAACACAATTGCATCTATTGGTATTGGCATATGTTTAATATTGCTCACGACAAGGTTAATCCATTTTTTTGGAAGATCTTTCGGAGAGCATAGATATACGACCACCGCATACTTGCACAAGATCGCGGCCATTTTTTGAGAATGTCCAATTGAGATTTTGTGATCTGTCGATATGTGCCCAACAAGCCCGCACCACTCATCGTTGAAATTTCTGTTATTTAGATTTTGCAATCCATCAAACAGCTCCCTTCTACATTTGTCTTTGTTTTTTATGGGTCGGTATTCGTCATGAAGCGTCCGCATAATTGTAGAATATGCGCCATTGAACCACTTCTCTTCGCTATATGGAATTAATTTAATGTGATTTGATCTTGATATTTTCTCAAGGAACCCATTTGCGATCTTTTCCATCGTTTGCATGTTTGTCTTTCTTCTTGGCTGGCCACATAAAGACGTCAATATATGATATGTAAAGCCGCGACAATTGCTATTATAATTCTAAATGGTATATTATTCAATATATTGTATAATAACTGCACGCCTCTTTGGTCGATCCTGTTGGTCATTTATAGTTTGCTTTAATCCTTTTCCATATACTCCAGCCATTTTTTAATCAATTCGCCGCCATCAATATCCTTACGCATTCCAAACAGCTCGCTAAAATTCTTAAGGCATGATACGTATTCTTCAGTGCAACTCTTAGAATACTCGTGCACGAGATTCATGCCATCCGTGGTTTTGATGTGTTTTATGCTATTAATGATCTTCCGCTCCATTTTTACGAATCGTTTTAATTCAGCCTTCGTGCCATCTTTTTTAATCCTGGCGATCTCTTTCTTTATCAGCTTATGCATGTCCATCTTGTTGCGAAGCATCATAGCTTTTATCGCTTTAGCACATTGGGCCGTATCCGAACCATGCAGCGCTATAATCATCGTCAGTTCATTGATCCGCAGGACATTCCTATGGGTTACAACAAGGAGCTGGGCGATGGTGTGCAGCTTATACATTTCTATGGAATTATTTAGTTTCATGCTGAATATATCCGTGTCATTGACTATATATTTATGGCATTACATTATTGGACACGCATTATGCTCGCCAGTGGATCGCAAGCAGGACCAGAATAGTGCTAGATGCGAGGTTGCTTGATTCAATATGAATCTCCCCATGAAAAAAGAAAGAATTCTACTTGGTCTGGTGTACAGCCGAGTTTACCAGCGATATTCGAGACCAACAGAAGGTATGCGGGGTAGTTGTGCACAGCGCTGCTGAAGCTGAGGCCGGGCATAGCAAGGCCATGCCAACGACCTGCCGCAAGGATATCGATGATCCTGGAATCCAGAATTACGCTTGGAAGGCCACCGAACCTGTGGTTGAAGAAGTACGCCAGCTTGGTTACTGTGGATATTCCGAGCCCACCCAAGACGTGAAGCCGGCTATAGTAAGTCGGCCATGGCAGAGGCATGGGCGCAACTGAGGCGATAGCAGGAATGTTCCTAAGATAAGAAGAACGATGGCTTCCCCTGGAACGTGTTGGCCAACCCCACATGAAGATTTCAAGGCACTTCTGCACATGATTCGGGTAGGCATGGGTCAACAGCCTCGACCTTGTAAGGCGAATATCCGGATGGCCGCCGAAAATAGCCGTATGCTGCGCATGGAGTCCGGCACCAGCCAAATGCGGTTGCCATGTAGCGGCATCCACCTGGACCGAGTGTTCGGCAACAGGGATTAACGGAATGATCTGTGACCATGGTTTATGCAGAGGATTTGGCATTTAGTTCTCCTTATGGTTAATGAACAACTGATTGGTATTTATTGACTCACTACAAAATATAACGTGATATTCAGTTGGCGTCTCCACACCTCTCAATAATGCTATTTACCGCATTTTTGGCTGAATCCACAATATTATATAAGACAAACTGGCTATAATTAAACTTAGCTGTCGCCTCTAAATAATCCTTGAGCATCATGTTCATTATCATTTCCTCCATTCTGCCCTGTTCCCCTTCTTTCCTGATGTTTTCTCTGATTGTATAAAGTGCACTACGCAGTAGTGGCTCAAGGTCGTAGATAATGACACGTAATGTTTTAAGCGATTTGCTACTGGCTTTATTTCCAAGACCATCAATAATATCCATGCACTTGGGATACAGGCAACTGATGGTCGAATCGTTGCCAGTAAGATCAGTCTTCAGACAATTTCCTATCCTGGATGCTAAATCGTATAGCATATTGCACGTTGCCGTTTCAATGTCATCATTGCAATATCCGCCCTTGAGCAAGATTCTCCTCATATCGTTATCCAGGCCATACTTAACGGCAGCATCATAGAGCTCATGCGATTTTGTACTTATTAGCATAATAGGCAGCCACATGCTAAAAAAACCAACCCCGATCTCTTTCATCAGCTTAATGGATATTGGTACTAGCTCCGGTGGAAAGTAACCCTCGAAGGGATTGACCATTAACGTACTTAATGGAATAAAGTTATTGTATATATCTTCAATATCACGCTTGTTGCCGCTCCGCATGGCGTATTCAATGCGCATTTCTATAGACGCGACCTCGATATCGGTCATATCGGCCTCCTTATTCTGGTGCAAGCCATCTGCGAGTTCACTGCTGATTGTTTATCCGGCGGCTGCTCTGTTTGGTGAATATTTTGGTTCAACATATGCGCCACATCGATGCTAGGCCTCTACATATTACGTCATATTTTCCTGCATAATGCTCGCCAACCATTGCTTGTCAGATAGTTGCGTATGTGTTGGCCGCATTGTTTGTCATGGTAAAACGTTTTTATTCTGCCATGGTTCGGTGTTTTTTGTATAACTTTCCATAACTCGCCGCGTACGTACTCGATTATACTGTATTCTATTGCCATATTCAAGATAAAAATGATTGTATTTTATGCCGTCATAGAATGTTGTATATGAACACATAACGATTACGTGCAAGCTGTTTTAACATGGCGCCATTGAAATTCGAACTCATTTTACAGATCACAACACAAACAGACTCAACGCATTGATAAGCAATATGATAGGCAATATTGTGGTGCCAATAATATCTGTCAAGGTCACATGTCGATGCCAATTAATTCCTAACCAACTAATAATGAATGAATAACACACGCATTTAATGTCTAAATAGTATCAAAAGCCAAGATGAATGCACAATGATCCTCATGGATAGAGCACCACGCCGAAACATATTATCTGCAACGTGCTTTTACGCAGCATATAACGCAACACATCCTCATCTGATTGAGGTGACATTGCGCACAACGGCCCCCTTACCTGGCAGCGGCTATGATCACGGCCGGGTGAACGAGCATAGATGGTTTCCGACGGATTATTGTCCGATTGATGAAACACCGGCACTGCAAGAAACATAATAAACAGAAAAAGGGCCTGACCGTATGAAGGATCAGGCCCCTTTACCGACCATCTAAAAACCACCTAAGCAACAGAATAGTCAGCGTCGGTCTTTGATCCCGTGATAGTTATTTTCTTGGTCTCATTGCCCTTGGCGTTATTCCAGGCATTAATATATTTAGACGGGGCCTGATCGGCACACAGGCTCTCAAATGCGGATTTCTTGCATTTTTTATCAGGCGCAGCGGCAATAATATCGTAGATCTTTTTCCCGATTTCTGCATTGCTGCCACGCTTTGCCCTGGTTATCTTGGGCGCCTTGGCCGTTTCCTTGGCAGCAGGCGCCGCAGCTTCCTTTTTTGCGGGCTTGGCCTCAACCATGCCGGCCGCCTTGGCAATAAGCTCGTCCAACATAGTGAGCTTTGCTTCAATTGCCTCTTTTTCGCTAATTAACTGCTGGCGCATGTCCGACACTAGCCCATTGATATCCGACGCTTTAGCCATGTGGTTTTTCTCCTTTTATTAGGCTCAGCCGACGGTGTAATGGATGGAGAGGGTGATGTCAATGGAAATTCAAAATTGTTTTCATGGATAGTTCGCCAAGCGTAACGATGATGACACCAATTATGGCTTGTCCTCTGATAGGGGCGGCTGATAGCGTGGCATCAATGCTAAGGCTAAAAGATCAACTCGTGATAGCAGGGGCACCTCGGCTATGGCGCTCAAACACAGGTTAAACAAGGGGAACGGCGTGACAGGAGGTGAAGGATAAATGAAAAATTACTATCGCATAATACTTGGCAGAAAAAGCGCTCATGCCGCCGAATGCGTGGCCGGTGGCTTTATTGGCGCTGATTTTGGGATTAACGAGGATTTAAACCGCAAGCTGCCGGACGCATGGCGGGAATTCAACAAACGGTTCATCCCTGTCTACCTGAAAGTGCATCCGGATAAATCAAGGATTGGGGCCGGGCTTGCCTGCGGTATGCTATGGACGATTGCCAAGGGCATACTGAAGGGCGACATGGTGGTGAGCCCAGACGGAACCGGCATGTATCGCGTGGGTGAGGTGCTGGGCGACTACTTTTACGCCAAGAACCAGATTCTACCCCACCGCCGCAAGGTCCGTTGGCTGGAAAACGGCATCCCCCGGTCCGCCATGAGCGAGGCGTTGCAGAACTCGGCGGGGTCAGTCGGAACGGTGAGCGATATATCTGCTTACCGGGACGAGTTGGACCGCCTAATTTGCGCTGTTCCGCCCACTTCATCCATCATCCCCACCGAGCCCGATATCGAAGACCCGGCAGCATTCGCTATGGAACAGCATCTGGAGGCTTTTCTCGTCGCCAATTGGAAGCAGACTCTCCTCGGCAAGGATTTTACGATATTCGAGGAGGACGGCGAGCAGGTTGGCCAGCAGTATGCAACGGATGCCGGGCCAATAGATATTCTAGCCATCAGCAAGGACAAAAAACGGCTGCTGGTAGTGGAACTCAAGCGTGGTCGGGCCAGTGATGTCGTCGTTGGCCAGGTGCTGCGTTACATGGGGTTCATCAAGGAACAGATCGCCGAACCAGACCAGGCGGTTGAGGGCGCTATTATTGCACTCGAACGCGATGAGAAATTGCGCTGGGCGATTGCCTCCATCCCGCACATCGCATTTTATCGATATCAGATCAATTTCAAGCTCGTTAAGGACCAATTATAAGGCGGGTATTCGTCGGCAGCGGATGGTATTAAAAATCCCCGTCTCAATGCCCCGGTGCGGGTGCCATGGGAAACCTTTGACGTAGTCAGCTGGGGTAGTCGCAGGGGCGGTCGCATCCCGATCCCGCGCTTGCCCGTTGTGGCCTCTGCCTGTTAAACTCACCCCATGATTTACGAGCACTATAATCCGGCTGTATGCCCACGGTGGCTGATCCCATGAACCAGACCACCCACAACAAAATCGTGTCGTTCATCTGGGGCATTGCCGACGACGTATTGCGCGACCTGTTCAAGCGCGGCAAATATCCCGACGTCATCCTGCCCATGTGCGTGCTGCGCCGTCTGGATGCCGTGCTGGAACCGACCAAGAAAAGGATATCGGAAACCAAAGCCATGCTGGACAAGGCCGGCATTGTTGAGCAGCGCGCCGCCCTGTGCGCCGCTGCCGGGCAGGCGTTCTACAACACGTCCAAGTTTACCCTGCGGGATTTACGCGCACGGGGTAGCCAGCAGCAGCTTCTGGCCGACTTCGAGCATTACCTGAACGGGTTTTCCCAGAACGTCCAGGACATCGTCGAGAATTTCAAGTTCCGCAATCAGCTGTCCACGCTATCCAAGGCTGATGCCCTGGGCACGCTCATCAACAAGTTCGTGGACCCGGAGATCGACCTCACCCCCGCCGGCCTGGACAACCACGGCATGGGCACGGTGTTCGAGGAGCTGGTCAGGAAGTTCAACGAGGAAAACAACGAGGAGGCCGGCGAACACTGGACACCCAGGGATGCCGTGCGCCTGATGGCCGACCTGATCCTCTTGCCTATCGTCGGCCAAATCAAGTCCGGGTCCTATTTGCTATATGACGATGCGGCCGGCACTGGCGGCATGCTGACCATCGGCGAGGAAACCCTGCACGCCATCGCCGTTGACCGGGGTCTGGACGTCCAGACCCACCTCTATGCCCAGGAGATCAACCCCGAGACCTACGCCATCTGCAAGGCCGACATGCTGCTCAAGGGCGAAGGTGACAACGCCGATCACATCGTGGGCGGCGCCGAGTGGTCCACGCTCCAGCACGATGCCTTCCCCTCCATGCAGTTCGATTTCATGCTGTCCAATCCGCCGTACGGCAAGAGCTGGAAGAAGGACCTGGAAGCCATGGGCGGCAAGGACGGCATTCGTGACCCACGTTTCCGGGTCATGCATGCCGGCGAGGAACTGTCCCTCATCACCCGGTCCAGCGACGGCCAGATGCTGTTTCTTGCCAACATGGTTTCCAAGATGAACCACGAGTCGGAACTCGGCAGCCGCATTGCCGAGGTCCATAACGGCTCCTCGTTGTTCACCGGTGACGCCGGCCAGGGCGAAAGCAATATCCGCCGATGGATCATCGAGAACGACTGGCTGGAAGCCATCATCGCCTTGCCGTTGAACCTGTTTTACAACACCGGGATCGCCACCTACATCTGGCTGGTTTCCAATCGCAAGCCCGAACACCGGCGTGGCAAGGTGCAGCTCATTGACGCCACCCAGTGGTTCCGGCCCTTGCGCAAGAACCTGGGCAAGAAAAACTGCGAGCTGTCACCTGACGATATCCGGCGCATTTGCGAGCTTCACCAGGCGTTCAAGGAAACGCCGGAATCCAAGATTTTCCCCAACGCCGCCTTTGGCTACTGGAAGGTTGTCGTGGAACGTCCCATGCGCCTGCACGCCAAGTTCACCGCCAAGGCCATAGCCAGCCTGCGGTTCGCCTCTGGTGACGAGGATATTCGGTCCGTGCTCTACGACGAGTTTGGCGACGCCCTGGCTACTGACTTCATCCGCATTGCCGCTGCCCTGGAAAAGCGCCTGGCTGAATGGTCCACCGGTGAGGCTGAGGACGAAGATGATGACGCCGAGGACGCTGAGCCCAGGAAAAAAGGCCTGCCGGAAAAGAAGAAGAAAAAGCTGATGGACGCCAAGACCTGGGCACGGGATGCCCGGCTGGTAGACGTTGCCAATGCCCTGCGCGCCCAGCTGAGTGACGGCTTATTTGAGGATTTCAACCTGTTCGACGACCGTGTGGATGCGGCGCTGAAAAAGCTGAAACTGAAGCTGTCCGCCCCCGAGTTGAAGCTGATCCTGCGGGCCGTGAGCTGGCGTGAAGAAGGCGCGCCGCCGGTCATTGCCAAGGTCCACAAGCCCGGCAAGGTCAAGGCCGACCCACTGCACGGGTTGTACGATGCCAAGGTGGACGGCAAGGCCGTCGTGGTCGAATACGAGCCAGACCCGGACCTGCGGGATACGGAACAGATTCCCTTGCTGGAAGACGGCGGCATTGAGGCGTTCATCCAGCGTGAGGTCCTGCCCTATACGCCGGATGCCTGGGTCAAGGACGGCTCCGCCAAGGTCGGCTACGAAATATCCTTCACGCGCCACTTCTACAAGCCCCAGCCGCTGCGCACGCTGGAAGAAATTGCCGCTGATATTTTAGCCGTCCAAAAAGAATCCGCAGGCGTGCTGGATGGACTGCTGACAGAAGGCACGAAGTGATCGACCGCCTCCAGCCGTATCCCGACTACAAGGAGTCCGGCCTGCCGTGGCTTGGCCAGATGCCGGTACATTGGAGGCTGGTGCCCAACCGGGGCTTGATGCGCCGGCGCAAGGTTCTGGTCGGGGAGCGCCACACGGATTACCAGCTGCTATCGCTTACGAAACAGGGTGTCATTGTACGCGATCTGGCGGGCATGAAGGGTAAGTTTTCAGCAGACATGGGAACAAGCCAAGAAGTGCGCCAAGGCGATCTTGTCTTTTGCCTATTCGATGTTCCCGAAACCCCACGGACTGTTGGGTTATCGCCACACAACGGCATGATTACCGGTGCCTATACAGTGTTAGAATGCTTCCACCCAAGGTCAGCCGCATATCTGGATTTATTTTATCGCGCAATGGATGATCGCAAGCTGCTAAGCCCGCTATATTCTGGTTTGCGGCACACTATTCCTCCAGAACGGCTCCTAGGAACTAAAACGCCCCAACCCCCTCCCCCCGAGCAGGCCGCCATCGTTAAGTTCCTGGACTGGGCGAACGGACGGCTGGAGCATGCCATCCGGGCCAAGCGCAGGATCATCGCGCTACTGAACGAACAGAAGCAGGCCATCATCCACCGAGCCGTCACCCGTGGCTTGGACCCCAATGTCAAGCTCAAGCCCTCCGGCATCCCCTGGCTGGGCGATATTCCGGCGCATTGGGAGGTGAAGCGCTGCGGAAGCATATTTTATGAAGTGGTAGACACTGGGCATCCGACGGCGCTACTGCTTTCGATTGACCGATTCAAGGGCGTCATTCCCCAGTCAGATACGGGGCGAAGAACACGCGCTTCAGAAAATCGCAGTGCTTATAAACACGTGCGCTCTGGACAACTTGCTTACAACCTGATGAACGCGTTTATGGGTGCCTTGGGCTTCTCTGACTATGATGGCATTGTAAGTCCTGCATACGCTGTGGCCCAGTCAAGAATGGAGGTTGATCCGCGCTTCTTCCACGAACTTTTCCGCACCACAGCTTACACTGGCGAATTCAACCGCCTTTCTTATGGAATCATGTATGAGCGCAATCGCCTCTATTTTGAGCGGTTCAAGCTTGTTCCAGTGCTTGTCCCTCCACTTGCCGAGCAGAGAACTATCGTACTAGGGATTGATAATAAAACCCGAAACTTGCACACCGCCATCACCCACCTCGACCATGAAATCGCCCTGCTCCGGGAATATCGGACGCGGCTGGTGGCGGACGTGGTGACGGGCAAGCTGGACGTGCGCAAGGTGGCCCAGGACCTGCCGGACGATGCCGTTGAACCTGCCGCCGCACTGGATGCCGACGATCTGGCCGATGAGGCTGATGTCGATCCCGCAACCGAGGTGGACGAGGCATGAGCACGAGGTTCATCAGCCAGGATATCTGGCCGCAGCTGACTGCCGCCGTACGCGCAAGCCGACAGGCGTGCTATGTGGCGGTTGCATATTTTGGCCAGGGCGCCAGCCGCCTGCTGCCCCTGCGCAAGGGCAGTCGCCTCGTGGTCGATGCCAGCGAACGTGCTGTGACGTCCGGCCAGACCTGCCCTGCTGAATTGCGCATGTTGCAGAAGCGTGGCGTGGCGATTTTCAGCGTGCCCAACCTGCATGCCAAAGTATTCGTGGTCGGCCGGGCAGCATATATCGGGTCGGCCAACGTATCCGGCCGCTCCGCCGCTCAGCTTGTTGAAGCCATTGTCCATACGACCGAATCGTCAGCCGTTAGTGCGGCCCGGCAGTTCGTGCGGGATCATTGCCTGCATGAACTCACGCCCACGGTCCTCAAGCGCCTGGCCAAGATCTATCGGCCGCCGCTGGTGCCTGGCGGCAAGCGTGATTCGCATAAGCCTGTAAACAGCGCCAGGCGGCCGACATTGCCCCGGCTGCTGCTGGCCCAATTGGAACCGGAGGAATGGAGCGAACGCGACCAGTCGTATCACGACGTGGGCATGGTCGTGGCACGTAAGCGTCGCCGGCACCCGCGCAGCTTCGAGCTCGATAGTTTCCGCATGACCGGCATGTGCCGGTACCAGCGGGGTGATGTTGTCATCCAGGTAACGGATGAAGGTGGCGGCAAGGTCCTGGTATCGGCGCCTGCCAACGTGCTGCATATCCGGCCCCGGCGCGACCCGAACAGGCACGTGAATTTCGTCTATTTAGAACTTCCTGCCCGGCGGCGGCGACCAATCAAGGCGCTGGCAAAACGGCTGGGGCGTGGTGCCCTTGCTCGTCTGCGGCGCGACGGCATAGTGCGTGATGCGCGCTTCGCGCAAGCCTTGCTAAACATCTGGGCAGCCAAACCATGACCACGGACACCTAACGAGGCCCCTACATGAACGCCCAGGAACTCAAGACGCTATTGGAACGGCTTTGCCAGGAGCCACACGAAACGGAATGGCTGGAATTCAAAGGCGGCCATTGCGAGCCCCAGTTCCTGGGCGAGTATCTTTCGGCGTTGTCCAACTCGGCGTGTTTAGCGGGTAAACCACGCGGCTATCTGGTATTGGGCGTCCAGGACCGGACGCATAAGGTTGTGGGCACGACCTTCGATCCCTATGCGACCAAGGGCAAAGGCAACCAGGATTTGCTGCCGTGGCTGGCCGCCGGGCTCCAGCCCAACGTTGGCTTTGAGGTCCACATCTTGGATGATCCCAAGGGCAGGGTCGTGCTGTTTGCTGTGGGACCCGCGTGGGACCGGCCGGTCTGCTTCTACGGCACGGCCTATGTGCGCGTCGGCGCCAGCAAGACCGAACTGCACAAGTACCCGGAAAAGGAACGGGCCATCTGGGCGCGCCGAACGGACTGGACGGGGCAGATCCGCGAAGGAGCCTCGCTGGAGGATCTCGATCCCAACGCGCTGAACATGGCCCGAGAACAGTACCGCATCAAGCATCCGAGACAGGTGGATGAAATCGCCGGTTGGGATGACGCCACCTTCCTGAACAAGGCCAAGCTGACCATCCGGGGTGCGGTCACCAACGCGGCGCTTTTGCTGCTGGGCAAGCCGGAGTCCACCACCCTGCTTTCGCCGGCCGTGGCGCGAATTTCCTGGATCATCAAGGATGCCGTCAACCAAGAGCTGGATTATGAGCATTTTGGCCCGCCACTCTTGTTGCAGGTGGACCAGATATTAAAACGCATCCGCAATTTGAACGTACGCGCCATGCCCAGTGGCACGCTTTTCCCGCAGGAAATCACCCAATACGATCCTTGGGTTATCCGCGAAGCGCTGCACAATGCCATCGCGCACCAGGACTACGGCCTGCATGGCAGGGTGAACGTGGTTGAAACCCCGAACGCCATTCTCATCACCAATCAGGGTGGCTTCCTGCCCGGCAGCGTCGACATGGTCATCCAGCAGGATGCACCCCTCGAAATCTACCGCAATCCCTTCCTTGCCGAGGCCATGGTCAACCTGAACATGATCGACACCCAGGGCGGCGGCATCAAGCGGATGTTCCAGAAACAACGGCAGCGCTTCTTCCCAATGCCCGACTATGACCTGACCGAGGTGGAGCGCGTTATGGTGTCGATTCCGGGCAACATTCTGGACGAACACTACAGCCGGTTATTGATGGAGCGTTCCGACCTTGAACTCTGGCAGGTGGTTTTTTTAGATCGAGTCCAAAAACGCCAAGGGATCACGCACGATGCCCATAAATTGCTCAAGCGCGCCGGCCTGGTAGAAGGACGTTATCCCAACCTGATCATCGCGTCGAAGGTGGCCAAGCTCGTTGGGCAAAAGGCGCGGCACATTCGTGAGCGTGGGTTCAACAAGCAATACTATTTGGTTTCCATCGAGGCCTTGATCCGAGAACACCAGCCTATTCCACGTTCGGAAATCGACAGGCTCTTGCTGGATAAACTCCCAGAGGTCCTGAGCGAAACGCAGAAAAAATCCAAAATACATAATTTAATGGCAGAACTAGCCCGCCAAGGAAGGATTGAAAACCGGGGCAGCCGCGGGCATCCGGCCTGGCATGTTTCAGAACCCAAGAAATTAGCAAAGGAAATCCGTGAATAAACCAAGGCCATGGCGCCGGCTGTTTGCGCAACATCCTGCCAATCCGCATGCTGTGCCTTGGTTTGGTCCCGGCATATTTTTTGGCCTAACCAACAAACCAACAAAGCCCATGAAACGCGCCGGTCACTTTGGGGCGTTACAAGGTCCATGCCCATGACCACGGACACCAGCGAGAAGGGCCTTGAGACGCTGATCTGCCGGCACCTGACCGGCGTGACGGGGTTGGAGCCTGCGGCCGATGGCATGGTGGCGGAAGCAGCCCTGCCGGAGGGTAACGGCTGGCTGGCGGGTAGGCCCCAGGATTACGACCGTGCCTATGCGCTGGATGTGCCACAGCTATTCCAATTCCTATTGATCACCCAGCCGGACGCCTTCAGGAAGCTCGGTATCGCCGACTACAAGAGCAAGAACGATATACCCCGCCAGAAGTTCCTGGCCCGTATCTCCTCCGAGATCGGCAAGCGCGGCGTGATCGACGTGCTGCGCAAGGGTGTGGAGCATGGCCCGGTGCGGTTCGAGCTGTTCTACGGCACCCCGTCGCCAGGTAATGCCAAGGCAGCGGCGTTGTACGCGCATAACCGGTTCAGCGTGGCCCGGCAGCTCCAGTACAGCATGGACGAGGCGCACCGGGCACTGGACCTATGCCTGTTCATCAACGGCCTGCCCATCGCCACGTTCGAGCTAAAGAACAGCCTGACCAAGCAGACCGTGGACGACGCCATCGCGCAATATCGGCGCGACCGTGATCCCCGTGAAAGGCTGTTCGAGGCCGGCCGCTGTGTGGTCCATTTTGCCGTGGACGATGCCGAGGTGCGGATGTGTACAGAACTGCGGGGCAAATCGTCCTGGTTCCTGCCGTTCAATAAAGGCTGGGATGATGGCGCCGGCAACCCACCCAATCCCGGCGGCATCAAGACCGACTACCTGTGGAAAGAAGTCCTGCTGCCCGCCAGCCTGACTAATATCCTCGAAAACTACGCGCAGTTCGTCGAGGAAAAGGACCCTAGGAATGGCCGGAAGAAACGCCGCCAGGTGTTCCCACGCTACCACCAGCTAGACCTGGTGCGCAAGCTACTGGCCGACGTGCGGGCCAACGGCTGCGGCAACCGCTACCTGGTCGAGCATTCGGCGGGCAGCGGCAAATCTAATTCCATCGCCTGGCTGGCCCACCAGCTTATCAGCTTGCGCCAACACGACCGGGACATTTTCGATTCCGTCATCGTGGTCACCGACCGGCGTATCCTTGATGACCAAATCCAGCGCACCATCAAGCAGTTCATGCAGGTCAGCGCCACCGTGGGCCATGCCGAGCACTCTGGTGACCTGCGCAAGTTCATCCAGGAAGGCAAAAAGATCATCGTCAGCACGGTGCAGAAGTTCCCGTTTATCCTGGATGAGATCGAGAAGGAGGGGGCGCGCCGGTTCGCCATCGTGATCGACGAGGCGCACAGCAGCCAGGGTGGCAAAATCGCCGGCGCCATGCACGCCGCCCTGGCCGATCCTGAAGACACCGTGAACGACGCCCTGGAAAAGCGGATGAAGGCTCGCAAGATGCTGACCAATGCCAGCTACTTCGCCTTCACCGCCACGCCCAAGCACAAGACCCTGGAAATGTTCGGCCAGCCGCTACCCCCGGACGGCGAGGGCAAAATCAAGCACCGGCCGTTCCATACGTACACGATGAAGCAGGCGATCCAGGAGGGGTTCATCCTCGACGTGCTGAAGTGCTATACCCCGGTGGACAGCTACTGCAAACTGGTCAAGAGCATCGAGGGCGATCCGGAGTTCGAGACCAAGAGGGCGCGGAAAAAACTGCGCAAATACGTTGAAAGCCATGACCACGCCATCCGCCTCAAGGCCGAGATCATGGTGGATAACTTCCATGAGCAGGTGCTGGCGCTGAACAAAATCGGCGGCAAGGCGCGGGCCATGGTCATCTGCAACGGCATTGAACGCGCCATCCAGTATTTTCATGCGTTCAAGGACTACCTCGCAGAGCGCCGGAGCCCGTACCAGGCCATTGTGGCATTCTCCGGCGACCACGAATACCATGGGGCCAAGGTCACGGAGGCGGCATTAAACGGGTTTCCTGGCAGCAGTATTGCGGATAAAATCCAGGAATATCCGTACCGGTTTCTGATCTGCGCCGACAAGTTCCAGACCGGGTACGATGAACCTCTGCTGCACACCATGTACGTGGACAAGCCCCTGGCCGGCATCAAGGCCGTGCAAACCCTGTCGCGCCTCAACCGCGCCCACCCGGAAAAACACGACTGCTTTGTCCTCGATTTCCAGAACAACATCGACACCATCAAGGAAGCCTTTGCCGATTATTACCGCACGACGATCCTGAGCGAGGAGACGGACCCCAATAAGCTGCACGACCTCAAGGCCATCCTGGATAACGCCCAGATCTACTCGCCAGGGCAGGTGGAGGAGATCGTGGTCCTGTTCCTTGGTGGCGCTGACCGTGACCGGCTTGATCCGATCCTGGATACCTGCGTGGCCGCCTACCTGCGACTGGATGAAGATGGCCAGGTGGAGTTCAAGGGCAAGGCCAAGGCGTTCGTGCGCACCTACGATTTCCTGGCGTCTATCCTGGCTTACAACAATGCCCAATGGGAGCGGCTTTCCATCATGCTGAACCTGCTGATCCCCAAGCTGCCGGCGCCCAAGGAGGAGGACCTGTCCCGAGGCATCCTGGAAGCCATCGACATGGATAGCTACAGGGTTGAGAAAAAAGATGCCATGCGGATTGCGCTGGCGGATGAAAATGCCGAAATACCTCCAACACCAGTGGGCGATGGCGGCCACAAGCCCGAGCCTGACATTGACCGCCTGAGCAACATTCTCCAGGCATTTAACGAGCAGTTTTCCACGCTGTTTACCGACGCCGACCGGGTATCCCGCCGCATCAAGGACGACATCGCGCCCAAGGTTGCTGCTGACCCGGCGTACCAGAATGCCCGCAAGAACACGCCCAATGCCGCCAAAATCGAGCACGATAAGGCCCTGGCCAAGGTCATGCTCACGCTGCTGCAGGACGACACCCAGGTCTACAAACAGTTCGTCGAAAACGATTCTTTCAAGCGGTTCGTGACGGACATGGTGTACCAGCTGACCTGCGCATAGCGTGAATTGGCGCGCCCTAAAGAGCCATGACCCGGATGGCGGCCTGCATTACCATGGGCGGATCGTGGCTGCCAGCGGAAGCTGATGGCAGGCGGTGCGCGGCCTTGCCATCCAGCCACCAGCCACTGGCCGTGCGCCCCGTATACACACACCGGCCACCAGCCAGGCACCCTCTGCCCGGCCACCAGCATACGCCAGCCATCGCAATCTATTGATTTGCAGGTGATAATCGTTGACGGCTGGCGATATTCGTGACGCGATAGCCTTGGATAAACCGCGTGTTTTTGACGATAAAATGGGCGTTTGATGACCGAAAATCGGTACATCGGAACTAATTTGGGGTACAGGATGAAGGATTTTGGCATCTGGACTCGGGATTAGGGCATAAATGAACCGGCCGGTGGCCCCATGACTGCCAGCCGACTACGCCGGACAGGCTGCCGGATCGTCGAGGTGCGCGCCCCGGATTTCGCCACGGTTCGGAACCAAGTCCAGGGTGTGCGCCGCGCAATAGCAAAGCCGGGCCATGCCGGCGGCGTAGCCCATGATGCCCCGTGTGGATGATTTATACACGATCAAGCCGATCAAGCCGTCAACAGCTTGGTCGGCTGTTATTGCCAGGCATCCTTGTTTTTAGTAGCGTTGGCCCGATGGACATGCTCGTCATTGGCGCGAAGTCGGTGGAACTGCCGGCCGATGTGGTTCGATTACCATGCAGCCCGGCGGCCATCCGGCGTGGCCCAAGGAGCGGCCAATACGTCGACTTTGACTGGGTAATATTCTGGCCCGACCGCGACGTCAATTCGTGGCCAGACCCTGCTGATGATAAATATCCAGAGGTCGTCTCTCCCCTGTGGCGCATGCTCAAGGCGACGACGCTGGGGCTGAATATAATCTCCATCGTGCCCCAGAACATGCCCCCCGACCAAATCCGTAAGGCCAATGCCTGGATCACCGACCGCCTGGTGCTAGAACCAGTAAGAGGCGGGAAATTGGCGCCATATACGCCTGGGACAAACTTGCAGTCCACCTTGCTGGCAATCACCCAAATGTGCCTGGATGGTAAACCAGAAACAATGTGGGGCATAGATCTCGGCGTGCAGGCCGTTCCGGTGTCGTCCCACCTGGTTAACGGTAGGCCTCTCCCGTCGGCTCCTGCGAAGGATCGGCGCAAATCTGAGGGGCGGCAATTTAATTCTCTGGCAGCGCAGGTCGAATTTGAAAAGCTGCGCCTTGATCGATTCCTCCAGCGGACTCAAGCCCAGCGCCAGGACAAGATGATGGCATTGATAGACGCTCAGGGTGCCTTTGATGATGGCGGTTGCGCATGGAGTTCGCTTCAGCCGGCCGCAATGCGTGCGCTGGAACCGGAAACTCCATGGACCCTCACGACCAACGTCAGCGTGCGGCGTGGCCCCCAAAACCGGGATGAGCGCGCCCTTGGCATTGTTTTCGAGTATCGCGATGCACCAGGCGGGATGATCATTGGCAACCAACCCAAGGATCTGCCGGCGTTGGTGCGCCTGCTAATGTCCACGGCGCCGCCGCCCGTAGCAGCGGCAGCAGTCGATTCCACGCCTGCACCAGACGACTTCATCGGCTATAAGGCCGCAGCCGACTACGTTGGGGTAACCCCGCGCACGGTCCAGCAGTGGAATCGAGATGGCCTGATCAAGGTCATCGTGCTCAGCCCGCGCCGAATCCGTATACCCCGCGCCGAACTCGACAAATTCAAGAAAACGCGCTGACCCTCAGTGCCGGCGGGGTCTAGCTCGTTTGCCAAGGGGGCGTCAATTTTTTTTCTCGGGTATTTTTTCTCTCTAAGTTCCGCGTCGCTTCTGCAGCTTCTTCCTGATTTCTGCATATCTTCCGCCTAATGGCGCATGCCGCCAATTGCACGAATCCACCGATTTAGCCTGTCAGTAGCTGGCCAGGGTTTTACGGGGGCGGGTGTCCCCGGCGCTGGCCGATGATAGGAAAGGTTTGAAGATGAAGAAGAGAATTGGTTGCAGGAAAAAAGAATTGCCGGCCAAGACGGCTTGTACGGCTTCACCAGACGTCGACACCGAGCAGGATGCGAACAGCGCGTATGACTTCATGTGGGCCAAGGATCAGCCGCCTGGCCCGCAAACGCGGCGCTTCTGCGCGATGTTCGCCAAGCGTGCGCCAGTTTATTCAGCTCCGGAAGGGCGCCTTGTCGTGTTGCAGGTGGGAACCGAACCGCGGTGGATCGACGACACCACTGCCCTGGAGGCCGTCATTCGGGAAAACATGACCATCGGAGTCACGAAAAGCGGCAAGCTGATCGGCAACGCCATCCCGCCGGCTGATCTGAAGGTTTTGTTGAAGAGCGCCATCCTGCAGTCGGAACTCCCCGGCGTGGATTACGTCACGACCGTGCCCACGTATACCGCAGCATGGTCATTGACCCAGCCCGGCTACAATCCCGGTGCTGTTGGCGACCGGGTATTTTACAGCGGAACAGCCGTCCAGCCAAAATCGGAACCCGTTCTCATCCGCAAGTTCATCGAGGCCATGCCCTACAAAAGCCGCGCCGACGCCACTAACGCGGTAGCTCTGGCCCTTACGATAGTCCTGCGGTTTAGGTGGCCCGGGCAGAAGCCGTTTGCCGCAGTCACCGCCAACAAATCCCATGCCGGCAAGGACACCACCGTGGATTTCGGGGCCGGCCTAACCCGACTTTCGCTACTGGAGGCTAGCACTGCCGTAAAGGCTGTATTTTTACT
>CAZAYP010000053.1:0-38256 GCA_964489425.1 uncultured Verrucomicrobiota bacterium | reverse complement strand
TTTCCATCCCTCCTGCATTCCAAGCTTTCGGTGTCATTAATTGTGACGCAACGCGGGCGTTACGCCAGACCGGCGATCCGCATTGACAAACCGGGCTTGGAAATCGTTATCTATTAGCGTGATGGAAAATCCGACTGCGGATAAACAGGATGACGTGTCCCCGTTCCGACTGCGGCTCTCCAAGCCGGAACTCCGGGATCAAGCGTACCGCCTGGCCGGAATGCTTCCGCACCTGAATGCGTTGTATGATCCCCTGGCCGTCGCGGTCATGGTGATCAATCCCAGCCAGCAGATCGTTTTCTGCAACCAGTTCATGGCACGCATGGCCGGGGTCAGCTCCGTGGAGGAACTGCGGGGCTTGAAACCCTGCGAAGCCCTGCATTGCGCGCATGCCGCCAACGAGCCGGGATGCGAGAATCCCGTGGCCGCCTGTCCCACCTGCGAAATGGGCCGGCGGTTGCAGGCGGCCCTGGACCAGCAGGCTGAACAGCGCTGGGACTACTCCCTGCTGACCCGGACCCACGACGCCGCGGAACTCCAGTTTGGCGCCATGCCGCTGCCCATGACCGGTGGCGAGTTCATCCTGGTGACCTTGCAGGATATCAGCGATTCCCGGCAGCGTGCGACCTTGGAGCGGGTCTTTTTCCACGACATCATGAATACCGCGGTCGGGTTGCGCGGCCTGGCCGAGTTGCTGCTGCTGGAGCAGGACCCGCCCAGCGCTTTGGTCACCAAGATCAATGCGGGCGCCTATGCCATGGTCGAGGAAATCGGCGGCTTCCGCGACTTGCGGGACATTGAGAAAAACACCTTCACCCCCCAGGCGGAACCGGTCGCTTCGTTGGACCTGCTGCGCGAGTTGGCGGAGCAAGCGTCCGCCACCGAATTGGCGCGTGATCGGCGCGTGACGGTGGCCGACGATGCCGCGGTCGTGGATTTCAAGTGCGATCGGGTGCTCTTGGCCCGGGTGCTGGCCGGGTTGGTCCGGCGCGCGCTGGAGGTCTGCCAGCCGGGACAGGCCGTGACGCTGGCCTGCGCGCCACAGGATGACCGGATCCGGTTTACCGTGCACAATCCCGGCCTGATCCCCGCGGAGGAGCAAACCCGCTTGTTCCACCGTGATTTCAAGGGCCGTAACCGCGATTGGAACGCGTACAGCCTGCGCCTGATATGCGAGCGGGCACTGGGCGGCAGCGTGACCTTCACCAGCCGCGACCCGGAGGGCACGACCTTTGTGGCCGCCATCCCGCGGGGCGCGGCGGGCGCGGATCCCAAGCCGGTTGTTGCCGCCGCCACCCCACCTGCGCCCGTGCCGCTGGTTCCCGGGCGTGTGCTCGTGGCGGAAGACAACTCGTTCCTGGGCCAGATCGTGGCCGGGATGCTGCGTAAAAATGGATTTGAGCCGGTGCTGGTGGCCAATGGGCAGGAGGCCATGGAACTGCAGGCGCGCCAGCCTTGCGCCATCATTCTGATGGACGTGGAAATGCCGGTACTGGACGGGCACGAGACCACGCGCCGGCTGCGCGCTCAATCCGGCGCCCGGCCTTATATCATTGGCCTTACCGCGCACCGTGGGGCGGAAGACCAGGCCCAGTGCATGGCCGCGGGCATGGATGATGTGCTCACCAAGCCCCTGAAGCCGGAACAGTTGCTGATGGCCCTGGGCAAGGCCGGTCCGGCGCCCACCGTTGCCTCGTGATGCCGGCCGCCAATACCGCGACCCGGGTGGCGCTGGCCGGGGTGCTGCTGGCCACCGGGTTGGTTTTGTTCCTCACGGCCATTCCCGGGGTGTTCACCGTGGACGAGGACAACTACCTGGTCAACGCCGCGGCAGTGCGCCGCGGCCAACTCTTCGCCCCCGGTACCGCCGGGCTGCCGCCCAGCCGGGAGCTGCACTATTTCATGCCGCTGGCGCGGGTGCTGGACCCGGTGTTTTCGCCCGCCTGTTCCGACGCGCCGCCGCTCTATGGGTTCCTGGCCTGGCCATTCGCGGGAGGCTGGCGCGGGCTGATGCTGCTGAACCTGCTGGGGTTCCTCGCCTGTGGCGCGCTGGTGTTCCTGTACACGCGGATCCATGCGGCGTCGGCCATAACGCCGTGGATGGCGTGTGGCGTCTACTTGCTGGCCTCTGCGTCGTTGGAGTATGCGCAGGGGGTCTGGCCGCACTGTTTTTCCGCCGCGTTGTGCCTGGGCGGCGTGTTCCTGGCCCAGGCCGGCCGCCGGCGGCTGGACGCGCCGGCCGGCCGGTGGGCCGCCCTGCTGGAACTAGGCGTGGCCGGCCTGCTGCTGGGGCTGGCGGCCGGTGTGCGCTATCCCAATTTCGTGTTTGCGCTGGCCTTGCTGGCGGCGCTGCTGGTGTTTGCCCGGCCCCGGCTGCCGGCCGCGGCGGCGTTCGGGTTGGGGCTGGCGCTGCCGCTGCTGGCGTCAGCGTACTTGAATCACCTGCGCTGGGGTTCATGGAGCCCCATCAGCAAACCTTACGGCGCTTACCTGGAGATGGGTGCCATCGCCAACCTCCGCCTGGGTTGGCTGGCCTCGCTGTTGGACGGTTTGCGCGCCTTTTTTGCCCGCGTGGTGGATTTCTCCATCCAGTACCCCGTTCCCATCGGCGTGGCGCCCATGCCGCCCTCGGATGTGGGCGCCTATCTCCTGCTCGACGTGGTCAAGAAAGCCTGGCTGCAATCCGCGCCCTGGCTGATCATTCCGTTGCTGGGCCTCGTCCTGGTGGTGTTGTTGATCCGGCGTCCCGGCCGCCTGGCCGCGCCGGCGCAGGAGCGCGAGATCCTGTTCCTCGGGATTTGCATGGCCGCGATCCTGGGCCTGTTCACGGTCGCCGGCGCCAACCGCGTGGATGGCTTGTGCTTCAACCAGCGCTATTTCATGGATATCATGCCGCTGGCGGTCATCTGTTACGCCTGGCTGGCGGAGCGGCACTGGGCGCGGCATCCCTGGCTCCTGGGGCTGGGCTTGGCCGGCGGGGTGGGGGCGGTGGCCCTGATCCTGCAGGGCGGTCCCGGCACGGCCTGGCGCCAGTTCATCATCCTCAAGGCGCCCGTGCTCCTGGCCTGCGTCTACGCCGGGACCTGGCTGGCCGCTTTGCGCGGCCGGACCCGCGGATTTGCCCTGCTGACCGGCCTCTGCCTCGGGTGGGCGGCGGCCATGCACCTGGGCGATGACCTGCGCGGCATGCGCGCCATGCGCCGCGCGCAGGCCGAGCGCCTGGCCCTGGCCACCCGCGTGCTGCCCGCCGCGCCCATGGCCGTGCTGGCGCATCATCGCTACGCGCAGATGCTGGGCCCGCTGCAGTTGTCGCGCGACCTGGTGATCGCGGATACCTGGACGGACGATGCCGTGGATGCTCCCGGGCTCGTCGCGGAATTTCAGCGCGCGGGCCGGCGGGTGTTCCTGATCGCCAACGAACACTCGGAGGAACAGTTCCGCCGCGTCACGGATCCTTACCGCATCCGCTGGTTTCACCGTGGCCGGCTGGGCATCCTTGAAATCACCGGGCCGCGCGCTATGCCCGGCGCGGCCGGAGAAACTCCATGAGTATTAGCCCGCGCGCTGTTCGCTGGGTCATGGCCGGGTTCCCCTGGCTGGTGGCAGTCGCGGCGTTTGGCCTGTTGGCCTGGAACGCCGCGCCGGGGGTCACGTTCCACGACAGCGGCGAGTTTGCGCTGGCCGCGGCCACGGCCGGCATCCCGCACCCGCCCGGCGCCCCGACCTGGACCCTCCTTGCATCCGCCTTCCGCCACGCCTTGCCCGGCTTGGCTGCGGCGCGCGCCACCAACCTTTTCTCGGCCCTGTGCGCCAGCCTGACCCTGGCGGGCGTCATGGTCCTGGTCCGCATGCTGGCCCGGCGCGCCGGCATCGATCGGGACGGCCTCATCATGGCTGCGGAACTGGTGGCGGCGTTGGCCCTGTTGGGGTGCCCGGCGTTTCTGGGCCAGGCGCTCACCACGGAACAATACACCCTGTTGACCGCGTTGATGGTGTGGGCCATCGGCCTCGCCCTCCGCCTGTGTTCGGACCCGGCGCCCGTTGCGCCGGGCCGCTGGGCCGCCTTGCTGGGGCTTGTCACCGGGCTGGCGGTCGGCAACCATCCCAGCCAGATGATCTTGCTGCTGCTTGGCATCCCGGCCGTGGCCGGTGCGCACCCGCGCCTGGCCGCCGGGCGCGCGATGGTCCGCCGCGGTCTGGCCTATGCCGCGGGCCTGGCCGCGGGCTTGCTGGTTTTCCTCTGGCTGCCGCTGCGTTCGCGCGCCAACCCGCTGCTGGATTGGGGCAACCCGGAACAATGGGACCTGCTCTTGCGGGTGCTCGCCCGCCGGCAGTGGGCCACGCGGCCCTTGGCGGAGGCGCCCGGCGGCTTTATCCCGGCCTGGCTCGTAACCTATGACTGGCCCGGCCAACTGGGATGGGTGGCCTTGCTGGCGGCCCTGCTTGGGCTGATCGTGCTGGCGCGCAAGGATCGGCGCGGCCTGCTGGTCCTGGCGTTGGTGGCCATTCCGTACACGGCCGGGATCTTCCTGGCCAACATGCGCCAGGTCAACATTGACCTGCAATACCTGCGGTTATACGGCGTGAGCGACTGGCATTTGCCCTTGTACCTCCTGGCCGCGCTCCTGGCCGGTGTGGCCATGGCGGCCGGGGCCCGGCGCTGGGGCCGGCTGGGGCAGGGGGCCCTGGCCGTGGTGCTGGCGGTGCTGGCCTGGCGTTGCGCCAACCAGGTGGCGGCCGCCTCGCTGCGCGGTGATAACGCGCCGCAGCAGTACATGGCGGCGGTGCTGGAACCGCTGCCGACCAACGCCATGCTGATGGTCAAGTCCGACAACCTGACGTTCATGCTGAGCTATTCATTTTATGAAGATCCGGCCACGGACCGCCGCGTCGTGTTCATGGAAATGCCGGGCCAGCGCAAGCGCGCCGCCGCCGCGGTCCGCGCCGGCCAGCCATGGGGCGCGGTCGACTTTGCCCGGCTTGCGGATAGCTTCCTGGGCCGCCCCGATTTGCAGCCGTTTCGCCTGCCGCCCGACCGGGTCGGGGACCTCAAGGCTCGGCCGCTGCTGGTGGATTTTCACCCGGAGTACCCGGAGCTGGCGGATTACTATCTGCCCTGCGGTTTCCTGTTCGTGTGGCAGGATCGCAAGGTCACCGACGACGAGGCGCGCGCCGCTGACGCCGCGTGGCTGGCCCAGCGCCAAGTGTTGCCGCCGTCGGTCTTCGCGCCATACCAGCCGCAGGTGCGCGAGGCCTGGTCCCTCCTGTACCAGGGCCGCGGCGGTTACTACCAGCACCGCAACATGTGGCCCGAAGCGGCCGCCGCCTATGCCGAGGCCGCGGCCTGGACGCCGGCCGCTGGCCAGGTCTGGTTCTGCCTGGGCGGCATGCGGGAGCAACTGGGGGAGCTAGCCGCGGCAGAGAGGACATATAATTTGGCCGTGGCCATGGCGCCGGAGCTGGAAGGCCCGCGCACGGCCCTGGCCTTGCTGCGCCTGCGCGCCGGCGACCGGGCCGGCGCCGGACAATGGTTTGCCGAGGAGTACCGCACCCACCCGGCCAGCGATGCGGCGCGCCGCAACGTTGAAATATTCAAGCAGCAGGGCAAAAAACAACCCGGCCCGGCCAACCCGCCGGCCACAGGACAAAGCTTATGAACATTGAACAAATCAGCTCATCCGAAGGGCGGGAGCTGCGGCTGTCCGGCCGCATGGATATTGGCGGGTCGGCGGCGCTGGAGAAATCCCTGGCGGCGGCCGGGCCGGCGCGCTGGCTGGCCCTGGACATGCGGGCCGTGGACTACCTGACCAGCGCCGGGATCCGCGTGCTGCTCACCTGGCACCGCCGGCAACATGATGCGGGCGGCGCGCTGATCGTGAAGTTCCCCGCGCCCATCGTGGTGCAGGCGCTCGAGGTGGCGGGCTTGGCCGACCAACTGGCCCTCGCTTATTCCGACGAGGAGGCCGTGGCGATCCAGGACCGCCTGGCCACGCGCCACGCAGTGACCAGCAAGGTCTGCGAGATCCGGGACCGTTCTTACCAGGTCACGCGCGAGGAAGATGTTCCGGAAGCGCGCCTGCGCGCCTGGGGCGCCAGCGAGGCCGCGGTGGCGGCCGGCGGCGCGGACTCTGCCGCGTGGCCCTGCGCCAGCCTGCAGGAGTTGGGCTGGGCGTTCGGCCGCGGCGGGTTGGGGGTCAACCGCGCCCAGGCGCGGGCGGCGATGGGTTGCTTCGTGGCCACCGGCAAGCTGGTGGCCCTGCAGGCCGGGCCGGAGCCGGATTACCTGCTGGCCGCCAAGCCGGACGAGGCGGTCTTGTTCATGGAGCAGGCCTGCAGCCTCGCGGGGGATCCATGGATGACCGTGCGTCGCGCGCAGGCCGGGCCGGTGTCCCTGCGCGTTGCCTTGGGCGATTTGCTGGCGCTGCTGGGCGGGCCCGAGCGCGGGGCCGTGGGTATCCTGCTCGCGGCGGAGTGCCCGGCCGCGGCCTCCGGCGTGGCCGAGCATCTGCTGGTGGCCGGCGTGCTGTTGCCGTGCGGTGCGTCCGGCCCGTCAGATGATCCCGGTTTCGCCGTCGCGGCCACGGATGGCGATGCGGCCATCCGTCGGCTGTTTTGCGGCCACGTGCTGCGATTCAGGGGCGATGCGCCGCGCGTGGCCGGCGTCGAGGAGCCCGCCGCCATGGCGGACTGGGCGGCCAAGGCCGCTGCCGGCTTGATCAGCGTGGCCGTGGCGCAAGGGGACGAGGCGCTGGGCGCGTTTGGCGCCGTGTGCCTGGGCGCCGCCCACGTCGCAGCCGCGTCCGCGGAGCGGCTGCACATCGCGTGGCCGGCCGATATGACGCCGCCCGACGAGTGGGAGGTGTTGGTGCGCCGGATCTACGCCGGAGCGCGCCGCGTGGCGTTGCGGCGGTTGACCGGCGGATTCAGCGCCATTACCTTCCAGGTGGACAGCCACGACGCCGAGGGCCGGCGGCTCCTGCCCACGATCATGAAGATCAGCACGCTGGACTTCACCGGCCGCGAGGAGCGCGCGTACCACGAGTACGTCAAGCCGTTCATCCTCAACAACAGCACGGTGATCATGGGCCGGGCCACGCACGGCACTTGGGCCGGGTTGCGCTACAACTTCCTCGGTGTCACCGGGCCGGATGCGCGCCTTTCCTGGATCGCGGACCATTACCAGCAGCGCCCGTTCGAAGACGTGCGGCCGTTGTTCGACTTGCTGTTCACGCGCATCCTGCACCCTTGGTACGGCCAGTCGCGGCGCCGCGCCGTGCTGCCGTTCCGCGAGCACGATCCGTCCGACCTGTTTCCCTCCATTGCGGCGGACGCGGAAAAAGTGCTGGGCATTTCCGCCGCGCAAGAACGCGTGGCCTGCCCGGAGCTGGGCCGCGACCTGCCCAACCCGGTGCATTTCCTGGTGCACCAGTTCCCGGCAAACCGCGAGCGGAGCTTCGCATGGAACACCGCCATCACCCACGGCGACCTGAACCTGAACAACATCCTGGTGGACGAGAAGGAGAACCTGTACGTCATTGATTTCTCCGAAACCCGGCCGCGCAACATCGTGTCCGACTTTGCGCGCATGGAGCCGTTGCTCGTGGTCCAGATGTCGCGCCTGGACCAGCCGGACGATGTGCGCAACCTGCTCGAGTTCTCGGCGGGCCTCGAGGCGGTCACCGCGCTCAACGAAACGCCGCCGTTCCGCTACCGGGGCGACGACCCGGCCGTGGCCAAGCATTACGCGGCCCTGTGCTGGCTGCGGCAGTACGCGGCGCAGTTGTCCGGCGGAGTGGACGGCATGTTGCCCTGGTGGTTTCCGCGATTCCAGTGGACGCTGCCCATCGTCTGCTTTACCCAGATGCCGATCGCTTACAAGCGGCTGGCTTTTTTCAGCGCGGCGTTGATCGTGGAGCAAATGATCCCGGCGCTCGCCGCGGCCCGGCCGGCAGCCGCCCCATGAACCCGCCCCGCTTCCGCCTGGCAATCGCCGGCGTTCCCCTGATGCTGCTGTTTGACAGCGCGGACATCACCTGGTGGAAGCCCGCGGTCGAGACGACTTGGCAGGTGCAGTATACCGGCACGCTGAACACGAATGTGGTTGTGCAGATGTACGACCTCGACATGTTCGACGCCACCGCGGCCCAGGTGGCCAGCCTGCGTGCTGCTGGGCGCACCGTGGTCGGCTACATCAACATGGGCGCCTGGGAAGACTGGCGACCGGACAAGGATGCGTTCCCGCCGGAAGTCCTGGGCAAAGACTACACCGGATGGCCGGGCGAAAAATGGCTGGATATCCGCCGCCTTGACCTGCTGGCGCCCATCCTGCGCGCCCGCATGGACCTGGCCCGATCCAAGGGATTTGAGGGGATTGACCCCGACAACGTCAACGGCTACGAGAACGATACGGGGTTCCCGCTGACCGCGGCTGACCAGTTGGCGTTCAACAAGTGGCTGGCCGCGGAAGCGCACCAGCGCGGTCTGGCCATAGGCCTGAAAAATGACGCGGACCAGGCCGCCGCGCTGGTCGCCCATTTTGACTGGATCATAACTGAATCCTGTTTTTACGAAGGCTGGTACGACACCGTCAAGGTCTTCATCAGCGCCGGCAAACCCGTGTTTGCCATCGAGTACACCGACCAGACCACCCTGGACGCTTTTTGCGCCCGCGCCACCGCGCTGCGCTTCAGCGCCATCCTTAAAAACCGGACCCTGGACGCCTACCGCTCCGCCTGCCCGCCACCTGCCTATTGGCAGAATAGATGAGGTAGCGCAGGCGTCCCGCCTGCTTTGAGGATCCACGCCGCCCTCCACCTGAGAATAATGATCGCGCCGATGGAGGGCGCCGCTCCGTCGGCGCCGATAACGGACAATCATTCTGAAAAACCATAAACCTAGAAAGAGCAGATGAACTACGAAACACGCGAATTACGCGAATGCATCCCGTTGACTCTCTGCTAAATATGTACGGTAATGGCCCGAATTCTTCCTGCACCCAACAGGTGAACGATGTTATTCTCAGCTTGTTCGCCCGTTCCTCTTTCTGCGGCAACGAGTTTCGCGTTATTCGCGTGTTTCGTAGTTAATTCAAATGCTGAATTTAGGATAAATATTCTCGCGCAAAGACGCCACGCCGCCAAGAAACCAGATCCGGCTTTGTGTCGCTGCGTCTTGGCGAGATATTATTCCGGTCCCGATGCCTGCATGGTGGGCTGGACTACCGCTGAAGATCTGAAGCCAGGTGGGGCGCCGTCCGGTCTTTCCGGACTATTATTTTGCAATTCTGGATAACTTATTTCATAGCCATCAAACGGCGCCCCTGGCGAGAGAATACAGGGCCTCCGGACCCGCCGTCAGGGGATGTCGCTCCTGCCGGGCAACGTACGACCTTTTCAACGTGCGCTAACCGACACACCGGCGGTTGGGCAACAGCTCGAACGCGCTGCGCGCGCTGGCGTTATCCGGATTACCCGGCGGCCACGCGGATTCCACCGCGCAAAGGATGCGTTGCCGCGCCAGGTTAATCCGGTCGATCAGCTTGCCCAGGGCCGTCAGGCTGCCGATCGCCGCCGATCTGGCGCTGGACTGGGCGGTATCCGCGTCCTGGTAAGCCTTGAGCGCCGCGGCCAGGCTTTCCGCCGCAATGCCGGGCAGGGGTTCCGCGGTGATTTTCTTGAGAATCGCCGTGGCCGCCTGTTCCAGCTTGGCGCGATTGCGGCTGACCGGCTGGCCAATATAGTAGTCTTGCAGCGCCACCCTGTTTTTCAGGCCATGTTTCTGGCGGGCGGCGTACTGCGCTTCGCGCACCAGGGTCAACAGGGCTTTTTTGGCCATTGATTCGATGGACGTGGCGCCGACCTTGTCTGTCCGGTCATTCACAGCCTGGCCCATGATGTTGCGCGCGGCCTGGCAATCGCCCGCCAGTCCAGCGAGAAAGGCCGCGTCAATGTCGCGTTTGGCCAGGATCGCGGTATAAGCCGGATTCTGGCATGCCGCCAGGACCTTTTCGGTTCGGGACACGGCCTTCTCATGGATATTTTTGATAAGGCCACGATGATTTCTGGGTTTGCCGGCCGTGGGTGTTGGCGTCGCGGCTTGTGGTACTGCCTGTTGCTCCTGCATACTTGCGCTCCTTTTCATTTGTTCTGCCCATTCCGGGCTGGTGGTTGTGGCGCACATGACTGTGACTGGGTCATCCATCACGGCGTGCGCCTCTCACTGGATAGAGTCGTCGCGGCACAGCAAGATCTTCCCAAAAAACAGCAAAAAGTTTGTTGCGCATAACGCAGGACATGCAGTGCACAGTCGTCAGCCTGCCTGAAACAGACCTGGTCGCGCGCCGGACACCCGGTAGGGCAGCCTTCTCTTGGCGTAAGCCGGCTCATGCGTCATAAGTGCGCCAAGGGTCACTGTAGGCCCGACCTCTGTGTCGGGCGTAGGGATGCGCCACCCATCAAAGGGTGGCCTACATATCAGTCCTTTGTGACCTCTATGGTAAAATATTTCCGAGATATCTCCGCACGTGCCAGATGGAGGGGGAGGGGATAGTTCCGTCATCTTGTTATAGGGAGTTGCAGAATGACTGTCCATTCGGCGCCGACAGAGCAGCGCCCTCCATCGGCGCGATCGTTATTCATCAGGTGGAGGGATTCGCTCCGTCGAATCCGTCTGCCGGCTATTTCGGACACTTATTTTGCACTATATCCTGTCTGGAGTTCTGCTCCGGGCTGGGGCGTGCCGTGATGACCGTCCGCCAGACAGGATCTTCCCGCAAGTAGTCTTTATGCTCCCCTGATAGACCGCCTTTTGGCCCTTGAACCACCCCCGAACCTGTTGCTCGTGCATAATGCTTACTTCAACGTCCAGCCGGAAAACCGCCCTCTTTCTAACATACGAAATACCAGCCGGTTTTGCCTTGACGGCCACCCGCGTCCATATGGTATGCTGCAAATCATCATGAACCGCCATATACTCATGAAGTAAGGCTAATAATACTGTTCGCAAGGAGAAATAGGTAGACATGACATTCACGCCAGATCTGCGCAAAGTAAACTTAGGTGCCGACGCGGCAGAGGACGACATCAAGCAGGGACTTTATAGATACTTCGTGCAAAGCGAATCATTCCGCGCGGTTTCTGAAGGACAGAAATACATACTGGTCGGAAACAGGGGCGCAGGAAAGTCCGCGATCTTTAAGTACCTTGCGGAGCAGCACCGAACGGCCGGCCATATAGTAATCGAACTCTCCCCGGAAGAGTACTCCTACGACATGCTCGCGCGCGCCCTGAAGAAGGAGTCCGAGGGTTCGTGGGGAAAGCAGTCATCCTATTCGATCGCCTGGCAGTTTCTGTTGTACAGCCTTCTATTGAAGGAAGTGGCCAGCCGCACGAAGGGACTAGCAATTGGTGCGCGTAAGATTATATACGACTACGTCAGAGACAATCTAAGCGAAACGACCATTTCACCTATCGGTATGTTTGTCGGCTATCTCAATCGTCTTGAAGGCGTCAAGTTTGGTCAGTACGAGGTTCAACTCAAGAAGAGGGAATTATACAAGCTATATGAACTTGAGGCTATACGTGATCTACAGCCCAGTCTAACCAAGCTACTGGATTCACTGCACGTTCACATCTTTGTCGATGAGTTAGACAAAGGCTGGGATAATTCCGAAGATGCAAGATTCTTTGTCGCAGGACTGCTGCAGGCTGCACAGAAGATGAACGGATTGCACAAGCAATTGCGGGTGCTTGTCTCAATCCGACAAGAACTCTTCGACAACATTCCCCAAATCTACGATGACGCTCAGAAGATCAGGGGATCTATAGAGACCATCCGATGGTCGGAAGAGTCGCTTGGCTCATTCATTGCTCTCCGGCTGGCAGACCCATTTCCAGAACTACGCGATGCGACCCCGCAAATGATCTGGAATCGCTTCTTCGAGCCAACTCTTGACTACAGAAGCGCTAACTCGATGAACTACCTAATGGACAGAACGCAAATGCGCCCCAGGGAGTTCCTTCAATTAACCAGAGAATGCATAAGCCAACTCAAGAGGCGATCGGCTCTTATAAACTACGATAACATAACGCATGCGATCCAAACATTCTCAGAGAATAAGACGAAAGACATAGCGTCCGAGTACAGATTTCAGCATCCGGGGCTTCTCGGCATCTTCGAGCTGTTTCGAGGCAAGAGATATAATATTGAGAAAGACGATCTAGATCTGCTCCTGCTCGAGATTTGCGAGGGCGCAATCGATATAAAATCCGCCGAATGGGTGCGTAATATTCAATACATGGATTTGAAGAGGATTCTGTGGGAGATCGGCTTCACCAAAGCATGGGTAGTCGGCGGTCTTAAGGCGGGACGCAAATCCGGAAGTGCTTACCTCGGACACTACGAGTTATCGACGATTGCCTTGGAAAACATCACGCGGTTTCAAGTGCATCCAGCATTTTGGGCATACCTGAGTCTGAAGGAGAAGTAGTTTCGAACCCGCAAATGCAGCACTACATCGTGCCCCGCGGGTACTCGGAGACTGATTCGCGGCGTTCGGTGACAGAAAATGAAAATTGAAACCGACTTGTACAACATGCAGGAATGTGAGACCATCGGACCATGACCAAGAAGAAGAAAGAACCGTTGCGATATGAAATGTTGACCGACAACGAATCGGTCTATCGAGCCAGACAGAAAGGACTCCTTATGGAGTCCGCCCAAACATATCGGCTCGTTGACCTTTTCGCTGGCGCTGGCGGTATGACACTGGGTTTCACGAAGTCGCTAGGGCAGGTCTTTGTCCCGGTCTGGGCCAATGACTTCAACGCCTACGCCGCCAGAACCTACAACGCCAATTTCGGCGATCACTGCACCACCGACGACATTCAGGAAATCGTGGAAAAAAGAATTGACGACATCCCGAAAGCGGATGTCGTCATCGGCGGCCCCCCCTGTCAGGGATTCAGCCTGTTGAACAAACATCGCGACGGCGACCCCCGGAAACAACTCTGGCGACCCTATTTGAAAATAGTTGAACATACGGGTGCTGAAGCGTTTGTAATGGAGAATGTTCCGCAACTCCTCGGCTCCGCGGAACACGAGGAGATTACGGAGGTAGCCCACGCACTCGGCTTCAAGATGGCATTTGCCAAACTCTGTGCGGCCGACTACGGTGTTCCACAGACACGGTGGCGGGCATTCATCATTGGTTGCAAGTTCGCTCATCCGAGTGCTTTCTTTCCGCCAAAGAAGACGAATCAAAGGCCGGACGATGCAAGCACAAGGATTATGTTCTCTGAGGAGTTCGATCTTTACGTTTCACGGGCAAAACCTTGGCGGACGGTGCGTGACGCAATCGGTGACTTGCCCCCGCCGAAAGGAACGGAAATTCGAGACGAACCGTCACCCCTGGACCTTCATTTTGGAAGAACACCCATGCCGATGAGCGTGCAGCGATATAAGGCGATTCCTAAGGAGGGCATGAATCGTTTTGATCTACAGGAACGAGCACCGGAATTAACCCCGGCTTGCTGGATCAGAAAGACAGAGGGCGGAACCGATTTGTTCGGTCGGCTTTGGTGGGATCGGCCAGCCTTTACGATCCGGACTGAATTTTTCAAGCCGGAAAAGGGTCGGTATCTTCATCCTTGCCAGCACCGCCCCATTACCCACCGAGAAGCAGCCCGCCTTCAGTCATTCCCAGATTCTTTCAAGTTTACAGGCAACAAGATCGAGATTGCCAAGCAGATCGGCAACGCCGTGCCGCCAATGCTAGCGGCCCGGATTGCCGACTGCGTGTTTGCGTTACTGGCTTCCAAATGGGAAGGACATGACCGACAGGTTCACGCCTGAAAAGCGCAGCCAGATAATGGCGAGCGTCAAAGGGCGCAATACGTCGCCTGAACGTCTGGTGAGACGGTGCTTGCGCCGTTTGCATTGCCACTATCGTAGCAATGTGAAGAATGTGGTCGGAACACCGGACATTTTCATCACAGGACAGGAGAAGTTGATTTTTGTTCATGGCTGTTTCTGGCACGGGCACAAGGGCTGCCCAAGGGCTGGCAGACCCCAGACAAACAAGGCGTTTTGGAAACGGAAAATCGAGGGAAACATCAGACGTGACGATCGTTTGTTGCGTGAGTTGCGCAAAACTGGATGGCGTGTTCTTGTTGTTTGGCAGTGTCAAACCAAGGACACGGCGCAACTCGAAAGGCGATTGTCACAATTCATTGGGAGGTGAACATGGGCGCACGAGACAGGATTCGGGACTTTTTCATTTCGAATGTCGGCAAGGTTTTGACAACGCAAAAGATTCGCAAGGTCGGCGGTATAAGTGAGTATGCGCGACGCATCCGGGAACTTAGGGATGAGGAAGGTTTCCAGATCAAGAGCCACGTTGACCGTGCCGATCTGAAACCGAGCGAGTATATTCTGGAAACGCTTGAGCGCAAACCGGTTATTTCTCGCGCGATCTCGCCTCAACTCAGAAACGAGATTCTTGAGCGCAACGGTTTCACATGCCAATTGTGCGGCGCGGGTCCGGGCGACCAAGACCCGTTCAATCCCAATCGCAAGGTTCGCCTGCACGTTGACCACGTGAAACCCATCAGTCAGGGAGGAACCGACGACAAAGGCAATCTGAGAGTACTTTGCTCGGCCTGCAATCAGGGCCGCTCCAACGTTCAGCCACCTTCCGACACGGCCCTGAACATCCTCGCCAAAATTCGTAAACTCCCGAGGACGGAACAGCAAGAGATTTTCAAGTTCCTGAAACGGAAGTTCCAGACAGAAGATAGGGAATAAGCGAACTTAGAAATGGTTGGTGGCACGTTGCCGTAGCGCGACGTTCGGCAAGAGGAGAGAACACTATGGACGAGACACGATGGGCAACAGCGCTCGACTTTGTAAAAAAGTACACCTTTAAAATCGCGACTCCCGGGGGTTCCGGCACGGGTTTCATGCTTACGGTACCCAATTCAAGGAGCATCTGCGGCGTCGCGACTGCCCACCACGTCGTAGGGCATGCTCATCAATGGGAAGAGCCAATCCGACTGACACATGCAGGAAATGGTGCGAGCACAGTTCTTCACGCCTCGGAGCGTCACATCTTCGCTAATCCCAAACAGGACTTGGCTGTCATGGTTTTCGTGAACGAGGCTTTCGAGTTGCCAACCGACGACCCCGTTCTCTTTCCAGCGGCCAAACACATAAAGCCTGGTATCCAGATCGGATGGGCTGGGTATCCTGCCGTCGCGCCTAACGATTTCAGTTTCTTTAGCGGGGATGTCAGTTGCTTCCTCAGCAACGAACCGGCCTATCTCGTGGATGGGGTCGCAATCAATGGCGTAAGCGGTGGTCCAGCGTTCTGCGTGCTGCCAAAAGATGTTGTGAACTTTGTGGGCGTTGTCACCGCATACATCCCAAACCGTGCGACGACAGGCGAGAGTCTTCCCGGAGTTTGCTTTGTCGCGGCGATCGCGCCACTATATCATGTCGTCAAAGAGATCAAGTCGATCGAGGATGCCGAGGCGAAGACCAAGCAGATCCAAACCGAACAACCTCCTGCATGCGACGTCCTAAAGGCCGCGCCTCAGTAATGACGTTGTGTCATACTGCTGGCGATCCCTATACATTTCACGGCGGCGGGTCCGGCGGCCTCGCACCACCTTTATTGGCCCCGGCCTGCCGCTGATTAGGTGGGGCGCGACATCCCTGGCGCGCCGGCTGGCCTGCGATCGTAGCGCAGGCGTCCCGGTAAGGCCGCAGCAACGCGGGGAGACGCTCACGGAGGCACGGAGACACGGGGATGACGAAGCATGCCTTGCGCCACCCAGGGCCCGGTGGAAGCTGTTCCCCGTGACTCTGTGGCTCCGTGAGAGAAAATGTACAAGGTGCTGCTCAAGCCCGGCCCGACCTTCGTAACGAGCGGGGCCTGCGGACCCGCCGTCAGGGAATGTCGCTCATACCGGGCAACGGACTACGGCTACGATCCTTTTAGCACGCTCTAACCCATACAAGCCGGAAGGGCAACAATAATTCTTTACGCCATCATGAAGGCTGTTATCATCCTGTGGCCGTTGAGGAGATTATGAGCCGTTGGTTCCACAATCAGCACCAGGTTGCCGGCTTGGGGTCGGTCGCCTTGGGCCTGTTGCTGGTGATGTGGCTGCCGGGTTCGTTGTGGGCGTTCACCACCGTGTCATTGAACGAAACCTTCACCTGGTCCATCCCGGGCATCGCGGACGGCCAGATCCTGTTCGTCAACCGCATCGGCAACACCACGGACGAAGAAGTGTATTATGCGGCTCCGCTGCGCGCGGAAACGCCGCAATCCATGTCCGTGGCTGTGACGCCGACCCAGTGGATCTATGATCCGTCGCTGCCCCACAAGGATCTTTGCATCAAGCAGGCCAACCTGTCCGTGTGGATTCCGTCGTTTGCCAATTATACGTATGCGTTGTCGTCGTGGGCGGCAGCCACCTGGCCATCGGCGCCGGGCCTCATGTCGATCATCCATGGCGATTATTACACGCACGACAGCATCTACCAGATGCTGCGGGTCAACTTCAACGCCCTCTGGATGCCCAACCCCACCAATGCCGTGCAGATCGGCCGGATCAAGAACATCAATATCTTCGTGTTCCCGCTGGCGGACTTGTACGGGTACGAGGGGGTCGAAGATGTGCCGTGGCTCAAGGGTTGGCCGGACTACAGCCTGTTTCAGCCCGGAAAACGGAAAAAACCCAAGGGTTGCGGCCTGTGCTCGCGCATGGGGCTGCCCACGTTCCGGGTCAATACCACGGTCTTGAACCCGGTGATCGAGGATACGGATTACGCGTACGCCGGCCTGGGCCCCGAAGTGATCTTGCGGCGGGTGTATAACGCGGACCCGTCGACCCGCGGCATTTTCGGGCGATGCTGGAGTTTTCCATACGAAACCCACATCGACAGCTATGCCCAGGGCGCCCTGGTCACCATGGCCGATGGCCGTGAACTGAACTTTGCGCTGAATACCAACGCCATGACCTACACCGCGCCGGCGGGCGTCCTGGACCTGCTGAGTTGGACCACCAACCTGCCGGGCAAGCCGGGCTGGGGTGAGTTCCAGCTGGAGGACCGCGCGACGCACGAAATCGCGCGCTACGAGGCCCGCTGGGGCACGGGCGGCAAGGGCCAGCCGCCCATCACCAACGGCGTCGTGCTGGCCGCGGTCATGGACCTGAACTCCAATGCGGTCACCCTGGGTTATGCCAATGGCCGCCCGGTTACCATCCAGGATGCCGCCGGGCGGGTCACCACGCTGAAGTACAATGCCGATGGATATTGCACCAACGTTGTGGTGCCCGCCGGGGGCACGGTCAGATTCCAGTACGACAGCGCGGGCAACCTTCAACAAAGCACGGACTTGATCGGTAACCTGACGGCGTACACGTACAGCCCAACCGGCAGCCTGACTTCCATGAACACGGGCGGCCGGCTCTGGCAGTTCCAGTACATGTCAGCCAGCCTGGTCAGCGCGGTGATCGATCCGCTGAACCACACCAACCTGTACCGCCTGCAGGAGGCGAAAGTATCCAACCGCTGGGTGATCGCCTCGGATGCGGCCGGCCGCGCCACGTATTTTTGGAGTAAAAACGGGCAGTCGTGGAAAGACCAGAATGTGTTGGGCTACACCACGCTCCGGTCTTTTCAGAATGGGATGCTGGTCGCGGTCACCAATGCCCGCGGGTACAGCCGGCAGATGGCCTACGACGCCCGGCGCAACCTGGCGCGGGTGACCGATGAGGTGGGCGCCAGCACCCGCTACACCTACACGGCGCTGGACAAGGTGGCCACGGTGACCAACGCCCTCGGGCAATCCTGGCGTTACACGTATGACAGCCGCGGCAACCTGACCGAGGTGCGGCAACCCTCCGGCCGCCGCACCGTGATGACCTATAACGCGCGCGGCCAGCGCCAGACCGTCACGGACCCGGCCACTAACACGCATGTGTTTGCCTATGATGCCTTCGGCAATGTGATCCAAGTCACGGACCCGCTCGGGCATATCCGCCGTTTCGGCTATGATGCCGCCGGCATCGAGCTGACCAACGCCGTCAATGCCCGCGGATATGCCAGCCAGGCGGCGTTCGATGCCAATCGGCGGCTGACGCGCAACACCTGGCCCGATGGCGCCGTGTCCCGCTATTACTATGACTGCTGTGCGCCATCGGCCAGCACCGATGAGCGTGGTTACACGCAGTCCGTTGAGCGCGATGCCGTGCTGAAGGTCACCGCGCGGATCGACGCGCTGGGGTTTCGGACCGTGTACACGTATGATGCCAACAACAACCTGGTCCGCGTGATCGATGCGCTGGGGGTTCCGACCGTTTACACGTACGACGGCATCGACCGCCTGGCTTCGGCATCCAATGCCTTGGGCCGGGTCGTGCGCCTGGAATACGATGCCCTGAACCTGACCCGGGTGTGGCCGCGCTACGCGACGTTCTATGGCTTCACCTATGATGCCGCCAACCGCCTGCTGAGCCAGGCGGACCCGGCGTCGCGCGCCATCTGGTTCCATCGCGACCTGCTCGGCCGCGTCACCAACACGGTCAATGCCCGCGGCCAGCGCACGGACCTGCGCTACGACGTGGACGGCCGGCTGACGTCGGTTACCAATGACGGAACGCGGCTGGCGGAGTTTACCTATGACCCGGCCGGTGACCTGGCCGGCATGGTGACGGGGCAGGGGACCACCACCTGGCGCCGGGACAAGCGCCGGATGGTGACGCAGATTGCCTATCCCGGCGGCCGCACCGCGGCGTTGACCTATGACGCCAACGGCAACGTGGCCACGCTGACGTATCCGGACAGCACCGTGGTGACCTATGCCTATGACCGCCGCGACCGGGTGACCAACATGACCTGGGCGGGCCAGTCCATCGCCTTTGTGTATGATGCCGCCGGCAACCTGGTGGCCGAGAACCGGTCCAACAGCACCATCAGCCAGTACGCCTATGACGGTAACGGCCGCCTATCGGACTTGGTGCACTGGCAGGGTACGAATGTCCTGGTCAGCCTGAGCCTGCAGCGGGATGCCATGGGCCACGTGGTGAACACCAGCCACAACGGGGGCTACCTGCCGCAGCGGCCGGTGCTGGCGGCAGGCGCCAGCGCCGGCCTGTACAACAACATGGAACAGGCTACCGCATGGGCCGGCAGCCCCTGCGCCTATGACCTGGACGGCAACCTGACCAACCGGTCCGGCACCCGCGCGCTGGCGGCGGCGTATGACGCCCAGGGCCGGTTGATGGCCTGTTTGCGCGGCAGCACAAACCTGGCGTGCCAATACGATGGATTGGGCCGTCGAACCCAGGCGGTGGCCGGCGGGGTCACGCGCAAGTTTTATCACGACCACATGGGCCGCCTGCTGTTTGAAACCGATCTGGTTGGCGGGCTGAACGCCCAGTACGTGTACCGGGACGGCCTGCTGGTGGCACTGTGGGCCAAGAACAAAGGCTGGCACTTCTATCACTTTAATGAGTTGGGCAGCACGTTGGCATTGAGTGACAGCCAGGGCAAAATATCCGGGTTGTATCGCTACCTGCCATCCGGCCTGCCGGCCAACAGCTACGCGCGCGTGCCCAACCCGTTCACCTTTGTGGGGCGCTACGGCGTGGTGGATGACGGCGATGGCCTCTACCTCATGGGCGCGCGCCACTACGACGCGCACATGGGCCGGTTCCTGCAGCGCGACCCGCGCGGGTTCAAGGGCGGCTGGAACATGTACGTTTATGCCAGCGCCAACCCGATCAACTACGTGGATCCACGGGGCAAGGCCGATCAGGGCGCTGACGAGTATTGGGAAGCCGAAGAAGTGCGCGGCGCCGCCGCGGAGCAAAACGCAAGGACCCAGCCGCCCCGGCCGCTCACCCCGCAGGAAGAGGCCCGGCTGAAGGAACTGGAACAAAAGCGGAGCGACTGGTATGGCGGTCCCCCCAGCACCAGGCATCGGAATATGACCCGCGAGGAATGGGAAGAACTCGGGCGGCTAGAGACCGTGCCGGATAACGGGTACCGCAATTATTATGATGTGTGCAATACCCAGTGGGATATTCCGGAGAATGCGAAGAACGAGATTTCCAGCGGGGATATTAACAGGATACCCTCCGTAGCCGAGCTCATCGACCAAGGGGTGATTAGCCCGGATGGGGGGTATCTGGTCCAATCGCCGGAGGAACCATGAAAACCATGCGCACGTTGACGTTCGGCTGGATGCATCGCATGACCCCCACATGGCTTATGGCCGGCGGGCTGGCCGCGGCCCTGGCCGGCAGCGCATGGGGCCAGTCGTATTCCTACGACGTCGCCGGCCGTCTGACCCAGGTGGCCTATGACGGAGCGCACATCATCTACTTCCAATACGACACGCAGGACAACTTGTTGAACCTGACCGTCAGCGCCGAGCAGGCCGAGACCGACACGGATGCCGACACCCTGCCGGATGCCTGGGAATACGTCTGGTTCAACACGCTGACCAACACCGCCGCGGGCGATTACAACCGCGACGGCCACAACAATCATTGGGAGTTCGGTCATGGCACCGACCCCACGGCCACCAACACCGCGCCGCGCGGCGCCGTGCGCTGCACGCTCGAGCCGGCCGGCGCCCGCGCGGACGGCGCGCGCTGGCAGCTGGTGGATTTCACCGGCGCCGATTGGATGACCAGCGGCCAGGTCATGACCAACCTGCCGTCCGGCGTGGCGGAGATGGCATTCAAGCCGGTGAGCGGCTGGCAGGCGCCGGCAACCCGGACGTTCTCGATTCCTGGCAACCAGCAGACCAACCTGGTGTTCACCTATGTTTGCGCGCCCGCCTTTGACGCCAATGCGGCCACCATGGCGGCGGGCGCCGCCACGGGGACCCTGGCCGTGGCCGCCGGATCCGTGTGCCCGTGGACCGCCAGCGTGACGGCCGGGGCCGGATGGCTGTCGCTGCTGGGGTCCACCAGCGGCACCGGGCCGGGCGCCTTGCACTTCGCGGTCACGCAGAATACCGGCGGCGGCCGCGTGGGGATGATCAGCCTGGACGGATGCACGTTGACGGTCTGGCAAATCGGCCGCGGCGGCGCCGGGCCGGCGTTCCTGCTTCTGTTGCAGGATCCGTGAGCCGGCCTGCGAAATGGCGCCGGATGGATTCCGTCCTCTGCATGTGGCGCGGGGCTCCTGTCCCGCGGCATGCAGTCACGGCCCGGGAGGACCGTGCCACGAGCCAACCCCGCAAAAAGAGGCGCCGTTCATGAACGGAGCAGGCCAACGCAGATGTCCCTCCAATCCGCACAATGGAGGGTTGCTCTCCGTCGCAACCGGTCTGGATCGATTTTTTCACATCTTCTGAGGCCTTACCCCGCGCAGAAGGCGAAAAACAGGATGCGTGACGTGGTCCCGGCACCGGACCGTGGCCACGCGCGCGTGGCCATCTAAAATATATTCGAACGTCGGGCCCGGTCTCGGCCGCTATTTCACGGCATTGCCGGAAACCTGGACATCGAAATACCACACGGTGAACAGCGTCTTCAGGCCGGTGGAATCGTGCCAGGAAACCAGGTCCGTTGTCTTGGTGGCGCCCAGCTCTTTGCTCTTTTTCGTCACCATGTCCACGGCGGCTTTTTCGGTCACCGTGTCGCGGAACAAGGCCCAGCCATTGGGGTTCTCAGGATCGCCGGTGATGATCGGCCAGAGGCCGAACAGGTAATACCCATAAATATCGCCATTCAAATGCGCGATCGGCTTTTCCCCGGTGGTCGTCAGTTGTTGGTCATTCAGGTCCTGGACAACATTGACGCTGGCGCATCCGGTCAGCAGCAATCCAACGCACGCAACCATCAGCAAACGACTCATCATGGCAACTCCTCCATCGGGTTAGAGATTATCCATCGCACTTGTATCTCGCGGCTTATTCTGCCCGTATGCCGCATGGAATCAAGGCGGAAAGTGGGCTGGTTGGGGTTGGAAGCCGTCCAGCGCTGGCTGCGCCGCTGCGCCCGGCTGCTTGGCGATCTTGGCGCCTGGGCGAGAGACCAATCCCCAGCACCCCGGATACGTTCGCGATTACGACAACGAATTACGACAACGAATACGAATACGATCACGACAACGAATTACGACAACGAATACGAATACGATCACGACAACGAATTACGACAACGAATACGAATACGATCACGACAACGACAACGATTACGACAACGAGACCGACAACGATTTCGGGCACGGGCACCGCGAGCGGCCGAACTTACGTGCCGGCCAGGCAGCGCTTGTAAATTTCCACGTATTGCGCGGCGGGCACGGTCCACGAGTGGTCTTCCTGCATGCCGCGCTGGACCATGGCCTGCCATTCGGCGGGCTGGGCCTTGTACCGGGTGGCGGCTTCAAAAATGGCGCCCGCGAGCAGGTCGGTCTTGTTCTCGGCGAACAAAAACGCGTTCCCGCGCCCGGCCGGATCGTCGGCCGCGACCAGCGTCTCGCGCCGGATGTCCGTGGATAAGACCACGGGCAGGCTGCCGTACCGCAGGGCATACAGGTGGCGGATATCGCCGGGTTCGTACGGCCGCATCAGCAACATGGCGTCCGCGCCGCCCAGCACGCGGGACGGCGTCCAGGCCGAGCCCTGGCCCCAGGCGATGCGGCCGGGCCAGCGCGCTGCCCATTGGTCCAGGGTGGGACGAAGGGCCGGCAGGTTGCCCACGGCGAAGACGAGGACCACGGGCGCTTCCATGATATGCTCCATGGCTTGTCCCAGCAGGTCGATGTCCGCCGGCGGCAACCCGCGGCCCTGCACCGCGAGGACCAGGTAAGGGTGAAACGCCGGCGGCACGTGCCCGGCGGTCAGCAGGTCGTGGCGGCACATGCGTTTGCCCACCAGTTCCGAGGCGGAGTAGTGGAACCGCAGACCCGGGTCCCGGGCCGGGTCCCAGGTGGCGGCATCCAGGCCGTGCGCGATCCCGGCCAGGCGCTGGGACCGGGCGCGGAGCACGCCGTGCAGGCCCAGGCCGCCGGCCTCGGTGGCGATCTCCGCGGCATAGGCATGACTGGGGGCGCTGATGTGGCTGGCATACAGCAGCCCGCCCTTGAGGCAGTTCATTTTCCCGTAAAATTCAAGGCCTTCGATGGAAAAACACGACAGCGGAAGGTTGGTGAGCGAGAAAAACGATCCGGGATAAATGCCCTGGAAGGCGAGATTGTGCAGGGTGAGCAGGGTTTTCTCGCGCGCCGCGCGTCCGGCGCCCTGGATGCCGTTTTTCAGGAACAGGGGCACCAGCGCCGTCTGCCAGTCGTTGCAGTGGACCACATCCACGGGAGTGCCCAGGGCGTCGATCAGCGCCACCACGCTTTTCTGGAAAAAGATGAAGCGTTCGAGATTGTCCTCGTAATCCCGCTCCGGAAGGCTGTACAGGGCGCGGCGGTCAAAGTACTCGTCCCGGCACACGAAGTACACAGGCGGGCCGGCGCGGTCCAGCATCCAGATCTCGGCGGTGCGCGTTTCCAGACCTACGGCGATCGGCAGGCGCAGTCCCGTGGGGCGCAGCGGGCTGCCGGATTCCCACACCTGGCGGTAGCATGGCATGACCCGGCACACGTCATGGCCCTGGCGGGCCAGCTCGGTGGGGAACCCTGCCGAAAATTCGGCCAGTTCCCCGGTGGTGGCCAGGGGGGCCATTTCGCTGGTGGCAAAAAAGACGCGCATCCCGGGCCTCCCTTTATCGGATCAGGTAGATCAGTTTCATGGGTTTCTGATTGCGCTCAACGTCCAGAACCACGGCATTCAGGCGGTTTTTTACGAATTCGCTCAGGAAATACTCGCCGCGCGCCTGGCTGACCATGCGCATCGAGTTTACTTTGCGGATGCGGTCACCCTGCTGCAGCCCCACGGCGTTGAAAAAGTCTTTCTCGCCTACCAGGTCCACTTCGTAGCCTTGAATTTTCTTGGCCGGGTCATAGTCTGGCTTGAGCGAAATATATACCGCCGCCAAGCGCTCGGGATCGTCGAGCATTTCCTGGTAATACCGGACCAGCGCCTCGCGCTGCAGCACCCAGCGCGTATCGCCCACGCGTTTGCCGAATCGGTTGGATTCCAGGGCCGGCTCGTCGCCCAAGGCCGTGGCGTCGGCCGCGGCCGCCTGGTTGGTGGCAGGGGCGGTCGCGGGCGCGCCCCCCTCGGTAAAGCTCAGCCACAGCACCTCCTCCACGTCCTTGGCGCGCAGCACGACGCGGTCACGCTGGATGTTGACCACTTGGAAGTCGTCGAGCCATTCGCGCTCCGCCAGCATCACCTGGCGCTGGCCGGCAAGGTCGTCCAGCACCGCCTTGCGGGTTTCATCCTGCGGCGACCCCGCCTCATCGCCAAACGAGAAGAACGTTCCGGCCAGGCGGTAGCGCTGGGCGAGTTGGCCGCTGCCGGCGGTTGCCGGCGTCCCGGAAACCTGGAACACCGACCAGTCGGCCGGGTCCGGCAGCACGGGCGGCGGCCAGGCCCAATTCGCCGGCGCCGGCGGCGCCGCGACCGGCTGGGGCGGCAGGCGGCGGAGGCCCCATCCGAAGGCCGCGCCGGCCAGCAGGGCACACAGCACCAAGGCCCCCGCGGTTCCACGGGTTACTCTATGGCTCCAATTTTGCATCCACCAGTCTTGGACGGGCCGCGGCGGAGGGCACGCGCCGGTAAGCCGGATTCTGTCCCGCGCCAAGCGCGGTACCGGTCATTTATCTGACCCCGTTGCCGGGGCCGGGTTGCGATCTACCCGGGGCGTCCGCCCGCGAACGGGCTAGAAACGGGCCGTTTCCCGCCCCCTATTTGATCTTGCTCCGGATGGGGTTTACCATGCGGCCCACCTCGCGGCCGGGCCCGGTGGTCTCTTACACCACCTTTTCACCCTTATCCCGGGCCTCGCGGCGCCGGGACGGTATATTTTCTGTGGCACTTTCCGTGCCCCCCGATCTGGCAGGGGGCCTCCGCGGCCCGGAGGCCGTGGACATCCCGCCCTGTGGAGTCCGGACTTTCCTCTCCCCGGCCGGCCCCGTTGCCGGTGCCGGTCGAAGAGCGACCGATTGGCTTGCGCCCTCCACCGCTAACCCTAAGTTTATCTTACAAAAAGGATCCTACCGCAATAGCTGCATAAAGTAAAGGAGGCGCTCGATCGCGCCTCCTTTATCAGGTACGGCGGAATAGTCATGTGGCACCCGCCGCAGGCCGTGCCCTCAATGGGCACTACGGCCTGGTCGCCCACGTGCGCCAGGATACGCTCGTAACGCCGGAGCGCCTCGGGGTTGACCTCCACGGTACAAGCCTCGCGGTCGGCGCGGACCTGCGCCGTCTCCTGCTCGATCGCCTGGGCGCGTTCATCCAGCAGCGTGTGTTCCTGGGCCACGACCTGGGCTTCGGCCTTGAGCGCCATGTCCTTCTCGGTCACGTCCTGCCCCAAGCCTTCGACCGCCTCCATCAGCATCAGGGCCTTGTCTTCGTGCTGGCGCACCAGGATGTTGGCGGAGTTGATCTCACGCTCCAGGGCGCGGTACTCCTCGTTGTTCTTGATCTGAAACTGCTGCTCGCGGTACTTGCGGATCCGCGCTTTCTGGGTTTCAATTTCGTTTTCCAGCTCCCGAATGGCCACCGTGTTCCGGTTCAGCGCCTCCCGGGCCTGGGTGAGGGCTTTTTGGTGGTCCTCCAGCCGGTTGGCAATCATCTTCTTACGTTCCGGAACGTCGCGGCTTTCCTTGGTCAGTTGGGCCAGCTTCCGGTCCCGCTGCTGAATCGCCAGCAAACTTTCGGTCATGGTTCCCACGCTTGACTCCCTTCCCCGCCTGGCCGCTGCCCCTGGGGGCCGGCGGCGTATTGGTTATTAAAATCACTTTCAATGTAACGTGATTCAACAGGCGAGTCAACTACCGCTGCCGGCAAAGAAAATGCCGGCGCGCGGTTACGGCTGGGTCAGCCGGTGGCTGGCCCCGGGCATCAAGTTGGGGTAGCTTACGCGGGTCCGCGCGTTGTAGAGTTCCATCGCGACGATGGCGGTGCCGGCCGGCGGGCGCAGCGGGCGACAGATGTCGATGACCCCGGTGCGGACATAGCGGGTGGCATTGACCTTGTTCATGGCGAGCCAGTCGCGCGTGTACGTTTCCAAGTCAAAGTCAGCCTGCCCCAGGCGCACGCTGTCGGCATCGTAATAATGAACCCCCATGGCCAGCCCCGCGTGCTCCGTGCCGGAGAACAACTGGAGGCCGGCCCGCACCTCGCAGCCTGTCGCGCGGGGAATGAGTTCCGGCTGGCGCAGGACGCCGATTTCGCAAACCACATCACCCACATCGGCGGTGGGGCGGGGATCCGGCATGAGTTGGATCACCGTGGCCGCCACGGCAGCAGCAATCACCCATGCCCATTTCCCGCGCCTGGCCGCCAGCCCATCCCGGGCCACGATCACGCGCCACGTCCACCATGCGGCCACCAGCACCGCCGCCATCGCCAGCACCAAGCCGCGGCCGGGCGTAAACGCGATTTGCTCGCGGGTCTGTTGGATGTAGCGCGCCTTGAGCGCGGTCCAACAGGTCAGGCGCGTGAACCACTCGGCCGGATGCCCGAACGTGTACCAGAGGTCCGGGTTCATGGCTTCCAGGCCGAACAACGCGCTCAACCCCCACAGCACCGGGATCAGGCGGCTGCCCGCAGCGCAGAGCGGCCGGCTGGCCACCATCGTGGCCCACAGCAGCAGTGGGTACACGGGCAGCATGAACCGGTTGGGCGGGCAGGCGACGCCGAACCAGGCCCACCAGAACCCCATCAGCAGCCACCCCACCAGCACGGTGCCCACCGCGGCCAGGATGGTGGCGCGCGCGGGTGCATGGCCCCGACCCGCGCGCCATGCCGCCACGAACCCCGCCGGCGCCAGGATCAGCGCCGGCACGAGGATGAGCAAGCCGTAGCCCCAGTCCAGCCAGTTGCCGGGCAGTCCGGCGCGCAGGGCCTCGGACCAGCCGACGAACGCGCCATAATTATTCTTCGGCAGCCACTGGCCGTATACCTGGTGGTTGCGTGACAGGAACAGCAACAGCGACACCAGGGGCGCGATAAACATGGGCCCGGCCTGGCGCCACGCGCGTCGCTGCAGCCACAGGCGCGCCGCGAAGAACGGCAGCACCCACAGGCCGTACTTGTCCTGCAGCCAGGGCGCGAACGCCATCCACAGCCCGGCTTCGAGGTGCGCGGCCATGCTGCCGCGGTTGTCCCAGGTCAACCGCGCCATGCGCGCCACGATAAAAAACATCAGCGGCTCCGGGTACACGGCCTGCGAATAGCACACCACCGGGATCGTCGCGGCCCCCAGCGTGCCCATGGCCAGCGCCGCGCCGGCGGGCACGGCGTTGCGGCAAGCCAACAGCGTAATCTCCCGCAGCCCCGCCGCCAGCAGGAAGATGATCCACAGGCCCACCATGGCCCGCTGGGCGCCGGGCGCCAGCCACCCGCCCAGCGCATACGCCGGCGCCAGCGCCAGCGCCGTGCCACAGCGATGGTTGGAAAGCAGGCCTGCGTCCCACTGGTCGCGGAGCACGATGTGGCGGGCGTCTGGGGCGTCCCAGTTCACGTCGCGGTTGTGGAACTCCACCCCGCCGGCATGGGCGGTGGTTGCGTTAAGTTCGCGATCGTACACGCCCGCCGGGAACTGGTTGTCGGCCAGGTCCACGTCGCCGTCCTGCACAAGGCTTTCCATGATCGCCAGGTAGGCCGCCTGGTCGGCGCCGCCTTTGATGTAGCCTGTGAACCCGTCGCGGATCGGCGGCAGCGACACGCGCACCCAGACCAGCAGGTGCAGCGCGATCGCGAACGCCAGCACGCCGTTGGCGGCTGTGGTTGCATTCAGCGGCTTGGTCCACGGCGCCTGCCATGGCCATGACCGGACCCATGCGGTTAGGCGCCCGAGGTAATGCAACACGATGAGCAGACCGGCCAGTTCCGCGGTGAGCGCCAGTTGCACCGCGCGCAGATCGACAAACGCCAGGCCGGCGATCAAACCCCAGCGGAACGGAGCCAACCAGCGCGCGGTGTCGACGATCGCGGGCCGCAGGCCCTGGCCGGTTCGCCATGCCCGCGCCAGCGCTATAACGCACTGGAGGACCAGCGCCGCGACCAGCAGCTTGATGGTGGCCATGTACAAGTCTGGGCCCAGGTGCAGCCGGGCGCTGTAGAACAGGCTGGAGGGAAGCGCCACGCGCGCCAGCGGCTGCCACAAGTACGCCAGCGGCAAGAGCAGGGCCGCGCCCAGGGCGTTGAGCAGCAGGCCGATCATTCGGCCTCCAGGCCGGGGCGGTAGTCGCGGCGCTTGTTGCCGCGTTCCCGGCGGTTGCCGGCGCGGGATCGCTCGCGCAAGGTTTCGCTCTGGCGGCGCAGTTCCTGGTAGTGGGCCAGCCGGGCCGCAGCCAGGGTGCCGGTTTCCACGGCCTGGCGCACCGCGCAGCCCGGTTCCTCCTCGTGCAGGCAGTCGCGGAACCGGCACTGGGCCGCCCAGGGCGCGATCTCCTCGAACGCCTCCAGCAGCGCCTCCTCGGGGGTGAACAGCTGCATTTCGCGCAGGCCGGGATTGTCCATGACCCAGGCGCCGGCCGGCACTTGGAACAGCTGGCGCACGGTGGTGGTGTGGCGGCCGCGCAGGTCGCTCGCGCGCGGCGGGGTGGTGTCCTGCCGGTCTTCGTTGAGCAGCGCGTTGAGCAGCGCGGATTTGCCCACCCCGGAGGGTCCCAGCAGCGCGACCGTGCAGCCGGGCCGCAGGTACGCATCCAACTCGGCCAGCCCGAGGGCGGCGGTGGCGCTGACCGGGTGCACGGCCACGCCCGGGGCCGCCGCGCCGGCAGTCCCGACCGCATCGGCATGGGCGGGGCACAGGTCGATCTTGTTCAGCACAATGACCGGCTGCGCCCCGCTCTGGCGGATGAGCGCCAGGTAGCGCTCCAGGCTGCGCCGGTTGAAGTTGCGGCCGCCGTCCAGGCTGTGGACCAGGAAAGCGGTGTCCACGTTGGCCGCGAGCACCTGTTCCCCGGACGTGTCGCCCGCGGTTTTGCGCAGCAGGCAGGTCCGGCGCGGGAGCACCGCGTGGATCGCGGCGCGATGCCCGGCCGGGTCCACCTCGACCGCCACCCAGTCGCCCACGGCGGGGTAGTCGATCAGCCGCGCCGCGCCGTGGCGGAACCGGCCGGTGACCTGGGCCGGCCATTCGCCCGCGGCGCCGGCCACTACATAGGCCGAGTAATCCGCGCGCACCACGCGCGCCGGCGCCTGGCCCGGGCCGGCCGCTGCGGCGAATGCCGCGGCTAGTCCGGCATTCCAGCCCATGCTGCTCAAGGCATCATCCATAGGCCGGCATGATACCACGGCCGGTGCGGGCCGCAAGGGCCGAGAGGCGTACCGGTCTTGACAGGCTGCCGGGCCGGGGTAACATGATTGATCAGAAAGATATGAAAAGCACGGCCCTCTATTCACGCTTCCGCAACGGCGTTCGGCTGCTGGCCATGGCGGGCTTGCTGGCGCTGGCCGGGTCCTGCGCCACGGATCGGGTCACCGGCAAGTCCACGTACAACCTGTACTCGGTGGACGACGACATCGCCATGGGCAAGGAGGGCATGGGCGAGAACGTCAAGGCGTTCCGCGAAAAAGGCGTGCCGGTGCTCAAATCCGGCCGCAAGGTGGAATACGTCAGCGAGATCGTCAAGCGCGTCGCCGCGGTATCGGACATGCCGGAGTTGCCTTACGAGGTCACGGTGTTCGATACCAACGTGGTCAACGCTGCCGCTTTTCCCGGCGGCCAGATCATGGTGTTTACCGGCCTGGACAACCCGGATACCGGCCTGGTGCGCGACCAGGATGAGCTGGCCTTTGTGATTGCGCACGAGATCGCCCACGTCAACTGCCGCCACTCCACCGAGGAGTTGAGCAAGACCATGACCGCGGCCGCGCTGGTGGAGGCCGGGGCGCAGGTCGCCGAGCACAACGACAAGAAAGACGTGGCCACCATCACCCGAGGCGCGTTCGTGGTGGGATCGGCGTTCGTCATCCCCATGTATTCCCGCGCGGACGAGCGCGAGGCGGATGCCGTGGGTTTGAACTACATGGCGCGCGCTGGCTATGACCCGCGGGCGGCGGTCCGGCTCTGGAGCCGCGCGGCGGACAAGGAAAAGCAAAAAGGGCAGGGGAACCTTGGTGGCGTGTTCTCCATCTTCGACACGCATCCCGGCTCAAGCGAGCGCGCCCAGTACCTTTCCCAGCACCTGCCCCAGGCCATGGAAGAATATCACCGGACCTGGGGCAAATACCCCGACGGTTACCAGCCGACCGCCCTGCCGCCGACATCTCCCCATCCTTAACAACAAGGCCCCTGCCATGTTGGCTGCAAAAAGCACAGGCCGGCCGCGATGATCGATCCCGGGTCCGTTGTTCCGTCCACGGAAGGACTCAAGTATGCCGGGTCAAAACTCAAGCTGCTTCCGCACATCCTGGGCCTGATCCGCCGCGTTGAGGCGCACACGGTGTTGGACGCTTGCTCCGGCACCACCCGCGTTGCGCAGGCGTTGGCCCGCTGCGGGTACCGCGTCATCGCCAACGATATCGCCGCCTGGTCGGAGGTGCTGGGGACGTGCTACCTGCTGAACCGCAAGCCGGCCGTGGACTACGAAGATCTGGTCAGCCATCTCAATGCCGTGAAGCCCGTGGATGGTTGGTTCAGCCAGCACTATGGCGGCCGGCCCCGGGGCGGGACGTCGCGCCAGGCCGACGGCCGCAAGCGGCCGTGGCAGTTGCATGCCACGCGCAAGCTGGACGGCGTCCGCGCTGAAATCGACCGCCTGGACCTGGCGCCGGTCGACCGCGCGGTGGCCTTGACGAGCCTCATGTTGGCCCTGGACCGCGTGGACAGCACCATCGGCCACCATGCCGCCTACCTGCGCGAATGGTCGGCGCGGTCTTACCGGCCGCTGGTCCTGCGGGTCCCGGCGCTGGTGCCCACCCGGCCGGACCATGCCGTGGTGCGCGGCAGCGTGTTTGACTTGCCGCGCCGGGCGCGGGCGGACCTGGCGTATCTTGATCCACCATACGGATCCAACAACGAAAAGATGCCGCCGTCGCGCGTGCGGTACGCCGCCTACTACCATCTCTGGACCACCGTGTGCCTGAACGACCAACCCCGCCTGTTCGGGCAGGCCCGCCGCCGCATGGATACCGCCGATCCCGTGGCCGCCTCCGAGTTCGAGAACTTCCGGCGGGACGCGCGCGGCCGCAGCCTGGCCGTGGCCGCCATTGACCGCGCGATCCGCTGCATCGACGCGCGTTGGATCCTGCTCTCGTACAGTTCCGGTGGCCGGGCCACGGCGGCCGAACTGCACGAGGTGCTGGGCAACGCCGGCAAGATCCTGGAAGCCGTGGCCGTGGACTACCGGCGCAACGTCATGGCGCGCATGACCTGGACTCGCGCGTGGCTGCGGGCCGCCGATGAACCCCACCGCGAGTTTCTGTTCCTGGTAGAGAAGCAATAAGCACCCATCCGCAAACCTGTGCGGCGGGCCAGGTTCAAGGACGAGGCGCCTTCACCTGACGCGCGCCGTCCGCGCATATATTTTATAAAAGTGGCGGCCCGCCACGAACGGCCCGGATGCGGCCACGGCCTTGAATACATGGCCATTTTTATCGATGATTTCATCCTGCATGACGGCCGTCTCAAACCAGCCTGGCACATAATTCCACTCGTGGCCCTGGGGCACGTCGCAGGATTCATTATTCATCAGAATGATGCCATCGATGAGCTCGTTGTGGTTGCCGTTCGTGAAGGTATTGAGATCCACCACCTGAACCATGCGCGACGTATTGAGAAACACGTGCAGCCAGGCTCCGCGCATATTGGCGGCACCATAATCCATGCCGGGCGCCATGATCACGGACTGCTCATCGAACAGATGATTGGCCTGCGTTCGCAGTTCCTTGTGGTCTGCCTGGGTCAAGCGGTGGGCGATGGCCTGAACCGACCAGTCGGCCTCGGCGACCTGCTTCAACAGGCTGGATGAATACAGAGCGTACAACAGCATGCCGCATTGAATCGCGGTGACCCAGGGTTGCTTTTCTTTCAGCCGGTCAAGAAAGTGCCATATAAACAGGGCAAGGTAAAATATGCCATACCAGTAATACCGTGCATCATCCGCTGTTTGATACATGACGTAAGGCATGAGCAGGATGGGCACGGCACACAGCAAGGCCGTGCACAACGCCGGAGATCGCCACGCCTTGAACTGGCGATGGGCGCCCATGATCAGCAGCAGGCTGAAGGGGCCAAAATACGTAACCGCAATGCCCAGCCCGCCTTCCAGGAGGATGGCGCACAGCTTCAATGGATTTAACTTGGGAAGTACAACGCGCTCTATTTCATTGAAGTAAATGCTGAGCGAGAATGCGCCGGGCGGGCTTGCTCTCATGTACCAGCGCATGCATAAACTCCATCCCAGCACCACCAGGACCAGGGGCCAGACAAGGCCCAGCAATTTCCTGAAATACGACGCAAACGAGACCGGTTTCAGGTCGCTGAACAGAAAGGGGACGAAAGGAATGAATGTCCAACACTGCGCCCTAAGCAAGATGGCTAACCCCAACAGCAAGCCGATGACCGTGGTCTGACGAGGCCGCTCATACGCCAGGACGGTTATCAACATCATCAGCGCCCAGCTATAAAGGTCCGTTCTATTCACCACCAGCATCGGCCAATGGAACATGATGAAAAAATAGATCACAAACCACGCCACGCTCTGGCGCCCAAGGAAATGCGCGGCATACCTGCTGCACGAGTAGATGCCGACCATCAACGCGATAAAACCCGGCAACACCATGATCGCGCTATGGTTGCCGGCAATCTTGAAAAGCGTCGCGTAGATCAGCGAGAACAGATGATTGGGGTAGGGCAGATCCGCGGCCGCGCCTAACCCGCCATTATTGATGGTGCTCCACTGGATGATGTTGGGCATCTGGCGGTGCCATTTCAGCAAGGCGGCCCCGTTGGAAAGATATCCCAGCGCATCGCCGCTCAATCCAACGCCCATGCAGCAAACAAGCATGAGATAAATGGCGCCGATCAGCAGCATCAAGACCAAATGGTTGCCAGCGTGTCTATTTAACCACATTGGACTGACCGTATTTTGTTGCATGGCATGGCATCACCGCGAGAGGTCTTGATATCAAGGCCGGCACAACAGGCGCTCCACCTCTTCGACTATGAGCGCGTTGCCGCAGTTGGGCAATGGGAAAAGTGAATTAATCACGCTCATGGTTGAAATCCGCGACGCACAAAGCGCGGACTGCCTTGGCGGGTTGCTGCAGGCTGCCAGCGCCGGCGGCCCACCCGGTGAATGGAGGTTGAAGCGCGGTGCATCCGGGATGCATACTGCGATCACTATGGAACCCATAACGTGGTGACAACATCGTCATGCCGCTGCTGAAAGCAAGGCTCTGGGCTGGTCTGTCGAATCCGGCAACCCGGGAGCGCTTGGCATGGGCGGCCGTGGTGGCGTGGACCGCGGTGCTCTATGCCGCCGTGCCCATGGCCCGTGCGATCCAGCGCCTGGTAACCGGCCTCGCGGGCGGCCGGGACCCATTCCTGGCCATTGTGGTCGCCGGGATCAGCGCCGCGGCCGTGGCCGCTGCAAGCTGGATCTGGCGCCGTCACGGCCGCGCCGTGGGGTGGCGGATGGCGTGGCTGGCGGCTGCGGGTGGCGCCATGGTTTGGATGGCTGTCCGCTGCACAGTGACCGCAGTCGAAGCGGTCCATTTCCTCGAGTACGGCATTCTCGGCGCGTTGCTCTACCTGGCTTTGGCCTGCCGCGTGCGGGATCCCCTGGTCTATGTTGTAGCCAGCCTGGCCGGTGGCCTGGTTGGGGTGACGGACGAAATCCTGCAGTGGCTGACGCCCGGCCGCATCTTTGATTTCCGTGACGCCGCGTTCAATGTCAGCGCCGTGGTGCTGATCCAGATCGCGATCGCCGGCGGCTTGGCCCCAGCCGGCCAATGGCAGTGGCCGGCCGTGGACTCGGTCCGGCTGATGCTGCGGTGGATGGCCGGCCTGCTCATGGTCATGGGGGCTTGCTTTGCCAATACGCCGGCGCGCGTGGAATGGTATTCATATCACGTGCCGGGGTTGGTTTTTTTGCGGGACAAGCCACAGGCGATGGTCGAGTACGGGTACCGGCATGTGGATCCGAATATCGGGGTGTTTTACTCCCGGTTTACGTTGGCGCAGTTGCGCGACATGGACCGTGAACGGGGCGCGGCGGTTGGCGCTATCCTGGCCCCGTGGCGGCCCCATGGCCGGTACATGGAGTTCCTGAAGGTCTGGCGGCCGGGGGTGGATCCGTTCGTCCACGAGGCGCGCGTGCATCTCTTCTCGCGCGATCATCATGTCGGCATGATGCAACAGAGCTTGGCGGCACGTCCAACAGAGAAGCCTGCCGCGCGGCGCCATGCCGCGATCGCCTGCCGCGAGGAACAGATCCTGCGGACTTATTGGAGCAACACCATGGCCCACGCCCGGGCGCTGCTGAATCCTGCCGCCTTCACCAAGTACGCACAAGCGCTGGAACAACGCGCGCACCCAGTGTATGTCAGCCCGGTGAGTCGGCACTTGATCACCATAGCCGATGACGTGCGGCTGCCTGCGGGGGTTTGGGTGCTGGCCTTGGCCTGCGTGCTCGGTGACCGGGTATTGGGGCGGCGCAAGAAACAACCTTGATTGCCGGGGGCGTTGCCGCCATCATGCGGCGCATCATGAAGACCACGGAACACCGCATGGAGAAGGACAGCCTGGGCGAGGTCGCCGTGCCGGCCGACCGGTACTGGGGCGCGCAGACTCAGCGGGCGCTTGAGCATTTCCACATCGGCCAGGATCGGATGCCGCTCGAAGTGGTGCACGCCTTGGGCCTGATCAAAAAGGCCGCGGCAGAAGTCAACCGCGACCTGGGCCTGCTGGATGCAGGCATGGCGGCCTGGATTGTCGCCGCTGCTGATGAGGTGAGCGCAGGCCGGTTGGACGCCGAGTTCCCGCTTCCGGTCTGGCAGACGGGCAGCGGCACCCAGACCAACATGAACGTCAACGAGGTTATAGCCAACCGCGCCAACGAGCTGGCCGGACAGCCGCGCGGGCGCCAGGCGCCGGTACACCCCAACAACCACGTAAACCTGGGCCAATCCTCCAACGACGTGTTCCCGGCCGCCATGCATGTGGCCGCGGTCCTGGCCCTGCAGCGCCGGGTGCTGCCGGCGTTGGAGCAGTTGCGGGGCGCCTTGCAAGCCAAGGCCGAGGAGTTTGACGACGTCGTGAAAATTGGGCGCACGCATCTCCAGGACGCGGTGCCGCTGACCTTGGGCCAGGAGTTTTCCGGCTACGTGGCGCAGTTGGCGGCCGCGCAACGGCATATCCAGTCAACCCTGGCCGGCCTCTACGAGCTGGCGTTGGGCGGCACCGCCGTGGGCACCGGCCTGAACGCGCATCCGGAATTCGGGGAGCGCGCCGCGCAGCGCCTGGCCGAATGGACCGGGTTCTCTTTTGTTGCGGCACCCAACAAATTCGCGGCCCTGGCCGCGCACGACGCCCTGGTGATGGCCCACGGCGCGTTGCGGGCGCTGGCCTGCGCGCTGATGAAGATCGCCAACGATCTGCGCCTGCTGGCCTCTGGCCCGCGCTGCGGCCTGGGCGAGGTCGATCTGCCCGCCAATGAGCCCGGATCCTCGATCATGCCGGGCAAGGTCAACCCGACCCAGTGCGAGGCATTGACCATGGTGGCGGCGCAGGTCATGGGCCACGATACCGCCATCGCCGTGGGCGGGGCGCAGGGGCACCTGGAGCTGAATGTATTCAAGCCGCTGATCATTTTCAACTTCCTTGCCTCGTGCCGGCTCCTGGCGGACGCGTGCGCGAGCTTCGCGGACCACGCGGTGCAGGGGCTGCGCGCCAACCGCGAGCGGATCGCGCAACATGTGAACCGCTCGCTCATGCTGGTCACCGCGCTCAACCCGGTGATCGGGTACGACCGGGCGGCGCGCATCGCGCAGCGGGCCATGGCGCAGGACCTGACCCTCAAGGAAGCCTGCCTGCAGCTTGGATACCTGTCCGCTGACGAGTTCGATCGCCTGGTCCGGCCGCAGAACATGGTGGGGCATCCGCCCGCGGGCTAAGCGCCCGTCCTGAACCGGCCCGGCGGCAGCGGCGCCACAAAGCCCGTGCATCGGGTTGTAGCCACGGCACTGCGTCGCCGTGCATGCAGATGGCGAAACCTACGGCGCCGGCGTGTTGCCGCCGAGCGTGCTGCGCTGGGCGCGGACAAACGCGGCGTCGATATCGCGCGGCATCATCTCGCCCTGCAGGCGCTCGACCTGTTCGCCGCGGCGGTTGTAGATCCAAATTTCCGGCAGCGTCCGCAGGTTGTACTGCAGCCGGGCCGGCGCGTTGGGGTTGCTGATCTCGATCTTCAGGTATTCCACCTGGCCGGCGTTCATGTTCTGCAGGCGGCTGATATAGGCCTGCATCTTGGTGCAGTAATCGTGCCGCGGGGCGTAGAACAGCACCACGTTGAGCAGGCCGGGCTTGAGCTGGGACTGGATATCGATCTCTTCGCCGTGGCTGATCAGCCGGCCGGCGGCTGTGAACTGTGGCGTCCAGTCGTAACCCGAATACCGCTTAATGGCGCGGACCTGCTGGATGTGGATGCGCTCTTCCGCGGCCCCGTTCTGGAAAATGAAAAATGGCGCCTGGTAGCCGCGCACGGTGCGCTGGGTTTCGCCGGGCGTGGATTTCAACTCGAGGTCCACCTCGGCCGCCGGGTCGACCTCGATTTTCTGCACCATCTGCGGGTGCAGCTTGAGCGGCTGCTGGTCGGCATCGCGGAAAATGATCAGGTCGCCCTCGTAGCCGGCAAATTCGCCGTCTTGCGGTGGCGCGCCAAGCTTGTACAGGGTGTCCGCCGTGCTCGCGGAGACCAGGACCCCGGCCAACATGGCCCCGGCCAGCACCCGCCGAATCCACGTCCGGCCGAACCAGTTCCACCTGTTGATCATGTTATGCATCTTGTTACCCGCTTGCCAAAAAGCCACTTATAAGGTATCCAACGATAGAGTATCAGTAGGGTTGTGTCAACGGCGCCCGCCGGACGATTCCCCGTGACGAACGGGGCTGCGCGGTGCGCCAAGGGTCTGAGCGGAGTGTATGCTTTATGGAATCCAAGGATAAAGGAAGCGACAGCCAGAAGCGGACAGCGTCGCCCGAGTCGCGGTTCCCCTTTCGGGGGCTGGCGATTTGGCTGTTGCTGTTGGCGCTGATCCTGACGCTTTCGCAGATTTTCTTCCAGAACCAGGAAAAGTACGAGCAGATAGCGTACAACCCGGATTTTGTCCAACTGGTCAAGGAAGGCAAGGTGCGCAAGTGCGAGATCGTGATGGAGGTCTCGGGCGTCCAGTACATCAAGGGCGAACTGGCGGAGATCGACCCGCGCACCCGGCGGCCGCGCCAGTTCCGCGTGGACGTGATGGTGACCGACAGCCTGCCCACCTGGCTGACCGAGCAGGGCGTGCAGTTCAAGTTCAAGACCCAGAACCCGTACTTGTGGCAGATCGTGTCCGGGGCCGTGCCGTTCGTGATCTTCATTGCAATCCTCTATTTCCTGTTCGTGCGCCAGATGAAGATCGTGGGCAAGGGCGCCATGAGCTTTGGCAAGAGCCGCGCGCGCCTGCTCACGCGCGACCGCCACCCGATCACGTTCAAGGACGTGGCCGGAGTGGATGAGGCCAAGGAGGAAGTCCAGGAAATCATTGAATTCCTGAAAGATCCCAAGCGCTTCCAGAAGCTGGGCGGCCGGATCCCCAAGGGCGTGATGCTGGTGGGCCCGCCGGGCACCGGCAAGACCCTGCTGGCCAAGGCCATTGCCGGCGAGGCGGACGTGCCGTTTTTCAGCATCAGCGGCTCGGATTTCGTGGAAATGTTTGTCGGCGTGGGCGCCTCGCGCGTGCGCGACATGTTCGAGCAGGGCAAGAAGCACGCGCCCTGCATCATCTTCATCGACGAGATCGACGCCGTCGGCCGCAGTCGGTTCACCGGCATCGGGGGTGGCCACGACGAACGCGAGCAGACGCTCAACGCCCTCCTGGTCGAGATGGACGGCTTCGAGACTTCGGACGGCGTCATCATCGTTGCGGCCACCAACCGGCCCGACGTCCTC
>CAZAYP010000052.1:0-39413 GCA_964489425.1 uncultured Verrucomicrobiota bacterium | reverse complement strand
CCCCGCGGCCCGGGCCGCCGCCCGCGCCGCCGGACATGCCGCCGCCACTGCCCACGTGGCCGGCCACGCTGAACACGCCGCCCGTTATGCCGCGGCCGCCGCGGTCGCGGCCGCCCAAACCCGCCAAGATGGCCCAAAGTAAGTTATACAGCCCCGGGTTCGGGGGGTATGTATGAAGAGATGTCTTGGAAACTTGAGAACCGACCAAAGGTCAACGGGTGGCGCTGCCGCACGCCGGGTGCCGCCTGGGTGTTTTTATTGTGGGCGCTGGCCGCAGGCTGGCCGGCCACCCTGCCGGCGCTCACGGTATCCAACGTCCAGTACAGCGCCACGGGCGGCGCCTCCACGTATAACGGCAGCCGGGTGACCGTCAGCGGCATCGCCGCGTATGCGGACCCTTACGGGTACGGGTTGGCCGACGCCGGCGGCGGGCCGTGGAGCGGGATTTACGTGGCCGATAGTTATCACCGGCCCAACCCGGGCGACCGCGTGTCGCTGGAAGGCCTGGTGCAGGAACCCGGCACCATGACGGTGCTGACCAACGTGGCCGCCTACAGCGTCACAGCCACCAACCAGGCCGTGCCGCTGACTGCGATCCGCGGCAACCAGTTGACCACGGAATCTTACGAGGGCGTGCTGGTCCGCATCACCAACGTGACCGTGCGCAACGTCAACGTCAACAACGCCCGGGCCAACTGGCTGGCCAGCGATTCCGCGGCCAGCTTTCTCGTGGCCACGCGCTGCCCGTACCGCTACATCTGGCGCTCCAACCAGACCCTCAGCGCGGTGCAGGGGCTGGCGATGCGCGTGGGCGGCACCAACGTGCTCTCCCCGCGGTTCGACGCGGATTTTTCCGGCCAGCCGGTGTACGAGTATGCGTTGCGCGGCCTGGTCATGACGCCCGCGGGCCCGCGCACCAACTGGTACGTGCATGTGCGCGACGACGTCATCGTGGCCGTGACCAGCACCGCGCCCGCGGGCGTGACCGCGGTGGACACGGGCGGGATCGTGTTTCCGGGGCTGATCGATGCCCACAACCACCCCAGCTACAACTCGTTCCCCACCCTCATGTTCAACAACTTCCCCTACGGCCACCGCGACGAGTGGGGCGAAGACGACGCCGAGTACACCGCCTGGAAGACGCAGCGGACCACGGTGCGCAACCACGCCTCGGTCAACGACGCCAACAAGGACACCATCACCAAGTACGGGGAGTGTCTCGAACTCATGGCCGGGGGCATCGCCATCCAGGGCCAGAGCAACTCGGACCCGGAGCACAGCCACCCGGACGTGATCCTGTTCAACGTCGAGCAGTTTCCCTCCCGCATGTACTGCAATATTTTCCCCTGGAACATGACCCTGGCCCAGCGCACCAGCCTGCTGGCGCGCACCACCGGCGGCGCCGTCAACTCGACCATGATCCATCTCAGCGAGGGCCCGGACGCCACGTCGCGGGCGCAGTTCACCACCTGGGCCGGCTGGGGCATGCTCAACTCGAGCGTGGCCATCATCCACGGCACCGCCTTGACCGCCGCCGACTTTGCGCAAATGGCGGCCGCCGGATCCAAGCTGGTATGGTCGCCCATGTCCAACATGAAGCTGTACGGCGCCACCGCCAACGTACGGGCGGCCAAGCAAGCGGGCGTGCTGGTGGGCCTGGCGCCGGACTGGACGCCCAGCGGCTGCTTCAACATCCTCGAGGAGTTGGGCTACGCCTGGCAGCTCAACCAGACCATCTATAGCAATGCTTTTACGGCCAGGGAAATGTGCGACATGGTCACGATCAACAACGCCCGCTGCATTGGCATGGCGGATCGGTACGGCCGCGTGGCCCCGGGTTACAACGCCGGCCTGGCCGTGATCGAGGGCAATGCGGCGGATCCTTACATGGCGTTGATCAACGCGCGGCCGAACACCGTGCTCCTGACCATCGTGGACGGCACGCCGCGCTACGGCGAGCCCGCGCTGATGACCTCCCTGGGCGCCACCGGCGAGACCGTGAATGTGCGCGGCCGGAGCAAGGTGTTCAACGTGGCCGTGCGGCACCCGTTCCTGGACTACGCCCATGAAACTTTTACCACCATGCGGTCCGGCCTGGCCACCGCGCACGCCACGCTCGCGCCGACCGGCGAACTGGACCGCGACGAGCTGCAGTTCCTGGATCTCGCGTTCCTGCAGAACAGCGGCGACGATGTGCAGCCGTTCCGCGCGGACAATCCGATCAGCGCCGGGCCGGGCTCCGGCACCTACGACCAGGGGTCGGCGCTCAGCCTCACGTTCCGCTACCAGGACTTCTGGGACAACGACACCTACCTGACCAGCCTTGTGCACACGATCAATATCGTGCCCGTGAAATATTCCAACCTGGTCCTGCAAACCGTGGCCTCCAACCTGCCCAACACGATCGCCAACCAGGTGGTCAACTTCACCGTCGGGTTCCAGGACATGCACACCAACTACGAGTTCCGCTTTGTCACCCGCGACCTGCAGGGCAACGCGCGCACGGCCCACATCGCCGCCGTGACCTTCAAGCTGACCCCGCATACCGGCGGAGACAGCGACCGTGATGGCCTGCCCAACGAGTGGGAAACCGCGCACTTCAAGACCTTCACCGGCGCCGTGGCCTCGGCCAACGCCGACGGCGACCTGCTGAACAACATCGAGGAATACGTCGCCGATACGGTCCCGACCAATGCGGGGTCCTGTTACAACGCCGAGATCGCCGCCGGCGAGCGGGTTGGAGAAGGCGTCCTGCGCCTGCTCTCGCCGGTGCCCACGTCGGCGCAGCGCCTGTACGACGCCTGGTGGACCACCAGCCTGGTGGGCCAGGTGGCATGGCAGCCGGCGGGCCTGGACGTGCCCGGCGCGGCCAACGGCGCGGCCGTGGAACTCACGGTCACCAACCAGTTGCCGCGCGCCGTCTACCGCGTGGGCGTCAAGCTGCCCTGACCGCGCCGACGGCCGGGTTGGCGGTTTCCTCTCCGCAGCACCTGCGATCCGCTACCCGCTTTTTTCTTCGCGCCGGTACGGCTTGAGCAGCCCGGCCGGGGCGGCGGCCTTGCGCGAGACGCTGATCATGGCCAGGATGGTCATGACGTAGGGGATCAGCAGGAACACGTGGAACGGCACCTGGAACCCCATGGCCTGCAGGCGCAGTTGCAACGCGTCCAAAAACCCGAACAGCAGCGCGCCCAGCGCGCCCTTGAGCGGGCTCCAGTTGCCGAATATGGTCATGGCAATGGCGATCCAGCCGCGGCCGCCCACAACGTCCATCAGGAACATGTTCTGGTGCGCCAGGGTCAGGAACGCGCCGCCCACGCCCATCAGCGCGCCGCCGGCCGCGAGGCTGAGCGCCCGCACCCGGTACACGTTGATGCCCATGGTGTCCGCGGCGAACGGGTTCTCCCCGACCATGCGCAGGCGCAGGCCTGGCACGGTGCGGTGGAGGAACAGGGCCATGGCCGGGATCAGCAGCCAGGCCAGGTAGGTCAGCAGGTGCTGGTCGAACAGTGCGGGCCCCAGCACGGGCAGGCGGGCGAGCCCGGGCACGGCCACGGGCGCGAACGGCGGCACCGTGGGTGGCGACGTGGGCGCGCCAAAATGCAGGCGATAAATGAACATGGCCAACCCGGCGCAAAACAGGGTGATCGCCAGGCCCGCCACGTGCTGGCTCAAGCCCAGGTACACGGCCAGCAACGCCAGCAGCAGCCCCAGCGCGGCGCCCACGCCCGCCGCCGCCGCCACGCCCAGCCACAGCGACCCGGTCTGGAACGCCACCAGGAACCCGGTCAGCGCGCCCATGAGCATGGTGCCCTCGATCCCCAGGTTGAGGACGCCGCCGCGTTCGCACAGGATCTCGCCCAGCGTGGCGAAGACGATGGGCGTGGCCATGCGCAGGGCCGCGGCCAGCAGGCCGGTGAAAAAAGCGGCGGAGAGCAGCTCGTCACCCATGCGCCACCACCACCCGCCGCAGGCGCGGCCGGTACTCGGCCAGCAGCAGCATGACCAGCATCACCATCAGCGCCAGGCCCTGGATGACCTCGGCGATGTAGCTGGGCACACCCGTGACCCGGCTCATGGTCTGGGCGCCCACGCTGACGGCGCTGAAGAAGAAGGCCGCGGCCACCACGCCCAGGGGATGGCGGTTGCCCAGCATGGCGATCACGATCCCCGAGTAGCCGTAGCCGGGCGACAGGTCCATCAGCAGGTTGTGGTGCACGCCGCACACCTCGCCGACCCCGGCCATGGCGGCCAAGCCGCCGGAGAGCACCGCGGTTTTCAGGATTACCGCCGTGGCGGGAATGCCACCGAAAACCGCCGCCCGGTAGTTGGACCCCACGGCCTCCATTTCGTAGCCCAGGACCGTCTTGCGCTGGATGAACCAGACCACGGCGGCTGCCGCCAGCGCCAGGGGAATGCCCAGATGGAACCGCGAGCGGTCAAGCAATACCGGGTACTGCGCGCTGGCGGGCAGGGTGGCGGACCGCGGCCAGCTCGATCCCGGCTCCTGCAGCACGCCGAACAGCAGCGTACCCATGATGTGCAGCATGATGTAGTTGAACAGCAGCGTGCTGACCACGTCATCCACCTTGAGCCGGGTCTTGAGCAGTGCGGGGATGGCGGCCCACAGGCCGCCGGCCAGGAACCCGCCGGCCATGATCAGGGCCAGGTGCGCCACGGGGTTGGCCAGCGGCACGTACAGGCCCAGCACCGTGGCCGCGATGGCGCCGGCCATCAGCTGCCCCTCGGCGCCGATGTTCCAGAACCGCGCGCGGAACGCCAGGGCCACGCCCAACCCGGTGAAGATCAGCGGGCTGGCCTTGACGCAAGTTTCCAGAAGGTTGATGCGCGAGCCCAGCGCGCCGTAGAACAGGTAATAATACGAAGGGCCCAACCGCCCGCCGGCCGCGAGGATCGGCAGGGCGGCCAGCGCCAGGGTCACGGCGATCGCCAGCAGCGGGATCAACGGCTGCGCCCAGTCGGGCAGCGGCGGGCGCTTCTCGAGGTCGAAGCGGATCACGCCGCCACCCCGCTCATCCACAAGCCCAGCCGGGCGCGGTCCGCCCCGGCCGCGGCCATCTCGCCCATGATCCGCCCCTCGTAGAACACCATGATGCGATCGCTCAGGGCCTGGATCTCGTCGAGGTCCTCGGAGATCAGCAGGATGGCCGTGCCGCGCGCGCGCTCGGCCAGCAGCCGCGCATGGATGTCTTCCGTGGCGCCCACATCGAGCCCGCGCGTGGGCTGGGCCGCCAGGATCACCCGCGGCCGGCTGGAGAGCTCGCGCGCCAGGATCACCTTTTGCATGTTGCCGCCCGAGAGCGTCCGCACCGGCGCGGCCGGGCCGGAAGCCTTGATATGGTACTCGGCCATCAGGCGCTGGGCGGCCGCGCGCACCCGGTCGTGGCGCAGCAGCCGCCACGCCGCGTAAGGCGGCGCAGCGTACGTTTCGAGGACCAGGTTGTCCTCGACCGACAGCTCCGCCATGAGGCCCGTGGCGAGCCGGTCCTCGGGAATCCGTGCCATGCCCGCGGCCACCACGGCGCGCGGCCGGCCCGGCCGTACCGGCTGCCCGGCGATGGCCACCTGGCCGTGCGCCGGCGCGCGGATCCCGAACAGGGCCTCGGCCAACTCGCGCTGGCCGCTGCCGGACACGCCGGCCAGCCCGAGGATCTCGCCCGCGGCCACGGCGAAGCTGACCTGCCGGACGGCCGGCAGGCCACGGTCGTTGGGCACGGTGAGGTCGTCCACGCGCAGCAGGACCGGGCCGGGCACGGCGGCGGGCTTCGGGCGCGGGGCGGCGAGCGCATGGCCGACCATGAGCCTGGCCAGCTCCGCGGCGTCCGCGCCGGCGGTCGCGCGCGCGGCCGCCACGGCGCCGTTGCGCAGCACCACCACGCGGTCGGCCACCCGCAGGACCTCGTTGAGCTTGTGGGAGATGAACACCACGGCGCGGCCGTCGCGGGCGAAGCTGCGCAGCATGGCCAGGAGCTGGTCCACCTCGGGCGGGGTCAGCACGGCGGTGGGCTCGTCCATGATCAGTACGCGCACGTCGCCGTACAGGGCCTTGAGGATTTCAACGCGCTGCTGCTCGCCCACGGCCAGGGCCGCCACGCGGGCGTCCGGGTTGACGGCCAGGCCGTACTGCGCCTGCAACTGCGCCAGGCGCGCGCGCGCGGCATGGCGGTCGAGCCGGAACCGGCCGCCCTCCTGGCCGGCCATCACGTTCTCGAGCACGGTGAGCGCCGGCGCCAGCGCGAAGTGCTGGTGGATCATGCGGATGCCCGCGGCCAGCGCGGCGCGAGGCGCGCCCGGCGGCAGGGGCCGGCCGGCCACCTGGATGTCGCCCGCGTCGCAGGCGTAGTAGCCGAACAGGACGTTCATCAGCGTGCTTTTACCCGCGCCATTTTCACCCAGCAGCGCGCAGACCTCGCCGGGGAACAGGTCAAGGTGGATGTCGCGGTTGGCGGCCACGCCCAGGAACCGCTTGGTGATCCCGCGCATCCGGACCAGGGGGGCCGGCGGCGCGGCGGGCGGGGGCGAGGCGGCGATCACAGGCGCGCGCGCAGGATCTTCACGATGTCCACGTCGAAGATCGCCCGGTGTTCGCCAAGCCCGTGCTGCATCCCGGCGAACCGCTCCGCCACCGCCTCGCAGGCCGTCTCCGGAATGTGGTAGTCCGAGAGCCGGACGCCCAGGCCCAGCAACTTGAAAAACTCCTCGGTTTTCTGGATGCCGCGCTCGATGCGCTGGTCGGAGGTGCCCGCGTTGATGGTCCAAACCCGGCTCGCAAACTGGCGCAGCTTCACGGCCTTGCGGTTCCGCTCGTAGGTCATGACTCCCGGCAGCACGACGGCCAGCGACTGGGCATGGTCGATGCCGTAGAGGGCGGTGAGCTCGTGGCCGATCATGTGGGTGGCCCAGTCGCCGGGCGTGCCGCAACCGATCCAGCCGTTGAGCGCGTTGGTGGCGCACAGCATGATGTTGGCGCGCACGTCGTAGTCGTTGGGCATGGCCAGCTCGCGGCGGGCCTGCTCGATCAGGGTGACCAGGATGGCCTCGGCCATCCGGTCCTGCAACGGCGTGCTGGACTCGAACGTGCAGTACTGCTCCATCACGTGCACGAACGCGTCCACGATGCCGTTGGCCACCTGCCGCGGCGGCAGGCTGAAGGTGGTCTCTGGATCAAGAATGGAAAACTGCGGGTACACGCGCGGGTTGGCAAATGCTTTCTTCAGGTGGCCGTCATTCCGCGAGATGACCGCGAAGCAGTTCATCTCCGAACCCGTGGCCGGCAGCGTGAGCACCGTACCCAGGGGCACGGCGGTCGTCACCGGCGCCTGGGCCGCCAAAATATCCCAAGGGTCGCCGCCGGCAAACGGGATGGCCGCGGCGATAAATTTTGTGCCGTCGATGACCGACCCGCCGCCCACAGCCAGCAGAAAATCCACCCGCTGCTCGCGGGCCAGGGCCACGGCCTGCATCAGGGTTTCGTAGCGCGGGTTGGGCTCGATGCCGCCGAACTCCACCACGGCAAACCCCTGCAGCGCGGCGCGCACCTGGTCGTACACCCCGTTCTTCTTGATCGAGCCCTGACCATAGGTCAGCAGCACCCGCCGGCCGGCGGGGACCAAGTGGGCCAGCTCGGCAATCGTCTTGCGGCCGAACACGATGCGGACCGGGTTTTGATAATCAAAATTCTGCATGGTCGACTCCTTTTGCTTAACACACATGCGCCCCTTCAGCCCCTCTTTTTTACCGTCAAACCCGCCGGCAAATAAAGGAAAAACCGCGAGTATTTTGGCGCGCGGATCGCCGGCACGCGCAAATGAATCGGCGTTATAAAACCCGCCGGACGCCATGGACGAGACGCGCGGGGGCCGACTACCGGGCCACGATCACCAGCAGCAAGCGGCCCTGCTCAAACGGGAACCCCCCCAGGATGACCGGCCGCAGCTCCGCCAGGCGCAAGGTGGTGTCCACCGCCCGCACGCCGCCGTTGTCCACGGTCACCCGCAGATTGTCCGCGGGGCCGGAGCAATGCACGCTGAGACCATGGGCGAGTTCGACGCTGCCGGTGGCCGGCAAGGCCATCGCCGCCTGATCGAGAAGGTCAAACCGCTGGAACGGCAGGTTGGACTGCAACAGACCGGCCACATCGCTCAAGGCGGGGGACATCCCCGCGCCCTCGTTGCTGGCCTTGATCAAGCGAATGCTCAATCCGGTGGCGGCCGACGCGGAAGCGACCGCGACCAGCAGGCCCGCGACGAGCACGAGCGGGCGAAGGATCGCGGGAAGCGCGGGGTGCCGACGAGCGCCGCTGGTTGTCATATGAAACCTCATAACGTGGTTAACTCCCGTGCTTGTCGCTCGTAACCGGGCACAGGTCAATCCAAATGATCGTTCCTCGATTGGCCGAATCCTGCAGGATGAAGAGCGAGTCGTGGCGCGCCAGCACATCGATCGCCGTGACACTGTTGCACGCCGCATCAACCGGCGCCGGGCGCGCCGGCCACCATCGGCTGCCCAGCAACCATACCAAGCCCGCGCACGCCGCGCCGGCCGCGGCCCATGCCAGCCAGGGCCGCGCCAGCGGAGCCAGCCGCGTGGCGGCCGCCGGGCGCCGCCGGGGCGCCTGCCGCTGGAACGCCGCCCAGAATTCCCGGGCCTCGGACAGGGGCGGGCGGGGCTGATCCGCAATGAGCCGGCGAACTTTATCCCATTTTTTCATGGTTCATCCCCTCCTGGTCCGGCCGGCCCGCGCCGGCGATATGTTCCTGCTCGTTCATGAGTTGAACCATCTTGCGCCGCGCATGGAACAGGCGGGACATCACCGTGCCGATGGAGACGTTCACCGCCGCCGCCATTTCCGCGTAACTCAACTCATCCATGTAGCGCATCAACAGGATCACGCGATGCTTCTCGTCCAGACGCTCCAGCGCTGCCCGGCACATGCGGCGGTCATCGGCCACCGCCAACAGGTCCGCCGGCGGCACGGCGCCGGGGTCTGACAACTGGCTTGGATGCACCGCCCCGGCCTCGTCCAGCGAATCCGTCCGCCCCTCGCGGCCGGCCCGGGACCGCAGCAAATCCAGCGCCTGGTTACGCACGATGCGCACGAGCCAGGTGCTTAACGACGACCCGCGCCGGAATCCCGGCAGCGCGCGCCATGCTTTTAGAAACGTGTCCATGGTCACATCCTCGGCGTCGTGATGACCGACAAAGCGACACGCCACGGCGTGGATTTTTGGGCGCAAGGGTTCAAACAGCGTGGCAAACGCCTCCATATCGCCGGCCTGGGCCCTTTGCAACAGGTCATTCACTTGGTAACGCCGTCTTCACTGCCTTTGACGGTTGGCCCTGCGTGTTTATTCATCGGTGCACATCAAATTGAATAAAAAGGCAGCGCGATCCGTCTCTTATACCGAGCACCGCCCTTGAAACAAGAGCGGAACAGCGCAACCCCAAAAATCAGGAGGCTATCATGAAGACTATAATCAAATCGTCCATCCTCGTCCTGGCCGTGGCGCTCGCCGCGGCCCCGGTACTGGCCGGACCGCATGGCGGTGGCGGATTCCATGGCGGCGGACACCGCGGCGGCGGGCATCACGGTGGTGGCCGACCTGGCGGCGGCCCCGGTTGTGGCGGATGGGGAACCGCGGGCGCCGTGATGGCGGGCGTGGTGATCGGGCAGATGATCGAAGGCCCCCGGGAGTGTGTAACTCGCGAAGTCATCTACGTCCCGGCATACTCCCCGCCGCCACCGCCACCCCCGTACTATCCGCCGCCGCCCCCGCCGGTCATCATCTATACGGGGCCGGGGCGGCGGCTGTATCAACCGCCGATCTATGGACATCCAGCCTTGATCCAGATCTGGAACGGATGTGACTGGCAAACCGTCGGCACACACCCCAGCCTTCAGTAATCCCCCGGCAGGATCTGCCAGCACCCTGGCGGGCAAGGGGAATCCCAGAGATTCCCCTTGCCCGCGCAACCCGCGCTCGTTGGCGATCCCGCCAAAGCCGTCCGTTACCCCCTCGCGAAAACACCACCAGCACCGGGTTTTCCAAGGATTGGAAAACCCGACATTGAAAAAGCTTCCCTTTCCCGCCTGGCTCCGCTACGCTGCAAGCCAATATGCGGAGTCCTTTACGCGGGATGGAGATGGATTATGAGCAATGAAGACCGGCTGATCCTGATTGTAGACGATTCGTCCACCATGCGCCGGATCATGCGCCTCACCCTGGCCAAGTGCGGGTACAAGAACGTGGAAGAGGCGGAGCACGGCCTGGATGGGCTTAACAAGTGCAAGGCCAAGCAGTATGAGTGCGTGATCTCCGACTGGAACATGCCGGAAATGGAAGGCATCACCATGCTCAAGGAGCTGCGCAAGCTGCCTAATTACGTCAGCATCCCGATCATGATGGTTACCACCGAGGGGGGCAAGGAAGCGGTCGTCGAGGCCCTGACCAGCGGAGCCACGTCGTTCATCGTGAAGCCGTTTACCGCCGAGATCTTGAAGCAGAAGATGGATACCTTGTGGGAATAACCGCATGACCCGCAACGTCGAATCCGATACCAACAAGACCTACCGCAAGAAATACTTCATGGATGCGGAAAAGGTTGTTTTTTCCGCACGCCCGCCGCCCGAAAAACAGGAACTGGTCTACTCGCCGATCCTCGATCCCTCGCAGATCGAATTTGACCAGGAACCGCTGGCATTGCGCAGCCGGCTGCAGCCGGGAGCGCGCCAGATTACCGTGGAAACCATCAAGGAAGGCGATCGCATCCGCAAGCTGCGCATCAGCTGCCCCTGCGGGCAGCATGCGGAGGTGGATGTGAAGTACAGCGAGGACAAGTAGCTCAGCCAACCCAACCGCACCCGAGGGAGAATCCAGCCATGCCCAGCAAATTGTCCGTCCAGGAAATGTGTCCGGCGTTCACCGAGAGCATCAAGGAAGTTTTTGAGACCATGGTTTTCATGCCCATTACCGTGGGGGCCATGGAGGCCAAGCAAAGCAGTGCTCCGCAGGGGGCGATCGCCGGGTCGCTGGGCCTGACGGGCGATGTCATGAGCGTGAACCTGTCGCTGGTCTTTGGCATGCCCCTTGCTAGCGCTGTATTCAGAGCGATGATGGGTATGGGCGAGGACGATCCGGTCACGCCCCAGGAAGTTGGCGACGTGGTGGGCGAACTGGCCAACATGATGGCCGGCGGCGCCAAGACGAGGCTCCAGGACCAGCACGGTATGGACTTCAAGCTGGGGTTGCCGTCGATCGTCATGGGCGAAAGCCTGCACGTGGAGCCGCCCAAGAAAACCGTGACCGTGGTCATACCCATGACCGCCGAAAAAGGAATCTTTTATCTTGAGCTGTCAGCATGACCAGCAGCGGGCGATGCGGCAACCACACCGGGGGCAAACCGGGTGGTGGCGGTGCGGGCTGGTCTGTGCGACGCTGATTTCCGTCCTGGCCGGTTGCGTGCTGCAACGGGGGGTGGATTTTGGCAGTCCCCTGGGCGCACCCGAAGATATCCGCGCCATCCGCCTCTATAACGTCAACACCAATCTCTTTTTGACTGAGCAGCAAGCGGTCCTCATGCTGCCGCCGCTGGGCAATGTCACCCCGGAGTTGCGCGATGCCCTGCAGCAGCGGCTGCTTGAGGCGGCCCAGAACTATTTTACCGCGCGGGTGGTCGGCGTGTCGCCGTATGGCAAGCTGGCCGCCTACATCAATGAAAAGAACCTGGTGCCGGAAAAAGGGTTCTTCAATTTCGGCGAAATTTCGTTCCTGGGCCAGCTCATGCAGGGCGATTACATCATTTGCGTCTGGGTCCAGGCCGTTCGCCAATATCCGCCCCAGAACGTGGCCCTGTACATGGCGATCGTGGAGTCTGCCACCAGCGAGGTCGTGGCCCAACTGGATGCCAACATGGACGCCAGCGAACAAGAAGTGCTCGTCAGCCTGGCGGATTACCTGCAGCGCCGGAGAGCGCGGCCGTTCAGCCGGGCCGACCTGGACGTCATGCTTCAATCCCCGTCCGAATACCAGGCGTTCGTGGCCTCCGAATGTTTTCGCGTGTTGACCTACAAATTTAGTCCTTGAACTTAAGGACTGAATGGCCTATGCCGATACTAAGCTCAGATGGGAGGTCAGCATGAACATCTATGAAATAGGCAAAGAGGGTGCACCGCTGGGGGTTGGAAGCCTCAAGTCAGCAGCGCTGCAACAGGCCAAAGCGACCTCAACCCAAGCTGCGGGCGCATTTAAAGATAGCGTTGATCTGTCCGGGTTCAGCAAGCTTATGGCCAAGGGCGTCAAGGCTCTGGAAGAGGAATTGTGCCCGCGCGCAGATAAAATATCCAGGTTTGCCGGGGAGTTGGATAAGCCCGTCAATTTGTCTGAGCCTATGGTCAACACGATCCTGGGGCGCATGGCCGGACTGTAACGGCACATTTTACCCCCTGTCCATCGTGGCTTTTTCGGAATGCAGCGCCAGCATTTCCGGCCCATCATTTTCTTACCATCCGAAAAAATCTTCATTTGGGGGTTGCATGTCCGCCGCGGGCGCCTTAACCTTTGTTAGCTTATCATAGCAAAGGAATTACGATTCCATACCGCATTCTTTGGGCTGGAATTGACGGGGACGAAGTGTTTCCAGCCGGCACGTAAAATTGCAGCACCTTGCATTCGGAGACCTATTGGCAAACAAGCCATTGCGAATTTTATTTGTTAATCGCATGGCGTCCATCATGCAGGGTGGTGGCGAAACCTTTGATTTGGAAATGGCCGGATGCTTGCGGCGAATGGGCTGCCAAATCACGTTCTTGAGCGGCCGGCCCTTGTTGGGCGTTGGATCGCGATCAACAGAGCCTGACCCGGGAATTCAATGGAACACGCTTCGCAGCCCATACCTGGGGTGGTTGCCCTGGGATCGTTTTCGGGGCGGGTGGCGGCTGCGGCAGCTGGATTTCACTTGGTTTGAGCAGCGGGCCGCGCGGTGGGCGTGGCAACGGCAAGGGGCGTTTGATATCGCCCAGGTTTGCGAGTTGCCCACCTTGGTGCGCGCAGCCCGGCGGTTGGGCGTCAACCGCCCGGTTGTGGCGCGACTGACCGCGCCCGACTTCCACGATCCGCAGGATGGGTTTCGCCAAGTCGCAGCGGTGATTGCCAGCGGCGCAACCCTTGATGCCATTCGCGACCGCGGGTACCCGCGGTGTACGGATATCCCCAACGGCGTGGATGTCAACCGGTTCTGCCCCGGTCCATCCCGGTTCCGGGAAACGCAGGGAATTCTCCCGGATACGCTGCTTTTCCTTTGTGTGGGCCGGTTCCTCGCAGTGAAAGCTCAGGAGCTTCTGGTTGCGGCATTTGCCCGCCTGGTTGTGGAACAACCCCAAGCCGTGCTTGTGATGGCGGGCGGGGGGCCGATGCTGGAGCGCGTCCGGCGCCAGGCGCGGGCCGCGGGATGCGATGCCAACCGGGTGCGGTTCCTTGGCGAAACCGCGCATGCCGAGCTGCCGGGAATCTATGCCGCAGCCGACGTAGTGGTCATCCCCAGCGATTACGAATCCTTCTGTTTCGCCGCCCTGGAAGCCATGGCTTCCGCAAAACCGATCATCACCACGGCAACGAACTGGATCCCGCGAATGATCGAAGCGCCACGGGGCGGGATGGTGGTCCCGGTTCGCGATGCCAGTGCCATGGCCCAAGCCATGGCCCAGATGGGCCGCGACGCCCAAGTTCGGGAGCGCATGGGCCAATTCAACCGCGATAAGGCCGTCCGTGAATTTGGCTGGGAGCCCAGCGCGCAAAAGCTGCTGACATTGTATGAGGCGATCTTGAACAGCCGGCCGGAGTGACCCGGGGTGCATCCCGCCTGTTCGTCTTTCTTATCACGCCACCTGCTCGATCGCCGGGAAGGCCATCGGCGCAAGGTGCTGGCACGGGCGTCTGCGCGGCGGGCGTGGGATGGTTTGTCCCCGGACCAGCGGCAGACGGCCCAGGCGCTGGCCTTGGCTGACTTGCTGAATCATGCACGCATCCACGTGCCGCGCTTTCAGCGCCTGCTCGCCAAGCAGGGACCCATCCAGCCCGGGATGGCGTTCCAGATCCTGGCCGGGCTACCGCTGATGACCCGGGCCGACATCCAGGCCAACCCGGAAGATTTCATCTCCGATGAGCCAGGGCCGCGGTGGGACGACGCCACCGGCGGGTCCACCGGGACGCCCCTGCGATTCAAGGTGGACCGGGACACGCAGGTGGCGCGCGAGGCGTCTTTGCTGTGGGCGGATGGCTTTGCCGGCTGGCGGCCCGGGGATCGCGTGGCCATGCTATGGGGCGCGGACGGCGATGTTCGTTCGGCCTTGCGTAACTGGCGGCAACGGTTGCGCAACCGAATCGAAAACCGCCGCTGGTACAATGCCTTTGCCCTGGAAGAGTCGCGGCTCGCCGGACTGCATGCGGATCTGGAGCATTTCCAACCCCACCTGCTGGTGGCCTACGCGGGTACCGCCTTGCTGCTGGCGCGCTACCTGGCGGCAAGCCATCTCCGGCCCGACTATCCGCGCCGGGCGGTGATCTGTTCCGCGGAGCGCCTGGATCCGGCGATGCGCCGCGAGATCGAAAGCATTTTTACCGTCCCGGTGCTGGATCGTTACGGCAACCGGGAGTTTGGGGCGTTGGCCATGGAATGTCCCTGCCATGCGGGCCTGCATGTGAATGACCGCGATGTGGTCCTGGAACTCATGGGGCCGGCGCCGGAGCACGACCCCGCCCCGGTGGTGCTCACCTACCTCTGCAACCGCGTGATGCCATTCATCCGCTATGACACGGGAGATTTAGCCCGGGCGGGAGCCGCGGCCACCTGTGCGTGTGGCCGCAATGGATTGCGCCTGAATCGGGTTGTCGGCCGGCAATCAGATACCATGCGGACCCCGGACGGCCGCCTGATCCACGGCGAGTTCTTCACCCATCTGCTTTACAGCGCCACCGCCGTCCGGCAATTCCAGTTCATCCAGGAAGCGGGCAACCGCTACACCCTGCGCCTGGTGCTGGCACAACCCGTGGCGCCGGAATGGGAGCCGCATCTCAAGCGCCGACTTGCCGAGACGCTGGGCGCGTCCGCGCAGGTGAACGTGGAATATTGCGATCGCATTGCTCCCTCCGCGAGCGGGAAACATCATTTCACGGTTTCGCGCCTGGCCAGGCCGCCGGGCGCTGCCGCAACACCATAGCCGTCCACGCATCATGGCTTCTCTTTGGGCATTCCGCTTCCTGCTCTGGTACATCCTGATTCTGATGGTGCAGCCCCAGAACCGGTTTCCCATCCTCTACAACCTGCGGATCGCCAACTTCACCGCGATTGTCTGTGTGCTGTTTCACTTTGCCGCGTTTGTGACCGAGAAGAAGCCGCTGATCCGCTGGAACCCGGCCACCATTCTCAGTCTGGTGCTATTGTTTCTCGGCTTACTGGCCCAATATTTTGGGCCCCTGAAATCAACGTTTGAGTGGAATACAGACATCGATGCGCTTGTAAAAAACGTGCTCATCACGGTGCTGGTTGACGCCATGGCTTTCAATACCGCCCGTGTATGGGCCGTGGTTATGACCCTGATATTGGGTTCGCTCTGGTGGGTTAAAGCCGGGGTTCGCTTGGCACAGGCTGGCGCCACTTTTGCGGGCGACCGGCTTATGGGCCCGGCGGTTTCCCTGGTGGATAATCCCAATGGCTTTGCCTACCTCATGAGCCTGTTCATACCCATGTATTTTTTCCTCTATAAAAGCACCCGATATCGTTATGAGCGCATCGCCATGCTCGTGTTGATGCTGACTTCCGTATTCATTGTTTTTCAAACGGGCAGCCGGACAGGATTCCTGATTGTGGCTGTGCTGGGATGCCTCATTTTTCCCACGTTTGTGCGCCAATACCGCATGAGCAGCATTGTGCTGGTGGTCGGCATGTTTGTGGTGGTGGGCCTGATCAGCCCATCCAATATTGTACGCCTGAAAACCATTGGCGCGTCTATCGAGTCGTTCATGCTGGGGGAATACAAAGAGTCCTACGAGATGACGCCGGACGAGGCGACCGCCCAGGAACGCCGGGTAAAGAACCGGGACACCTGGGAGTTGATCAAGGAATATCCCATCTTGGGGGCCGGCATCTATGCCGACCAGACGATGTTCGACCGCTGGCCCATGGCGCGGGGGGCCACGCACAACGAGTTGTTGATGGCCGGCCGTCAAATGGGATTCCCCGGTATAATTCTGTACGTGGCCTTTCTTCTGCAGTTAACGTGGCAAGGCTGGACGGTTTACCGCAGTGCACGCCATACCTGGCTGGATGCGGCCAACCTGGGGAGCCTGATGCTTGCCTGCGCCTTTGTGTTTATTGTCGGGGGAATATTTTCGCCCGGCGCCTTTAATCCGTTGATGCTAATCCTGTGCGCATGCATCTCCGCCCTGGCGCGCACCTTGCGCGAGAGCGCTTATGCGACAGCAACCGTCTATGAGTAAACCGGTTCAGCGGCGCAGCCTGAAGAGGACCAATGAACGGCATCGATAATTCAGCCCAGAAACTGCCGCGGGCCCATACACAGATCCGGGCCGGACGCTACCACGAGCTCCTGGCGATTGCCGTAATATTGCTGATCGCCGGGCTGTTGCGGTTTGTTTATCTTGGCCACTATCCGTTGGTCGAACCCGACGAGGGCATTTGGGCCGTCAGTGCCAAGGAATATGTATTCAGCGGCGACTGGCAAGCAAGTGAGTTTATTGGCCACGCCTTGAAATCCCCGCTGTTCCAGGCGTTGCTGGTGGTCCAGTTCAAGGTGTTCGGCCCGTCGATTTGGAGCGCACGCCTGATCAGCGCGGCCGCCGGAGTCCTGTCGGTGGGCCTGCTTTATTTCCTGGTTCGGCGCCTGACCGGGATGCCGCTGTTGGCCGGAACCGCCGCCGTGCTGCTAGGATCCGATCGCTTCCTCGTTGCCTTATCCCGCAAGGCGATGCTGGAATCGTCCCAGCTTTTTTTCGTGCTGCTGGCTGCCGTGCTGGCCGTGGCCCGTTTCCGCGGCCATTGTTGGCTGGCCGGGGCCTGCGTGGCGGGTGCGGCGCTGGTCAAGGTCAATGCTTTTCATATGCTGCCGGTGCTGCTCGTGCTGGTCGGGATGCAGACTGCGCCGCAAGCGCCATGGACGGTCCGGGCCGCGCTCGTGCGGGGTGTGAGTTTCCTGGCCGGGGCCGGCCTAGTGTTCGGCGGGATTAACCTGGCGCTGTATCTGTTATGGCCGGATGCCTATTATGCGGCCTACCACTTTGATATTGCCGTGCCGTGGTTTCACTACACGGGAACCCCGCTGGTGCGTTGGGGACGGTTCGGCTTTGACCCGGCCCAGTTTGCCAGCACCATCAACGAGTTGTTTCGGATCTATCCGTTCCTCCTGGTGTTTGCCGTGGCGGGGGGCGTGGTGGCGCTGTACGCCCGGCAATCCGCGGGTCTGTTCTTTGGGCTGTGGCTGCTGGTGAGCGGCGGATTCTACATGGCCCAGTTGTTCAACCCGCCCCGCTACACCTGTTTTTTCAGCCCGGCCCTGGCCTTCCTGGGGGCCGTGGGGGTAACCACCCTGGCGCAAGGCGGGGCACCACGACTGCAAAAACGGATCTTATATACCGTTGTGAGCATCTTCGTGGCCTATAGCATCGGATATACCCTGGTCAGCGCCAGCGGCCACCGGGAAACCAAGATTCCACAAATCAACGCCTGGGTGGCCAGCAACACCGAACCGGGAACGCGCATCATGGCCTCCGCCTACCACTGTATTGAGTTGCCGCGGCCGACCTATTATTATTGGACCTTGGCGCTGCGGGACGTTGGGCGGCTCCAACGGGCCATGGAGCGATTGGACATTGATTACGCCATCAAGGACAGCGAATGGGATGACTACCTCTGGACCCCCTTGGCAACCAATTTTGAGGCCGTCGCGGCTTTTCCAGACTTCGTGATATATCGCCGGCTGAAACCGCCCCAAGCCGCCCCGTCCATTGGCGCCGGACCGCAACCCCGCACCGCTGCCGATGCCATCACGCCGCCATCCGAACCACTCCAACGCTGAGGGTGCCATGTCATCCGAAATCGAATTGTCTGTTGTCATGCCCTGCCTGAACGAGGCCGACACCCTTGAAACCTGCCTGGTCAAGGCCGCGGCCGCGTTGGCCCAAGGCGGCATCAAGGGCGAACTCATCGTGGCCGACAATGGCAGCACGGACGGGTCGATCGAAATCGCGGAAAGCCGGCAGGCGCGCGTGGTCCACGTCGAGAAAAAGGGGTATGGCCACGCGCTCATGGGCGGCATCGCCGCCGCCCGGGGAAAATACGTCATCATGGGCGACTCGGATGACAGCTATGACTACGCCGAAATCCCCAGGTTGCTGGAAAAATTACGCCAAGGCTACGAGTTGGTGCAAGGCAGCCGCCTGCCGTCCGGGGGCGGAACGATTATGGCGGGGGCCATGCCATGGTCGCACCGCCACATCGGCAACCCCCTGTTTTCGCTGCTGGTGCGCTGGTGGTTCCAAGCTCCGATCCACGACGTTTATTGTGGATTGCGGGGGTTTACGAAGGATCTTTTCGAGCAGCTGAACCTGCGGTGTTCGGGGATGGAGTTCGCCACGGAAATGATCATCAAGGCGACCTTGCTGAAGGCCCGCATCGGGGAGGTCCCCATCACCCTGCATCCGGATGGTCGCCGGCAGCACAAACCCCATCTCCGGACTCTGCGCGACGGGTGGCGCACCTTGCGATTTTTCCTTATGTACAGCCCGCGCTGGCTGTTCTGGTATCCGGGCCTGTTGCTCATCGGAATCGGCCTCGTAGGATACTTGCTGGCGCTGCCCGGCCGGCAGTATGGCGGCATTCGGCTCGACGCCCACACGTTGCTGTTTTCCAGCATGCTCCTGCTGTGCGGCTACCAGTCCATTTTCTTTGCCATTTTCACCAAGGCGTTTGCGATCACCGAGGGCTTGCTGCCGGAAGACCCGCGTTTCCGGCGGTTGTTCACGTTCCTCAACCTGGAGCGCGGATTGCTGGCGGGACTGGCCGGCTTGGTGGCGGGCGTGGTACTCTTGGCGGTAGCGTTCTGGCAATGGCGCGCCACCGGGTTCGGCGATCTCAATTATGCCGCATCCATGCGCTGGGTTATCCCTGGCGCCACCCTGACGGTCCTGGGCTTTCAAACCATCCTGTCGGGCTTTTTCATCAGCATTCTGGGCCTGGCGCGCAAATGACGACCGGCGCGCCCGCTCCACGCGACGGCGGTCAAACGCAAGGCATACCCGGGGCCACGCCCTCGGCCCTGGAGCCGCTGACGGTTCGTACGGTCATGTGCCGCCAACATCTCCCCATGGGGAAGTTGGCGCTATCCTCGCTGGTCAAGGCATGTGGTCAACCGCTGCGGCTGGTGGTTCACATTCACGAAGATCCCAAGGTGTTCACGCCCGCGGATGCCGAGCAGTTGGCCAACGCCATTCCGGGTTGCCAGGTGTTGCGCCGGCAGGAATACCTGGAGAGGATCCTTGCGGCCCTCGGCCACCGCGAGCAGTGCCGGCGCTTTGTCCAGGAAAGCGTGTTCTCCATCAAGCTGCTCGATCTGGCGCTGCTTTCCGACACATGCGTCAACTACCTGGACTGTGACATCCTGTTTTTCCGGCGCTTTTTCAAGTTATATCCGGATGCGACCAGCCACGTGTTCAACGAGCAGGAGTTGCGGTATTTTTCCGGACGGCTGCCCGCCCTTTTGTTGCGCCACCGCCTGGCGCTGCTCGACAATTTTAATGCGGGCTTTCTCCGCTTTTTCCTCGATGAGTTTGATCTGGATTTTATCGAGTGGTTCCTGGGCCGCCCGGAATTCTGCGTCCATGCCTTTATCCGCGATCAGACCTGTTTCGCCGCCATGTTATCGCAACGCCGGGCGCGGATGTATGATTACCGCCAAGTGCGGTGTTCGCTGAATCCCGTGCGCATCACGCCGGACACCGTTGCCGTGCATTTCCTCGGCCATCACCACCCGGCCCTGTTTGCGCATTATGAAACGGCCCTGCGCCTGTTGGCGGAGGAGCCGCCCCGCGCGCTGCATTGTGTGCCCGCGCGCCGTTTCCGGCTGCGCCGCATCGCTTGGCGGGCCTTTCGTCGGCGCGTGGGCGCTGACCCTTACCGGTAGGCGGCCAGGCATCGGATGATGTGCAACGAGAAGTACCGGCGCGCGGGCGGCCCCGCGCCGGCGCATTTTGGGAAAGCGAACTGTTAATCAACGCGGGAGGTTAATATGCACTGGACTATTGTAACCGGCGCGCAGGGATTCTTGGGCCGGCGCCTGGTCGCGCGCCTGGCAGCCAAAGGTGGCGGCATCCTGGCCGTCGACCGGCAAGCGCGCATCGGCCCGCCCTTGCCCGGCGTTGTTTATCATCTATCCGACCTTGCCCAGGCCGACACCCTGATTCCGCCCGTGTGCGAACCGGTGACGACCTTCGATTTGATCCACCTGGCGTGGGATTTGCGCAACCGGGAAACCTCCTACCGGACCCAGAGCGAAGATGTCACCCGGTTGGCGGGCTTGCTTGATTCGTGGACCGCGCGCGGATTGGCGCGGCTCATCGCCCCGGGGTCTGCGCAGGAATACGGAGCGCGGCCGGGCGTTTTGGCCGAAGACGACGAGCCCGTGGAGCCGCTATCCCCCTATGGATGGGCCAAGCACGCCTGCCATGCCATGGCCGTGTCATGGGCCCAGCGCACCGGAAAAAACCTGGTGTGGCTGCGGCCGTTCATCATTTATGGCCCGGGCCAGGCCGGCAGCATGCTGGTGCCGTATGCCTTTCGCCAAGCCCTGGCCGGCGCACCCGCCAAGGTTACGGATGGCGAGCAACTCCGCGATTTCGTGTATGTCGACGATGTCATCGAGGCGATCCTTTTAGCCCTGCGCAAGCCTACTACCGGCATCCTGGCGGCCAACCTGGGCGGCGGGGTTCCGGTGCGGGTGCGCGATGTGCTTGAAGAAATCTGCCGGTTGTGTGGGTCCAAGGACGTTTTCCAGTTCGGGGCCCTGCCCCGGCGGCCCGGGGAACCGGACATGCAAGTCGCCTGCTGTGACCGGGCCGCGGCCACGCTGGGGTGGAAGCCCCAAGTGGCCTGGCGCGCCGGCCTGGCCCGCATCCAAGAGCAGTTAAACGTGGAATGAGCCCGGTGGTTATACTTGGCGCCGGCCTGGCCGGCTTGGGTTGCGCCAGGGCCTTGCCCGGGGCGCGCATCTACGAGGCCGCGGATCATCCGGGTGGGCATGCCTGGTCGCCGGTCGTCCAGGGTGTCGCCGTGGACCAGGGTACGCACATCAACCACTCCCGCGATCCCGCGTGGCTGGAGCAAACGTGCGCCGCCGCGTCCGGGGGGCCGGAGGCCACCGCCTCGCTGGTCAGCAATTATTGGCACGGCCGATGGGTGGGCTACCCGGTACAGAACCACCTGGCCGACCTGCCGCTGGAGGACCGCCGGCGCGCGTTGCTGGATCTTGTGTCCGCCCGCATAACGCACCGCGACCAAGTCGCCACGGATTACGCGGATTGGTGCCGGTTCCAATATGGGCCCCATATCACCGAGCGGTTCTACGCTGAATATACGGCCAAGTATTGGCGGTGGCCCATGCGCGATCTGGCCGTGGATTGGCTGCCCGGGCGGCTCTTGCCCGCAGACTTGGAGCGCGTCGTGCACGGGGCGTTGGGCGAGCAACCGGAAACCCAAACGGCGTTTGCGCGGTTCCGCTATCCGGCTCAGGGCGGTTTCTTTTCGTTTTTCAGAACCTGGTACGATGAGTTGGACATCGTCTACAACGCGCGCGCGGTCGAGATTGATCCCGTTCGCCACCAGGTGGTTTTTGCCCATGGAGCCAAGGCCGATTACGGGGCGCTGGCCAGTTCCATCCCGCTGCGCAGCCTGGTCGGGATCATCCTCGACGCGCCGGAACACATCCGGGCCGCCGCCGCCAGCTTGCGGAATACCCGGTTGTACTGCGTGAACGTCGGGTTCTCCCGGCCAGTATCGCCGGCCAGGCATTGGTTTTATGTGTATGACCCGCAGTACGACATCTCCAGGATATCGGTGATATCCAAGCTGGCGCCTGGGTCCATCCCGCCGGATCTCGATGTCCTGCAAGCCGAGATCTACCGCCGGGATGATGAGCCGCTGGACGCGGCCGGGCTCCAGGAAAAAGGCATCCAGGATTTGGCCGCCGTGCTGGGCGCGGATTCCCGCCGGGATGTGGCTTGGGCCGAATCCTTTGCCGTGGACCCGGCGTATCCAGTGCCCGGGCACGGCCGGGCCGCCGCCGTGGACCACATCACCCGGTGGCTGGCCGCGCATGATATTTACACCATGGGATTGTTCGGGCGCTGGAAGTTCGCCTGGTCCGATGCCGTTTACCGCGATGGCCAGGAAACCGGCCAGGCCATCCGCGGGCGTGACGCAAGCCTGGGCCGAATCCCCCGCGCGCAATAATGTGCAATACCGCATGCCTTGACTTTGGCCGCGCCGCGCTGTCTCCGGAGGAGGTGGCCGGCCGAGATGTGCTCGAAGTCGGCGCGCTTAACTATAATGGTTCGTTGCGCGCCCTCTTGCAGGCTTGGACGCCGCGGCAATATACCGGAGTGGATTTGATGCCTGGCCCCGGGGTGGATGTCGTCTGCCCGGCAGAGAACCTGACGGACCACTTTGGCCTCGGGATGTTCGATGTCGTCGTGTCCACCGAGATGCTGGAGCATGTGTGGGATTGGCGGCGCGTGATCTCGAACCTCAAGCAGATATTGCGGCCATCCGGGCGGCTGCTTATCACCACCCGGTCCCGGGGTTATGGCTACCACGCCAGCCCGCATGACTACTGGCGGTATGAACTCGATGACCTGCGGGTACTGTTTGCAGACTTCACCATCCAGGCGCTGCAAAAAGACCCCTTGATGCCGGGTGTTTTTCTGAAGGCGATCAAACCTGTGGCATTCAAGGAATGCAACTTGGAAGATCATGCGTTATACTCCATGTTGGCCCGGCGCCGGTGCTGCAAGGTCCATCGTTGGCAACGCGCGGCCGGCTTCCTATATTGGCAAACCCGCCTGCAATGCTCCCGGCTCTTGCCGGAGCGGCTGAAGCAGGCCCTGAGAAAAGCAAGGCGCACCCGCCCCCCCGTTAATCTGGAGACACCGCCATGAGTCGCGCTCACTATGGGTCGGATTTCTATGCTTTGTACGACGGCGATGCCGGTAGTTCCGCGGAGCAGGTCGTGCCCTTGATCATGGAATGGTTCCGGCCGCAAAGCGTGGTGGATTTCGGGTGCGGGCTCGGAACGTGGCTGGCCGAATTCCACCGGCAGGGTGTTGCCCAGGTCCGGGGGCTTGACGGACCCTACGTGGATCAGCGCATGCTGCGGATTGCGCCGCACGACTTCCAGGCCTGTGACTTGACCCGCCTGGCGGACAACCTGGGGCGATTTGATTTGGCCATGTCGCTGGAGGTGGCGGAGCATCTGCCCGCCGCCGCCGCCGTGGAGTTTGTCGGGAGCCTGACGCGGCATGCGGATGTGGTGCTGTTTTCCGCCGCCATTCCGCACCAGGGCGGGATCCACCACGTTAATGAACAATGGCCGGATTATTGGACGCGGCTGTTCGCCGACCGGGGGTTCAAGGCGTGGGACGGGCTGCGGCCACGCCTCTGGACCAACCCGCGCGTCGCCCCATGGTACGCCCAGAACCTGTTGCTTTTCATTAATGAGAGCGCCCGGCCACGGTACGCCCACCTCCCAGCCGCGTCTGCAGAGCCGCCGCGGTGGGTGCATCCCGGCATGTGGGCCCTGGCCAACGATCTTCCCAACCGATCCTGTAAGCAGCTCCTGGCCGCCTTGTTCCCCAGCCTGTTCCAAGCCCTGCGCTGGCGCTGGGAAGGCTGGCGCGCACGTGGGAAACTGTGCCATAAGCCGTGACCCGCAGGCCGCCGCACGTGGCTGCATCTTGCACGTGGTGTATGACCTGATCCGCGGCGGCACCGAGGGGCAGTGCGCGCGGGTGGCCATGGAGTTGGCGCGCCGCGGCCGGCCGCAGCGGGTCGCGGTGTTCCGGGCCGGCGGTTTTTTCGCCCCGGCGGTGCAGCGGCAATGCGGGCCGGTGTACCAAATCGGCATTCGGCACATGGCCCGGTGGCAGACGGTCCAGGAAGTCTGGCGCCTGCGCCGGTTGCTGCGCCGCGAGCACATGGCGCTACTGCATGCATGGGACGCCGACGCCGCGATATTCGGCAGCCTGGCCGCGGGCTGGGCCGGTATTCCCTTCATCACCAGCCGCCGGGATTTGGGCGAAATTTATCCCCGATTCAAGCTGGCCCTGATGACGCGCGCCGACCGCAACGCGCAGCGGGTGGTGGTTAACGCCCGCGCCATCCAACAACCATTAATCCGCCAGGGAACTCCGGCCCACAAGGTTCGTCTCATCTATAATATTCTAGACTTGGCCGAGTTTGACCGTGAGGCGGAACTGCCATTTTCCAAGGCCGCACAATTACCCCCCGACGGACGACTGGCCGTGATGGTAGCGCGCTTGGATCCGGAAAAAGATGTTGCCTTGGCACTGGCCGCCGTGGCTCGGGTGCGCATGGAGTTTCCCGATCTGCACCTGGTGGTGGCCGGCGATGGCGTGGAAATGGGGCGCCTGCGGCAGCAGGCGGCGGCGCTGGGCGTGGCAGACCACGCCATTTTTCTCGGGGATGTAACGGACGTCCCGGCCCTGCTGCGCCGCGGCCACGTTGGATTGCTGACACCGCGCGCCAACGAGGGTCTGTCCAACTCCATCCTCGAATACATGGCCGCGGGGTTGCCGGTGGTGGCCACGGACTGCGGCGGCAACGCCGAACTGGTGGCGCATGGCCGCAGCGGATTTATCGTTCCGCCGGGCCGGGCCACAGACCTTGGGGATGCGCTGGGCCGACTGCTGGCCGACGGCGAACTGGGTGCGGCCATGGGCCGGGCCGGGCGGGACATGGTGGCTCAAAGTCACGACCCCGGCCGGATCGCAACCCAGTTTGATTCGCTGTACCAGGAAGTAGTCTCCGGTGCGCGCAATCAAGCGGACCCCAACCGGGACCTTCCAACATGAACCTGCGCGGTTCCGGGGCGGCATGAGGTGGCGATGAATATCGTGGAATGGATCCACCACCGGTTTGTGCATCCCCACCGGGTCCGGGTGCTGGTAGCGCATCTGGCGCGGTTGCTGCCCACCGGCGGACGCGTCTTGGACGTCGGCGCCGGCGACGGCCTGCTGGCCCAGCGCCTGGCCCAACTGCGGCCGGATTTGACGCTCCAGGGCGTGGATGTGCTGGTCCGCCCGCACACGGCCATTCCGGTGGAACCTTTCGATGGGCGCAACCTGCCGTTCCCCGACCGGTATTTCGCCGCGGTCCTCTGCATCGATGTATTGCACCACGCGTCCGACATGGCGGGCCTCCTGGCCGAGATGGCGCGGGTGGGCCAGTGCGTGGTCATCAAGGATCACCTGTGCCATCACCCGTGGGAACACCGCCTGTTGCGGCGGATGGACCGGGTCAGCAACGACAGCTATGGCGTGGCGCTGCCTTTCAACTACCAGTCCCGGCCCCAGTGGTTGGCGCTATTTGCACGCATGGGCTTGCGGGTCGAGGCCTGGATCGGGCGCCTGCATTTGTATCCCGCCCCGGCCGGGTGGTTGCTGGATCGCAACCTGCACTTTATGGCCCGCCTGGCCCCGGCGTCTGCGGGGCCGGAGGATCCGCCGCGCGGGGTGCCGGACCGTCGGTAAAAACCCCGCTGCGCCCTTGTTGGTGCGGATGAAACCGGACCAGCCGGCGGCCAGGGAAATTGTCTCGCAGGCACTGGTTTTGTTCCGGGCTCCATTCCCGTGCATAAATGATATCGTTGCTCAGCCAGGGGTCGTTGTGAATGAAGCCCGCGGCGTAGCCGTATTTCATATCCCCCAGCGCGGGGATGATCACCAGGGCGTGCTGAAGACCGGCGCGCTGCGCCAGTTGTCCGAGCGTAGGCGAGCACCATTCGTAATCGTCGGAGTACTTGGGCCATAGATAACGCGGCCAGTAATAGGCCGCGGCATATACGGAGCAGGCCAGCACGACCCCTGTGCAAAACACACGGCTGTTGGCGCTGCTCCAAGACCGGCCCGCCATGCGGCGGGCTTTTTTTATGCCCATAACCGTCAGGACGATCAGCGGCGGAGCCAGCAGTGAATAGTAGCGCGCCTCAAGCTCCACGCTGCCATACATGAACAGCATGAACGCCGCCGTGACCGCCACGACGCCCGCAACACAAACTAAAATCCGGCGGTCCCTGGCCAACCCGGGCAGCGCCAGCGCAACAAATAGCAGCGACGTGGGCCATCCGAAAAGGGCTTGGTTAAGACGCCGCCAGTTGGCCATGGTCACCCCCAGGGCCGAAGCCAGGGTATATTGCGCGCTGAAGCCAATGGCATCCCGGATAATGGGCGTAATCGAGTGCGTCCGATTGAAATTATAGCCTGTGGCCCCGATCGCACCGTAGAGTTGAAAATTCCAATACAGCAGGAACCCCAGGGGCGGCAAGAACCCCGCCGCCAGCCACGGCACCCGCCGCAGCCCCTGCATGGGCGTCCGGCGATAATGCCAGAGCAGCAGCACACCGCAGGGCATGGCCACGAGCAAAAAATCCAGCGGCCGGGTCAATAAGGCCAAGCCACCCGCCAACCCGGCGGCCAGATCGGTCCAACGAAATTGGTATTGAAGTAGCGTAACCATGGCCAACGCGAACAAGAGCAGGGTCATGTGCGACATGAACGAAGCCCCCGTCAGCAACACCAGGGGTGAAAAAACAAAAAGGATTGCCGTAAGGCGGGCTGTGAGGTCATCAAAAAACCGTCGCGTGACCAGGCCGAGAAGCACTGCAGCTCCGGCCATGGCCAAGGGCATGCTGGCCCAGCCCAGTCCGGCCAACTCCCCGAGAGTTAGCCACAGCGCGTGCCCCGGAAAATATTTAGTGTGCCAGCGGCCGGCATAGCTCATCACCACGTTGTCCTGGAAAAAACTCCAGCAACAGGGCGGATTGGGCGCCCACAGATGCCCGCGGCTGAATATTTTGGCTTGAAACACATGGCTGGTTGCATCGGAAATGTGCGGAATGTTGTCGAAAACCAAGCGCTGGGTGGCCAGGCATAGCCCAAAGGCCAGCATAAAGAGCAGGGCATAGAACTTTGGCGCCGGGAGACGCGTCAGGGCCGGCCGCCATCGTTGCGCCGCCACTTCGGCCCACGGCGCAACCAAAGCGCCAATCAGCAGGCACCAACCGACGGTGCATTGGGAAGCCTTGAGCATTGCAAGATAAGGCGCCGACAAGTTGCCGTCGGGGGAGCCAATCTGTGCCAATAGGATGGCTGGATATACATCCATAGCCGCGGCCGCCAGGATCGTTCCGCCCAGAAACCCGAGCAATCCAGACGCTCGCCACGTCAGGGCCAGCCGCAGCCAGCATACGCCTATCAGCCCGAACCTCACCGCCCAGTTCCTTTGTCCATTGGGCCCGCAGTTGCTTTCCACGCCGGCTTGGCCGGTGCGCAACCCAGCAAATCCACGGCCCGGGCAACGCCATAGACCAGGTATAATACGCATAACGCCGGCACCTGCGCCAACGATCGACCACGCCAGCCCATGAGCAGGGCCGGGCCGGTGACCAGCGCCACGAGCGGCAGCGCCATCAGCCACGGCCATGCCGCGTGCCGCGCCCACGCCAGCACCGGCGCCAGCAACAGGCCGGCCATGGCCCCCAGGAACAGCGCGCTGAATACCGGCGCATGACTGCCGGGGCTGGCCACGCCCCGGGCCAGGATGGCGCCATAGCTGCGCCGGTTGGCATGCCATAGTTGCTGGCGGAAAAATTCGCGCAGCGTGGCCGGGTCGCCGTGATGGACGACCTGGAGATCTGGAACGCCTAAAACTTCTATGCCCTGCCGATCCGCGCGGTACACCAGGTTGGTGTCCTCGCCGGTCGCCAGGCGCTCGTCAAACCCGCCCACCTGTTCGAACGCGACCCGGTTCATCACCATGTTCTTGGTCGTGACCAGGCGAAAGCTCTCCCTGCGGATGACGCGCCGGCTCTGGCGCTCCTCGTACGCCATGTTCTTGTGGGTCCAGTGGAAGTGCCAGGCCCGCTGCAGCCACGTGGCCTGCGCCGGCAACGCCGTGGGCCAGCCCATGATCAGCGGGCCGGGCGCCCCCATGTACGCCGCGGCCTGCGTTAACCAGTCGGGCGCCACCTCGCAGTCCGCGTCCACGTAGGCCAGCCATCCGCCCCGCGCGGCAGCCGCGCCGCGGTTGCGACACTGGGGCAGGTTTAGACCCGGCAGGTCCAGCACCCCATCGAAGCCGAGGTCCCGCGCCCGGGCCCCGGTGCCATCGGTGCTGCCATTGTCCACCAGGATGGTTTCCAGGGCCATGCCCGGCGGCCGGGCCAGGCGGTCCAGCGAACGCTTCAACCGCGGCAGGTTGCCCGCCTCGTTCCGCGCCACCACGATGACGGAAACCAGCGCCGCCGGACCGGCGCCGTCTGCGGCCTTCGCTTCTGGATCCATGGCCGCTGACTCTAGCCGCCGCGCCGCGCTCCTGTCAATCTCGCCGCGGATCCCCGGATATTGCGGGGTTGCGCCATGGGCAGGCCCCGGCTATAAAAGCAGGGATGAACCCCAATAACGATATGGGCCGGGACCGCCAGGTCATATTGATGATCCTGACCAACATGCGCACCGATTGCGTGCGCCTCCAGCTTGAACTGCTGGAACGCCGTGGGGAACTGGCCCGCTTTGACCGGGTGGTATTCCTTTTGAATGCGCCGGGAGCGCGGCATATGCAGTTTGTGCAATCCGTAATCGCGCGCCATCCGGAAGCCCGTTTTGACCAGATCATCGGCCCCGGCACGCGCCCGGACGGCATTTCCTGGATGCAGAACGAATGCGTTCGCAAGTATCCCGGGGCGGTGTATATCAAGATCGACGAGGATATCTTTACCCCCTCCGGATGGATCGATCGGATGCTGGAGGTGTATGGGGAATTTCAGGCCGACGACCGCCTGGGCCTGATCAGCCCGCTGATTCCCAACAATGCCATGGGGCTGCACCAATTGTTGACGCGCTTTTATCCCGAATGGCTGGCGGAATTCCGCGCGCGCTTCCGGCAGGATCCGGATCCGATCTGCTATGGATTTACCTGGCAAAGCCCGGTGGTGGCCGCATGGGCCACGCGGAAATTCCTGTGCCTGGACCCCGCCAACGAGGAACAGCGGCGCCGGTTGGCCCAGGCGGGCGGTGCGCGCTACCACCGCTTCCCCGACCGCTTCAGCATCGGCTGCATTTGTTACGATTACCGCTTGTGGCAGAAAATGGGCGGCATCCCGCGCACCGACGAGCCGGGCTGGTGCCAGTGGATTTTGGACCACGACCATTTCAATGTCATGGATTGCGCGCTGATTGTCCTGCATTACTCTTTTTTCATCCAGCAGGACTGGCTCGACCGCACGCACCTGCTCGAGGAACTGCGCCGGGCCAACGTGCCGGATGGTGGCGCGGCGCGGTATTGGCGGCCGTGGATCATGCGCCTGGCGCGCCAGTTCCCGCGCGCCGCCGCGCGCAAGGCGCGCCACTGGCTGGGCCGGCCGGCGGGCTGAGGCGCGCCTATTGCAGCATCGGCGCCGGCGCTTCCAGGCCCCAGCCCAGGCCGTACCACTGGCGCCAGGGCACGTTGGCCGCAGACAGGAACAGCGCGGTGTGGATCCGGAACTCCGTGGGGAAGCCGCGCTCTTGCAACTGGGCCTGGTCGATCCACCGGGCGTTGCCGGCATCGTCCAGAAGGTACAGGCTGGAAATCCGCCACGCCCCCGGCTCCATGTTCCGGGCAATGCGGATCGTCGCCTCAAAAATTCCATCCCGCGGGTTGCCCGCCACCAGGTTTTGGGGCGCGGAAAGCAACACAATGATCTGATGTCCCGACGGGCTGCAAAATTGGACCTGGGGCAGCCCACACCGCTTGCCGTTGATGATCCCGTCGGTGACGCCGCTGATGTCGTCCTGGACGCGGGCCGTGATTTTCAGGGGCTCGTGCAGGTTGGCGGCACTGATCCGCCGGGGACTGAAGTCCAAGGCCACCAGATGGGGCGGCGTAACGTCCGCCGGCGACTCGGACCACGCAGCTCCGCCGAGAACGCAAACCAATCCGCAACCCAGCCACAGCACAATCCACCGTTTCATGAGGCACGCCCTTTGAATGACACTAACTATAGTAAACCAGCTTGTGCATTTTGTTAAATACATTAACAAAAAGCGCCCGATTTAACGCTTGAGTCCTGCCGCGATCCGGTGTAGGTTCCGCCCGATAATTTCAAGCAATCAAAAGGAGCGGTCATGAAGATGCAACGGCGGATGCTGGCAGGAATCCTCGGTCTCGGTCTGGTGGCGGGCGCAATCCAGGCCGCTCCCCAGGGCCCCACCATGCTGGTGGTGCCCGCGCGGTACACCGTGCTGCAGGTGGCCTTCGACATCAACCGCGTCTTCCCCTCGGTGCTGGTTTCCTACCAGGGCGACGCCAGCACGGCCGAACCCCTGCTCTATGCGTGGAACGGCAAGGAGTGGGTCTACGTGTCCCTCACCAGCTACGCCGAGGCCAGCTTCCTCGGCAACCCGCCCAGCCGCATCATCCTCGTCGGCGACGCCGCCCTGCTGCCGCCCGTGCTGGTCGAGTCCTCGGCCTGGTGCCCCAACGTGTACCGCATCCAGGATATCGACACCCCGCGCCTCGTCAATTCCCTGGCCCGGGCGTATGACTTCAAGGACCGCGACTGGGCGTGGTTTGCCGGCCGCTACAACCTGACGCTCGTGGATGTCAACCAGGACAAGCGCGCCCAGAGCTGGTACGACGGCAGCATGCCGGTCAAGGTAATGCCCGACGGGCGCGAAGAGCGCGTTTATGTTCCGCCGCAAGGCCAGCGGCAGGAAGTGATCCGCGAGCGTGAAACCATCGTGATCGACCAGAAACCGTCCGGCGAAGTGATCGAGACCGCGGTGTTCGAAGAAGAAGTGGTCGCGCCGACCCTCAGCCCCGTGCAGTAAGGGGCCCCGGCGTCAGGCCGGCGGGCCGGGCGGTTCACCGCCGCCGGCCGGGGTCTGTTTTTCTTTTTCTGCCGCCGCGCAATGGGCGCAAGCCGGCGCCGCGGCCCGGCGGGCCAGCCGCTGGGCAAGAAACGATCCCCCGAGCACTCCCAGCAGCAGGATGCCCGCGGCCTGGTAAAACCACCCGCCCAACTGGCCGTGCGCATGCAGGTGCCGGACCAGGACCGCGTTGCCCGGCGCCAGGTCCACCAATCCGCCGGCCAGCCACGCACAGGCGATGATGGACACCAGGTAAATGATCGTGGTGCGCCGGCCCAGCATGGTCCACAGGATACTGATCGTCGCCGCGTTGGTCGCCGGCCCGGCGATCAGGAACACCAGCGCCGTGCCGGGCGAGAGGCCGGCCTTCATCATGGCCGCGGCGATCGGGATGGACCCGGTCGAGCACACGTACACCGGGATGGCGAACGCGGTGATCACCAGGTAGGCCAGCGGGCTGTGGCCCAGCTTGTCCGCCAGGAAGTTGTCCGGGATCACCGCGCCCAAAACCCCGGCGATGACCACGCCGACCAGCAACGCGCGGCCAATGTCCGCGGGCAGCACCACGAAACCAAAGCGGAACGCCCGGACCAGCCACGAGCGCCGGGGCCCGGAGTCCGGCCCGGAGCCCCCGGTCTCCGCGGGCGGCCGCGGATCGCGCGGATCCAGCCAGTCCACCATGAAACCGGCCAGGAAGCCGGTGCAGAAAGCCACCACCACCCGGATCATGGCGAACATCGGGCCGAGGAGCCCCCAGGTGGCCAGCAGGCTGTCCACCCCGGTTTCGGGCGTGGAGGCGAGGAAGGCGGCCGTGGCGCCCTTGCCCGCGCCGGCCCGCCGCAGCGACGCGGCCACGGGGATGACCCCGCAGGAGCACAAGGGCATGGGCACGCCGATCAAGGTGGCCTTGAAGGTCTGCCGAAAGCCCGGCGGCCCCAGGTGCCGCTTGACAACCTCCGGCCGGATGGCCACGGACAGCAGGCCGGCCACGGCGAACCCGAACAGGAGGTAGGGCGCCATCGCGCAGATCAGCAGCCAGGTTTCGGCCAGCACCTGCAGGAGAAAGAGGGCGATGGTCAGCATGGCGAAAATCCCGGGTCAGGTCTCCGCCGCCGGGGCGGCGGCGGGTCCGGCCGCCACCTGGTACAGGTACTGGCGCAAGGCCTCGGCCATTTCCCGGGCGGTCTGGTACCGCTGGTCCGGATCATACTGCAGCGCCCGATCGCAGACCGCCGCCAGGGTGGGATCCGCATCCGGCTGGACCCCGAGCAGCGGGCCGCACCCCTGCTCGTGCAGCAGGGCCGTGAGGGTTTCCAGCAGCGACTTGCCGGCAAACGGGCTGCGGCCGGCCAACATGTGAAAAAGGATCGCCCCGATGGCATACACGTCCGAGCGCGCATCCACCAGGTGGGACTTGCCGCGCGCCTGTTCCGGCGCCATGTATGCCGGCGTGCCGACAATATCGCCGGTGAACGTCATCAGGCTCTCGCTCATGTTGCGGGCCAGGCCGAAATCGGTGATGATCGGGCGGCCCTCGGGGTCCAGGATGATGTTGGCCGGCTTGAGATCGCGGTGGATGATGCCCTTGCCGTGGGCGTAATGCACGGCCTCGGCGATTTGCAGGCAGTAATGCGCGGCCAGTTGCGGCGTGAGCGTCCCCTTGTCGATGTAGCGGTCCAGCGTGGCCCCCTCGATGAAGTCGATCACGATAAACGGGCAGTTTTCGTGCTCGCCCACCTCGTACACCGTGACGATGTTGGGGTGCCTTAGCTGGGCGATGGCCTGGGCCTCGCGGATGAAGTGCCGGCGCTGGGTTTCGGAGGCGTGCGCGCCCTCGAGCAACACCTTGAGGGCCGTGGTGCGCTTGAGGTCCTCCTGGTAGGCCTTGTACACGATCCCCATGCTCCCCCGGCCGATGACCCCCACGATCTTATATTTGCCGATGGCCGATGGCTGGTTGAAAAAGCTGGGGCTGGTGTCCTCCACCGGGGCGTCGGCATCGCCCACGATTTCTGACGGCGGCGGGGTGGCCGCCGCCTGGGCCGCCACCGCGTCAGCCTCCAGGATCACCGTCGATTTGGGCGAGCGCGGCGGGGGGGCGGCCGGCGCCGGGGCCGGTTCCGGCATGGCCGCCGAAGGGGGTGTTGCGCGAGCGGCCGGAGTGTCCCCAAGCAGCTTCTTAAGCTCGGACATGCCGCTGGCCGCTGCGGGCACGACGGTAGAACCGGTTGGGGCGCGGGTGGAAGCTGTCGGAGTGGGCCGTTCCGCAGCCGCCGGGGGCCTGGCCCCCCCGGTCTCGTAGCGGCTGGACTTGAGCTTGGACGCCAACTCGGCCATGCCCGGCGCCCGCGACACGGGGCTGGCCGGGGCCGGCCCCGGTGCCGGCTCCGGTGCCGGCTCCGGTGCGGGGGCCGGGGCCGGGGCCGGGGCCGGCTCCGGCGCAGCCCGGGCGGCCCGGCCCAGCGCGGACAACGGCGATGCCGAGCCTGCCGCCGCCGCGCCACGCCGGCGGAACATGTCGAACGAAAAGGAAAACGACCAGCGCGGCCCGCGCGCCCGGGGCTTGTCTTTGCGCAAGTCCGGTTTCTTTTTATCCGGTATTTTTTTCTTTTTGTCGGCGGGGCTCATCGTCCCGGGTTTCCGGGCCAGCTTTCCGGCCGGGGCCTTTTGCGCGCGGCGCTTGACGACCAAGCGGACAATCAAGAGGAGCGCGACCACGCCGCCGAACCCGGCAATCAGCGCCTTGCGCCAGCGCATCAGGTCGAGCGCCCACGGCGGGGTCTCGCGGTCGCTCCCGGCGGCCGGCGGCTCCTCCGAGGTGGCGTTGATCGGCGCGGCCTGCATCAGCTCCGCCGACAAGTTGTCCGGCAGCCAGTAAATGATTTGCCCGCCCGACTCCATGGAGTTGATCCGCACCAGGCCCGGCGAGTTGATCGGGATCTTGAAGGGGAAGCGGCGCGGGCCCCGGAGCACCAGGATGGTCTGGTCGTTGGCGGTCTTGTGCACGATGGGGATCAGTTCGCCGAAAGTCAGCGGCACTTCTTCCGTGCCGCCGGGAGGGTCGGGCGCCGGCGCCTGCAGGACCACGTTGGAGACCATCACGCGGACGTAGCCCAGGGCAACGTATCCCTCCAGCACCGGTTTGGGCGCCTGGTAATAGGTTTTCGCGCCCTGGGCGTCCACGGCCAGCAGCGCAACCGCCAAGCATCCTATAATGACGCCAGATTTCATCATTGGTCACCGCCGGCCAAGGCCGGCGCGTGGGCATACTCTATGCCATTGTCCGGCATGCCGCAAGCTATAGCGATTCGCAGAATAAAGGCACGGCCATGGCGAGCGCGGGTTAGGTCTTGGGCCGGTCGGCCAGGCTGGCCCGGATGCTGGTGGCCAGGCCGGCCCAAAACCGATCCGGTCCGAACCGCGCGGCGTGCCGGCGGATGGCGGCGCCGTCCCAGGCCGCCTGGCTGCAGCGGGCCACGGCGTCCAGGAGCGCCGCTTCCGTTTGCTCATCAAAGAAAACGCCGCTGATCCCATCCGCCACGGATTCGCGGACGCCGCCGCGGCCGTAGGCCACCACCGGGCGCCCGCATGCCTGGGCTTCGAGCGGCACCAGGCCAAAGTCTTCCTCGCCCGGGAACACCAGGCAGCGGCAGCGCCGGTACAGGTCGCGGATCACCGGGTCCGGCTGCCACCCGAGGAACTCGACGTGGGCGCCCGCCAGCGCCTGGAGCCGGCCGGCTTCCGTGCCCGTGCCGACGATTTTCAGCGGAAACCCCAGCTGGCCATAGGCGCGGACCGCCAGGTCCAGGCGCTTGTACGGCACCAGCGCCGACACGATCAGGTCAAAGGGTTCGGATGCCGTGGCGCCCGGCGTGAAGAAGTCGATGTTGATCGGCGGGTACACCACGTCCGCCTCGCGGCCATAGCAGGCGCGGATGCGCTGGCGCACGTGCTCGCTGATGGCCACGAAGCGCGTGACCCGCTGCGCGACGCGCCGGTCCCAGCGCCGCAGGCGCCACAGGAGCGGCTGCAAGAGCATTTTTTTCAGGGGGTGGCCCCCGAAATACTCCGTGTAAAATACCCAGGCATAACGCATCGGCGTGAAGCAGTAACACAGGTGCGGCGTGCCGGGCCGGGTGCGCAGCGCCTTGGCCACGCAATGGCTGGTGCTGATCACCAGGTCCGCCGCGGGCGGCGGGAATCGTTCCATGGCGGCCGGGAACAGCGGCAGCCCGTAGCGGTAATATTGCATGACCCGGGGAACCCGCTGGAGCCAGGAGGTCCGGATGGGATGCGCGCGGATGGCGGCCGTCACGGCGGCCGGGTTGCAGATCAGCGTGTGGATGGGCGCGCCGGGAAACTGGGCGCACAGGAGTTCCAGCACGCGCTCGCCGCCGCGCATGCCCGTGAGCCAGTCATGCGCCAGCGCCACCCGCAGGCCGGCCAGGTCCGGGGGCAGGCCGCCGGCCGGGGGCGCCGGGAGACGCATATCCCCTTCCAACCGCGCGCCGGGCGGCTGGAAGGGGATGGCTGGGGTTGAGTTTTTCAGGCCGCTACGCTGCCGCGCTTAGAACTTCGCCGCGATGCTGCCGCCAATCATGAAGGCGTTGCCGTCGCGCACCTCGGACTCGAGCACGCCGTCCTTGACCCGGGCATCGTAGTTGCGGTCCATGATGACCAGGTAGGTGTAGCTGAAGTCCACGGCCCAGCGGTTTTTGTGCCAGCCCATGCCGACGTTGAAGAAGTTGCGATCATTGTCCGGCAGCAGGTAATCCACGTGGGCGTCGGAGACGGGCGACTGATCGTAAAAATAGCCCAGGCGCAGATCCCAGTCGGAGGTCAGGTGATACTCCATGTCGGCGATGTAGCGCCAGACATTGTCGTAATTCTTGGGGATGTTGACGCCCGCGATGCCGGGGGCGATGGGTTGGTCAAAGTCCACGTTCAGCGCGTCGTAGGTGGACCAGCGCGTGTAGATGGCGCCCAGGCCGAAGTCGACTTGCTGGACCGGGATGAAGTTGACGCCCAGGAACAGCATGTCCGGCAGCTTCACGTTGCCTTCCGCGCCGGTGTCGTTGAACAGGGGACCAAACTCGGCCGGAGATCCGGCGGGCTTGGAAAACTTGATGTCGCCATCCACCTTCTGCTTGACCGAGCTTTGGTAGGATGCGCCGAGCTGCATCCACTTGGTCGGGGTGGCCTGCAGGCCCAGGTTCCAGCCATACCCCCAGGAGTCGCCGGCCAGTTTCTGGTCGATATCCAGCGCCCCGCCGGCGGGATTGTTGGGCGTCGTGGACCCGGCCAGGGCCATGCCGTCGATTTTCTTTTTCAGGTCGAGGTCAAACCACATGGCCGACACGCCGGCGCCGACGGACAGCTGGTCGAGCACCTTCACCGCGACGTTGGGATTGAGCGAGAGGGACTTGATGCTGGCGGAATAGCTGTTGTAGCGGCCGGGCCAGTTTTCATCGTACTTGGTGCCCAGGCCGAAGCGCGAGTACACGCCGCCGCCCACGCTCACGCGGTCCGCCACGGGCGCGGCGATATAGGCATGCGGCGGCCAGAACCACTGTTCATCCATCTGGGTGGTTTTCCATTCCCCGGTGTACGGGTTCTTGGTCGAGACTTCGTTGCCGGGCTTGATGGCGGTGACGCCCGCCATGGTGTTGAGGCCCTTGAGCTGGGTCATGCCGGCCGGGTTGAAGAACTGCGCCGAGACATCGTCGCCCTTGGCCATCACCGTGGCCGGAGCTGTGTTGATGCGCGCGCCGCCCTCGTACAGGGCGAACCCCGCTCCCAGGCTATTCATGGTCAATCCGGCCAAGCCGGCCGCGCTTGCTACAGTCACCAGCAGTCTCTTCACTTCGCGCTCCTGTTGTTTGCGGTTAACCCGTGCCTCTTCCCGGACGCCCGGCCCCGCCGGGCCCGGCACCCGAATCCTCCTTATCAAACATTCGCGGGCGGCGTCAATGATTCCCGCGTCCGCGCAGCAGCAGGCGGCCCACCAGGGTGCGCTGCAGGTCAATCGCCTTGACCGGGCAAAACTCGTGGCAGCAGTAGCAGCGGATGCAGCGGGCATCGTCCACCAGGGGCTGCGGCTTGGCCTGGGGGTCAATGGCCGCGGGGGTCACCGGGCAGCCCTGCCGGCACGCGCCGCAGCCGATGCACAGCGCAGGCCGGATCCGCGGCCGCGGCGCCCATTGCCGCCGCAGCCACTCCAACACCGGCGCGGGCAAGCCGACAATGCGCAGGATGTCCGTGGGGTCGCCGGCCTGCTTGTAGTCTGGCAGGTGGAAGTCTTCCCAGCGCGCCCCGACCGTGGCGATCTGGTCCGGATCGACCGTGCCGAACCCGTGCTTGCGGGCGGCGCGCAACAGCGGTACGCGCTCGGGCGGCAGGTTGATGATGCGGCAGGCGATGACGTCCAGCGCGGCCAGGTCGCTGCTGGCCAGCAGCGCGCCGATCCGGCGCGGCTCCCCGCCCGAGGGCCCGGCGCCCTCCATGCCGTCGATCGCGTCCATGATGCCGAGCGCCGGCCGCGCCAGGCGGTTGATGTCGATCATCAGCGCCGCCAGCCAGTCGCGGTCGCGGAACCGGTAATGGTAATGCGCCTTGCGGGTGCCAGGGATGAGGCCGAACTGATTTTTCAGCGCCCCGGTAAAGGTCATCTGGCTGTGGGTCTTGAGCTTGGGCAGGGTGATCAGCACGTCGGTGTCGCGCACCGCGCGGGCCAGGGCGATCCGGCGCGCCACGACGTTGGCCCGGTCCTCCAATTCCACCGTGTCGCTGAAGTCGGCGAGGCGGATGTCCAGCTCCGCGATGATCTCGCGCAGGCCGAGGCGGCCCAGGAACGTCTTGAAATCGCCGAGGCCGGGGCTGTCGCCCAGCCACGGTTCGGCACCCGCCTCGCGCACCAGCACCGCGGCCGCGCGGATGACTTCCGGGTGCGTGGTCGTGGCCCGCTCGGGCGCAAACGGCCCGAGGAAATTCGGCTTGAGCAGCACCTTCTGGCCCGGCCGGACAAACGCGGCCAGCCCGCCCAGCGGCGCCAGGCAGGCCCGCAGCCCGTCGAGCACGGCTGCCCGGTCGTAGTCCGCCACGCGGGCGATGCCGACTTGCGCCGTCACGGCGCCCTCCGCGCTATCTGCAGCAATTTCATGGCATGATCAGCGGCAGGGTAGCGGGCCGGCCGGCTTCCCACAACCCATTTGTTGGGCTGCGGTTCCGGCTTGTGGGCTGCCGGCCGGCGGTCTATAAAACGGCATGGCACGGGTACCCGCATGATGCGCCCGGAATGGCTGGGGGCGGCCGGCAAGGCGCTCGCGGGGCTGGCGTTGATCTGGTTCCTGGTGCGGTTTTTCGAGTGGAAAAGCCTGTATTTCCCCATGCGCGGCATGGCGGCTGATCCGGCGGCCGCCGGGTTGGAGTTCGAGGATGTGGATTTCGTGGCCGAGGACGGAGTGCGGCTGCACGGCTGGTGGATCCCGCACCCCGCGGCGCGCGGCACGATCCTGCACTGCCACGGCAACGCCGGCAACATTTCCCACCGGGTCGGCCTGGCGCGCGACCTGCACGAGCTGGGCGTCAACGTGTTCCTGTTTGATTACCGCGGCTACGGGCGCAGCCGGGGCCTGCCCGGCGAGCAGGGCACCTACCGCGACGCGCGCGCGGCCTACGAGGTGGTCCGGGCCCGTTACCAGGACGCCGAGCAGCCGCCCATCATCGTCCACGGCCAATCCCTGGGCGCGGCGGTGGCGATCCAGCTGGCCCTGGACAAGCCGGTTCGCGGGCTGATGATCGAGAGCGCGTTCGCTTCGGTGCCGGACATGGCCGCCGAGCTGTACCCCTGGCTGCCGCGCGGATTGATCCGCTACCGCTACGACAACCTCGGCAAGATCGGCCGCCTGGCCATGCCCAAGCTCATGGCCCACGGCCCCGCGGACGAGATCGTGCCCTTCCGCCAGGGACAACTGCTCTACGACCGCGCGGCCCGGCCCAAGGAGTTTGTCCGCATCCTGGGCGGCCACAACGACGGCGGCTGGCACACCACGCCCGAGTACTGGCGCGCCGTCAGCCGATTCGTGGAGCAGGTCCTGGGCCCGGCCCGGCCGTCCCCCACACCCGCCCCCGCCCCCCGTTGCGTCAAATAGAAACGACACCGAAATGAAGATCGGTTGTGGGGGCCGT
>CAZAYP010000051.1:25756-40339 GCA_964489425.1 uncultured Verrucomicrobiota bacterium | reverse complement strand
GGCGCAAGCACCACCTTGACGGCGGGCGGCGGGGTGGGCCGGGGCGCGTGGGCCGGCGCCGGCCCGGCGCCAGGCTCCGCAACAACTTTGGCGGATGTTGACAAGGCCGGCGCGGCCGCGGCCGGCTTGGCCGTCGGCGCCGGTTGTTGGGCCGGCACAGGTGGCGGCCCGCGCTTGTCCGAGGCCAGCCGATCCAGCGCGCGTTGGACCTGGTCAATCCGGTTGCCGAGGGACGACCCCTGGCTGATGATCACCACCAGCAGGATCAAGACCACAATGCCCAGCAGCAGTTCCATGACAGTACCCCCCTGTAAAAATCGACGGGTCCGGCGGCCCCGCCCAGCCGGGGCCCGTTACCCGGCTGGAATTACCCGGCGCTGGACTTTACAAACCCGGCCATCCGCGCCAGGCCTTCCTTGATCACGTCGAGTCCGCAGGCGTACGACAGCCGGACATTGGCGTCCGCGCCAAACGAGTCGCCGGGCACAACGATGACCTGGGCCTGTTCCAGCAGCTTCTCTGCGAACACGGAGGACGGCATGCCGAGCGCCGAAATGTCCGGGAACATGTAGAACGCGCCCATGGGCTTGGCGCACTTCACGCCCGGCATGGCGGAGAGCAGCTCGTGCATCACCGCGCGGCGCTGGGTGAACGCCGGCAGGATATCCCAGGTGCCGACGCCCGGCCCCTTGAGCGCGGCCAGCGCGCCGTATTGTGCGAAGGTGTTGGCGCCCGACGTGGCGTGGCTCTGGAGGTTGTCCATGGCCACGGCGACCTCCCTGGGTGCGCCGCAGTACCCGAGCCGCCAGCCGGTCATGGAGTAGGCCTTGCTGAAACCGTTGACCGTGATGGTCAGGGCCTGTGCCGCAGGGGACAGGCTGCCGATGCTCACCTGTTCCATCCCGTCGTACACCATGTCCTCGTAGATCTCGTCTGAAACCAGCAGCACGTTGTGGGCCACCGCCACTTCCGCGATCGCCGCCAGCTCCGCCCGCGAATACACCATGCCCGTGGGGTTGGAGGGGCTGTTGATAATCACGGCCTTGGTACGCGGGGTGATCGCCGCCTTGAACGCCGCGGCCGACATCTTGTAGCCGTCGGCCAGCGTGGTCGGGACGACCACGGTTTCGCCGCCGGCCATCTTGATCATTTCCGGGTAGCTCAGCCAGTAGGGCGCGGGCAGGATAACCTCGTCGCCGTCGTCGCAGATGGCGAGGAAGATATTGTAGAGCGAGTGCTTGGCGCCGTTGCTGACGATGATCTGAGCAGGATCATACGTGAGCCCGTTTTCCTTTTTGAACTTTTCGGAGATGGCCTGGCGCAGGGCCGGCAGGCCGGCCGTGGGCGCGTACTTGGTCTGGCCCTCGGCCAGGGCCTTGATCGCGGCCACCTTGACGTGATCCGGCGTGTCGAAATCCGGTTCGCCGGCGGCAAAGGCAAAGACTTTCTGGCCGGCGGCTTTGAGCGCGTTGGCCTTGTTGTTCAGCGCCAGGGTTTTCGATGCTTCTACTGAAGCGACGCGGCGGTTCAGTTTGATCATGGGGGTTGTCTCCTTGTTTTAGCTGGCGGCCTGGCCAGCAGGATAATACTTCTGCACCCAGGTCAGGATCTGGTCCTGGTCCACGCGGATGATGTTCATCTCGCGCCGGGCATTGTCCACGGAGTCCGAGGCGTGGGCGGCATTGACCATGACATCCTGGCCGAACTCGCGGCGTACCGAACCGGGTTCGGCCTTGGCGGGATCCGTCGGCCCCAGGATGTCGCGGATGATGTTGACCGCATTGACCCCGGCATACACCAGGGCCAGGCACCGCTCTTTGCCCGGCTCTTCGCGGACCACCTCCGGATCCGCGGGCGTCGCGCCCGTCATGAACTTGATAATCAGGTTGAACTGCTTGTCCCCGTAGTGGGGCGCCAGCATGCTGCCCAGGGTTTGCCGCATGGGTTCGGGGATGTCGAGGCCCAGTTCCTTGTTGATGGCCTGGACCGCGATGTCCGCCACCTTGTTGCGGAACTTGTCGCGCAGCACCTGGCGCACCGGCTTGTAAAACTCCTCCGCCTGGGCCACGCTCATGTTGACGATCTGGGCCGCGATGATCCGCAGTCCGGAGCCGGAAAACATGTCGATGATTTTGCCGGGCCGCGCGCTGGGGAAGCGGAAATTGTCGGGCTTGATCAGCACCAATGTCTTCTGGAAGTCTTCGTGGTCCGACACGTCGTGGGAATGCTCAATCAGCCCGCCGTCGCGGCCGCTGAACTCGGCCCAGAGTTGCATGGCCTTGAACGCGCTTTCGCGCCGCGGGCCAATCACCACGGCCGGCTCAACGTACATGACCTTGCCGTCCTCGCCCTGGATGTAATCCCCGTAAATGTCGCGCAGGGTCTTGCCCGAATCCAGGTTGTGCTGCAGGTGGCCGGTCACGTCGCGCACCTTGCGAATCGCCGACTCGCCCTCGAACAGCAGCATCATCACCCGTTGGGGCTGGCCGGTGGCGGCGTCCGGCATGTAGGTGCGCAGCACGTAATTGGCCAGGATGTGGTCCGTGCGCCCCTCGGCGATCTCCTCCTCCCGCACCAGGGCGGCAAACTGTTCCGCCAGTTCGCGGCTGGGGCCGAACATGCGCGCCGCCACCAGGTCCAACCGTGTGCGGCTCATGATATGCCCGATGACCCCGCCGGTCCGCGATTTGCGGATCGTGTACGGGTTGATCAAAACAAATGCCAGTTCCTTTGCCATGCGCTGCTCCTTGGCGCGTGGGCGCCGTAAAAAGATTGCCGCGTAATGTAACAGGAAGTTCCCGGCAATCAAGCGGAGAATGGCGGCCGGGCGCGTGCAGCGCACGCTGAGGATCAAGGCCGCTTCACCAACATTGGGCTGGCTGTGCGCAAACTGCGCCTGCTACCGTCCCCCCCAAGTTGGTGAGCGCCACGTTCTGCCAGAAGATGACATCTGTCACCCGGCATGCTAACCTATGAGCATGAAAGCGGTTTACATAGAGACATCCATTCTGAGCTACTTGACCGCGCGACCTTCGCGAGATCTTCTGGCTGCCGCCCATCAACAGGTGACACGGGATTGGTGGGAGGGCCAGCGGGCACGGTTTGATGTTTTTAATATCACCGTTGGTAGAGCAGGAGGCGCGCCGCGGCGATCCGGCTGCGGCTCAACGCCGGGTCGAGGCCCTGCGCGGATTGGCCATGCTCGAAATCGTTGAGGAGGCCTACGATCTCGCCGCGGCTTTGATCTTACAGGGCGCTCTGCCTCCTCCAGCGGAAAACGACGCCACGCACATCGCCTTGGCTGCGGTGCACGGCATCGATTATCTGCTGACCTGGAATTGCCGGCACCTCGATAATGCCGAGACCAAACCGATCGTACGCTCCGTCTGTGTGACACGAGGCTACACCTGCGCCGAAATCTGCACGCCTGAAGAGCTGATGGGAGAAGGGCATGAAGACTGACCCCATACTCAAAGAACTATGGGACATAAAGGAGGGTCTGTCCAAGGAGTGCGGTCGCGACCTGCGCCGCCTCTTTGACCGTCTCAAGGAATCCCAGAAGGACCTTGCTGGTCGCTTGGTGAACCGGACCAGGCGGTCAGTGAGCGTGGCGGAACCAGCGGGGCCGGGTTATGGCTCGCAAGCTCGCTGAGCATGACCCTTGCCTTGCATTTTAAGAAGTGAATAAGACAAAAGCATTTGTTGCATGCGGGGCCATTGGGGTCATCGGCAGTCTCTGCCTGTTCACAGGCTATCGTGTGGGGAAGGATTCGTGTATTCGCCAGATTCAATCAGCGGCACAGCCGGACCGTGAGGGGCTGGCATGGCTAACCAGATTGATAGATCAGAACCCAGGTATCATAACCGAATGGTTCACGATTGCGGTCCACAAGGGCACAAACGCACCGTACTGGACAATCCGCGGTGGCAGACCGTTGAACCAACAGCAGTTCGAGCAGTTTATCGCGAAGTTGCATCAGAACGACATCGGGCAGGTTTTTCTGTATGGCGAGGAGGATGCCACGGTTCGGCAGGTTGAGCAGACCCTCGACCTGCTCAGGGCGCATTCCATTTCAAATGTGTTGCTGTTCGCGCGGGTCCAAGGCGTCGTGGCCCCTCCGTTTGAGTTCCCCGATGAACTGAAGAAGGAGTAACCCAACCACACATCGGAACCTGCCGCACGCCCGAGGCTTCGGCTCGCCATCTCCCCGCGCCTCAGCCTGAACGTGTTACCCCAAGAGAAGGTTGGGAGATCTGTGCCCTGCTGACAAAATCCGCCGGCCGGGGTAGATTGAAGACGAGGTACCATGACGAATATCGCTGGAGTATTGTTTCTGCTGTTCAGCACGGCGACCAACGCGGCGGGTGACGGCCTGGCCGTCACGGTCCAGGAACGCGCCGGCTTGGCCCGGGCCAGCGAACCGGCCGTGTTCGGCGTGCCGATCCCCCGCGACTGGAACCTGGCGGACCCGCGCACCCTGCGCTTGCGCACGGCCGCGGGCGTGGACCTGCCCCTGCAGGCCGATGTGCTGGCGCGTTGGGCCGCGGCGCCCGGCAACCCCGCCGCGCCGGCCAAGTGGGTGCTGTTGTCATTCCTGGACACCTGCGCCGCCGGAGAATCCCAGGGACTGGTGCTTGACCGCGGGAACGGCATGGCGCCGCCCATGAGCATTATCGTGAACACCTCTGCCGTGGGCCGGATCGAAATCAATACCGGCGCGGCTTTGTTTGCGATCAATACAACCAACTTCAACCTGTTGGAGCAGGTCACGATCAACGGCACGCCGCTGTTGCAGCCGCTGTCCCCGGCCACGGCCCTTAAGTATACCGACCTCAACGGCACCAACATCGTGGCCGGCGGCAGCCCGCGCGTCACGCCCCGCGTGACCCGGGCTGTGGTCGAGCGCGCCGGCCCGATCCTGGCCGTGGTCAGGGTGACCGGCAGCCTGCTCAAGGCCGGTGGTCTCCCTGTGCTGGACTATACCGCGCGCCTGTTTTTCCATGCCGGGCAACCCGAAGTCCGCGTGGATTTCACGTTGGAAAACAACCATCCGATCGTCATGGACGCCGGCGGCGAACAGCCGATCAACGTGCGTGACCAGGGTTCGATCAATAGCGTGTATATCGGCAGCCTGCAACTGGCCCTGCAGTTGGCGGCGCCCGGCGGCGACCTGCGCCTGCTGATGGAGAACGGGGTCGATTTGACCAACCCGGCCAGCACGGCGCAAGTGCTGCAGCAGTCCAGCGGAGCGGCCCGCTGGGATGCGTACGTGGGCAACGTGGGTTGGCCGGGTTATGAAGCGTCGGCCGTACCGCGGCTGCAGTCGTACAGCGCCACGCCGGGCTATGTCATCACTGGGCCGGGAGTGAGCGCCAGCGGCACGCAGGCCGCGGGTTGGCTGGCCGCCTGGCGCGCGGGCAACGGCCCCGCGGTGCAGGTGGCGGTGCGCGATTTCTGGCGGAAGTTTCCCAAGGCCCTGCTGGCCCAGCCCGATGGCAGCGTGGCCGTGGACCTTTTCCCCGCCGGCACGCGGTTCCACCACAACCTGCGCGTGGGCGAAGAGATAACCCACACGGTTTTCCTGCGGTTCGGGCTGGCCGGCGCATCGGCGGCGGCGGCAGCGCAGTGGGCGGCGGCGCGCCAAACCCCGCTGCAGGGCCGGGTGGCGCCGTCCCAGGTGGTCGCCTCCCGCGTGCTGGGATCGGTTCCGGCCTACGACCTGGCGCGTTGGCGCAAGTACGAGCGTTTTGTGCGCACCGCGTTGGAGCCCAATCCGGACGAAACCAACCTGGGCTTGGGCAACGGCACCCTGCTGCAGGCGGTTTCCAACTACAACTTTTTCGGCTGGCAGGACTATGGGGACGTGCCCCTCGACTACGAGGCGTTCGGCCCGCACCAGGCCGGCCAGATGAACCTCAAGTATTGGTTCACCCATTCCATGTTCGTCCATTACCTGCGCTCCGGCGAGCCCCGCTGGCTGGACCTCGGCCTGGCCGCCGCGCGGCACCTGGCCGACCCGGACTTCTGCCACATCCCCGACGGCGGCTCGGAACGCTGGTGCCACGGCAACTACTTTGGCCACTCCTACCACGACGAGCCGGGCAACCTGAACCCCAACCGCAACGAGGGCGGCATGAACCCGGATTTGTTTTTCGGCGTGCCCGACCTGCTGCAGGCGTATCACCTCACCGGCGAGCAGCGCCTGGCTGATGTGGCGGTCGAGGGCCTGACCGGGTTGGACAACACGTTGCCGTGGGCCGCGACGCCGCTGGGGGTGGAGCGGGGTATTTCCCATAGCTTGGTCAACTACGTGGCCGGCTACCGCCACACCGGCAACGCACACTACCTCGACCAAATCGCCACCGTGTTGACCCGCACCACCAATTTTGCCCTGAACTACTGGGTCACCAACCCCACGGGTTTCGTGGCCGCCAACCCGGACCAGCCGAGTGTGCGCACGTGGATGTTGTGCCAGACGCTTTGGGCCCTGGGCGGTTACCGCGAGTTTCTTGACGAGTATGGCCTGCCCGATACCCATGGCGCGGCCGCGGCCCTGGTGCGCTACGCGGATTTCATCGTCACGTTTGCCATGCAGGAGTTCAAGCCCGGCTACGCTGCCCTGCCGTATGACTATTATTTTGACGGCAACCAGCGCTTCAACGAGGGCAACTACCTGGACATCGACAACTGGGCGCTGGTGGCGGCCGATGCGCTGGCCTACGCCTACAAGTTTAGCGGCGACGCCCGGTTCCTGGCTGCGGCGCAGAAATTTTACCGCACCGGGTCCGAGTACCCGCTATGGGAGAACAACCCCATCGTCTATTATGATACCAAGGGGTTGGTCAATTCCATGACTTGGGGCCTGGTGTACATGGGCATTGCGCCGTGAACCCGATGCGCCGCCTGCTCTGGTTGTAGCCACGGCGCTGTGCCGCCGTGTCTGCCGATTCGGTTGGCGCAGGTGCTACGCGCCCGGCGTGGCGCTCTCGCGGATCAACCCCTCGCGGCGCAGCTTGTCCCAGGTGACCTCCGGCCAGATGCGGCCGCGTTCCAGCAACCGGCGCACGAACTTGCCGAGCAGGTCGACCTCGAGGTTCACGCGGCTGCCGACCTTGAGTTCGCAGAAGGTCGTGTTTTCCTGCGTAAACGGGATGATGTGCACCACAAACCCGTCACTTTTCAATTCGGCGATGGTCAGGCTCACGCCATCCACGGAGATCGATCCCTTGAACACGACGCCGTCCAGCATCTCCGGTCCGCAGGTGAACTCATACGACCAGTCGCGGCCGGCGGATCGGATGGCACGCACTGCGCCCACGCCATCCACGTGGCCCACCACGATGTGCCCGCCCAGGGGTTCGCCCCAGCGCAGGGATCGCTCCATGTTAAGCTGCTGGCCGACCTGCTTGTCGCCGAGGTTGGTGCGCTCAAACGTCTCGCGCAGGACGTCGAAGCTCACCACGCCATCTTTCACCGATGTGGCGGTCAGGCAGATCCCCTGGATGGCCACGCTCTCGCTGGCCTGCAGCGGGGGATCCCAATCCGTGAACTCCAGGCTGATCCGGCCCCATTTTTCCGCCAGATCCAGGGTTTTGATCCGCCCCATTTTTTGCACAATGCCGCTGAACATGGTTCATTTCTCCTTGGGCTTGGGTTCCGCCTCGATCCACAAATCCTGGCCGGCCCACCCGCTGCCACGGATGCTGAGCCAGGGTCGTTCCGCCATGAGCCAGCCCGCGCCACCCACGGACGGCCGTGACCCGCCGCCACCGATGAGGCAGGGCGCCAGGATAAAAAAGTAACGGTTAACCAGGCCGGAATGGATAAGCCCGGCAGCCAGCTCGCCGCCGCCCTCGCAGAGCACGTGCAGCAGGCCCATGCGGCCCAGCTCGCGCAGCAGGCGCGCCAGGTCCACGCGGCCCTGGCGCGCGGGCAGGCGCAGCACCGTGGCGCCCCGGCGCTCCAGCTCCTTCAGGCGGCGCGCCGGGCAGGCCGGCGTCACCGCAACGATCGTCTGCGCCCCGAAATCATCGGAAAACACCCGCGCCCGCAGGGGGATCCGGCCGCGGCTGTCCACCACGACCCGCCACGGCTGCCGGCCGCGCGCCGGGCGGGGCAGGAGCTGGGGGTCATCCGCCAGCACCGTGCCGCTGCCCACCATGATGGCATCCGCGCATCGGCGCAGGTGGTGCACACGCGCCCGCGATTCCGGCCCGGAAATCCAGCGCGCGTGGCCGCGGCGATCCGCGATCCGGCCGTCGAGCGATTGCGCCAGCTTGAGGGTGAGAAACGGCTGGCCGGTGGTGATCCAACATGCGAACGGCGCCAGCAGGCGCCGCGCATCCGGCTCGCAGACATGCTCGACCACCTCGACCCCGGCGCGCCGCAGTTGCCGCACGCCCCGGCCGTTATGGCGCGGGTTGGGGTCGCGGGTGGCGACCACCACCCGCGCAACCTTGGCGGCCAGGATGCTCTCGGTGCAGGGCCCGGTGCGGCCCCAGGTGGAGCAGGGCTCGAGGGTCACGTACAGGGTTCCGCCGGCGGCATCGGCGCCGGCTTTCTCCAGTGCCACCCGCTCGGCGTGCGCGGTGCCGGCTTTGACATGAAAGCCGCTGCCAACCAATCGGCCGTTTTTCACCAGCACCGCGCCCACGGGCGGGTTGGGGCGCGTCAACCCTTCGCCCAGGCGGGCCTGCGCCAAAGCTTGCTGCATCCATGGTTCGTGTTCTGTATGCATGGTGTATGCCTATTTAACCGCGGATCGCGGTTTCGACAAGCGAGATCCGGTGCCTTCGTGAAATACACGGCGGCGATACGGACCGTGCCACGGTCAAGGCTCGTAAAAAGAATTGAGCGCCGCGACCTGCGGATCCTCAAACCTCGGCTCATGGCCAGCCTTGGCAACGGCAATCAAAGCCTTGACCGTGGCTATGGCTGCCATTTTTCGTTCAGCGTCCACCCAGGCCGGGTAAGGCAGGCGCTCGAAATCTTTGCTCTGAATATTGCGCGTGTGATTCAAGACTTCCTTCAGGATCCTTGTACAGAGATCGGTTAACGCCCATCCCAGCAGGAAATACAGCTCGTCTTCAGACTCGCCGGGCCGCAGGAACGCGCAAGGCGCACCACTGTCCAGCACATAGCCTGCCGGCAGATACCGGGCATACAGCCGGGGTGCAATGAGAGACCACGTAAGCCCTTCGCGGCCGAAGAACTTCTGGCCGCCGACCCCGCGAAGATACCAGTTGCCGGTCTTTTTAAATGTGTAAACGTAGTCGCCTTCGCCACGCCAGAAAATCACCCACTCGGGGTCGCCATATCCAATCCGCGGCGTGGCCTTGTTGTAAAACCGATAGTCGGGATGCGGCAGTTGAATGCGCCGGGGCCGGTCGCGCTTATGGTATACGACCACGCGTTCCGTGGTGCCGCGCGCTTCGGCTTCCGCCACCTGCCGCAATTTTGCCGCGGACACCTGGCCCAGGCGTGCGCGGGCGATTTCATTTTTTACGGTGACCAGCCGCTCGCCGAATTCAAAGTCATAGGGCTCGACCACCGCTCCGTTAACGATGCGCCGTAAAAACAGATCGTTGTTGCCGATCGTCATCCCCGAGCTGGCCACCATTTTGTCGCCAACGCACAGGCCGGTAAAATAGCGGGCAAGTTCCGGGTTCACGCGCCAACTCATGTTGGGCGTAGCTTTGATCTCGTCGATGGCCAGCTCAGACCCGAACACCGATACGTGGCGGTTCGTTCCGCTGCGCTTCGTCAGGCATAACAGTACCATGTGCTGGTTCGTATCAGCAAAGGAGCCGGGCACAGGTGATATATCCACGGTGCAGGTGTCCTGCAGCCAGGCGCGCAACCCGGTCATGGTGGGGATGGTGAGCACGGTGTCGCTGCAGATAAATACCAGGCGCCCGCCGGGTTTCAGGAGATCGACGCTTTTCACGATGAAAAAAGCATAGGTCTCTTTCTTGATTTTCCTGCCGTTCCGAATGCCGAAAATGGCATCCAGTTTGTCCTGGATGTCGGGCTTTATGCTGCCGCCAAAGGGTGGATTCCCGATGATCAGGTCAAAGGTCTCAAGCCGGGACGAGAAGTAGCGCTTGCGATCTGTCGCGGCTTGCCGGGCCACGCCGGACGGCATCCAGGTGAAAAAGTCGCCCTGTTCCATGGTTGTGCTGACCGGGCCGAGTCCGACCGCTTGCCAGCGATGGGAAAAATTGGCGTAAGCGCGGCGATCCAGCTCGCAGCCCCAAAGGTGGTCTTGGCACCAGGACACAAGCGGTTTGGCCGGAAGCGCCCGGCGCATCGTTTCAACGATGGCAAAGACAAACGCGCCTTCGCCAAACGATGGTTCGAGGATCTGGTGCGCAGGAAGAATCTGCAAGCCATGAACAATTTCTTGCGCCGTTGCGGCGGGTGTAAAAAATTGTCCCAGCTGCCGTTTGGGGGCTCTGGACAATCGCGCGATGGTCATGGGCGGTGCGGCGCAGGGGCCGGCATTACGCTGTGGCCGGCGCCGGCTCCAGGTCCAGCAGGCCGTCGACAAACGCCACGGGATCAAAGGCGACCAGGTCATCGGCGCCTTCGCCCAGGCCGACCATGCGCACCGGCACCTGCAGCTCGCGCGCCACGGAAAAAATGAAACCGGCCTTGGCCGAGCCGTCCAGCTTGGCCACCACCACCCCGGTGAGCGGGGTGGCCTCGTGGAACAGGCGCGCCTGGGCCAGGGCGTTCTGGCCCATGGTGCCGTCGAGCACCACCCAGGTTTCGTCCGGGGCGTTGGCCTGGCGCTTGGCCATGGCGCGGCGCACTTTGCTGAGCTCCTGCATCAGCGGCTGGCGGGTGTGCATGCGGCCGGCGGTGTCCACGATCAGCACGTCGGCGTGGCGGGCCATGGCCGCGTCCATGGCGTCGAAGGCCACGGCCGCCGCGTCCGCGCCCGTGGCGCCGGCCACGACCTCGCACCCGAGGCGCTCGGCCCAGAGGCGGAGCTGGTCGGATCCGGCGGCGCGAAACGTGTCCGCCGCGGCCAGCAGCGGCCGCAGCTTCTGATGCTGCACGACGCGCGCCAGCTTGGCGCACGTGGTGGTTTTGCCCGCGCCATTGATGCCCACCACAAGGATGCTCAGGGGCTTGGCCGGACGGTCCCATGCAAAAGGCGTTGGCGGCCCGAGGGCGGCCAGCAGGACTTCACGCAACCTGGCCAGGCGGTCGCCGCCGGCGGCTTGCAGTTGCGCCACCCACTCCAGCGCCAACGTGGGCGCCACGTCCGCGCGGACCAGGGTTTCCTCGATCTCCTCCAGCGTGCTGCCGTCGAGCGCGCCCTTGCGGCCGAAGAGGCGGGCCAGCCCGCCCAGCAGCGTGCCGCGGGTCCGGGCCAGGGCATCGATCCAGCGGGCCATCAGGAGGGTTCCTTGGGCGCCGGCCGCGCGCCGCGGGCGGGCCGGTCGAGCTCCTTCATCAGCCGGTCGAGGATGCCATTGACGAAATGGGCGGACTCGTCGTTGCTGAAGTCCCGGGCGATATCCACCGCCTCGTTGATCGAGACCACGGGGGGAATGTCCGGGCAGTGCAGCATCTCGTAGAGGGCCACCCGCAGCACGTTGCGGTCCACGCCGCCCATGCGGCCCAGGCTCCAGTGCTCGGCGCAGGCTTGCAGCTTGGCGTCGAGTTCCGCCTTGTGGGTTTCCACGCCGCGGATCAGGTTTTCCGTGAATTCGCGGAGCGCCCGGCTGGCCTTGCGGCCGCGCCAGAACTCGGGGAGCGCCACGCCGAGCTCATCGTCGTTGATGTCCCGCTGGAAGAGAAACTGAACCGCCCATTCGCGGGCCGCGCGCCGTGATCCCATGAGGTGCCGCCAATCAGGTTGTCGTGTCCATTTGCTGAAACACGCTGACCATTTCCATGGCCGCCAGGGCGGCATACCACCCCCGGCTTTTCTCGCCACCGCCGCAGCGCGCCGCGGCTTGCTCGAGGCTGAACGCGGAGATCACCTCGTAAATCACGGGGATGTTGAACGTTCGCGAGATGTCCGCCAGGGAGTGGGTGAGTTGCTGGTCAATCAGTTCCGCGTGCCGGGTTTCGCCCTGGATGACCACCCCCAGGGCCAGCAGCGCCGCGAACTCGCGCCGGCTGGCGAGCCGCTGCAGCACGGCCGGGATCTCGTAGGCGCCCGGCACCCAAATGACGGTGATGGCCTGCTCGTCGGCGCCGTGTTTCTTGAGGCAGGCGATGGCATGCTTGGCCAGCTCAGTCGTCATCAGCTGGTTGAACCGGCTGACCACGATGCCGAACTTCAGTCCGGCGGCCGCGTGGGCGCCCGCGATCTGGCGCACCCCGCCCAGGGAGGGCAACTTGTCCGGCGCCTGCAGGCTGATTCCCTTGGTGGTTTTCATGATCATGGGCCTCCCTTGGCCGTGCCACTCGCGGGCAACAGATGCCCCAGGCGGCAGCGCTTGGTACGCAGATACTTGATGTTGTGGGTGTTTGATCCCACCACGAGGGACACCCGTTGCACAATTTCCAGCCCGTACCGTTCCAAGCCCTCGATTTTGCGGGGGTTGTTGGTCATGAGCCGGATCTTGTGCAAGCCCAGGTCCGCCAGGATCTGCGCGCCGCTGCCGTAATCGCGCAGGTCCGCCTCGAATCCGAGGTGGATGTTGGCGTCCACCGTGTCCATGCCTTTTTCCTGCAAGGCGTAGGCGTGGAGCTTGTTCACCAGCCCGATGCCGCGGCCTTCCTGGCGCATGTACAAAATCACGCCGTGGCCTTCGCGGGCGATCGTGGCCATGGCCTGCCGCAGCTGGGACCCGCAGTCGCAGCGCTGGGACCCGAACACGTCGCCGGTGAGGCACTCGCTGTGGATGCGTACCAGCGCGCTGGATTGCCGCGCCGGCCGCCCCAGCACCAGCGCCAGGTGGTGGGTGTTGTCAAGGAACGAGTGGTAAAGATGCAGCTTGAACGTCCCGTACTCTGTGGGCAACTGCACGGACTGGACCCGCTCCACCAGCTTTTCCGTGCAGCGGCGGTGATGGATCAGGTCGGCGATGGTGATGATGGGGATCCGGTGCTTGCGCGCCAGGGCCACCAGCTCCGGCCGCCGGGCCATGCGGCCGTCGGCCCGCAGGATCTCGCAGATCACCCCGGCCGGCTTGAGCCCGGCCATGCGCGCCAGGTCTACCGAGGCCTCGGTGTGCCCGGCCCGTACCAGCACGCCGCCGTCGGCCGCCACGATCGGGAACAGGTGGCCGGGCCGCGCCAGGTCGCCCGGGCCGCTGGCCTTGTCCATGATCACCTGGATGGTCTTGGCGCGATCAAACGCGCTGATGCCGGTGGTGACGCCGTACCGTGCGTCAACCGACTCGGTGAACGCCGTGCCGAACTGGGGGCCGGCCCCGCTGCGCGTCTGCCGCGTCAGGCCCAGGCGCGCCGCGCGGGGGTTGTCCATGGTGACGCAGATCAAGCCGCGGCCGTTGCGGGCCATGAAGTTGATCAGCGCGGGCGTGATCTTGTCGGCCGCGCACACCAGGTCGCCCTCGTTTTCGCGCGCCTCGTCGTCCACCACGATGATCAGGCCGCCGCGCTTCACCGTGGCGACGGCGTCGGCCACGCTGCTGAAAGCTGATTTCCGTTGTTTAGCGCTTGTTTTCATGCCTTGTATCCGTCACGCCCACCGCGGCGGCGATCCCGGCCCAACCTGTTATCAGCCGGTCATCCTAGGCTGCGGGCATGGCTGGAGCAAGACATATTACGTTTGACGGTGCTTCGGAACCTGGCTTATCGTCAATCTATTGTACGGGACAGAAGAACGCCGGAAAGTGGCAGGCGATTTCTCTGTGCTCCCCGTGTCTCCGTGAGATAAAGGGAATGTTCAATCCGGAATATTTTCTCACGGAGGTACGGAGATTGCGGAGACTTCTGAAAAATGGGGATAGATGATGAATGAAAGCCGGATTGGGGATGTGATTGTTGATAGTGCGGTCAAACTACACCGCCATCTCGGCCCGGGATTGCTGGAGTCTGTTTATGAAGTAACGCTCGCTCGGGAACTGGAGAAACGTGGGTTGAGGATATCCCGCCAGATTCCCGTATCGATCCGATTTGATGGCATAACTTTTGACGAAGGATTCCGTGCGGATATCATAGTCGAAAACAAGGTCATTATTGAGTTAAAGTCTGTGGAAACGGTCACTAATGCTCATAAGAAGCAGTTGCTTACATACTTGCGGCTGGCGGGCATGAAACTTGGCTACTTGCTGAATTTTGGAGAGGCCCTGATGAAAGACGGGATCACCAGGATCATCAATGGCCAGATCGATGAGCCCTCTGTGCGCCCCGTGTCTCCGTGAGATAAAAGGAATGTCGAATCCGGAATATTTTCTCACGGAGGCACGGAGATCGCGGAGGCCATCAAGAAATACAGTTTATGAAGGCGTGGCCGTTGGGAATAGTTCCGAGATGGCGGGGAATCCTCCGTGTTCCCCGTGGCTCGGTGAGAGAAAAGAAATGACCTCTGCGGAATATATTCTCACGGAGGCACGGAGATCGCGGAGGCCATCAAGAAATACAGTTTATGAAGG
>CAZAYP010000051.1:0-25656 GCA_964489425.1 uncultured Verrucomicrobiota bacterium | reverse complement strand
GAAAAGAAATGACCTCTGCGGAATATATTCTCACGGAGGCACGGAGATCGCGGAGACTATTCGGAAAACGGAAAATGAAAACAGATCGTCTTGAAATATTCCTGCGGTGGCTGTGGCCCGTTGAGATGGGTCCATGATGACCCAACCAGTCGCGACCCGCGAATGGATCTGGCGCCAGTGGGCGCTGGCGGTGCCGGGCGATTGGGAGATGCTCCAGTTCTCCAAAACCGCCGACCAGGGCCGGTGCGCCTTCGCTGACCGCTACCAGTTTCGCGTGGAATTGGATTGGCGCATGGTGACTTCGGCGCCGGATTTTGGCCGCATGTTGAAGGATTACGAGGGCGTCCTGGCCCGCGAGCACGGGTTCACCCATCTGCGCCGGGGCATGCAAGGCCCCTGGCAGGGGATCGCCGGGCGGCAGGACGGCCGCGACGTGTCCCGCTGGGGCCGGTATTTCGATCCCCCAAGCTGCCTGGTGGAACTCGTGTTCCTGGGCAGCCCGCGGCGCGACACGGCCTTGGAATCCGCGGTCTTGAACAGCTTCCGCTGGATGCCGGGCGAAGCAGGCTGGCAGCCCTGGCGGGCGTTCGGCATGGGCTTGGTGGTGCCGGCCGACCTGCCGCTGACCGAGTGCGTGGTGGAACCCGCCCGCGCGGTCATGACCTTTGTTGGCGAGCGCCGGCCGGTGCGCTGGATTTTCCGTCGCCTGGGCCTGGCAGATCGCTGGCTGGATGTGCCGCTGGCCACCTGGCTGGACCGGCAGGCGCCGCGCCGCGTGAAGCAGCGGGTGGGCACCGAACTCAAAGCGCCCGGCCACGATATTCGTATCCTGGCCGGCCGCTACATGCCCCGCGGATTGCTCAACCCAGGCGGCCGCTACGATGCCGCGGCCTGGGTGTGTCCGGAAGATGGCCGGGTGTACCATGTCAGCCGCATCACGCGGCCGGCCCGCGGCGTATCCGCGCCGATGCCCGCCATCCAAGCTATGCTATCCTGCTGCCAGCGCGGGTAGGGCGTCCACCCCGTGCCGTGGCGGAGCCATCCCGTCAGCGGGCGGCGTGCATGGATGCGGGCGCCAGTTGCTCCAAGGACAACACCTTGTCCACGCCGCCGGCGGCAATGGCTTCCTTGGGCATGCCGAACACGACGCACGAGTCCTCATCCTGCGCAAACGTGCGCGCGCCGCTGTCGTGCAGTTCTTTCATGCCCTGGGCGCCGTCGTCACCCATGCCGGTCATGATCACGCCCACGGCGTTGGATCCGGCAAACCGCGCCGCGGAGCGGAACAGCACGTCCACGGATGGCCGGTGGCGGCTGACCAGCGGGCCGTCGCGGATTTCGACGTAGTAGCGGGCGCCGCTGCGCTTGAGCAGCGTGTGGCGGCCGCCGGGCGCGATCAGCGCCCGGCCCTGGGTCAGGGTCTCGTTTGCCTCCGCTTCCTTGACGGTCATGCGACAGATCGCGTTGAGCCGGTCCGCGAACGAGCGGGTGAACTGTTCCGGCATGTGCTGCACGATCACGATGCCGGGCGCATTTTCAGGCATCATCTCCAGGAACACGGTCAACGCCTCGGTGCCGCCCGTCGAGGCGCCCACCACGATGATTTTCTGGGTGGTGGCGATCACATCGCCGCCCCGGCCCTTGGCCAGCATCGCATCCGCGGACAGTTTCGGCCGGCTCACGGGCTTGGCGGCCAGGCGGCGGGGCTGGACCTGGGCCGCCGCCTTGACCGTGTCGCAGATCATGATGCGGGCCTCTTCCAGGAACTCCTGGGTGCCCAGCTTGGGCTTGGTGATGATCTCCACCGCCCCGTATTCCAGCGCCCGGAGCGCCACGTCGCCGCCATCTGCCGCCAGGCTGGAGCAGATCACCACTGGGATGGGATGCTGGCTCATGAGGCGCTGCAGGAACGTCAGGCCGTCCATGCGCGGCATTTCCACGTCCAGAGTGATCACGTCGGGCGTCTGGTGGCGCATGATCTCCACGGCCTGGTAGGGATCCCCGGCCGTATCCAGCACTTCGATGGCCGGGTCCGAGGCCAGGATGCTGCTCATGGTTTTGCGCACCACGGCCGAATCGTCCACGATCAAGACTTTGGTTTTGTTGGTCATGTTTACTTCTCGTGCCGGCGCATCCACACCACGCCGTTCCAGTTTTCAAAGACAATGCGCATGCCCGGCCCGCCGCCCACGCGTTCGGCCAGGATCGGAATATTCAACTCCTGCAGAACTTGGCGCGCGATCTGGGTGTTGGCAACGCCCACGCCGCCCGGGCCGGCCGCCATACTCATGGGCGTGGCGCCACCAAAAATCTTGGCTTGCAGGTCACACCGCGCGCTGCCGATGGATTCCAGGCGCTCCACCAGGCGGCGGATGGCCCAGCGGCCGCAGCGCGCCGTTGGTTCGCCGTCCGGCAACAGGTAGTGATTCATCCCGCCATAATTGTGGACCGGATCAAAAAGGCATACGGCCACGCAAGATCCCAGCACGGTGGTCATCCGGCAGGGCTGGGACGCCACCGCCAGGTCGCCCGCCCACAACGTGATCTCGCGGATCGACAGAGCGGGTGCGGCAACAGCATTCATCCCTTCAACTCGTCCACCAAGACCACCGGCACTTCGGCGCATTTTTTCAGGCCGGCATCGTTGCTCAACAAACAGTCCGCCCCGCAAACGATGGCCACCGCCAATTGGATCGCGTCGGGGGTCCGGAAATGGTATTTCCCACGCAACGCGATGGCCTGGTCCGCCACTTGAACATTCAGCGGATGCAAGCTGAAATACGCGGAGTTGGTTAAGAACATACGGTAGCGGGCACATAGATCGGACCGCCCCATCTGGGATGGCCGCGTCAACACCTCGATATAGGTAATCATCGAAGTGACGAGTTGCAACCCGCGCTGCGCACACTGCTCAAACAGCGGCCGGATGGCATCAATATGCGCTGGATGCCGCTCCACATAGTAGATGAGCGGGGCGCTATCCAGTGCAACCACCCGCATCTCGCTCAGTTTCAGTCCCATTGTTTCCGCGCTTGTCTAAGATACTCGTCGGTGTCTTGCCCTTGCCAGATATCCGCGCCAAGCCCCTCCAGACCGCGAATATCCGCCTTGCCAGAGGGTGGCGCGACCGGCGGCGAGGGCTGGTATTCAGACACTACCGCAATTTTTTTTCCGGCCCGCTCAATGATCACTTGCTCATGGGTCAGCGACACCAGATTCAGCAACGAACCGAACTGCTGCCGCGCTTCCATGGCTGACATGGTTTTCATACCCACCTCCTCGTTGATATGATTACTATAATCATATCAATCATATCGGTTGTCAAGTCTTTGTGTACACTGCTGGCTTGACCGGCGTGAGCGGCAGGTCAAGCCCGGTGAGACTTTCCGCGTGGCCAACGAACAAGTATCCGCCAGTTTGCAGATGCCGGCAAATCTGCCCCACGATCTGCTGCTGGGTGGGCCGGTCGAAATAGATCATGACGTTGCGGAAGAACACCACGTCCCAGCGCTCGGCCAGGCCATAGTTGGGCGCCAGGAAGTTGAGCTTGCCGAAGCGCACGCCGTCGCGCACTTCCGGCGCCATGCGCACCAGTCGTTGCCGGCGGTCTTTGCCGCGCAACACGTATTTCGCCCGCAGCAGCGGCGGGATCGGGTTAACGTGCTCTTCGGGATAGATCGCCTCCATGGCCGTGTGCAACACCCGGGTGGACACGTCCGTGGCCAGGATCGTGAAGGGGAAAAAGGCCCGCGCCTGTTCTTCCAGCAGCGTAATGGCCAGGGTGTAGGCCTCCTCCCCGGTCGCGCAACCGGCCGACCACACCCGGAACACATCCGCCTTGGGCCGGCGCCGCCATTCGGGCAGCACCTGCCGCGTGAGGAAATCGAAATGCTCCGCTTCCCGAAAGAAATCGGTTTTGTTGGTGGTGGCCAGGTTCAGCAGGTGCTCGAGTTCCTTATCCTGAACCTGGGGATCGGAAAAGAACCATTCATAATACGCGCGCACGTGGGGCAGGCCCACATCACGCAGGCGCCGGTGCAGCCGGCTTTGCAGCATGACCTTTTTTTGCGGCGGCATCTTGATCCCCAGGTGCGTGGAGATCACGGCGCTGAACTCCGCGTACTGCCGGTCGGTCAGATGATCGTTATTGGTTGCGGCGGTCATGGTGAATAATGCGAACCCGGATGGCTAAGCGATAATGTTTTTACCACGAAGATCACGAAGGCCACGAAGATGATTAATAACATCATATCCATGGTCTTATCTTCCCTCTGCTAACTTCGCGTCCTTCGTGATCTTCGTGGTGAACATCCGGATCTGATGGGGGGCCGCACCGTGGCCGCGAGGGCAACGGAGCCGTGCAGCTCCGCGCCCCCGCGGCCGGGAGGTTTGGCTTTACTTCTTGTCCGCTTTCTTCTCCGGCTTTTTCTCCTCGGGCGCCACCTGGGCCGTGGCGTTGGCCACCAGGGCTACGTCCTCGGTCGAGAACACCCGGTCAATGTCGAGGATGATGATGAACTTGTCGTCCCGCCGGCCCATGCCCAGGATCAGGTCCGTGCGCCAGCGCATGCCCAGCGTCGGCGGCTCCTCGATCTCCTTGGGCTCCAGTTCCAGCACTTCGTGGACCGCGTCCGCCAACCCGCCCACCACCACCTTCTCGGACTCCATGTCCAGTTCCATCACGATGATCCGCGTGTTGAGCGTGTCCGGCGCCTGGGGCAATCCGAACTTGATGCGCAGGTCCACCACCGGGATGGCGTTGCCGCGCACGTTAACCACGCCGCGCATGTAGCCCGGCGCGGTTGGCACGCGGGTGATGCGGCTGACATCCAGCACCTCCCGCGCCTTGAACACGTTGATCGCGAACAGTTCGTCACCGAGCCGGAACGTCAGGTACCGCGCGGTTTCCGTTATTTTGCTTGTACTCATGGCACTTCCTTTCTGTTGCTTGGCCAGCGCCATTACACGCGTTCGAATTCGCTGTCTTTGTGCTCGGGTTCCACCTTGTCCAGCTCGATCATCACCCCGCTATCAGCCGGCGCGCTTTTATCGCCGGTTTTGACCTTGCCGGCGAGCGCCTTGCGGGCGGACGGCGCGGCCGGCTTTCTCGCCGCGGCCGCGTGCGGCGCAGGGGCGCCGCGCGCGCCCGCGGCGGCGGCCACCCGCCGGCCGGACTCTTCCTGCACCTTGAAGAACGCAATCGCGCTCTGCAGTTGCTCGGCCTGGCTGGAGAGTTCTTCCGAAGCAGACGCCATTTCCTCGGCCGCGGCCGCGTTCTGCTGCACGATCTTGTCCAGCTCCTGGATCGCCTTGTTAATCTGCGCCGCGCCGGTGTTTTGTTCCTCGCTCGCCGCGGCGATTTCCTTGACCAGGTCCGCGGTTTTGCGGATGTCCGGCACCAGCTTGTTCAGTTGCTCGCCCGCGGTTTCCGCCAACTCCACGCTGGACCCGGACAGCTTGCTGATCTCGCCGGCCGCGGTCTGGCTGCGTTCGGCCAGCTTGCGCACTTCCGACGCCACCACGGCAAACCCCTTGCCGTGCTCGCCGGCCCGGGCCGCCTCGATGGCCGCGTTCAACGCCAGCAGATCCGTTTGGCGCGCGATTTCCTCGATAATGGAGATCTTCTGTGCAATGTCCTTCATGGCTTGGACAGTTTTGATCACTGCCGCGCCGGTTTCCTGGGCGTCCTGGGCGGCCTTGGTGGCGATCTTGTCGGTCTGGCGCGCGTTTTCGGTGTTCTGTTGGATACTGGCCGTGGATTGCTCCATGGACGAGGAGACTTCCTCCACCGACGCGGCCTGTTCCGAAGCGCCTTGCGACAGGGTCTCGGCCGTGCTGCTCATCTGCTCGCTGCCTGACGCCACGTTCTCGGACGCGGACCGCACGTCCGCGACAATGTCGCGCAGATTGGTGATCATCTTTTTCAGGGCATCGCCCAGCATGTCCTTGTCCGAGGCCAGCTTGGCCTCCTCGCGCAGGTCGCCGTTGCCGATCTTGAGCGCCAGGCCGGCCACGCCTTCCAGCGCCGCGGCCATGTTGTTGGCGGTTTCGGACAACAGGCCGACCTCGTCGCGGGACTGCACGGCCATGCGGGTTTTCATGTCGCCCTTGGCGATCTCGCCCAATCCGGCCATGAGCTGGCGCACCGGGCCGGTGATCGCCCGGGTGATGAACACGGCCAGGATCAAGCCCACCACCACGGCGATGGGCAGGCCGACGATCATGGCAATAGAAGCCTTGGTCAACGCGTCCGCCGCCTGGGTGGCCGCCTTGCCCGAATCCGCGATGCCGCCCACGGCATTTTCCGTGGCAATGTCCAGCACTTCGTTGGCGATTTCATTGCGCTTCTTTCCCAGTTCCTCCCGGGCCAGCCAGTAGACGAGAAACTCTTCCATGGCTTTCTTGTAGTCCTGGCCGGACTTGCGGCATTCCTCGATGCGCTGCAAGTCGGCTTCCAGGCGCGTGATGGCTTTAAGCTCGTCCAGCTTGGCGTTGATGGTGTCGTACTTGGCCAGGGCATCGGTCATGAGCTTAGGATCGCGCAGGGCTTCCGACTGCCAGCGGCCCAGCCGGATCTCGTTGACCAAATCGATCACCTGGTTGCACAGGGAGATTTTCCTGGTCCGTTCCTTGAGTTCCGTTTCGGTCACCTTGTCGGCATTGGTATCGGCCTGGCCTTTCATGGCCGCGCCAATTTCACCCTCCAGCCGCGACGATTGGCCGGCGGTCAGATCATTGCACTGCTTCATGAAGTCGGCGGCCTCGGTGGCGGCGGTCGCGGCCAACTTGTCCATGGCCTCGGTTTTGGCCACGGTTTCGTCCAGCAGCTTTTCATACTCCAGCACATCTTTTTCCGCCTGGTCCGCCTTGGCGGCCAGTACGGCATTGTTGTACTTGGCGGCCTGGGCTTTGGCCTCCTTGAGGTGCTTTTTCAACTCGCCGAGGTTTTTGCGGGCGTTCTCGAGGAACGCGCTCTCGGTCGTGTACGCATACCCGCGCGCTTCGTACATGGTCAGCAGGCAGAAGCGGTTGATGTTATAGGCATCCTCCACATCCGGCATATTGACTTGGGCCAGCGTGTTGGAAGTCTTTTTGACCCCGTTCATGCTGACAATAGCGACCGCCCCCAGGATCACCAGGATGACGATCACCGCGCCGAATCCAAACCCGATCTTTCCCGCCAACTTCATATTCTTGAACATACCTTGGTCCTTTCTTTTCTGTTGCTACTCACGGTCACTGCAGGCGAATTCACTGCCCGCCCTCAACTGGTGTTTCGCTGATGCATCGCCCCACTCCTATTGGTCGTTGTCGTGATCGTTGTTGTATGTGTCTGGCTGTAGTCATGGCGCTCTGCCGCCGTGTCTGTCGTCCGGGGCGTGGGTAGCCGCCGCCGTGAGGCGGTGGGTCCGGAGCAGATCCGCCGAAGCGGAGGTCGGCGCCACGGCAGAGTGGCGCCGCGCTCTGAAAACGCAGCGCCTACCGTTGGCCACATGATGGATGCCGGAACAAACCCGCTTGCCTCGGCGCGGCCTGTAAGATAATCTCTTACAGAAACCAAAAGCCGCGTTTGGGAGGATTGAGATGAGGAACACGATAACCGTAAGTCTTCCGGAAAAGGTCCGCAAGGAGCTGGATGGCGTTGCCATAGCGGACGGGGTGTCGCGCAGTGACTTGGTGCGCGAATCGTTGCGCGATTATCTTTTCCTGCGGCGCTTTCGCGGGCTGCGCAAACGGATGCAGGCGCAAGCCGCCCGCCAGGGTGTTCATACCGATGAAGACGTTTTTGAACGGGTTTCATGAGACTGGTCCTGGATACCAATGTGCTGATCGCCGCGTTCATCTCGCACGGCATGTGCAATGAGCTTTTCGAGCACGTGGCCATCCAGCACACGGTCGTGTCATCCCAACCCCTGCTGAACGAAGTGGCCCGGGTGCTGGCGGAGAAATTCAATTTCGGGAAAACCGACATCCAGGCCGCCATTCGGCTCCTGAAATCCCGGGTCGAAATCGTGGCCATACCCCCGAAATATGATGCCGTGTGCCGGGATGCGGACGACGACCTGGTGCTGGCCACCGCCTTGGCGGGACAATGCAAGGCGATCATTTCCGGCGACAAGGACCTGGCCGAACTCGGATCATTCCAGGGCATTACCATTCTGAAGCCCTCCGAATTCTGGCAGTTTGAAAGCGCGCAAGCCGGCGCGTGAAGTGGCTGGCCCAAGCAATTCCCTTCCGCATATTTCAATCTGGAACTCAGGAAATCAGGAAAAGATTGACACGCCTGCCCGGCGCCAGTGGAGCCGCCGGCTGTTCGGCGCGGCCGTTGTATATATTTTGGCATCTTCCTTTCCGTTCCTGTTTTCCTGAGTTCCTGATTCATAATTCTTATGTTGTCCTCACACTTCCAACATGGCGCTTTCCCCGACTTTCGCGCGGCTGTGCCGGAGCAGGCTGGGCACGTCCAGGATCAGGGCCACGGCGCCGTCGCCGAGGATCGTGGCGCCGGAAAAGATCGTGACGCCCTGGAACATCCGGCCCATGGTTTTCAGCACAGTCTGGTGGTTGCCGAGCACGCGGTCCACCACCAGGCCGAGCCGACGATCTTCCAGGTTTACGATCACGACCCGTTCGAGGGGCGCGTCGCCATCGGGAAACCCGAACAAATCCCGCAGGCGCAGGTAGGGCACGAGGGCGCCGCGCACGGCCACGGCGTTGCGGGCGTTGTCGTCCAGGCGCTGCGCGCGGGTAAGCTCAATGGTTTCCGTGACCATGCCCAGCGGCAGGATGAACCGCTCGTTGTCCACCTCCACCATCAGCCCCTCGATAATCGCCAGGGTCAGCGGCAGGGACAGGCGGAAGCTCGTACCGCGGCCCGGTTGGCTTTGCAGTTCCACGGCGCCGCGCAGCAGATCGATCTGGCGCTTGACCACGTCCATGCCCACGCCGCGGCCAGACACGCTGGTGACTTTCTGCGCCGTGGAAAAACCCGGCAGGAAAATCAGGTTGTGCAGCTCCGCCTCGCTCATGGAGGCATCGGCCGGGATCAAGCCGCGCTCGACCGCCTTGCCGCGGATCGCGGCGGCATCCAGGCCCTTGCCATCGTCGGCTACGGTGATGACCACGCGGTCGCCCTGGTGGTCGGCGGCCAGGCGCAGGCGGCCGGCGCGCGGCTTGCCCTGACGGATGCGCGCCTCGGGCGGCTCCAGGCCGTGATCCAGGCAGTTGCGTACCAGGTGCAGCAGCGGGTCGCCGAGTTGATCGATGACGGTTTTATCCAGCTCCGTGTCCGCGCCCTCAATGACGAGATCCACTTCCTTGCCGAACTCCTGGCACAGGTCACGTACCAGGCGGCGGTACTTGTTGAACGTGGCGCCAATGGGCATCATGCGGATGTTCAGGGCCACGTCGCGCAACTCGGCATGCAGCCGTTCCAGGCCTTCAATCGTAGCTTGGAATTCCGGCGCCAGGTGCGCCACCCGGCTGGTGGCGGCCCGCAGTTGCGCCTGCTGGATCACCAGTTCGCCCACGAGGTTCACCAGCCGGTCCAACTTGTCGGCCGGCACGCGCACCAGGTCAACGGCGGCCGGCGTCGGGCCGGCGGTGGTCTCGGGGGCGGGCTCAGCAGGGGCGGCCGCGGCCGGTCCGGCCAAGGGCGGCTGGCCCGGTGGATCAGTCGGATCAGCCTGATCCGCCCGATTGATTTCCAGGCCGCCGCCTTTTTCCACGAAAATAAACGCATCGCGGATTTCTGGCTCGGTGGCGGCAGTGTCCAGGGTGATGGTCCACTGGGTGGGCGCGGCGGGCGAGTCCGGCTCGATCCGGCAGGGGCCCAGGCGGCGCAGATCGTCCCAGAGCGAGTCCAGGGCCTTGGGCGTGGCGGTCACCTCCGCGGCCGGGGCGAATCGGATGGTGTACCGGTTGCCGGCCGTAGCCGGCACGGCCTCCGCCACCTGCGGAACGGCGGGCGGTGGTTGGGCCGTGGCCGGAGCAGCGCCGGCCGGTTCAATCAGGGTTGCGGGAATCGCGAATGCCGTGCCGACTTCTTCCCGCGTCAGCGTGGTGGCATAGAGCAGTTCCAACCCCAACGCCGCCTGCTCAATCCCGGCGTTCAACCTGTCGGTCATGGGTTTGAGCTTGGCTTCCACGACAAAGCCCCGCTCTTCCAACCGCGCAAACAGCGCCAAGGGCGTCATGTTATTCAATCGCTGCCAATTATGCAGGTCGGGGATCAAAATGCGCCAATGACTGGAGCATTCGGCCGGCGCGGCGGCCCAGGCCTCGATCAGGGACGGAACCAGGGGTGTATCCGCCGGCGCGGCGGCGGGAGGGGAACCCGGCGGCACTTCCGGTTGGACGTGCAACCACCGGTCCAGATCCGCCACTCGCGCGCTGATATCGCGCTGATTACTGTTGAGCAAGTCATCCAGCATGGCGCGCAGATCGTCAACGCCCTTTAACAGTTCACTGACCAGCGGCGGCGACGCTTTCAGTTTGCCTTTGCGCAAATGGTCCAACAGGGTTTCCATGGCATGGCTGAGGGCGCCGATTGTCTGGAAACCGAGAAACCCCGAGGTGCCTTTGACCGAATGGATGGCCCGGAAAATACGGTTGATCCGGTCCATATCCATGGTTTCCGGCGACGCTTCCAGCCAGATGAGATCGTCCTCGATCCGTTCCAAGTGCTCTTTGGATTCGGCCTGGAACTCCTGCGCCAGGCTGGGATCTATGAGTTCGTCGGGCATTTCACAAGAAACTCCCCATCCAGGCTCAGGCGGCGGAACATGGTATGCAGGGGGGCGGTGACGTTCGTGATTTCCAGCCGGCCATGGGGCAGGTTGCGCATCTCCTGGGCCAACGCGCAAAACACGCTCAGGGCCAAGGCGTCCAAATCGTGAACTTGCGCCAAATCCAGCCGGATGCAGCGGACGCCTTGGGAGAGCAGTGTCTCCAGTTGGTGCCGCAACGACGTGACCGGGGCGCCGACCAGGTCGCCGGCGGGCGTTACGACCGCGCGGTCGTCCTTGCGGTCAACGGGGATGTCAGGCGTGGCGCCGGCGGCCTCATCCACAGCCGCGGGGGGCGTCTGGCTGGCCGCCAGATGCCCTTCCAATTCGTGCTGCATGGATTCAACGGCCCGCAAGCGCACCACGTGGTCATGGTCGCGCGCTTTCTGCTGGGCCATGACGCGCTGCACGGCGGTCAGCAGCGTGGCGGTGTCGAACGGCTTGTCCAGGAAGTCGTCGCAACCCATGCGCAGCAAATCGGTGATCATGGGTTTGTCGCCATACCCGGTCATGGCCACCACGGGCAGGCCCGGCCACTTGTCCTTGGCCGCGCGAATCAGGTCCATGCCGGATACCTTGGGCATCATGATATCCGACACCAGCACCCAATCGCCATTCAGCGGGGTGGTTTGGACAAAATCCAAGGCCGTGCCGCCGTTGTCGAACACCTTGACGGTAAATCCGGCGCTGCGGAAGGCAAGCTGGAGGCTGTCGCGCAAATCTGTCTCGTCTTCGACCAGGATGACGGTTGGTTTTATGTTCGGCATGGTTGCGACATATGCAACTACCGTGCCAGTTGGCCGGAAATCGGCGCGGACGATTGGATCAGCCTGCAAAGAAGATGAATACAGTGGCAGCCCACGCTCAGCTACCGGCCGCCGCCACCGCCGCGGGGATCAAGCGCAGTTGTAAAATGGTTGCGAGCGGGTTGAGGGAGAGAAGAAGGGATACAGGGGTTAAGGGGTACGGGAAAAGGATGTAACGGGTTGGCCGATGTGATCGGCTGGGGAGTTGGTCGGAGTCCCGGCTTCAGCCGGAAGTTCCCCGCGTCCTTCAGGACGCGGTCCCAGCCGCGGGCTGAAGCCCGCGCAGAGCTTCCGCCTGAAGGCGGGACTCTGACGCGATGCGCTTCCCGCCTTGACAGGCCCGGTCATACTTTGAGGATCGCCCGTGTCGCGTGGGCCCCACAAGTAGGCCGACGGCCCTTATGGCAAATCCAGCTTCAATTGCCGGTGGATCCAGTTCATGGGAACGTGCTCCCGAATAGTTGAACTATTGCGGATGATGCACCGCGGAATTGGCGGGTCAAGCCGGCTGTGGCGGCTCCCGCTCGGAACCTGGCATCGGCGCGCTCTTGCTCAAATGCTTGCTCAATGCCTGCGGGGTAATCCCGAGCATGCGCGCGGCCGCGGACTGGTTGCCATGGGTGCGGTGCAAGGCTTCGGCCATCAGTTGACGGCGCGCCTCGGGCAGGGTGGGCAGGTTGGCCCAGGCCGCGAATCCTGGGCCGGCGACCTGCTGCGCCGCCGGCCCTGGCTGCGGTTGCGCTGGCAGCCCACCGGCCAGCCGTTCCTTGAAGAACCCGGCCGGGATGGCTTGCTTGCCACGAAATCTGGTTGCGGCATCAAAAATCAGCGTCTCCAGTTCGCGCGCATTGCCCGGGAAGTAAGCGGCAGCCAAGATCGGCATGACCCCTGGATCAAGGCTTGGCGCCGGCGCCTGGAGCGTGGCGGCGGCGCGCTGCAGGAAATGCGCGGCCAGCAACGGGATATCGCCCGGCCGTTCGCGCAGCGGCGGCAGGTGCAGGTGATGCACATGCAACCGGTAATACAAGTCGGCGCGGAACGTGCCCTCGCGCACGCGCGCTTCCAGGTCGCGGTTGCTGGTGGCGATGATGCGGGCACGGCATAGGCGGGGCTGGTCAGAACCGAGCGTGCGGTACTCATTTTCCTGGAGCAAGCGCAGGAGTTTGACCTGGCACTCCGGCTGCAAATCGCCAATCTCGTCCAGCAGCAGGGATCCGGCGCCCGCTTGCTCCACCAGGCCGTCGCGCGCCTCGTTGGCGCCGGTATAGGCGCCGCGCACGTGGCCGAAGAGCGTGTCGGCGAACACGTGCGGGTCCAGCCCGGCCACGTTCACGGACACCCATGGCTGGCCGGCGCGCTGGCCCAGGTTGTGCAGGGCGCGGGCCACCAACTCCTTGCCCGTGCCGCTTTCGCCGGTGACCAGCACCGGCCGGGGGCTGTCGGCCACGATCTCGGCGTACGCCAGGAGGTTCAGCATGCGCGGGTCTTGGGCGACAATGTCGCGCAGGCCTTGAGGCCGATCCCCGTGGCCAAGGAGCAGGGTGTCGCGCAGTCGCTCGTTTTCGCGGGCCACGGCTTGCCAGTCAAGAGCGCGCCGGATGGTGGTCAGCAGGCGTTCGGCATCCACGGGCTTGACCAGGTAATCGTGCGCGCCCAGGCGCATGCAGGCCACGGCCGTGGGCAGGTCCTGGTTGCCGGTGATGACGATGACCGGCACACCGGGCGCCTGTTCCAGGATGCGCGGCAGCAGGTCCAAGCCCGACTCACCGCGCAGGTTCAAATCCAGCAACACCAGGGGCGTGTCAACGGACAGGGCGGCCAGGGCCTCGCGGCCGTTGGGGCAACAGGCCGGCTCGCCCAAACCGCTGATTTTCAGCAGCAGGCGGTAGGACCGCAGAATGTCCTCGTCGTCGTCAATTATCAGTATGCCGGGCATGGAATGTAAGAGTCGGACACATAGACGGTGCCTTCCGCAGGCCGGGAGCAAACATCATCCGGAACGATCCCAGAATTTTTACCACGAAGTACACGAAGGGCGCGAAGAAGATCAACATCATCATATCCATGGTCTTATCTTCCCTCTGTCAACTTCGTGTCCTTCGTGATCTTCGTGGTAAAAATCCGCGATCTTCTTGGTTAATTCTTTTCTGTAACCAGGGCCGGCAAGGTGATGCTGGCGCGGGTCCCCTGGCCGGGCGCAGATTGGTACTCCAAGGCGCCCTGGTGCTCGGCCACGATGCTCTGGGCGATCGGCACGCCCAGGCCGGTGCCGCCGTGGTCATGCCTGGTGGTGAAGAAAGGATCGAAGATTCGCTGGAGGGTTTCCGGGGACATGCCCATGCCTTCGTCGCTGATGATCGCCTGGACCTGGTTTGTTTCCGGCAGGAAGCGGGTTTCGACACGGATGGCCTGCTCCGGCGCGGTGAGCGCTTCGCAGGCGTTGACCAAGAGATTGACGAAAACCTGTTCCAGGCGCTGGAAGTTCCCCGAGACCATGGGCAGGCCCGGCGCCAGGCTGACCGCCAGGCCGTGGGTGGCGTGTTTCAGGCGGTTGCCGGCCAGTTCCATGGCCACCTGCAACACCTCGTTGAGTTGGAGCGGGCTGTGCTTGATGCACGGCGTTTTTTCGCGGGCATAATCCTTGAGCAAGTCCACGATGCGCTTGATGCGGCCGCTGCTGCGGCCGATGCCGGCCAGCAGGTTGTCAACTTCGCCCATCATTTCCGCGGCCGGCAAGCCGGCCAGGATCTGCAACTCGCCGCGGCCCGTGGCGGCCTTGAGCACGGGCAGGGCCTCGTCCCAGACGCGCTGCAACATCGAGATGTTCAACGCGACCACGTTATTGGGATTGTTGATTTCGTGGGCCACGCCGGCCACCAGGGCGCCCAGGGTGGCCATCTTGCCCGCGCGCAGCACCAGTTCGTCTTGTTTTTTGCGGTCCGTGATGTCGAGCACGCCGGCGATGGCGCCAGCGTATGCGCCGTGCTCGTCAAGCACGGGCGAGGTTTCGAGCAGGGTCGTGAGGCGCGTGCCGTCTTTCTTCAGGAACTCGAACTCGTGCTGTTCCCGGATGCCTTGTTGCCGGCGATCCAGGGCGCGTTTGCAGTTTTCCACGCCCGGCGCGTCCATGAACGAAAACAGGTGGCGTCCGACCATTTCTTCGCAGGAATAGCCCAGCATGGCCGCCATCTTGGGGCTGGCAAAGGTCGTGTTGGCGTCCCGGTCAATCATCCAGATGCCTTCACTCAGGTTTTCCACCAGGTGGCGGTACTTTTCCTGCTCGCGGGATACGGCGCGCTGTTGGCGGAGGGTGTGGACCTGCCGGGCCAGGGTGAGCAGGATTTCCACCGGCGTTGCGCCGGGAACCATGTAATCCCCCGCCCCGAACTGCAGGGCTTCCTTGATCAACGCTACCCGCGGTTCGGGAACGACTAGCACCAGGGCTGGGGGCGGGCGGGCATGGGGGCGCGTGGAAACTGCCAGCAGGCTCGCGGCGCCTGGCCGGCCGCCAGTCAGCGGCAGGCCGGCGATGAGGATCTCCGCTTCCAAGGTGTGCATCAAGCCGGCCAAATTGTCTGCTGGCTGCAACGTGGCGACTTGCACGGGCAGCGCGGTTTCAGCCAGGCGGGCGATGTCGGAACGTAACGGCGATTCCGGTAGGGCCAGCGCCAGGTGCAGGTCGGGCAGGGTGGCGCCGGCCGATCGGTGGGCGCGGGCGGAAATAAGGGTCCGCAGGATTTCCGGGGCAATGGCGTCCCGCGCCAAGACTTCGTCCGCGCCTTGGACCAGCAAATCATGCGCCAGGTCCTCCGTACTCTCCGGGCACCTGACCACAACCGCCAGGTTCCGGTGCAGCAAACGCACGATTTCGAGGAAATCCCGGCCAGGCATATCGGACTGTTCCATGTCCATGATCAGGACGTCAAAAGCGTGCTGTTTGATCCGGGCCAGCGCGTCCAGGGCGGATCCCACCACCGTCATCCGGACGCCGAACCCTTCCAGGTCGTGTGGCGGCCAGAGGGCGGCTTCCGTGCCGCCGGCGACCAGCAGGCGGATCTTGGCCGGCCCATCGTGGGACGCGGTTTGGCTGCGTAACACAGCCTGGGCCGCTTCAAACCGCAGCGGCGCCAGCCGCATGATGTCCGCCAGTTTCGCCGCGGGAGAGGGTTTGACGATATAGCCGCAGATGCCGGCTTGCGTGATTTCGCGGATGATGTCGGGTTCGACCGCCGCTGTCACGGCAATGATGGGCATGGGCTGCGCGGCCATGATCCGGCGCGTGGCCTCCAAGCCGTCCATTTCCGGCATCATCAGGTCCATCAGGATGATGTCCGGCCGCAGGTCCAAGGCCAGCGCCACCGCCTCCCGTCCGGTGCGCCCGTGGCCAATGACCCGGTACCCCGCCATGGTCACCATGGTCGCGATCAACTTGGCCGACGCTTCATCGTCTTCCACAATCAGGACTGTGGAGGGCCCTGAATACGCGGAACGATCAGACACGGGTAACCGAGAATCCATGACGCCAAGCGCAGCAAATCAAACCCTCTCGTCCAATCGCTTTCTCGCGGATGAGGTAAGGCCTCAGTGAAACGGGGTGATCAGGCGCCGGGCTTGAGATGGGGGCCCATCATCAGTCGTCGTTTCCGAACCCGATACAGGGGAAGCATACGGTGCAGAACCTTGTATATTTTTTCTCACGGAGCCACAGAGGTCACGGAGAACATCTGGCGCGAGTCATGCTTCATGGATTCCAGCAATAAATTAAAAGGCAAGTGTGGTTCCTTTCCTCGCATGACGTAGAACCACGATCGCTCCGATTCTTTTGGCGTTCATCCCCGTGTCTCCGTGCCTCCGTGAGAGTCTCCCCGCGTGGCTGAGGCCTTACCGGATGAGCAACCGCCGCGGCTTGGATGGCGGAAGTGCTCCAGGGCACGGCATGTGTCGCGCCCATTTTTGCAAACAAAGCTTTCCTGGTCGTCCAAATCAGGTATAATCGATGAGATGTAAGGTGACCCATGGGCGACCAATTAATCATAACGACAAGGAGGCGGATATGGAACTGAAAGGCAGCCAGACCGAAAAGAATCTGCTGACCGCTTTTGCCGGCGAGTCCCAGGCGCGCAATCGTTACACTTTTTACGCCGGCGCTGCCCGCAAGGCGGGGTTCGTGCAGATCGCGGATATTTTTGAGGAAACCGCGGACCAGGAGAAGGAGCATGCCAAGCGCCTGTTCAAATTCCTCCAGGGCGGCGAGGTGGAAATCACCGCGACGTTCCCGGCGGGAGTAATCGGCGAGCTGGCGGAGAACCTGAAGGCCGCGGCCGCCGGCGAGCATTACGAGTGGACCGAGATGTACCCGGGGTTTGCCAAGGTGGCCCAGGCCGAGGGGTTCCCCAAGATCGCCGAAGCGTTCACGGCCATCGCCGTGGCGGAAAAGCAGCACGAGAAGCGCTACAACGATCTGCGCGCCAATGTGCTGGCCGGCAAGGTGTTCAGGCGGGAAAAGCCCGTGGTTTGGCGCTGCCGCAACTGCGGCTACCTGCACACCGGCACGGAAGCGCCCTTGGTTTGCGCGGCCTGCGTGCACCCGCAAGCCCAGTTCGAGATTCTGGCGGAAAACTGGTAATCGATAGAAAAGGAGGACGAACATGCCGAAATTGTTGGAAATCTACAAGTGCGACCTGTGCGGGAACATTGTGCAGCTCGTGCATGAAGGCGGCGGCCAGTTGGTGTGCTGCGGCCAGCCCATGAAGCTGGTCAAGGAAAACACCGTGGAGGCGGCCAAGGAAAAGCATATCCCGGTGATCGAGAAAGTGCCCGGCGGCTACCTGGTCAAGGTGGGCAGCGTGGCGCACCCCATGGAAGCCAAGCACTACATCGAGTGGATCGAGATCCAGTTCGAGAACCGGGACGGGCGCTGCTTCCTCAAGCCCGGCGACAAGCCGGAAGCCATTTTCCTGGGCATCGAGGGCAAGGTGATCTCGGCCCGGGCCTATTGCAACCTGCACGGCCTGTGGAAGAGTTGAACCCGTCGAACGTTAACGCACAAAGGAGCTGACACCGTGATAAGCAAAAAAATGAGCGCCGCGATCAACAAGCAGATCAACGCGGAGTTGTATTCGTCGTACATGTATTTCGCCATGTCTGCCGCGGCCACGGACAAGAACCTCACTGGCACCGCCAAGTGGTTTTTTGTCCAGGGGCGCGAGGAAATGTCGCACGCCTGGATCATGATGAACTACTTGAACGAGCAGGGCGCCCGCGTCAAGCTCGCCGCCATCGCCGAGCCGCCCGCGGACTACGATTCGATCAAGGACATGTTCGAGAAGACCTTGGCGCACGAGCAGAAGGTCACGGCCATGATCAACAACCTGGTCACCCTGGCGATCGAGGAGAAGGATTACGCCAGCCAGGGGTTCCTCCAGTGGTTTGTCAAGGAGCAGGTCGAGGAGGAAGCCAACGACAAGGAGATCCTCGGCAAGATCGGGCTGGTCGGCGCGTCCACCGGCGCCATGTACATGCTGGACCGCGAACTCGGCAAGCGCGAGTTCCACATGCCCTCCGCCCTGGCGGAAGGTTAACCCAGCGCGCTGTCCGGCGGGCGGTTGTCGATGCCGCCGGCCGACAGTATCCCGCATGAAAATGCATTCGAAGCAGGCCGGTCTGCGGGCCGGCCTGCTTTCTTTTTTCTGCGCCGTTGTTTGTCACGGAGGCATTGCCATGGATACCAATAGTCCGCCGTCCGCCCGGGCTCCGGCAGCCAGCGCCACTGAGCAGGCGACGTTTGCCGCTGGTTGCTTCTGGGGGGTGGAGGCCACGTTCCAGCAAATGCCCGGCGTCGTGACCACCCGCGTGGGGTACGCCGGCGGCACCTTGGCGAACCCCACCTACGAGGAGGTTTGCTCCGATACCACCGGCCATGCCGAGGCGGTGCGGGTGACGTACGATCCGGCCCGCATCACCTACGCGCAGCTGTTGGCGGTGTTCTGGGACAACCATGACCCGACCACCCTGAACCGCCAGGGCCCGGACGTCGGCAGCCAGTACCGCTCCGTGATCTTCTACCACACCGAGGCGCAGCGCGCCGCGGCCCTGGCGTCCGTGGAAGCCTTGACCGCGGCGCGGCATTGGGCCCGGCCCATCGTGACCCGGATCGTGCCGGCCGGCCCGTTTTACGAGGCCGAAGAGTATCACCAGCGCTACCTGGAAAAGCGCGGCCGCCTGCAGTGCCGCTAGCCACGCTGCCCACGCCATGCCACCGCCCACCATCCTGGCCCCGGAGCAGTGGCAGCCCGTTCCCGGCGCGGACGGTTGGCAGGTGTACCCGATCGAGCCGCGGCCCAGCGCGCTCAACAGCAACGCTTACTTGTTCGCGTCGGCTGCCGGCCTGGTGCTGGTGGACGCCGGTGCGTCCGGCGAGAACGTGGCGGCCATCCAGCACGGGTTGGCGCAGGCCGGCCCGGACTCCGGCCGTACGCTGCACGTGATCCTGACGCATGGGCACCGGGATCACCTTCATAACATCCTTCAGCTTCCCGGCGTCGTTTCCGGCCGGCTGCGCATCTTTGCGCATGCCATGGCCGTGCGGGCGCTGGCGGCGCGCGACGCGAATGTGACCACCTACTACATGTACGGTGAGCCGGTGCCCGACATGCCGCCCATCACCCCCTTGTTCTCTGCCGCGCGCGGGATCGCCATGGAAACCTTGCCCCTGGGGCCGGGCGTGCGCGTCCAGGTGCATGCCGCGCCGGGCCACAGCCCGGACGGCGTGGTGGTGCGCATCGGCGCCCTGCTGGTGGTGGGCGACCTGCTGCTGACGGCGGCGCCCGGCGTGGCCGGCATCCCGGGCTGGGACCGGGCGCTGGCCTGCGCCTCGCTGGCGCACGTCGCCGAGCTGGTCCGGCGCGAGGGGTTGGCCGTGGTGTGCGCCGGCCACGGCGGCGCCATGCCGGCCGCGGCGGCCCTGACCCTGCTGGACCGGACGTTGGACGATACGCGGCGCCTGCCACCCCTGGTGCAGTTGGATGCCCAGCGGGCGGAGTATTTGTGCGGCTACGTGAGCGCCCTGCGCGTGGAGGCGCACACGCTCCTGGCCACGCTGGGCGGCCGCTTGCAAAAAGTCGCCGAAGCGCTGGATCTGCTGGAGGCCGGCGAGATCGCCGGCCGCCTGCGCGGCGCCTTGAACCTGGACGACGTGGACCGCGCCCTGGCCGGGCTCAAGCCGGCGGATTGGAAGGCGGGTGACGGCAACATGATGGTGGCGGTGCTCAAGGCACTGCACGTCGTCACCAAGTTGCGCGCCATGGTCCACGACGCCCGGTTGGACGGCCTGATCGAGCCCTCGCTGTGGCGGCGCATCCAGAACCTGTTCGCGGACCTGACCAACGTGGTGTACGGCCTGCCGGTGGGCCAAATGCAGCGTCCGTGCGATGTGGGCCGCCTGGTCGCCGACCTGCAGCAGTACCTGGCCCGGCCGTTCCAGGACCAGGCGCTCTTCGTCGCCGGGGAGGGGGAGGACCAGTTTGCCCACGCCCTGGCCCAGCGCCTGGCTTTGCCCGCTTACTTCCGCCAGATCCGGCTCAGCGTGCGGCCGCCCCCTGTGTCGTTGCCCCAGGCGCGCATCGATGGCGAGCGGGTGTCCGATCTGCTCATCGGCTTCCTGGAGCAACTGCACAGCCATGCCGGGGGCGCCGTGAGCCTGGGCCTCGAAGCCCGCAACAACGTGCTGGCGCTGCGCCTCGAACCGGCGCAGGCCGCCGCGCTGCAACAGCTGCATCCCGGCCGCGTGGAATACGCGCGCCTGGTCCTGCGCGAGCTGGGCGGCGATTTGCGGATAGACACAGCCGCGCTGGAACTGCACCTGCCCACCTGACCCGCGTCCCGGCCGCCGCCGCTCACGCGAACAGGCGGTCGGCCACGCGGCGCAGCATGGGCAGGCCGCGGACCTCGGTCTCGAACAGCGGCACCTGCGCGCGCACCTGGCTGCTGAACGTGGCGGCTATTTTCTCAAGGTGCCCGGCCTGCATGCGCACCCGCTGGCGGACAAACTCCGCGGTCGTGGCCGTGACCTGGTCCTGCTGGATGATACCGTTGACGATCACCCCGCCGACCGGGATGCCGAAGTCGTGGAACCACTGGATGAACCGGCGGATCACGGCGATCGGCAGGCTCTCCGGCAAGGTAACGAAGAAAAACGCGGTCTGCGCCGGGTCGGTCAGCAGGGCCTTGGCGCGTTGCATGCGGTCCTGGAACTGCAGCAGGTAGTCCATGAGCGGGTCGCTGTCCGGCTTGCGGCTGTAGGAGAGCATGGCCCGCAGGCCCTGGGCTTCCTCGCGGCTTTTCATCATTTTCGCCACCCAGAGCGAGTAAACCTGCGACATGCCCAGCAGGCGGCGGGCGTTGGCCGTGGGCGCGGTGTCGAACACGTAGCAGTCGTACTCGTCGCGGAACATGATGTCGATCATGTTAGTGAACATGGCCGACTCCTCGAAGGCCGGGTTGAGGGTGGCGGACTCCACGAACTCGTCCGCCTTGACCGCCAGGTCGGCGTACTTGAGGAACGTGTTCATCTTGTCGCGGATTTCGCTCTGCGAGCGCGCGATGGCGTCGCGGGTGTCGATTTCCAGCGCCCAGCAGTTGGGCGCGCCGGTCACCGGGGTCTCGCGGCCGAACACGTCCTGCTCCAGCAGGTTGGAGAGGCTGTGCACCGGGTTGGTGGACGCCAGCAGCGTTTTTTTGCCCTGGGCGGCCAGCCACGCGGCGGCCGCGCCGGCCATGACTGTCTTGCCCACGCCGCCCTTGCCGCCATAGAACGTGTATTTCAGGCGCGGGTGATCGGCCAGGAACGCCCGCATGGGTTGGGCGGCAGCGGGCGTGGCGGCGGGCAATGTGGGGGGCGGTTGCATCAGCTGAACAACGCCTCCGCGACGCGGCCGATCATGTCCAGGCCGGTCACGTCGCGCTCCATTTCCGGCACCGTGGCCAGGATGTCCGCGCCGAACCGGCCGTGGATCTGCTCCAGGCAGCGCGCCTGCAGGTCCAGGCGGTGGCGCAGGTAGTCCGGGATGTCGCGGCCTCGCAGGTCGGCGGCCAGCACGCGGTTGACCAGGTAGCCGGCCAGCGGGACGTTGAACTTGGCAAAGAGCCCGGCGGCCTTGACCGTGTCCTCGATGACCATTTCCTCGGGCGTGAGGACAAAATAGAAAGCCGTGTGCTCGCGGTCGGTGAGGATGGTGGAGGATTTGTGGATTCGGTCCTTGATGTAGAGCAATTCGTTGAGGATCGCGTCTTCTTCCGTGGCCTTGTCGCGGCGCATCACGGCGGCGGCGCGGTCAAAGGTGCGCATTTCCTCGCGCAGGTGGGTGATCTGGCCGATCCACTGGTCGTACACCGTGGCCATGCTCAGGTAATAGAGCGCGTGGCCCAGGGGGACGAGGTCGTAAATGTAGTAGTCGTAGCCGCCCTGGACCACGATGTCCACCACGGCATCGAAGATGGCGCTCTCTTCCATGGCCGGTTCGGCGGCCGCGGCTTGGATGTACTGCTCGATCTCCTCCGGGATGTGCTCCAGGCCGTAGAGGCTGCGGATCTTGGCGCGGATTTCGTCCTGGTACTCGCGGATGTGGCGGTCGGCGTCGATCTCCTGGGCAAACAGGTTGGGCATGATCTCCGTGGGGCCGCGGCCGAAGATGTCGCGCTCGAAGATGTCGCTGAGCGAGGCCTGCGGGTCCACGGAAAACACCAGCACGCGGTGGCCGGCGCGGGCCAGGTGATACGCGGCCGCCGCGGAGAACGTGGTCTTGCCCAGGCCGCCCTTGCCGCCGAACATGAGGTAACGGCGCTGCGGATGTTCTTGCAGGCTCTCGGCCAGCGTGGTCATGCCGGGCTCATGCCAGGGCGTCGGTCAGGTCGCGCTCGCGCAGCATGCGGCGTTTCCAGGTGGCGATCTGCGGCACCACGTAGGGCAGCAGGCGCAGCGAGTAGTAGGGCGGCAGGATCGGCACGCCGAGCATGTCGCCCATGGTGATGAGGATGAACAGGTGCTCCATGCTGGCGCGGGTTTTAAGCGCATAGCGCGCCGAGTCGTGCGCCGCCATGCCGTAGACAAATTCCTTGAGCCCTTGCAGCCACTGGCGTTTCTCTTTTTCCGTCATGCCCGTGCCTCCGGTTGCGCGGCCTGGCGATCCGGCGCCCGCGTTTGGAGCCGGCGGATGGCCTTGGCGCCCTCCCAGGCCAGGAGCAGCGCGATGCCCACCAGGAACACGCCGACCACCCCCATGACGGTGTTGCCCACCAGGGCCTCGCCGTGCACCTGCCCGCCCCAGACTTTCTTGAACAGCCCCCAGGAAATGAAGGCCAGCGCCGCGATGGTCGTGACAAACATGAACACCATGGGGATCATGGTCCAGGCGGCCGGCCGCCGCTCGGTCAGCAGCCAGATCGTGATCAGCATCAGGGCCAGCGATGCCATGAGCTGGTTGGCGCCGCCGAAGAGCACCCACAGGTACTGCCACCAGCCGGTCAGCACCAGCACGATGCCCAGCGCGCTGGTGAGCGCGGTGCCGGCCACCGGGTGGCGGAACAGCGGGGCCACGTCGCGCAGCAGCTCGCCGACCGCCACGCGCATGAACCGCACCGCCAGCTGCATCAGGGTGATCGCCAGCACCACCATCATCACGCTGCCATAGGTCCGGCCGATGACTTCCGGCAAATACAGGGCGCCGAGGAACCGCGCCATGCCGGCGGCGAAAATGGGGCCCGGGCCGTGGCCGATGGCGCCGGCGTACTCGGCCGGCGAGGCGAAGATCGTCCCGGCGATCACCAGCGCGAACAGCGCCAGGAGCATCTCCAGGAACATGCAGCCGCCGCATACCGGCCGCACGTCCAGCTCGTTCTCGATCTGCCGCGCCGTGCCGGAGCTGGACACCACGCTGTGCCAACCGGAGATCGCGCCGCAGGCGATGGTCACGAACATGATCGGCCACAGCGGGCCGATCTTGATCTCCATGCCGGTGAACGCCGGCAGGGTGAACGTGGGGTGCTGGATGAACACCCCGACGATGCCGCCGGCCATGCCCAGGAACACCACGTAGGCGGCCACGTAGTTGATCGGCAGGGCGAACTTCCAGATCGGCAGGATCGCGGCCACCGAGCAGAACAGGAAGGTCAGCCCGGCCCAGAACAGGCGGCTGTTGGCCAGGCCCGCGCCGAGCCACTGGTCGGAGGGCAGCGCCGCGCCCAGCCCGATCCCAGCCAGGGCCAGGCCCACGGTGACCAACGTGGTCAGCAGGATGTCCACGCGCCAGCGGTAGATCATCTGGCTGGCCAGCACCCCGGCCGCGGTCAGGAACACCCAGGCCATGGGCGCGGCCTTGAGCGCGATCGCCGTGCTCACCACCACGTTGCCGTAGGCGCTGATCAGCAGCAGCAGGTAAAAGTAAATGAACGCCAGCAGGATCAGGCGCGCGCGCGGCGACACCAGCCGGTGGCTCAGCCCGCCGAACGCCGCACCGTCGTTGCGGATCGCCATCATCGCGCTGCAGTAATCCTGCACCCAACCGATGAAGAACGTGCCCAGCAGGATCCACAGCAGCGCCGGCAGCCAGCCCCACTGGATGGCGATGATCGGGCCGATGATCGGCGCCGCGCCGGCAATGGACTTGAACTGGTACCCCAGCAGCACGTGGCGGCTGGTGGGCATGAACTCCACGCCGTCCATGTACATCTTCGCCGGCGTGGCCCGGCCCGGGTCAGCCTTGATGATCCGGGTCTCCACGTAGCGGGCGTACAGCCGGTAGCCGATCCCGGCCACGGCCAGGCCCAGCAGCATTACCACCACGGCATTCATGCGCCCGCCTCCTTACTTGGCCAGGACATGCGGCACGGCCGCGGCGCGTCCCTGCTCGAATGCCTGGATGTTCAGCGCGTGGTGCTTCTGCGGCACGCATTCGCGGATCGCCGCCCGCCACACCTCGGTGTCGAAATGGACGCGGGTGGACAGGGCGCCGGCCAGGACCATGTTGGTGGCCCGCAGGTTGCCCAGCGTCCGCGCCATGGCCAGGGCCGGGATGAGCAACCGCTGCGGGTAGGCGCGCGCGAGCCGGTCCGCCAGGTCCGGCACGCCCGGCTGCTGGCCGCTGGTCACGGTGACCGGCACGATGTCCTGCTGGTTGACGATGGCAAAGCCGCCGGGCTTGAGAAAATGGGCGTAGCGCAGGGCCTCGAGCTGCTCGAACCCCACCAGCAGGTCCGTGGCGCCTTCCGGGATCAGCGGCGAGTAGACCTGCGGGCCGAAGCGCACCTGGCTGATCACGCTGCCGCCGCGCTGGGCCATGCCGTGGACCTCGTTGGTTTTTACGTCGTCCCCGTGGAGCAGGGCGGCGGTGGCCACGACTTGGCTGGTCAGGAGGATGCCCTGCCCGCCGACGCCCACGAGGGTGATGTTCATGACGTTGCTCATGGCGCTCATCCTTTGCCTCCGGCGGCTGCCGCATCCGCGGCCAGGGGCACGATGGCGTTGAACCGGCAGACCTGGCCGCACAGGCCGCAGCCGACGCACAGCACCGGGTTGATGCGGGCATGGCGCAGCGTCGGCTTGCCCGGCACCGCCTCGCCCTGCGCGATCGCCGGGCACCCCAGGCGGCGGCAGATTCCGCATCCCGTGCAGCGCTCGGTGTCGATCGTGAACTGTCGCGGCGGGCTGAAGGGGACCGCCAGCACGCAGGGGCCCTTGACCACCACCACCGAGGGCTCGCGCGCGGCGAGGTCTTCGTGCAGCACTTTTTCCAGCTCCGCGAGCTGGTAGGGGTCCACCACGCTGACCCGGCGCACGCCGAGGCCGCGGCACACGTCCTCGATTTTCACCGCGGCGGTCGGCTCGCCCATCAGGGTCCGGCCGGTGCCGGGGTGGTCCTGGTGGCCGGTCATGGCCGTGGTGCGGTTGTCGAGGATGATGACCGTGGTGACGCCGCGGTTGTACACGATGTCCAGCAGGCCGGTCATGCCGGAGTGAAAGAACGTGGAGTCGCCGATCACCGCGGCCACGCGGCCGGCAAACCCGGCCT
>CAZAYP010000050.1:0-41113 GCA_964489425.1 uncultured Verrucomicrobiota bacterium | reverse complement strand
GCAAACGCTACGTCCAGGGGGTTTATACCGATTCTCTAGCGTGATTGGTATGAGTTCTTCTACCAGCATGACAATGCCGATGTTGCTTTTGAATTGTGGGAGGGGCATCCCATGCATTTTACCATCTTGGTAAACAAGAGGGATGGCAGTACAGAACTCATCGGCGGAGAATAGGCGCGAACACTCGAACATCCGCTTGGAACGCTACGCCGATTCCGCTGCGCTCCACCGGCAAGGTTCCGGTGGTGCGCGCCGTCGGCAAGGGAAATGGGATTGAGACGGTGCCGTACCGAGCGCAGGTCAACCGGGGATTGGGCGCTACCGAGGCTGAAGAAAAGGGATGAACGATCCTGTTCCGCGCGGCGAGAAATGGCATCACGGCTGGTGCTACTGCAGCCTGTGGCAGAAGCATCCCCAGACCTTGGAGGACCAGGGCGTGCCGCGCGGGTTCTGCGGATTCTGTATCGTCTGCGGCCAACCAGGGCATACGCTGCACTTTCCGGGCAGCGCGCCGTTCACCGGGTCGTGGTGTAAGTTCCACTACTACAAAACCATGATTCTTCATCCTTACGGGGCGGTCGGAAGCCTGCTCTGGGGCGCCGCGATCATCGGCGGCATTGCCTTGACGGTGATGATCCTGAAACATTGAAATATCGTGAAAGGATGCCCCCCCCCATGTTTGAGAAGCACCCTACGGAAGGCTATCCCGACCCGCAGCCCGGCATCCGGCAGAAGACCCTGGTGTTCGGCGAACGAACGCTGATGACCGAGTTCCTGCTGGCCACGAACCGCGCCTTGCCCGACCATGCGCATCCGTATGAACAGACGGGATAGCTCGTGAAGGGGCACATCATTTTGAAGATCGGGGCCATGGAATACGACACGACACCGGGCGATTCCTGGTGCATTCCCATCTGCCCAAAGGCGCTTCTGCAGCGGATGCTTAGCCTGCCGGCGGCAGCGCGTGAGTGGTCCCTTTTTACTTGGTACTGCGCGGAGCCGGCGGGTATTGTTGCAGGCCATGACGTCACCCGCGCATAACAACGTCGCCCGCCACACGCTGTGGAACCTGGCCGGCATGTGCCTGCCCATGGCCGTGGCCCTGGTGGCCATCCCGCCGCTGATCCGCGGCCTGGGCGACGCGCGGTTCGGCACGCTGACCATCGCCTGGATGCTGGTCGGCTACTTCAGCATTTTCGACCTCGGCCTGGGCCGCGCGTTGACCAAGCTGGTGGCTGAGAAGCTGGGCGCCGGGCGGGCCGGCGATATCCCCGGCCTGTTCTGGACCGCGCTGGCCACCATGTTCCTGGTGGGCGTGCTGGCCGCCGGCCTGGTTGCGGCGCTGACGCCGTGGATGGTGCGCGACCTGCTGAAGATCGCGCCGGAGCTGCAGGCCGAGACGATCCGCGCGTTGTACGTCGTGGCCGCCGGCCTGCCGCTGGTGACCGGCACGGTGGCCTTGATCGGGGTGTTGCAGGCATTCCAGCGGTTCAAGCTCATCAACGTCATCCAGATATTCACCGGGTCCTTCACGTTTCTCGGCCCGCTGTGCGTGTTGCCCTTTTCGCGCAGCCTGTTCGCCGTGGTGGGCGTCCTGGTGGCCGGCCGGCTGATCGAGTGGCTGGTCTACCTTGGCGCGTGCCTGGCCGCGCAGCCGGAGCTGCGCCGGCGCCACGGCGTCAGCCGCGCCTGGCTGCGGCCGCTGTTCTCCCTGGGTGGCTGGATGACCATCTCCAACCTGCTGGTGCCGCTGATGAACCAGGTGGACCGCTTTATCATTGGGGCGCTGATCTCCGTGGCCATGGTCACGTTCTTCGTGACGCCCGCGGAAATCGTGGTCAAGCTGCTGATTTTCCCGCGGGCGCTGGTGGCGGTGCTGTTCCCGGTGATCGCCGCCCGGTTCGTGATGCAGCCGGAGGCCGTGGGCCAGCTGTTCGGCCGGAGCGTAAAAATCCTGCAGGCGGCCCTGTTCCTCGTGGTCTTGGCCATTGTGGCCGTGGCGCCGGAAGCCTTGCAGTTGTGGCTGGGCGGAAGTTTCGGGGCGCAGAGCGGGCCGGTCATGCGCTGGCTGGCGGTGGGCATATATTTCAGTGGGCTGAGCTACCTGCCGTTTATTTTGCTGCAGGGTGTGGGCCGGCCGGACCTGCCGGCCTGGGTGCACCTGGTGGAGTTTCCTTTGTACCTGGTGCTGGCCTGGTGGTTGACGCGCACCTACGGACTCCCTGGCGCGGCCGTGGCCTGGGTGGTGCGCGCGGCGGGCGACATGGCGGTGATGTACCTGCTGGGCCTGCGCTTCGTGCCCGCCGGCCGGTCGGCGGTGCGCGCGGCGGCGCTGGGCCTGCTGGCCAGCCTCGTGCTGCTCGTGCCGGCCGCGTTGCCGGTCCCGCTGGCCTGGCGCTGCGCGTACGGCATCGTGGCCGCGGCCGTGTTCGCGGCGTTGGCCTGGTTCGGGATCTTTTCCGCAGAGGAACGGACTGCGACCCGCGATCTCGCCCGGCGCCGGTGGCCGCGCGGCGCGTAGCCGGCCGGTAAGAGAGAACACGGCCCGGGAGGACCGTGCTACGTGGCGCGGGGCTCCCGCCCCCCGATCCGGACGCCAGCGGGGTTGTTAGAACAACAGGCCCGCGTAAGCCTGCAACTGGGTCATTTCAAGCTCGATGTGCTTGTCGTACTTTTCGTTTAAATTGTCCTGGGATTCCGCGGAGCGGTCCGAGGCCGTGGCGTCCGCGTTGGCCGTGGTTTTGCGCGCCCGCACGCCCAGGATCAGCGCCAGCTCGTACTCGTACGAGATGGGCAGCTCAAGCTGCGCGGCCAGCTCGTAGTGCAGGTACTTGAGGTCAATGTCCTTTTCGCGGCGCGACTGGATGCCGAAGTCGCCGGTGCGGCCGTCCCATTGGAGGTACCCGACATTGCCCTGCACGGACAGGAACGCATCGCCGGTGGCCATCTCGCCCAGCTTGATGCGCAGCTCGCCGCCCACGCCCACCTCGGGGAGGGCGCCGCCGGTGGTGCCGGTGCCCTTGCCGCCCACCACGTAGGTTTCGGGCGGGATCTCGTACTGCACCGTGCCGCGCGCCGGGCCGGCGTCAATGGTGTAGTTGCCGATCAGTCCCAGCACGCCCACGAAAATCCAGGGCGTAAACTTGAACCCCTGCTCGGTCACAAAGCTGACCGGGGTGATCAGCCCCTTGATCTCCAGGCTGCCGGCCTGGAGGTCGGAGCTGAAACGGGTGCCGTTGGGGATGAACATGTACTCGTACTTGTTCCCGTTATACTCCACATCGTCGACGCCGATGTAATAGCCTTTTTTGTGATCCGGCACGGGGCTGGCCGTGTCGTGCATGCGGGCGACCGCCGAGGCGGAGGGCTGCGAGTACATGGCATCGAGCTGCAGGGTGAAAAACTGCCACTGCTGCTCGAGGTTCACGTTAAAGGTGTAATAGTTGTCGGTGAACCCCAGCTCGTCCAGGGTATAGTTGGAAAGGTAGGCCTGGTACTCGTCCTGGGGCGTGCCGTCCCAGGCACGGGCCGTTTCATCGATCGTGCCCTTGTCGAACTTCATCAGGCCCAGGCCGCCCTTGAGGCTCAGGGGGCGCAGGTCATCCTCCGCGAATCCGCGGCCCGCGGCGAGCCCGGCCATGGCAACGGGCGCTCCGCAGGTGGCGGCCAGCATGCTCAACAACAGCAGGTTTTTTCCCGTGGGCATGGTCGATATCCTTGTTTTGTTTTTACAGGGTCTTGGTGGTGGTTTGCAGTTGGCGGGCCATGTCGAACTGGCGGCGCGCCTCGTCTTCGCGGCCCTGGTTCAGCAGGAACTGGCCGTACAAGGCGTGGCTGCGCGAGTCGTCCGGCCGCAGCTGGAGGGCGTGTTCATAGTATTGCTGGGCCTGGGCCGGGTTGCGTTGGGCGGCGCTGGCCGTGGCCATGTTGAGCCAGGCGTCGGCGTAGTTGGGCTGGATGGTCACGGCCTGCTTCCACGACTGCAGGGCGCGCCGGTAGTCGTTGGTCAGCGCGTAGGCGTTGCCCAGGTTGTTGAGCACGTCCAGCGCGCATCCGTCCACGGCCACGACCTGCTCCCACTGGGCAATGGCCTCGGCCAGCCGGCCGGATTGGGCAAACATCAGGGCGAGGTTGTTGCGCGCCCGCAGGTTGGCCGGGTTGATGCGCAGCGCGGTCTGGAACGCGGTCTCCGCCTCGCGCGGCATGCCGAACTGCTGGCAGGTGATGCCGATGTTGTACCACGTGTTGCCCGCCGCCGGCGCCAGGCGCAGCGCCTTGCGGTACATGGCCTGCGCGCCGGCCAGGTCGCCGGCCTGCGCCCGGCGGATGGCCTCGCGGTTCAGCTTCTCCACCACGCCGCCCGTGTCCTGGCGCACCACGCCCGCGAGCATGTTCTCGACCGGCGCGTAGTCGTCGGTCAGCACCGGCTGGTCCTGGCGCAGGCGGGCGATCTCCGCGGCGCTGAGCAGGTGGCCCTTGAAGGGGTACTCGGCGCGCAGCCGCAGCATCATCTCGTTGATGGGGATCTTCTGCTTGGCGCACACCACCACGAACGTGTCCCGGTCCTGCTGGCCGTGGCAGGCTACCACGGCCACTTCCGGGAACACCGCCGCGCAGGTGTTGATCACCGCGCCCAGGAACCGGCCCACGGTGAGCATGTCGATCAGGTTGAACAGGTAGCAGCCCTGCTCATCCAGCAGGTCGTACACCTGCTGGGCGAACTCGCGCGTGGTCAGGTGGAACGGCACGGAGTAGTCGTTGATCGAGTCGCCGAACACAAAGTCGAAGCCGCCCGCGGGCAGCGCCAGGCCGCCGCGGCCGGCGAGCAGGTCGGTGACCAGGTTGCGCGCGTCCATGTTGTGGATGCGCAGGGTCGTGTCCGGGCGCAGGCCGCAGGCGGCGAACGCCGCGCGGGTCACGGCCGGATCGATCTCCGCCACCTCCACCCGGCTGCCCGGCCGGCGCAGCTCCAGGTATTGCGGGAACGCGAACCCGCCGCCGCCGATGACCAGGGCCGACACCGGGGTGTTGGTGGGCACCAGCAGGTCCACGGCGCTGGCGTAGACCCAGGTGTACTCGTACTGCAGATCGAGCGGGTCGGATAAATCAACGACGGTGTGCAGCAGCTTGTCGAGGTACATGCCGCGCAGGTTGGGGTTCTCGGCCGCCTTCTTGATCGCGATGTAGTTGTAGTTACTTTCGTCCAGGTAGGTGATCTCGGGGTCGGCCGCCTCGCGCAGGCCCAGCCACCCGCCCAGGCGGGCCGCGGCCGATCCCGGCGCGAGCGCCAGCCCCAGCGCCATGAGGCCCACCACCAGGCCCAGGCGCGCCAGCCAGAACCGGATCCCGTAGTACAGGGCCAGGGCCGCGAGGATCACCGAGAGCACGGTGAGGATGGCGAACGTGCCCAGCGCCGCGATCAGCCAGTACCCGGCCAGGAACGTGCCCAGGATGCTGCCGGCCGTGCCGCAGGCGTACACCCCGCCGATGGTCCGGCCGGTGCGGTCGTTCAGCCGCAGCGCCTGGCGCGCCACCACCGGCGAGATCGTGCCGAGGATCGCCGACGGCAGCAGGAACACGGCCGTGACGTGGATGAAGATACGCAGCGGCCACGACCCGCGCCAGACAAACTCCAGCGCGCCGGCCAGCCGGTTCAGCCCCGGCACCACCAGGCAGGCCAGCGCCGCCAGCGTGAACAGCACCGCCAGGGTCCGCTCCGCCTCGAACCGGTCCGCCAGGCGGCCGCCGACATAGTTGCCCACGGAGATCCCGGCCAGCACCACGCCAATCACGCTGGTCCAGGTGTAGAGCGACTGGCCGAGGTAGCGCGAGAGGATCCGTCCGGCCACGAGTTCCAAGACCATGATGCACGCGCTGGCAATGAACGTCGTCGCGTAGCAAATCAAAATTTTCCGTTGATTGGTCATGCGCACCGCCTGTTTTAAAGCGCGGCCATACTATTGATCCCGGTTCAAAATAGCAACCGCGCAAACAAGGCTACAACCGGCGGGGCCGGCGGCTACCCGGGTTTTCCAAACATTGGAAAAAACCGGACGCGATTTTCCAAACATTGGAAAAATCCAGGCCGCGTTTTCCAAGGATTGGAAACTTCCGCAGGTACCGCATGGCGGCTTGGCGGGAAACATCCGGCCGCCCGGCCGCCAAACCACCCCGGCCTGCGGTTGCGGCCAACGGGAATAAATAGAACCACGGATGCACACGGATTAACGCGGATATTTGGGGGGCATCCGATTCCGGCGCCGAATCACATCCGTGTCCATCGGTGTCCATCCGTGGTGGTTGCTCTTTTTCCGTTCGCGCAGTGTCCATGGGGTCAGCGCGGCGGGGCGATGCGCGTGGGGTCGATCTTCTCGCGCACCTGGACGGTGGCCATGATTTTGGGGACGTACATGCGCGTCTCCAGCGGCAGGAACGGCGAGATGTCCTCGAAGGTGCGGCCGTTGTGCCGGGCCAGCAGCTTGCCCACGCGGCCTTCGCCCGCGTTGTACGCGGCCAGGGCCAGCGGCCAGGCCTTGAACTGGCGGTACAACCGGCGCAAATAGCGGGCCGCGGCTTGCGCGCTCTTTTCCGGGTCCAGGCGCTCGTCCTGCGGCTGCAACTTGAGCCCGAACGATGCGGCGGTGCGCGGCATGAACTGGAACAGGCCGGCCGCGCCCACCGGGCTGCGCGCGTTGGGATTCAGCGACGACTCGACCTCCGCCAGCCACACCAGCTCCAGCGGCATGCCTTCCTGGCGGAACACATTTTTGAGCCGCGGGATGAGCGTGGCGGCGCGCGCAGGCAGGGGGTGGCGGGCCACGGTCTTGCGCCAGTGTTCCGGGTCGGCGGCCGCTGGGCGGCGTTGCGGCGCCGGCGTGGGGCGCGCGGCGGGCGGGACGGGCGTGCCCCGCGGCAGCGGGGTGGGGCGGGGGCCGGGCACGGCCACGACGATCCGGGCGGTGTCGAGGTAGTCCAGCCGTTGCTCCAGCCAAGCCGCGTAGGGCGCGCCTTCCGGCGTGGAGCGCAGGTAGTCCAGCGCCATGCGGCCGTAAGGGGCCAGTTCGGCCAGGTCGTCCCAGGAATAGGAGTACAAGGTCTGTTCGAGCACGGCCAGAAGTTGCCGGGCCTTCTGCATGTCCAGCTGGCCGGCCAGCCCGGCCCAGTCCGTGGTTTGGAGCCATGCCTGGGCCTGGCTGCGCATGGGCGCCGGCAGGTTGTCGTTCGCCCAGGCGGCCGTGGCGGCGACGGTTTCCAGGTCGGGGGCCTCCCATTCCCATTCGGGCTCCTGCGCGCTGGTCGCCAGCGGCATGGCGAGCGCCAAGGCCATAAGCCAGCGGTTATGGAGGCGCGTTACCATGGCAGGCGGCAGTAGCGGGTGATTTGAAAGGCGCTTTCAATGTGCTTGATCTCCGGGACCGGGCCGTCGGCGTGGCCGATCACCTCGACGACGTCGAAGCGGTAATGGTGCGGCCGGCGCGGGCCCAGGCGCGCCAGGTAGCGGGCCGCGGCGCGGGCCAGGGTGCGGCGCTTGGCGTGGTTCACCGCCGCGGCCGGCCGCGCCAGGCCGGCGGCGGACCGGGTCTTGACCTCGACAAACACCAGCGCGTCGCCGGCGCGGGCCACCAGGTCGAGTTCGTCGCGGCGGCCCAGGCGGACCCGCCGCCCCAAAATGTGGTAGCCCTTGGCGCGCAGGTGCTGTTCGGCCTGGGCTTCGCCCCACAAGCCCGCAGCCAGGTGGGCCGGCCCGGGCGGGCCGATGGCGCGGCGCCAGCGCGTGCGCGCGGCGCGGACTCCCTGCATCAACCTGGACCATGGCAGCAGCATAACCGGATGGGCGGATCATAGCTTGTGCCGCCCGGCATCCAAGCAGAATCCGCCGGGATTCGGCCTTCCGCCCGGTGGCGGCGCGCGGCGATTTTGTGGTCAAACGAGGGGGTTGACACGGTTTGGGGATTGGCGTACAGTGCCGCCCGATTGTGATGCAAACGGTCATTTCAACGTGTGGAAGGGAGTGAAAGTAATCCGTGTCGGAAGTTAAAGTCAGAAAAGGCGAGTCCGTGGACAAGGCGTTGCGCCGCCTGAAAAAGAAACTGGATCGGGAGGGCGTCATGCGCGAAATCCGCGCTCACCGCCACTTTGAAAAACCCAGCGAACGCAAGCGCCGCAAGCAGGCGCGGGCCCGTTCCCGCATGATGTAAGCGGTTGCGGATTGTAATCTAGCGAACCAGAAACTCTCCCCGTGGAGAGTTTCTGTTTTTGGTCCATGACATGACCCTGCACCTGGCCCTGTCCACCAGTTGGAACGGCGCCCGCCACCAGTCCGGCGAGGACTTGGTCCGCGAGGCGTTGGACTTGGGCTTTGATCACCTGGAACTGGGCTACAACCTGCGGATGGACCTGGTGCCAGGGGTGCAGGCGGCGGTGGCGCAGGGCCGGATCCGCGCGGACTCGGTGCACAATTTCTGCCCCGTGCCCGTGGGCGCGCCGCAAGGCCATCCGGAGCTGTACCTGCTCACGGCCCAGGATCGGCGCAGCCGCGGGCTGGCCGTGGAGCATATCAGCCGGACCGTGCGGTTCGCCGCGGAGGTGGGCGCCCGGGTCGTGGTCCTGCACGGCGGCTACGCGCACATGGACCACCTGACCCACCAGCTGATCACCCTGTGCCAGGAGGGGCGGCAGTTCACGCCGGTGTACGAGAAAATCAAGCTCAAGCTGCTCATGACGCGCGAGAAGAAGGCGCCGGCGGCCCTGCAATGGTTGCGGGACGGCCTGGAGCAGCTGCTGCCGGTGCTCGAGGAGTGCCAGGTCCGCCTCGCCCTGGAAAACCTGCCGGCCTGGGAGGCGGTGCCCAACGAGCTGGAGGCGCAGGAGCTGCTGCAGGGGTTCCAGACCCCGTGGCTGGGATACTGGCACGACATCGGCCACGGCCAGATCCGCGAAACCCTGGGCTTGATCAACCAGGATCGCTGGCTCGATCGGCTGCAGCCCTGGCTGTGCGGCATGCACATCCACGATGTCGCCCCCCCGGCGGCCGACCACCTGGCTCCGGGCAAGGGAAAGGTTGACTTTGGCCGCTATCGCAAGTATGCAAGATCGGGTATCCTGCTGGTCTTGGAGCTGGCGGCCGGCCAGTCCGGCGAGGAGTTGGTCAAGGCCCGGGACATGTTGTATGAAAAATGGAGATGACAACCGATGAAAGCGTTGATTACCGGTGTTACCGGCCAGGACGGATCGTACCTGGCTGAGTTCCTGCTCGACAAGGGCTACGAGGTGGTGGGCATGGTCCGCCGCGCCTCCACGGAAACTTTCGAGCGCATTGCCCACATCAAGGATCGGCTTCAGCTGGTCCAGGCGGACCTGCTCGACACCCTATCGCTGATCAAGATGCTGGAGGCCGAGCAGCCGGACGAGATTTACAATCTGGCGGCCATGTCCTTCGTGCCCACGTCCTGGACCCAGCCGGTGCTGACCGGGGAGTTCACCGCCATCGGCGTGAGCCGCCTGCTGGAAGCCATGCGCCTGGCCAGCCCCAAGGCGCGCTTCTACCAGGCGTCCAGCAGCGAGATGTACGGCAAGGTGCGCGAGGTGCCGCAGACCGAGCTGACGCCGTTTTACCCGCGCAGCCCGTACGCGGTCTCCAAGGTGTACGGCCATTACATCACCGTCAATTACCGCGAGAGCTACGACCTGTTCGCGGTCTCGGGCATCCTGTTCAACCACGAGAGCCCGCGGCGCGGCAAGGAGTTCGTCACCCGCAAGATCACGGACGCGGTGGCGCGCATCAAGCTGGGCCTGCTGGCGGAGCTGCGCATGGGCAACCTCGACGCGGCCCGCGACTGGGGCTTTGCCGGCGATTACGTCCAGGCCATGTGGCGCATGCTGCAGCAGAAGGACGCCGACGATTTCGTCATCGCCACCGGCACCCCGCACACGGTGCGCGAGTTCCTCGATGAAGCGTTCACCTACGCGGGGCTGGACTGGAAAAAGTTCGTGGTCCAGGACCCGCGGTTCATGCGGCCCGCGGAGGTGGATCACCTGGTCGGCGATCCGGCCAAGGCGCGCCGCGTGCTGGGGTGGCAGCCGACCGTGGATTTCCGCGGCCTGGTGCGCATGATGGTGGACGCCGACCTGGCGCGCTGGCAGGCCGCGGCCGCGGGCGGCAGCCGCTGACGCGGCGGCGCAGGCCATGCGGGTTCTTGTCACAGGCGCCAACGGGTTCGTGGGCCGGCACATGCTGCGCGAGTTGGCGGCCGCCGGCCACCACGCCCTGGCGCTGGACCTGGCGGCCGTGCCGGGCCACCCGCCCGCCGATACCTGCGTGGCGGACCTGACCGATGCCGCGCGCCTCGAGGAGCTGGTGGCGCGGTGGCGGCCGGACGGGGCGATTCACCTGGGCGGCATTGCCTTTGTGCCCATGGGCTGGACCCACCCGCAGCGGCTCATCGACATCAACCTCATCGGCACCATCAACCTGCTGGAAGCGTTCCGCCAGAAGGCGGCCGCGGCGCGCCTGGTGATTGTCTCCTCCTCCGAGGTGTACGGCCGCCGGCTGGCCGCGGGTCCGCTGGACGAGGATGCGGCGTTCCGTCCCGACACCCCGTACGGCGTATCCAAGGCGGCCGCGGACTGGTATGCGCTGATGTACGCCCGGCAGTACGGCATGGCGGCCATGACCGCCCGCCCCGCGAACCACACCGGGGCCGGCCAGGCCGAGGTGTTCGCCGTGCCGTCGTTTGCGCGGCAGTTGGCGCTCATCAAGCAGGGCGCGGTCCATCCGCCGCTGCGCGTGGGCAACCTGGAAAGCCAGCGCAGCATCATGGATGTGCGCGACGTGGCGCATGCGTACCGCGTGCTGCTCGACCACGGCGAACCCGGGCAGGCGTATAATATTTCACGGGGCGACCTGGTCAGCATGGCCCGCGTGCTGGAGATGCTCTGCGATATCGCCGGCGTCCATCCGGCCATCGAGGTGGACCCGGTCCGGTTCCGGCCGGCCGATACCGTGCCGGTGCTGGATGCCAGGCGCCTGCGGCGCCTGGGGTGGGCGCCCCGCCATGAGCTGGCCGCCACCCTGCGCGACGTGTTCGAGTTTGAGTGGCAGGCCGGGGAGGAACATGCCGACGACTAACCCGCGCGGCCGCCGGCTCCTGGCCCTGGCCCTGCGCCTGCTGCTGGGCGCGGGCATCCTGGCCTGGCTGTTCACCCACATGCCCATTTCCGAGCTGGGGCGGATCCTCCGGCAAAGCCTGGCGTTCTGGCCCTGGTGGCTGGCCGGCGTGGGCCTGACCGGCCTGGGGTTGCTGATGGGCGTGCTGCGCTGGCATTTGATCCTGGCCACCCTCGGCCTGCCCATCTCCCGGTGGCGCGTGTTTTCCATTTTCTTCAGCGGCCAGTTCTTCAACGCATTTTTCCTCGGCGCTTGCGGCGGCGACCTGGTGCGCGCCTTCTTTGCGGCGCGGCTCCACCCGGACCACAAGCCCGAGGCGATCACCACCGTGGTGCTGGACCGGGCCATCGGCCTGTTTACCTGCCTGCTGGTGGGCTGCGCCTTGATCCTGCTGCGCTGGCGCACGTTTTTCGACCAGGACGAAACCCATCTGCCCGAGGCGCTGATGAGCCTGTTCCTGGTCGCGTCGGTGTTGGGCCTGGTCATTTTGTTCCGCCGCAACCTGTTTGAGACCTGGCCATTTTTCCGGCGGCTGGAGACGCAGCGCCGGGTCGGCCCCCTGCTGCGCAAGGGCTACGAAGTGTTTTTCTTCTTTCGCCGGCGGCCGGCGGTGATGGCGGCCTGTGCAGGATACTCGCTGCTCAACCTGGTGTTCCTGACGCTGGCCGGCTACTGCCTCGGCATCAGCCTGCAACTGCGGGTGCCGCTGCTCGATTTTTTTGCCGTGTTCCAGGTGGTGACCGTGTTTACCGCCATCCCCATCACGCCCGGCGGCCTGGGGGTGCGCGAGGGGCTCTTCGCCCAGATGCTGGCCGGGATCGATGTGGCCAGCTACCAGGCCGTGCCGCTGTCGCTGTTGATCTACCTGGCCGGCACCGCCTGGAGCCTGTTCGGCGGCCTGCTGTTCGTGCTGCACGCCGGCGGCCTCAGCCCGGTGCACCGGGCCGACATCGCGGCCCTGCGGAACGAACAGCTGCCATGACCCGGCGCCCCGCGGCGGATCAGTATCAAGTTAACGCAACGTCTACAGTTATTAGTCTTTAATAGGAGGCACACCGGACTACCTCTCCTCCGCACCCTGAGGAGTAAACCTCCCCATGGGCTGTACTTTGTTAAATAGGCAGCCAGACTAAGATTTCACGTTTTGTGAAATCCGTCGCAGCAGTTCCAGTGCATTATTTCGTTGATTCGCTGGTCGGGCCGCGCCTAGATTCTTTCTGAATGCATGAGTCAGCCATGGATAACCGCCTTGGGCACCACCCGCTAGTCACATGGCTTGTGCGGCGTCCATGGTTGCTGCCGGTGATGCTGGCGCTGGCGGTGCACTCCCTGGTGCTGTGGGGCGGGTGGGTCTACGATGATGCGGCCCTGGTGGCTTCCCAGTCCAAGTTGGAGGCGCCGGGCTTCTTCAGCCAGTCATGCACCCAGGACTACGGCGCGCTGTTCAAGCGCAAACCCGAGGGAAGCTACCGCCCGTTGTTCGGCCTGCTGGTGTATGCGCTGTACCAAGCCGGTGGGTTGCAACCCTGGCTGTTTCACTTTGTAAGCCTGGCGGTCTTTTGCGTGGCAACTGTCTGGGTGGTGCGGGTGGCTGGCCAAGTGGCGCCGCGCGCTGGTCCATGGCTGGCCATCGCGGCGGGCGTTTTGTACGCGGTGCACCCGGCCCGGGTGGAGGTCGTGGCCCTGTTCACCTCCCTGCCGGACCTGCTCGTGGAATTGGCGGCGTTGGTGCTGCTGGGTCAATGGCTGGCGCCACCCGCTGGGCGCAAGCTCTGGCCTGCGGTTGGGCTGGCTTTTGGCGTTACGCTGACCGCCGTGCTGGCCAAGGAAAGCGCGCTGTTTATCCTGGGCGCGCTGGCGGGCACCGGTATGGCTTGGGCCCTGCTGATGCCCGGGGCCACTCGCCGCCCGGCCGCCGCGCTGGCGGTCGGCGTGCTGGCGGCGCTGGGCACGGCGCTGGCCGCGCGCTTCCTGGCCGGCATCACATCGCCCATCTCGCTGGTGGCCACGTTGGGCCGGCTCGTTTCCGACCAGGCCTACCCGGCGCTGGTCAACCTGGCGGGTGCGGTCTGGGAAATGGTCGCGCCCGGGCCGGTGGTGTTCTGGCGGCAAGTGCCCGGCGGCTCCGCACCCGCTGCGGTGGCGGCGTTCCTGCTGCTCCTGGCCGGCCTGGCGCTGGCCTGGTGGTGGGCGCTATGCCGGCGCAGCCTGGCCCTGATGATGTTGTGCGCCTGGGTGGGTGCCGATGTGATCCAGTTGGGTATCATCACGGCCGGCGGGTACCCTTACTCGCAGCGCTACGTGGCGGTGGCGGCCCTGGTCCTCTTGATGTGCGTGGCGGCGTGGAAGCTGGGCGCTGTTGCACCCGCCGGCCGGGCCCTGACCGCCGGGGCGCTGCGCCGGCCGGCGTGGTGGGTGGTGGCGCTGCTCGTGGCCTACATGGCGGAGATGGCGTTTTTCAGCATCCAGGGCGGATGGGCCTGCCTGTCCCCCCAGCGATTCTTTACCGCCATGCAGGCCGCCAACCCGCAGGCCATTATTCCGTTGGCGGCCCTGGCCAAGGTCCGCAACCAGGCCGGCGCCCCAGTGGCGGAGGTGGAGGGGTATGTCCTGCGCGCCACGGCGCTCGACCCGGCGCACCGGCAGACGCCGCTGCTGCACAACCTGCTGATTAAGCGGTTCCTGGCCGAAGGCCAATACGCCGAGGCACGCGATCGGGCTGATCGGGCGTTGCGCTTGTACCCGCAGGATTCCGATAAGCAGGCCCTGCTGGCCGTGGCCCTCGCCGGCTGCGGCGCCAAGGAACAAGCCCTGGCGATCGTGACCAACCTGGCCGCGGTTTTTCCCGCCCATGCCGGGTACCAACGCCTCGCGCGCGATATGGCCGCGGGGCGCACCCCGCAACCCGCGGTGTCCGGGGAATAGCCGGGCAGGGGGGGGGGCGCAGGGCGCGGATCAGCGGGACGCCAGGCGGTCGAACATATTTCGTACCGGGCCAGGATTGCTCAATGGCTCCGTCTTCTGGTAGCCTTGTTGCAGTATGAAAATCCCGCCCATCACCCGGTCTGACGCATGGGCCTCTTCGTGGCTGGTCCTGAAGGCGGCCACGAAATCATTTGGGGCCAACCGCAACCTGGAAACTGCGGCCACCCTGGCTTTCTATGGCTTTCTGTCGCTCATGCCGCTGCTGCTTTTAACCCTCCTGGTGTTGCGGTTTTTTGTGCAGACCTCCGGGGCCGCATCGACAGCGCTGGGCCACGTGGTGGGCGATCTGTTCCCGGCATTCAACCTGAAGTTGCTCGATGATCTCGAGGCCATCACGGGCGGCGGCGCCTTGGGCCTGGTGGGTGGCCTGCTGCTCTTTTGGTCCATGACGCCGCTTTCCAGCGCGTTCCGTACGGCCATGGCCCGCATATTCAAGATGCCGCTGCACCGTCCGTTCCTGAAATCAAAGGTCATGGACCTGGTGGCCGTGTTGAGTTTCCTCCTGCTGTTCCTCGTCCTGGTGGCGATCAAACTCGTTGCGCCGATTTATTCGTCCATGGTGGGGTGGTGGGCGCAGGTCTCGGCGTTCTTCTTCCGCTCGCTGATCCCGTTCGCCTTGAGCGTGGGATTCGTGGGCATCTTCTTCCGCATCTTTTCTCCCGTACGTCTTAATTGGCGGCAGATGTTGCTGGGCGCGGTGTGCGTCACGCTGCTGTGGGCCGTCATGCGCAATGTGTTCGTCATTTTCCTGCAGTACAACCCGAATTACGGCTATGCCTTTGGCTCGTTGAAGGCGATCTTCCTGCTGATTGTCTGGGTGCATTACTCGTTTGCGGCCCTGCTGCTGGGGGCCGAGATCATGGCCAATACCTATCGGCGGGACGCCTTGTTGCTGCGTAACTTTCTGGAGCCTGAGCATCATGCCAAGCGGCGCAACCAAGCCTTGCTGATGAGGTTTGAGCGGGTCCTGGCAGAAGGCGAAACGCTTTTCTCCGAAGGCGAGTCCGGTGCCGAAATGTTCGTCGTCCTGGAGGGGGCGGTCAGGCTGTCCCACGCGGAGCAGGAGTTGGCCGTGATGAAAAGGGGACAGTTTTTCGGCGAGATGTCGTTGCTGGGCAACGCCCCGCGCTCGGCCACGGCAACTGCAGTCGAAGCCACTCGCCTGGTCGTGATTAAGCAAAACAACTTTGATCTTCTGGTCCGGGAAAATCCGGTTCTCGTGCACGGCCTGCTCCAGGAACTTGCCCGCCGGCTAACCGAAACCAATCGCAAGCTGGAAAACAGGGACCGAAAATAAACATGGTGACAGGCCTGATAAACCCGGCTCTTCCGCCAAGCATGACCGCACCTCGCTTCGTTGTGCCTCATCCAGGCCCGCAACATCATCCCCGCCCAGGGGCGCAAGCCCGGACTCGTTGCTGGCCGTGGTGCATACGATGGCAGGGATGCCGGCGGCAAGGGCCTTGTCCAGCATGGCCCCCAGGAACGCGGCCAGGTTGCGTCCCGCCGCCTCTCGCAAGGCGGATTGTGCGGGAATATAGGCCTGTCCGCTCATTTCTGGATCATCCGACAAGTGCCTGTCTGGATTTCAAAAAGCAGGTGCGAATGGAAGCAGACAAACAACCACGGATGGACACGAATGGACGCGGATGTGAATCGGGGAAGATAGCGGATTGCCCTGAAATATCCGTGTTAATCCGCGTGCATCCGTGGTTCAAATTATTCTCTTGGTTTGCGGCCTCAGGCCGCGTCTTGAACGGGTGGCACCTGGGTTCCGAGATGGTTCCACGGATCTTGGACAGGGCAAGATTCGGGCATCCTGTTCAGTTGGTTATCCTGTCCAGAATTCTGGTCCGGGTTGGGCCACGCCGTGGTGATCGGTCGTCAGACAGGAACTTCCCGGATGAACCCAACTTTGGGGGACCCGCCAGGGATTCTCGGCGCCGATGAGCCTGCTGCTGCTCGGCCCATGATCCTTTGCGCCGCTGGGAATAGTTGCTCGAATTGATCCCGGCGCCACGTTGTAGCACGGCCCGCCCGGGCCGTGGCTTGCGTCCGGCGGCGTAGTCAATATGTAGTGGTCAAAGAGAACTGGACACATCCTTGCGTAATGCATATATTATATGCATGAAACGTGTCGAATATATGCATGTAGGCAACCGTGAGAACAACTCTTGATCTCCCGGGCCCGCTCTTAAACGAGGCCCTGAGAGCATCGCATCAGAAAACGAAGACCGCCGTGATTATCACCGCGCTGGAGGACTTCGTGCGCAAGAAAAGGCTGCAAGGCCTCAAGCGATTTAGAGGAAAGGTTGATCTGGACATTGACCTGGACGTGCTGCGGGGCCGCAAGTGAGCGTCCTGGTTGATAGCTCGGTCTGGATCGACTACTTTCGGGGCAAGGGATCAGCAGATCCTCTTGAACTGCTGATCGAAGAGAATCTCGTCGTGACGAACGACTTGATCCTGACCGAACTCATCCCGCCCCTGCATCTGCGCAAACAGAACCGGCTCATCGCACTCCTGAAGGAGGTGGAGCGGCGCCCGATCGCCCCGAATTGGGATGACTTGGTGCAGATGCAAATCACGTGTCTCAAGAACGGCATCAACGGAGTTGGCGTCCCCGATCTCATCATTGCCCAGAACGCGATCCAGCATGGCCTGCAACTTCTCGTACGCGACAAGCATTTTGATCGCCTGTGTGAACACATCCCGCTGGCGGTCTACGGAGCCTGATGTGCACAACCCTGGGGGCGCGCGTGCCGCGCGCCCGCGGCGTGGCAGGGGGGGGGCGGGTCAATGCAGAGGATGATTATGCGTTGAAGGGCCGGCGGGCGGGCCGCTTCGCTGTCGCGGGCGGCGTCGACGCATGGCGCGTTGTTTTGCGGTCAGCGCTGATTCCCCAGGCCAGGTAGAGTTTGGCCAGGCTCTGGTACGGCACGTCGCGCTTGTTGGCGAGAACCTTGAGATCGTCCAGCATATCCGCGGGCAGGCGGATCGAGATGGATTTCAACGACGGACGCAGGTTGGGAAACGCAGCCCGCCTGGCCGTCGAGATGTCGAAATAGTCCAAGGGAGAGTGCGTGGCCCAGAAATCCCGTTCCTCGTCCTCGGTGCGAAATGCCGGCCTACTCTTGCGTCGCTTGCTCATAGAACTGGCGCTCCCTTCGATTCATGTCCCGGGCCGAGATAACGCGCAGCAAACCGGCCCGGAGCGTAAACACCACCACCTACTTCCGGTCCTGATCCGTCCATCCAAACGCCGCGAACCGGTCTTCGACCGCGGAGTGCTGCGGGTCGTCCAGAGTCAAGATCGGCGCGTTGAAAAAAACCTGCTCGCATTCTGAAGCATGCACCCCGTGTTTCTGGTTCTTTTCCCGGTTGCCGGCATCCCAGTCAAAACCCGTGCATGCAGGATAATCGCCACGCATGCGCCGACCGTATATTTGCCCAATATACTTGTCAACCCTGCACATGGGCACATTGACCGTGCGGGCGGGTCTTGACCCGGGGTGGGGGGCCGGAGCATACTGGCGGACATGCAGAGGGGGCGATGCGGTCCGGGGCATGCAGGATACGGTGGCCTGCGGTTGGCGCTGGCTTGGGCTGCCGGTTGTTGGCTGGCGATGGCGTTCCCGGCGTCGGCGTATGTCACCACGGCGTTGGACCTGCAGGTCACCTGGTCGGTGGCGGGCGTGGCGGACGCGGACCTTCGCGAGGTGTCGCGGTTCACCCAGGACACCACGCGGCAGGACATTTTCTACACGGCGCCGCTGCCGCTGGCTGCGCAGCAGACCGTATCCGCGGCCATCCATCCCACGCCCTGCATCTTCGTGACCAACCTGCCGCAACCGAACCTGTGCCTCGATACCGCCGCGCTGACCGTGACCATCCCGACCTTCGGCTACTATTCCGTCACGGCGTCCGAGTGGAAAGGCCAGCCCTGGGGCACGGACCCGGGCGTCATGTCCCTGGTGCACGGGGATTACTACACCCACGAGAACTACAACCAGATGACGCGGATCTATTTTTCCGGCACCTGGATGCCCAACCCCACCAACGCGGCCGGCATCGGGAAATTCAAGGCCATCAATATTTTTGTGTTCCCGCTGTCCGACCTGCACGGGTACCAGGGCGTGGCGGATGTTCCCTGGCTCAAGGGGTTCCCGGACTACAGCGTGTTCGAACCGTCCCGGCGCAAGTCGCCGCTGGGATGCGGGCTGTGCTCGCGCCAGGGGCTGCCCGTGTTCCGCGTCAATACGGCGGCGCTCAACCCGGTGGTATGGGATACGGATTATGGATACCCGACCCTGGGCCCGGACATCCACCTCACGCGCACCTACAACGCCGACGGCACGGTCACGGGCATGTTCGGCAAGAGTTGGAACTTGGCCTGTGAATCATCCATCGACAGCCATCCCTTTGGCGCGGTGGTGCGCCTGGGCACGGGCCGGGAACTGTTGTATTCCCTCAACACCAACAACAATACCTACACGCCGCCCGCGGGTGTTACCGCGCGCCTGGCCTGGCAGCCCAGCCTGGCCGGCCGGCCCGGCTACGGCGCGTTCCAGTATTACGACGTCGCCGCGCGCCAGACCTGGCAGTACGAACTGCCATGGAGCGGCGGCAGCGCCGCGCACCCGCCGCTGTCGAACGGCGTGCCGCTGGCCGCGATCGTTGACTTGAACTCCAATCGCGTGGCGCTCGCGTACGCCGGTGGTCGACTCAGCGCCATCCAGGACGCAGCCGGGCGGACCACGACGTTCAAGTACAACAGCCAGAACCTGTGCACGAACATCGCCGTGCCCGGCGGCCACACGCTGAGCTACGGCTACGATGCCGGGGGCCGCCTGGTCCAGACCCGCGACGCCCTGGGGCTCGTCTCGGACCTGGGCTATGACAGCGCTGACCAGTTGGTGGCCATGAACAGCGAAGGGCACCTGTGGCAGTTCCAGTACCTTGCGCCCGGGCTGGTCGGGGCGACGATCAATCCGCTGGGCCATTCCAACACCTGGCAGTTGCTGCGGGCCAACGTCACCAACCGCGAAGTTTGGGCGCGCGACGCGCTGGGCAACCGCTCCTTGCTGGCCAGCCGCGACGGCATGACCTGGCAGCAGACCGACTCCCTGGATTACCGTGAGTATACCGCGTATGCCAACGGGTTCCCCGTGACCACCACCAATGCCCGCGGCTATGTCACGCGCCGGGAATACGACGCGCGCGGCAACCTGGTGCGCGTGACCGCGCCGGACAGCGCCGTGACCAGCTATGGGTACACCACGAACGACTGGTTGGTGGCGATCACCAATGCGCTCGGCGGCGTGACACGCTACGAATACGATGCGCGCGGCAATCTCGTCCGCCAGACCCTGCCGTCCGGGCGGCAGACCGTCATGACGTACGATGCGCGCGGCCAGATGCTGACGCTGACCGACCCGGCCACCAACACCTCCACCTATGCCTATGACGCCCAGGGCAACCTGGTCCGGATGGTCGATCCCTTGGGCTATACCAACCGGTACGGCTATGACAGCGCCGGGATCGAATGCACCAACGTGATCAATGCCCGCGGGTTCGCCATCCAATCCGCCTTTGATGCCAACCGGCGGCGGACCCGGACCGTTCATCCCGATGGCGCCGCGGTCCAATACTCGTACGACTGCTGCGCGCAATCCGCGGTCACGGACGCGCGCGGCTACACGTGGTCGGTCGAGCGTGACGCCCTGCTCAACGTCACGGGGCGGGTGGACGCCCTTGGCTACCGGACAAGCCAGGACTATGACGCCAACCAGAACCTGGTGCGCACCATCGACGCGCTGGGCGGGCAGCAGGTGTACACCTACGACGCGCTCAACCGGCTGGTATCGTCCGTAAACGCCGCGGGCCGCTGGGGCCAGTTGTGGTACGATGCGCGGAACCTGACCCAGGTGTTCCCGCGTTACGGCGTCACGTACACGTACACCTACGATGTCGCTGACCGGGTCGTGAGCAAGACCGACCCGCTCTTCCACGCCGAGTGGTACCACTACGACCTGCTGGGACGGGTCACCAACCAGGTCAATGCCCGCGGAATGCGCACGGTGTTTAGCTACGACATTGACAGCCGGCTGACGGCCATCACTAACGCCGGAACCCTGCTCGCGCAGTTCGCCTATGGCCCGGCCGGCGACCTGGCCACCATGGCGACCGCGCAGGGCACGACCACCTACACCCGGGACAAGCGCCGCAAGGTGACGCAGATCGCGTATCCCGGCGGCCGATCCGTGCAGTGCACCTATGATGCCAACGCTAACCTGGCCACCTTGGCCTATCCGGACGGCACGGTGGTCATCTATAGCTACGACCGCCGCGACCGGGTGACCAACATGACCTGGGCGGGGCAGAGTGTTTCCTTTGCTTACGATGCCGCGGGCCACCTGGTGGCGGAGAACCGTTCGAATGGCGGCATCAGCCAGTACGCCCATGACGGCAACGGGCGGATGACAGACCTGGTCCACTGGCTTGGCACCAACGTGCTCATCAGCCTGAGTTTTCAGCGCGATGCTCTCGGAAACACGGTCAACACGGTGCGACACGCCGGCTACATCCCGTACCTGCCCGTGCTGTCCGCCGGCGCCACGGCCGGGATTTACAACAGCATGGACCAGCTCAGCGCCTGGGGCGGGGCGACCTGCGGCTACGATGCCGACGGCAACGCAACCAACGCGGCCGGGGCGCGTCCATTTGCGGTCGCGTATGATGCCCAGAACCGGCTGGTAGCCTGCCTGCGCAACGGGACCAACCTGGCCTGCCAGTACGACGGTTTCGGCCGCCGGATCCAATCCGTGGCCGGCGCGACCACGCGCAAATTCCGGCACGATCTCCGCGGCCGCCTGCTTTTTGAAACCGACGGCGGCAACGTGGTCACCGCCCAGTACGTGTACCGGGGCAAGGCGCTGGTGGCCATGTGGGCCAGGGACAAGGGCTGGCACTTCTACCACTACGACGCCCTGGGCAACACCCTGGCGCTGAGCGACGCCCAAGGCAAGATCTCGGCATTGTACCGCTACCTGCCGTACGGGATGCCCGCCAACGGCTACGCGCGCGTGCCCAACCCGTTCACGTTCATCGGCCGGCACGGGGTCATGGACGACGGCGGGGGGCTTTTCCTCATGGGCGCGCGGCACTACGATGCCGTGACCGGCCGCTTCCTGCAGCGCGATCCCATCGGCTTCCAGGGCGGCTGGAATCTCTATGCGTACGTGGGCGCGAATCCGGTGGATCGGAGCGACCCAAGTGGCTTGGGTGCTACTACTGAGGGTCGACATGATCCCCAATTTTACTGGGATTATTTCGTCAACGTCCCGCAAGCTGTTGAGCTGGAGAAAACAAAGCTGTATGCCCCCTACCAAGCCAAGATCCGAAGACATATCGATAAGGCCAACCGGGAGCGGGCGGCGCAGGGCCAACCGCCGCTTTCGAAGGAAGATGTGGACGCAATAACTCATGTGATGCTGGACAACCCCGATTGGGCCAACGACCCGGACGATGACCAGCCTGATAACGGCCCGAAAAAACCGTCCACCCCGGAGCCCCCCCCCGCCGTGGACGACGCTTGCGATTTTGCCCCACCCTCCTCCGCGCCGCCCGATGCCGGCGAGGGCGAAGACGAGGAGTGGCCGGATGTGCCGTCCTAGCCTTGATGAAAAAACCAGATATATTCTCGTGCCAAGCCGCCAAGAAGCCAGATCCGGCTTTGCGCCTCTGCGTCTTGGCGAGAACGTATTCCGGTCCCGATTCCTGCACGGTCTCCATCCATTTCAGAATATCGTTATCCGGTATGACCGACAGCCCCTGACGGCGGGTCCGGCGGCCCCGCCCTACCTTGCTGCGTCGCACTTGTTCCGAAGGTGGGGCGCGGGCTCCGCACGCGCCGGCTGAAGGATCGCCGCGGCATTGACGCGAAGCTGGATTCGGGGAATAGTAACCCCATGATGCAACCCAAGTTCCAGCCGGCCACCGCGTCCGCCAGAATTGCAACAGCCGTCTGCTGATGGAGGTGTCCGATGTCCCAGTGCTTATCCTTTAGAACCGCATGGTTGAGCTTGGCCGTGGCAGGTTGGGCGGGCCTTGCTGTGCGGCCGGCCGTGGCCCAGGTCGTTTATCCCGCGCTGGCCGTCACCACCCAGCGCGTGGAGGTCACGATCCCGCAGGGCACCACGTACATGACGCCCTACTTCTTTCACATCTGGAACAACGCCACCACGGACGAGGTGGCCTTCAGCATGAGCGCCAACACGGGCTGGCTGACCGCGGAGCCGGCCACCGGCGTCTGCTGGCAGACGCCGCCGGCGTACGGCAGCCTGATCTTTAATTTCATGGCGCTGGCGCCGGGCAGCTACACCGGCCAGGTGTTTGTCGGGTCCGGCGCGGCCACCAACACGCCGTTGGTCATGGACGTGCTGTTGACCATCACGCCGGAACCCAGCGTGCCGCAATGCTACCCCACGACGGTGCGGCAGCAGGTACGCGTTCTCAGCGACCAGGCGGTCATCGCCCGGTTGCAGGTCTGGAACGCCGGCACGGGCAGCATGCCGTACACAGTATCCGAATCCGCCGACTGGCTCACGGTGGCCCCCACCAACGGCTTCACCACGAACAACGATGTCCAAGCGCATACCCTGGTGTTCACCAACTATGCCACGTATTCGCCCGGATCGTATTACGCGCAGGTCCACGTGGCGGACGATGCGTGGCACAGCCGCCACATCGACGTTGAACTCCAGGTCTTGCCGCCGCCGGCGGCCCTGGGGTTGAGCACGAGCCGGTTGGCCGCGGCGACCAGCCAGGGCGACGCTCCCACGGAACAAACCCTGCAGGTGTGGAATGCGGGCGGCGGCGGGCTGGATTACAGTTTCCAATCCACGGCCGGATGGCTGTCCATCAGCCCCACCAACGGCGCGAGCTTCGGGGAAACCAACGCGCACACGGTCGCATTCGATCCCACGGGGATGGGGCCTGGCAGCCACGCGGCCGCCCTGCTGGTGTTCAGCACCAATCTTGGTTTGCAGCCGGTGGCCGTGCCGGTGACCCTTGCGGTCGCGGGCCGGCCGGCGGTGATCGGTGCCTGGCCCAATCCCATGGGCTTGACGGTGGCTGCCGGGTCTGGGCCGAGCACCCAGCTCTTGGAGGTCGTTAACATCGGCATTGGCGCCATGGCCTACACCGTGGCGGCGGATGCCGGCTGGCTGGCGGTGGCGCCCACCAACGGCGCGCTGGGGCCCAACGGCCGGCAGATGCACGCGGTCCGCGTGGACGTCAACGCCCTGGTCGAAGGCTGCCGTACGGGCCGGTTGGTGGTGGCGTCGCCCGACGCCAACCCCGGCAGCGTGACCGTGGCGGTGGTCGCCGCCATCCAGCCGGTGCTGGCCCTGGACCCGCTGCTGCTGACCAACACCGTGGCGCCGGGCGCCAATGCCGCGGCCCAGGTGCTGCGCCTGCGCAACGCCGGGTCCACCAACGCGCTGGCGTTCGAGATCCGCAGCGACGCGCCCTGGGTGCGGCTCAGCCCCACCAGCGGCGTGGTGGCGGCCGCGCCCCTGGACATCACGGTGACGTATCTCTCGTCCAACCTCATGGCCGGCCTGCACCCGGCCCGGATCGTGGCGCGCGCGCCGGTGGCCGGCATGGACCCGGCCGCGGGCGCGGCCGTGGCGGAGATCAGCCTGGGCGTGCGGCCGGTGGCCGGAACCTTCGCGGAAAAGATTGTCTTCGCCGCCAACCCGGCCGGGAACCTCGACCTGTGGACGATGGATCCCGACGGCACGGACCTGGCGCTCTTGTTGCAGCGCAGCGGCGACCAGACCGAGCCGCGCATCAGTCCGGACGGGTTCCAACTGGCTTTCCGCGAGCGGGTGGCCGGCACCAACCGGGTGGTGGTGCGCGACCTGGTCACCGGCCTGGAAAGCACGGGCCCGGATCTGGTCAACCTGCACTGGCTGGCCGACAGCCGCGGCGTGCTGGGCGTGACCACCAACACCAGCCGCAACGACCTGATGATTTTTTACCCCGCGGCCGGCAGCAACGCCATGCTGTATATCGGCGCGGACCACCGGCAGGCGTTCGGCTATGACAGCGCCAACGATCTGCTGTATTACACCCAGGACCCGGGCTGGCCGCCGAACACCCGGATTTACGAGGCGGTGCCCAGCAACGGCGCGGTGCGCGTTATCTTCGGGGCCGATGGACGCCACGAGAAGACCGGCCGCCTCAGCCGCGACGGCACGTACCTGTGCTATGCCAAGTCCGACCGCCTTGACCAGCCACCGTACCGCCTGTGCGTGCTGGGCGTGCTGACCAACCGCGGGCCCGAATGGCGGTTCGCTTCGAGCGCCGGGTTCGCGGAGCGCGAGCCGGACTTCAGCCCGGCGCGCGACCGCCTGGTGTTTGCCCGTGACGTGGGCGGCACCAACACGGCCTTGTGCGCGATCGACCTGGCCTCGGAAGCCGTCACCACGCTGCAGCAGGCCGCCTGGCGCCACGAGTTCCCGACTTGGGGCGTGGTCTACCAGCGGCCGCCGCCCATCCCGTGGGCCAGCCCGACCAATGCCGCCATGGTCATCACCAACGGCTGCACCAACACGTGGACCTGGGCCTGGCAGGTGCGCAATGCAGGTCCCGGCGCCATGTCGTATGCCGTGTCAAACGCGACCCCGTGGCTGACCATTGACCCGGTGAGCGGCGTGAGCACCGGCGAGATCGACACCGTGACGCTGGTGGGCCAGGCCGAGGACCTGGCGGCCGGCGCGTACACCGGCCGCGTGACCCTGCTGGCCGCCGGCGCCACCAGCCCGGCGCCGGTGCTGGTGGCGCGGTTGGTGGTGCAACCGCGCCTGCCGCTGTTGCAGGTGGCGCCCTCGAACTTCACATGCGTGGCTGTGGCGGGCACGAATGCCGTGGTCAAGACCCTCAGCGTCTGGAATGGCGGCGGCGGCCAGCTCAGCTACACCGTGGCCGTGAATCGGGCCTGGCTGACGGCAGCGCCCGCGGGCGGCACGCTGGGCACGGGCGATTCGGCCGGCGTGACCATGATCTGCAACCCGGCCGGCCTGGCCACGGGCGTGTATTACGGCGCGGTCACCGTGACTGCGGCCGGCGTGGTCGGGTCGCCCCGCATCGTGGCCGCGCGGCTGATAGTGCAGCCGGCGCCCACCCCGGCGCCGCCGGTGCTGGAACTGGCGCCCGGCGGCCTGACCAACGCCGTGCACCGCACGCGCGATGCCACCAACCAGGAGTTCTACGTGCGCAACGGCGGCTCCGGCGTCATGCTGTTCAAGTTCGGCGCCCACCCCGACTGGCTGACCCTGCAGCCGGCCAATCTCTACCACCAGTACCGCATGAACGACGGCGGCGAGGATGAGATCACCGTCCAGTACCGCACCCACGGCCTGGCCGAAGGCGTGTACACCGGCCGCATCTGGATCGTGGCCTCGGGCCTGCCCAGCAACGCCGTGACCGTGGTGATGACCGTGCTGCCGCGGCCGCGCTACCGGGTCGGCTACAGCGCCGCGCCGTCCGCCGGCGGCTGGGTGAGCGCCGCGCCGGCGCCCGGGCCGGACGGCCTGTACGAGGAGGGCCAGCGCCTGGTGCTGACCGCGCACACCGCGGACAACTATGACTTCACCGGCTGGGGCGGCCAGGCCCGGGGCAACAACCCGGTCTGGGACATGTTCGTGATGCAACCCCAGACCAACATCGCCAAGTATGAGCACAAGACCATCATCTGGGGATTGGTCAACAACACCGGCAACGGCATCGTGATCACCAATGTCACGGTGACCTTCGGCGGCGTAAGCGGCACGACCGACACCCATGGGCGCTACCGCCTGGACGACGTGCCGGTGGCGCCATTCGGGCTGACGGCCAGCAAGAACGGGTATGATTTCCAAATGTACCCCAATTACACTCCGTTGGCCCACACCAACAACCGGGTGGACTTCGCGATGCCGCCGCACTTCTTCCGCAACCTGGTCGCGCGGCAGCGGCCCGAGTCCAAGTGGGTGGACATCACCTACGACCTGCAGGACAACGACAACCCCTTCCACACCATGATTGCGGTGGAAGCGCGCACTGGCAACGCCAGCCCCAACTGGGTGCGCCCGGCCGTGCGCGGCGATTACGGTCACCGCGTGCCGCTCGGCCGCCGCCAGATCCAATGGTACGCGGGCACAGACTTTGATCACCAGAACTGGCCTTTCATGGAGGTGCGGCTCAGCGCGGATGGCGATACGGAAACCGCCACCTTCAGCCTCGACACCCGCGGCGAGGACAACTGGCTCATGCGCGCCTGGTCGGATCGCAACGGCAACAACACCTACGACCCGGGCGAGGAACTGGCCGGCGCGGAAGTCTTTTACGACGGCCGCGACGCCGCCCACCGCCTGGGCGTCACCGCCGCCAACGGCACCCTGCGCATCGCCGCGCGCTCGCGGCGCAATGCGCAGATCTTCGTGCGCAAAGCCATTCACCACCAGGCCGCGTCTAAGACCGAGCACGCCATGGTCTCCAACCGCATATTCACGGTCTGGCTGGACAGCGACATCGGCGGTGCGGACAACCAGGCGTGGAACGGCGTCTGGCAGACGCGCCTGGTCGAGGACGCCGACCTCGACGCCATCGGGCGCGGCGAAACCCTGAACGTGCGGCTGGCGCACCCGGTCTTCGAGTGGCACCTGAAAGTAGCCGTCCAGACCGCCGACACCAACTTCCTCGCCCGGTTGCGCGCCAGCCTTGCACGCTCCTCAGAATATTTCTACGACGTCACCGACGGCCAGATGAAGCTGGGCATGATCGCCATCACCAGCGGCGTGGTGCTCGGGTCGGCGGCCTGGACCAATGCCGACGTCCTGGTCCCGGCCCTCAATGGCACCGTGCCCTCGGCCACGGTCAACGGCTATACGATGGTGGGCACAAACCAATGCATCACCCTGGGCCTGTCCCGCCGTTTCAACGGGGTCAACCAGGGCCCGATCACGCGGCCCTTCGACCGCGCCTTGATTCACGAACTGGGCCACTACGTCCTGGGGTTCTACGACGAATACGACAACGGGCTGAAAGTGCCGTTCACCGCCGCGCACCGCGCCGCCCGCGCCAACGAAATGCCGGCGAACTACGGCATGATGGATAACGATACCGCCATCACGGAACTGTCCTCGTTCAACGATTACGAGGCGGGCGTGTACGGGTTCGGGTCGCCTCGCACCAACATCACGGAGCAAATCTATTACCGTGACCTGCGCAACACCGCCAACTTCTTCCCCTGCTGGCAATGGCTGGAAAGCCTCTGGCAGATCGCGTATTCGGGCATTCCCGTGGAAATCATCGTGCCCCAGCCGGGCCGGTTCCAGAATGGCGTTTCAACATCGCCGGACCGGGCCGGTCCTGAAACCACCTACAACCCCTACGGCACCGTGGTGAACCAGGCCATCCCCGCGCCGTATCACCTGTTCGAGTGCATCCAGGGCAACTCCCACACGTTCCCGACCCGCGCCGGCGCGCCCTTGCCAGACGCGACGGCGGGCTGCCTGGCCGTGCGCGTGCTCCAGGCGGGTCGGCCTGTGCCGGGCGTGACCGTGGCGCTGCGCGCCGGGTCCGGCGCGCGGGCCGGGTCGCTGGGCCAGACCGATCTCGCCGGCGAGCTGTTCACCTATGACGCCGCGGCTGGCGACGTTCTGGAGGCCACCCGCCATGGCGTGGCCCTGCGCCACGCGGTCACGGCCGTGGACCTCGCCGCCGGGGCGGTGGTCCTGGAATGGCCGCAATCGCCCGCGGCCGATGCGGCGCGGCCCGGCTCGATTCCATTCGGGTTCATCGTGGCCGGAGCGCTGCAGTCCGCCGGCGACGGCGTCCCGCTGTGGCACGCGCGGTTCCAGTGCAGCACGGAGATCACCCGGCCGCCGGCGGCCACGCTGTACCGCAACGACCAGGATCCCGAGAGCGTCAGCTTCACCGCAGCGGGCGTCAACCTCTACACCGCCCTGGTGGACTTTGCCGGCGCCCAGCTTGGATCGCTGGCGCTGTCCTGCGACCCCGACAGTGGCACGCCGATCTTCGCGTTCGACAACTTCCAGTTCAGCCGCCTCGCCCCGCAAGGCGAGCAGCCGGCCTTCTCGCGCAACGGGTGGGTGGTGCTGACGCCCTACGACGGGTTTGTCCGGTCCGACACCTATGCCCTGGTGTACGAGGGCACGGGCCCGGCGCCGCGCGAGTCTGGCTGGCAGCAGGTCGGATCCTGGGTTTTCGCCGCGCTGCCGCCGGAACAGGTCAACCTTGCCAGCGGCGCGGTGCTGGTCTGGTACTACGACGTCGCGAGCATGGTCGGGCTGAGCGCCACCACCTTGCAGCTCCATGCCTGGAACGAGGTCGAGGCCAACTGGCGCGCCGTGCCCTGCGAGGTGTCGCCGCGCGAGGCGTTCGTCTCCGCGGTGGTAACCAACCTTGGCGCGTTCGCCCTGTTTGCGGCCGCCTCGTCCGACACCAACCCGCCGGCCGCCATCAACGACCTCCTGGCCAGCCCCGGCGACCGTGCCCGCGAAGTCCGGTTGCAGTGGACCGCCACCGGCGGTGACGGCACCAACGGCGTTGCCCAGGCCTATGCCCTGCGCTTTGCCGACCTGGAGATCACGACCGCCAACTGGGCGGACGCTTCCGAGTATCCCCTGGTGCGCGCCCCGCTCCCCGCCGGCAGCCCCGAGGAAGCCGTGGTCAGCCTGCCCGGCGCCGACCAGCGGTATTACTTCGCCCTGCGCGCCGTGGACGACGCCGGCAACTGGTCGGACCTGGGCCCGGGCACGGCGGCGCGCACGCCGTTCGATGACGCCAACGGCAACGGCCTGCCCGACGACTGGGAGGCCACCGTCAACCTCGGCCGTGCCACGCCCATGGGCGTGGACGAGGACGTGGACGGCGACGGCCTCACCACGCGCGACGAATACGAGCTGGCCACGAACCCCAACGCCGGCGACACCGACGGCGACGGCATGGGCGATGGCTGGGAATCCAGCCACGGCCTGAATCCGTCCGTGGCCGCCGACGCCGCGCTGGACAGCGACGGCGACACCCTGCTCAATCTCGACGAATACCTGGGCAATACCAATCCGCAGTCAGCGGACAGCGACGGCGACGGTATGACCGATCCGTGGGAACTCGAAATGGGACTCGATCCCACCACGGCCGCCGAAGACTTCGGCGGCCAGGCCGATCCGGACCAGGACCGCTTCGACAACTACTCCGAGTACGTCGCCGACACCCAGCCGACCAATTCCCATTCCAAGCTGGAGATTACGGACGTGACCCCGGACCTGGAACTGGAACTGCAGACCTCCGGCCGGCGTTCGTATCGTTTGCAGTGCGTCACCAACGTGCTGCTCGAATCCTGGCCGGAGCAGGCAGCGTTTCCCGGCACCGGCGGGGTCGTGGCGCGGCCCCTGACCAACGCCGCGGACATCAGCATCTACCGTATCGCCGTGCCGGAACCGTGACGCCGGCGCAACCGGTACCAGATATGCGCGGCGACTATCGGTTCGCGCCGGATTGTGTGTAGCCACGGCGCTGTGCCGCCGTGTTTGCCCGTGTTGCTCGGCATACATGGGTGTAACGACCTCCGTGTTTACAACCTGCCTTTTGAAGTAGATCCCCCCTCGCAAGGCCTCAGCAACGCGGGGAAACTCTCACGGAGGCACGGAGACACGGGGATGAACGCAATGAAGCATTACACGCGCCATCCATGGCCCGATCGACGCGGTTCTCCGTGACTCTGTGGCTCCGTGAGAAAAAATGAACAAGGTACTGCACCGTATTCGTCCTCCGTAGCGGGTTCGGAAACGATGACCTCTGATGGGCATTCATCTCAAGCCCGGCGCCTTATCACCCCGTTTCACTGAGGCCTTACCTCCCATTCGATGATTTACTTTGACGGTATTTTTAGGGACATTCCCCGTGAGCAAGAAAGATGACGATTCCCTGTAGAAAACGGATGATCTTAATTGCCTTGGCATCGCTCGCCACACTGATGCTTGTCCATGAAACTATTCTTGCCATTCGCGTGAATCGCTGGCTCTTGGCTTCACCACACAATCTGGCATTCATCAGTTTCACGAGCATGTCGACACAGGATATAAATGACCTGTCAAAACGGGTCCTCGGGCGTGAGGAATGGCTGCGTCGCGGTCGCCTGATTCGTGGTATACGACGGCACTTGCGCATGCGTCTCCAAATCGATCTGTTATTCGGCGAACCACATCCGGTTCTCTTGAATGCCACAGGAGAACTGCAATGCTACAATGCAAAAGCAGAACTGGTATCCTGCCTTCGTGCATGTACCGAGTGGGGCCGTGTCCAGGCTGCATTGGCATTGGGTCGCCTCGGCGACGTTTCCGTTATCCCTCCGCTTGCCCATGCCAGCAAAACCGACTCGGACGATAATGTTAGAGCCAATGCGTTGCACGCTCTTGCAGACATAGGTGGGCATGAGGCCATGGCGGCGATCATGCGAGCAACGAACGACGTAAACGATTTCGTTCGTGATGTGGCCGAAAGTGAATTGCGGCGGGTCCAAGGAAAGAACTCGCGCTGATGCGCGAACACACCGCGGTTCTGGCGGTAGGCCCTTGGGCATTAGAACGGAGCCGCGGCGACACGCCGCAGCTACCATCGGTTCGCGGCCTGGGTTGTTTGTAGCCACGGCGCTGTGCCGCCGTGTCTGGCTGTGTCGGAGATTCATATTGTCGGGACGCGAGATGAAGGGGACGAAAGAGCATAGCCTGAAGAAATTGCCAGCCCGGGTTCTGGGTGCGGTGGCCATCGTGGTGTTGGTCATCGGGGCCGTGGTGTTCGCGGCCTGGATCCTTCTCGCCCAGCCCACGTGGCGCAGCAACCACGCGTCAACGGCCCGGGTGAGCCCGGAGAAGTTGCGGGAGCATGTCGAGGCCCTGTCGGAGCGTTTCTCGCCGCGGGATTGGCGGCATGCAAACAACCTGGAACAGTGCGCCGATTACATTGCCCGGTGCTTCGCCGCGGCTGGCGCGGCGGTCGAGTCTCAGCCGGTCATGGTCCATGGCCGGCAGTACCGTAACGTTATCGGCCGGTTCGGCGTGGGCGGGCAGCCGCGGGTCGTGGTCGGGGCGCACTACGATACCTGCGGGGAGCAGCCGGGCGCCGACGACAACGCCAGCGGGGTCGCGGTGCTGATCGAACTCGCGGACCTGCTGGGGCGCAGGTCACCGACCCGCGCCGTGGACGTGGTGGCGTACGTGTTCGAGGAACCGCCATTTTTCCGAACCGCAAACATGGGGAGCGCCGTTCACGCCAAGAGCATTGCGGCTGACCGGGCGTTGTACCGGGGCGTCATCGTGCTCGAAATGGTCGGCTTTTTCGCTGATGAGCGGGGGTCGCAAGGCTATCCGGTGCCCCTGCTGCGCCTGCTGTACCCAAGCCGGGGCAACTTCATTGGCGTCGTCAGCCGCTGGGACCAGGGCGATTGGATCAAGGCGGTCAAGGTGGGCATGAAGGGCACCACGGACCTGCCGGTCTATTCCATCCGCGCGCCGGCCGCCCTGCCGGGCATCGATTTCTCCGACCACATGAACTACTGGCCGCACGGCATCCGGGCGGTCATGGTGACCGACACGTCGTTTTATCGGAACCAGGACTACCACACGCCCGGAGACACGGCGGGCCGGTTGGACTACAACCGCATGGCCCAGGTCGCGGTGGGCGTTTTGGGTGCCATTGAATCGATGTGAGTGCTGCTGGTTCGCCGGAGCAAATCCCGCCATGGCGAGTTCCCGGGTCGCGAGCGGAGTATGGCCGCGCCGCTGGCGCGGTCTGGCGTGGCGTGGGGTAGATATCCCCGGCGGCGCCGGCCATCTGATTGTGGATGGCAGCATTGCTTGATTCGGCATGCCGTCCCGGTATAGTTATTTGAAATCTTATTGAAACCTGACCATGACCCAGCCCGGGCGGCCGTGGCTGTTCCTGCTGGCGGAGCAGGGGCTGGCATCATCCCGGGAGGCAAGCATGAAGTCGCTGGAACGAAAGATTAAAGAGTTTGTCGAGGAGCGCAACTGGGCCCAGTACCATTCGCCGAAAAACCTGGCGATCGGCATTTCGGTGGAGGCCAACGAGCTGCTGGAGCTGTTCATGTGGCTCAGCGAGACGCACGCCGACCAGCTTTCGCCCCGCCAGCTGGAACGGGTGCGGGAAGAGGTCGGCGACATTATGATCAACCTGCTGAACTTCTGCAGCACGCTGGGCCTTGACCCGGTCGAGTGCGCCCACGCGAAGCTGGAAACAATCAAGAAAAAGTACCCGGTCGACAAGGCCTACGGCCTGGCGAAGAAGTACGACGAACTGTAAACCGCCGCCGGGCGGGTGGCCCGGCGGGGCTACCGCACCATGAGGTGGATCACCCCGCTGACCATGGAGCCCAGCAGGAACAGAATCGCCATGCTCTTGTTGAAGAGGTAAAAGTGATCCGTGGCATCGGGATGGGCCGCCAGGACGCTGGCGCGCGGGAGCCATCCGTCCCACGCGAACCAGGCCGCCAGCAACAGGCATACGATCATGCCCACCAGGTAGGATTTCGTGCCCTCGATCTTGTATTTTCTTGCCATGTGGCTTGATTCCCTTGTCCACGCCGGATGTTTAACGCGCTGAACTTGTAACATAGTGCGCGGTCCCCCGGCAAGCGGTAGAAATTGGCCGGCCGGTGTTCCCTTGGGCCACCTTAACAGGGAACGACATCGCGGGTACCTTATTGAGGGAATTACGGAAGGTATTTGAATGCATCAGACGCTTGGGTGGCGGGCTGTCGTCCGGTGGTGCGGCCCATGGAATCTGGCGGCCGTTCTGGCGGTGGCGCTTGGCGGCCAGGCCGCGGCATTGGATATTGGCAATTACGTTATCAAGCAGTCCAACGCGGTGGCCACGTTCACGATCCCGGCCGGCACGACGGTGGATGCTGGCGGCTACGTGGTGGTGGGCCGCAACGCGACCAAGGCCCAGTTCGAGTCCAATTATGGCCTCACGCTGGCCACCAACGTGGTGTACCTGAACGCCGCCAACGTGTTCCCCTCCATCGACGGCAGCGAACAGTTCGGCCTGTACAACAGTTCCGGGACCCTCATCGACGGGTTCAGTTCCTCTGGGGTCAACCCCTACAACGCCTCGATCCAGCGCAAGAGCGCCGTGTCCAACGCCACCAAGACCGCGAGTTGGCTGGTGCTCGCGGAAGCGTCGCAGACGGCGGGGTCGGGCGGCGCGGGCAACGGCGCGGCCGGGCTGGTGGTCAACGAGTATACCGACAACCGGAAGAAGTTTTCCTATGAATTCGTCGAATTGTACTACGATTTCGCGGTGACCAACGTGCCGCCGGTGCTCGCGCCGATCGGCGCCCAGGCGATCGCCATCAGCAACACCCTCACGGTGGCGGTCACGGCCACCCCCACCGACGGCGACCCGGTAACGCTCACGGTGAGCAATGCCCCGGCCGGGTCCAGTTTCTCGGCTTCCGGCGCCAGCGGCACGTTCTACTGGACCAATGCCGCGCCCATGGGCGTGTACACCGCCCGGTTCTATGCCGCGGACAATGACGGCAACGACTGGGAAAGCGTGGTCATCAGCGTGGTGCCGTTGCCGGAGATATTTTTCCAGGCCCCGGAGAGCTCGATCGTGGAGGATGGCGGCACCCAGGCCGTGGTGGTGGTGGTGTCGCGCGCGGCGAATGCCTCGGCGCAGGTGCTGCTGGCCGGCGGCACGGCCACGTATGGCACCAACCAGGATTACTCGGTCCTGGCCACCACCGTGACGTTCACGGCCAGCGGATCCACCCAGCAGACGGTGCGCGTGAAAATCAACAACGATTCCGCCACCGAGGGCGGCGAAACCGTGGTGCTGCTGCTGACCAACGCGGTGGCCGCCACCGTGGGCACGCCGGCCCAGCACACCGTCACCATCCGCGACAACGACGCAATCACGATCATGTCGTGCAACCTGGTCAGCGGGTATCCGGCGGTGTATCGGGACCCCGGCTGCCGGGTGATCCAGGCGCTCAAGCCGGACATCATGGGCGTGCAGGAGTTCAACATCACCAACGCCAGCTACCGCGCGTTCGTGGACGTCAATTTCGGCACCAACTATTCTTATTACGTGGAGCCGCAGGCGACCAATTTTTTCCCGCAACCCAACGGCATGGTCAGCCGCTGGCCGATCACGGCCTCGGGCGAGTGGGCCGACCCGATCACCGTCAACCGTGACTTTGCCTGGGCGACGATCGACATTCCCGGCGACCGCAACCTGCACCTGGTGGTGGCCCACCTGTATTATTCCGGCACCGAGGAGGACCGCGAGACCGAGGCGCGCGCGCTGACCAACTACATCCGGCAGGCGGGGTTCCCGGCGAACGACTACGTGGTCATCGCCGCGGACCTGAACACCCTGACGTACACCGAGCCGTGCCTGGCCGTGCTGACCAACATCGTGTCTGACCGCTACAAGCCCTGCGACCAGAACGGCGACATTGACACCAGCAAGAACCGCGACCAGCGCTTCGATTACGTGCTGCCCACGCGCAACCTCGACTCCAACCATTACACCGTGGTGGTCAGCGGCAGCAACTTCGTCAATGGCCTGGTGTTCGACACGCGGCTGTGGTCGCCGGTGCCGCCGCCGGCCTTGGCGGGGGACTCGTCGGCCACGGGCAACGCGCACATGGCGGTCATGAAAGCTTTCAGCATTGGCCGCACGCCGCCCAACCTGCAGCCCATTGGCGCGCCGACCGTCAAACTCGGCGAGGACCTGGTCTTTGACGTGACCGCCTCTGCCACGGACGGCGACAGCGTGACGCTCACGGCCAGCAACCTGCCACCGGGCGCGAGTTTCAGCGCCACCGGCGGCAGCGGCACGTTCACCTGGTCCAACGCCGCGCCCCTCGGGGTCTACACCACGCGGTTCTACGCGGCGGACGTGGATGGCGTCGAGGACGAGATCGTGGGCATCCGGGTCCTGGTGAACGGCGAGGTGTGGATCAACGAGATCCATTACGACAACGCCAGCACCGACACCAACGAGGGCGTGGAGGTGGCCGGCACCGCGGGCATGGATCTGAGCTACTACATGATCCTGGGCTACAACGGCGGCGATGGCGCCACGTACATCAGCAATACCCTGGCGGGGGTGATCGACGACGAGGGGTGCGGCTACGGCGCCGTGTGGGTGGACATGCCGGACCTGCAGAACGGGCCGGACGCGCTGGCCCTGGTCAACCACGGGACCAGTGTCGTGCAGTTCCTGAGCTACGAGGGCGCCGTGGTCGCCACGGAAGGCCCGGCCATCGAAATGACCGCCACGGATCTCGGCGTGGACGAGGCCGGCACGGAAACCGCCAAGTCCCTGCAGTTGACCGGCACCGGCACCAACTACGCGCAGTTCGCGTGGGCCGGCCCCAGCAACACGGCCTCGCGCGGGGTGCTGAACACGCTCCAAGCCATTTATCCCTGCGGCAGCGGCAGCAACCAGCCGCCGGTGCTCACGCCGATCGGCGCGCGGTCCGTGGTGCAGAGCAACGACCTTGTTTTCGCGGTGTCGGCTTCGGATGCGGATGGCGACCCCATCACCCTCACGGCCAGCAACCTGCCGGCCGGCGCGAGTTTCAGCGCCGCGGCCGGCAGCGGCACGTTCACCTGGACCAACGCGCGGCCGATCGGTGTGGTCACCTGCCGGTTCTACGCGGCGGACCACGATGGGTTTGATTCCGAGGCCGTGCTGATCAACGTGGTGTCGGGCGCGGAGCCGCCGGTGCTGGCCGCGATCGGCGCCAAGTCGGTGATCGTCAATCATAGCCTGGGCTTCGCGGTGAGCGCCACGGATGCGGAAAACGATCCCATCACGCTCACCGTGAGCAACGCGCCGGCGGGATCGGTCTTCAACACCAGCGGGAGCACCGGCGCGTTCACCTGGGCCAGCGCCACGCCGGTCGGCGTATACACCAGCCGGTTCTACGCGGTCGACGACGATGGCCGCGACTTTGAAACCGTGGTCATCACCGTGGCCGCGGCCACCAACCGGCCCGTCCTGCAACCGATCGGGCCGCAATGGATCGCGGTCAGCAACGAGCTGGTGTTCGGCGTTACCGCCACCGACGTGGACGACGACGTGATTACCCTCACGGCCAGCAACCTGCCGCCGGGCGCGAGTTTCAGCGCCGTGGCGGGCAGCGGCACGTTCACCTGGACCAACGCCCGCCCCATCGGGGTGTACACCAGCCGGTTTTACGCCACGGACAACGACGGCCGTACGGCCGAAACCGTGACCATCCGGGTGATTGTCAGCGGCAACCTCTGGTTCAATGAACTCCACTACGACAACGCCGGCACCGATACCAACGAAGGCGTGGAGGTCGCCGGATCCGCGGGCATGGACCTGGGCTTCTACGCGATCATTTCTTACAACGGGCTGGACGGCAAAATGTATGCGAGCAACGCGCTCAGCGGCTACATGCCCGACGAGGGTTGCGGGTTCGGCGCGGTGTGGGTGCCGATTGAAGGCCTGCAAAACGGGCCGGACGGCCTGGCCCTCGTCTACCAGGGCCAGAGCGCGGTGGCGTTCTATAGCTACGAAGGCGCATTTTACGCCTCCAACGGCCCGGCCGCGGGGAGTATTTCCATGGATATCAAGGTGAAGGAGCTGGGCCTGCAGACCAACTGCTCCCTGCAGTTGATGGGGGTGGGCCGCGAGGAAACCGATTTCTTGTGGTCCGGCCCGACCAATGCGGCGTCTCCCGGCTTGTTGAACGCCATGCAGACCATCTACCCCTGCGGCGGGTCCACCAACCAGCCGCCGGTGCTGACCCCGGTGGGCGATCGGGTGGCGGTGGAAAGCAACAGCCTGTCGTTCAGCGTGTCGGCCTGGGATTACAATGGCGACGCGATCACGCTGACCGCCAGCAACCTGCCTGCCGGCGCGACGTTCACCCCGGCCGGGGCGACGGGCGCCTTCGCGTGGGCTTCGGCTGCGCCCATCGGGGTGTACACCACGCTCTTCTACGCCGCGGATGACGACGGCGTGGACTGGGAGGCGGTGCGGATCACGGTGCTGCCGGTCGCCACCAACCCGCCGTATTTCTATACCGTGGGCAGCCAGACCGTGTATGAGCTGCAGACCCTGAGCTTCCAGGTGGTGGCCCGCGACCCGGACAACGAGCCGGTCACCATCACCGCCAGCAACCTGCCTGCCGGGGCCGGGTTCCTGGCCACGGGGGCCACCGGCACGTTCACCTGGGTGGGCGCCACCCCGCTGGGGGTGTACACGGCGGTGTTTTATGTTGCGGACAACGATGGTTTCGACGTGGAATACGTGCCGATTACCGTGGCGCCGGCCACGGCCGTGCCCGTCCTGGCGCCCATTGGCAACCGCACGGTGGCTTTGAACGGCACGCTGAACTTCACCGTGACGGCCGCGGATGCGGACAACGATCCGATCTCGCTCACCGCCAGCAACCTGCCTTCCGGGGCCGGGTTCCTGGCTACAGGGGCCACCGGCACCTTCACGTGGGCCGGGGCCGCCCCCGTGGGCGTGTACACCAGCACATTCCATGCGGCCGGCGACGACGGCAGCGATGGGGAAACCATCCAGATCGAGGTCGCCGCCGGCAGCGTCTGGATCAACGAGCTGCATTACGACAATACCGGCACCGACACCAACGAGGGCGTGGAGGTGGCCGGCCCGGCAGGCACGGATTTGAGCGGCTATGCGATCATCGGCTACAACGGGCCCAATGGCCTGATGTACTCGAGCAACGCGCTCTCCGGCGTGATTCCCGACGCGGGCTGCGGCTACGGCGCGATATGGACCCCGATCGTGGGCCTGCAAAATGGCGACCCGGATGGCGTGGCCCTGGTGCGCTACGGCACGGAGTTGGTGCAGTTCCTCAGCTACGACGGCGCCATGACGGCATCCAACGGCCCGGCTGCCGGCGTGACCGTGGCCAGCATCGGCAGCGAGTCAACCACCCTCGCGATCGGCAAGTCCTTGCAGCTGTGCGGCACGGGCAATGCCTACAGCCAGTTCGCCTGGGGCATTACCAACGCCACGCCGGGCGCCCTGAACGCCACGCAAACCATTTCCCCCTGCGGCGGCGGCAACGACACGGATGGCGACGGCCTGCCGGACGACTGGGAAACCTTGCACTTTGGCGGCGTCACCAATGCCCAGGCCGCGGCGGACACCGACCACGACACGTTGGACAACTACGGCGAGTACGTGGCCATGACCGATCCGACCAATGGCCAATCGGTCTTTGCCCTGGCATCGCAGGATGTGGCCTGGGGCACCAACCGGGTCTATTTCAATACCGCCACCAATCGGTTCTACACCCTGTTCCTGCGCACCAACCTGTTCTTCGGGCCGTGGGAAATCCTGCAGTCCAACCTGCCCGGCACGGGCGGCAACCTGTCCATCCTGTTGACCAACCAGCCGGTGCAAGTATACTACCGGACACGCGTCCAACTGCCTTGATGCCGGGTTGTGGGCGCGCGGGGTGCGTTGATGAACATCCTGCCTACAAGCGTATATTTTCTGGCCGTGCTCGCGGCACTGGCGCCGGCCGTCGCCGGGCCGCCCGTCTATATCCCCGCGGAGCCCTGGCCGGAAAACCAGCCGGTCAGCATCACCCTGTTTTTTCCAGATGACGATCCGTTCCTGTTCAACGGGCAGTGGTTGCTTCTGCCGCGCGGGGACCAGGCGTACCGGGTCCGGGTCCCGCCGGGCTATTACCGCGACCGCCAGCGGCGGTACCCGGCCCTGTTCGTGGTGGGCGCCGGGTCCGCCAAGCTGGCTGGCCCGTGGGGGAGCAACGAGTGGGTCGTGATCGAGATCCCGGGCGCGGCCGCGGCGGCGCCGGAACAGGGGCTGGCCAGCTTCATCTGCGCGCTCAATGATGTGCGGCACCGCCTGCGGCTGGCGCCGGGCCTGGGGCTGATCCGGGGCGCGGGCGCCACGGCGGCGCGCGCCGCGCAACTGGCCGCGGTGCGGCCGGACTTCGCCGGCGTCCTCTTCGAGGACCCCGCATGGCCCGCGCCGGACACGGCGCCGGCGGCGCCGCTGGCCGCGTTCTGGCGCCAGGCGCCCGGCCGCCTGGCGTGCTTTGTCCTGGCGGATGGCGCCGGCGATCGCGACGTGGATCGCTGGCTGGGGGTGCTGCCCACCAACGCGCTGGTCACCGTGGATCGCGGCGCGGATGCGGCGGCGGCGGCCGTGGATCGTATCGGCGCGCAGCTCCTGTATGCGGCGCCGGACTGCGCGGGCTGGGCCGACTATTATCGCGCCGAGTTCCGGCGCCGACTTTCCGGGGTGGTCCTGGCCACGGGGTCCGTGCAGGCCGTCCAGGCCCGCAGCCTGATCGATCTTGCGGAGCGGCACCCGGCGTTGCAGGATGCCGCGCACCAGGCGCAGCTGGAAACGCTGCGGCCGCTGGCGGCCGCCGCGCCGCCGCCGTAAGGGGCGCGCCCGCCCGGACCGCGTCCGCGCCGCCCGCCTTCGTGCCCGGCGCACAGCAAGTTGTGGGCCTAAAAAAAGAGAATAAAAAAATATCCAAATTGATGTTGACACCCTTAAGGCATAGGCTAAACTGGGCAACCTTTGAGTTTGCGTTAACCGTATTAACAGCATAGATAAATAGAACCCGCAATCGTTGTCGGCAGTTCGGATGGGCGGTCAAGGGGTTCTATGTGTTTTTTTCGTCCGGCCTGCGGCGGATGAAAAGGAAGAAATTGAAAATGGGTCAACAGCGGCGCGCGTGGGCGGCGGGGATGGAGCATGGCACGGCCAGGCTTGCGAAGCTGGCGCGCCACGGTGCGCTGCCGGCCATGGCCCACGTAGCTCAGTTGGTAGAGCACATCCTTGGTAAGGATGAGGTCAGCGGTTCAATCCCGCTCGTGGGCTCCAGCGCCAAGGCAGCCAGCCGGCCAGGTTAGGGCGAGATATATAATAATAGATGTAACCAAGGGTAAACGGAGGAGAATGCACCATGGCAAAGGATAAATTCGAACGCACCAAGCCGCACGTGAACGTGGGCACCATCGGCCACGTTGACCACGGCAAAACCACGTTAACCGCCGCGATCACCAAGGTCCAGGCGGCCAAGGGCCTGTCGCAGTACATCTCGTACGACCAGGTGGCCAAGGCGTCCGAGTCCCAGGGCCGGCGCGACGCCACCAAGATCCTGACGATCTCCACGGCGCACGTGGAATACCAGTCCGACAAGCGCCACTACGCGCACGTGGACTGCCCGGGCCACGCCGACTACGTCAAGAACATGATCACCGGCGCGGCGCAGATGGACGGCGCCATCCTGGTGGTGAGCGCGGTCGATGGCTGCATGCCGCAGACGCGCGAGCATATCCTGCTCGCCCGCCAGGTGGGCGTGCCGGCGATCGTGGTGTTCCTTAACAAAGTGGACGCCATGGACGACCCCGAGCTGATCGACCTGGTGGAGCTGGAAATCCGCGAGCTCCTCAGCAAGTACAACTTCCCCGGCGACAAGATTCCGATCGTCCGCGGTTCGGCGCTCAAGGCGACCAACGCGCCCACCCCGGACCATGCGGACGCCAAGTGCATCCAGGAACTCATGGACGCCATCGACAGCTTCATCCCCGAACCCGTCCGGCCGATCGACCAGCCGTTCCTGATGCCGATCGAGGACGTGTTCTCGATCGAAGGCCGCGGCACGGTGGTGACGGGCCGGATCGAGCGCGGCATCATCAAGGTGGGCGACGAGGTGGAAATCGTCGGCCTGAAGCCCACGGCCAAGACCACGGCCACGGGCGTGGAGATGTTCCGCAAGCTGCTTGACCAGGGCCAGGCGGGCGACAATGTCGGCTGCCTGCTGCGCGGCACCAAGAAAGAGGATGTCGAGCGCGGCCAGGTGCT
>CAZAYP010000049.1:0-43421 GCA_964489425.1 uncultured Verrucomicrobiota bacterium | reverse complement strand
GGAAAGGCCGCGCCCGTAATCTGAGGAAACTTAACTAAGCGCCATTCGGGTCAGTGCGTACATATGTACAATTTGGAATTTATCGCGCATTAACCTATTTCATAGCCATCAGACGGCGCGTGCGGCGCCCGCGCCCTACCTTCGGAATGAGCGGGGCAGCAAGGTGGGGCGGGGCCGCCGGACCCGCCGTTAGGGGATGGCGTGCATACCGGGCAACGGACTACGGCTACGATATATTTTGACATGCACTAGTTGTTGGCTCAACAGCGGGCAGGGGGCGCGCAGCATCACGCATACGCCAGGTGCCGGCCCTTGGCACGGGGATCGCCTCCTCCGTCACCGGGCAGTTGAAAAGCGGCCGTCCGCGGGCGATTCAAGACCAGCCGCAGGTTACTCTTTTTAGCCGGCGCCCCGGTCGAGCGAGCCCTGCTGCGCCTGCCCTGCGAACCCGCCGCGCCCGTGCTGGTGGCCGGCGACCACGGCCACGCCGGCACCTGCGATGGCCCGTGGCTTAACCTGGTGGCGCCGAGGGACGTGATCATCAGCGTCGGCCAGTACAACCGCATGGGCGATCCCGGCGCCAATGTCTTGCGCCGCCTGGCCACCGCCGGGCTGACCGCGTGGCGCACCGACCTGCAGGGCCCCATCCGCATCACCTGGCCCGGCCGCCCGCCCCGACCTAATGGCCCGCCGGCCTATACCGTGCGGGCGATCAACCAGTGAGCGCCACAAGAGCGGTAGCGATCATGACACATCCCGGAATATGTTGATGCAGATTTTCGGTTTGGTTTCCCGTGGCCAGACATGCTATCTTACTCATGGATATTTGACCGGAGGTACAGTGATGAAGCTGGAAGATTTACGAGGCATCGTCCATTCCGAACCCAACATCATGGGTGGCGCACCGGTCTTTGTTGGGACGCGCGTCCCGCTGCAAAACCTGATTGATTACCTGGAAGGCGGCGAATCCATCGAGGACTTCCTTGATGGATTCCCTTCCGTGAAACGCGAGCAGGTGGTTGCGGTCATCGAGGCGGGCAAACTGGCCATCCTTGAAGCGGTTTAATACATGCGCATCCTGATTGATGAATGCCTCAACTGGCGCTTGGGCCGGGCGATGACGGGGCACTACACCGTTTCCGTTCAGCGCATGGGCTGGAGCGGCCTGCAAAATGGCGAGCTTCTGGCCAAAGCAGCAGAAAACCAGTTTGATGTCTTTCTCACTGGCGACCGCAATCTGGCGTTCCAGCAAAACACGACCAAACAGCGCATAGCCGTCGTCGTGTTGGAGTCTCAAGGGACCGAACTACACCAAACACTGCCAATGATTCCAAAACTCCTCGCCATGTTGCCTACATTGCAGCCAGGCCGGGTGGTACGCGTGGGCCTTTAACCAGGATTCGTCGGCCAGACCTCGTTTGCGGATACCCCCGAACTGCTACCCACAGAAGACCTGGGATAAGGATGCTACGGATGCGTAAATTTGGAGTGCGGCGGCTTGACCTGCTCCTTACACGGATTGTTTTATCATAAACACGGCGGTGCTTTTGTGGCAGCCTTGGCGCATGAACAAACCAATTGTATTGGGGGGACGCACGTTCACGACAGAGTTCATTGAGCAACTCAGGCTGCTGCAGCGACAGGAAGCGGTGCCGAGCAATGCCGAGTTGGCGCGCGTGGTCTGCCAACGGCTGGCGTGGTATTCGCCAGATGGCCGGCCGGCTTTGTCCAGCGCCAGGGTTGCCCTCAACAAGCTGCGCCAGCGGGGTCTGCTCGACCGCAGCGGCCAGGCACGGGGCCCATCGCATCGGCATCGGCTTGAACCCTCAGGGCAACCCTTGCCCGCCGTCGTTGGAGTGCCCGCGCGGGTGGATCGCGTTGAGGGTTTGCACCTGTACCTGCTCAGCGGCAGCAAAGATCCGCTGCATGGTCTGTGGAACGACCTGATGATCCAGCAGCATCCTTCGCCCGGCGCCACGCGACGTATAGACCTCCCGCGGCGCCACCGTGGAAATACGCTGGAGTGCAATCCGCATTGAATCGCCGAAGACGGGGTCCAAGAAGGGCTGGCCGCCGCTCTCGCTGTGGGCGGTATGGGCGCATGAACCCAATCCGCCCCAAGGCGTCGCGCCCATCGACTGGATGCTGTTGACCGACCTGCCGGTGCGCACGGCGGGCGCGGCGTTGGAAAAAGTGCAGTGGTATCGGGTGCGCTGGGGTATTGAAGAATGGCACCGCGTGCTCAAGAGCGGCTGCAACGTCGAGGGGCGCGAATTTAAGACGGCGGAGCATCTGCAGCGGGTGCTGGCCTTCGACCTGATCGTGGCCTGGCGGGTGTTGGCCTGTCTGAAACTGGGGCGGGCGATGCCGCAACTGCCTGCCAGCGTCATCTACACCCAGGCGGAACTCACGGTGCTCTCGGCCGCATTAAAAAAAAGGACCGGCCCCGGCGCGCCCGGCGCCATCGTTTACGCAGCCGGTCTGAATTATCTGTTCGTCAGGATGCCGGACGGCGCCAAGTTGAACTGGTTGCCGGCTTGGTGAAGTAGGGCGGGTAGGCAAGTACGGTGAACGGAGGGGCCACCCTGATTCCGAAAGGGGGTGGGGTGATCGCCTATTCTGCTATGTTCTAGGTACGGACTCCCTGCCTGTAAAACCTTGCATTTTCACCTCTTCAGCAGAAGTCGTGGGTAAGTTCGGGTTCGGGTAGTCGGCCAAGGTTATGATAAAGCGCAGTTTCCATAGCCTGATAGGTACGGAAGCCATAGGATCGTCTGGTGACCACGCGGATTTTGTTGTTCAAGCCCTCCACGGCGCCGGTGTTGAGTTCGCCATGGCCGCCGGCGCCTGGTTGCTGCTGAAGGCGGTGCGCCCGGCCACGTCCGGCGAGGTGTTCTGGCTGCTGCTGGCCTTGAGCGCCAGCCACCTGTTCATCGACTGGATCACGGTGGACAAGCGCCCGCCCTATGGCGTCATGCTGTGGTGGCCGTTGAGCGCCCGGCACTACATCGTCGCGCATCCCATCTTTGGCGGCCTGCGCAAAAAAGACGTGGCGGATCTGTTCCAGTGGTACAACGCGGGCCTGATGGCGCGGGAAGCCGCGATCATGCTGCCCTGCGTGGCCGGCGTGCTGCTGTTCAAGCGGTACCACCGGGCGGGCCGCTCAGGCCATTCCCGACCGGACTCGGGCGCCCGCCGGGCTGGGACCAAAATTCGTTAAATACTTGATCCCCGCGCCGTGCGGCGGCTTGCGCGGCGATGCCCGCGTGACCATGCGCTGAGAAGGCGGCAGCTTGATCGCGCGCAGGCGCTCGAAGATCGTCTTGGTATTCCCCTTTGTCTCCGCGGCATCCGCAACAGCCTCATGGTGGCCCAGTGATTTCAACGAGGTCCTCTCCCGATGAGAGGAGCTCCAGCGCCGGTTTGAGCGTTTCCCTGAAAATCCGGCGTAGATTCTCATTGGATGTATTGCCGCAGGTGACCCACAAGACTTTGGGCGGTGGGTCGTGTTGAGCAAGCAGGTGTCGGAAGTCGGCATCCTTCGACAAGACGATGGCGTTCGCTTTGCGCGCCGCCTGAAAAATGGGAAAGTCCTTGGCTTCACGCAATCCGAGATCCCGCACGGATTGGGCTGGTAGGCGCAAGGATTCGGAAATCCAATTCGCAAGGGATGGCGAAAGCTGCGCGTCGATCCAGATCTTCATGCGGCGATGACGGGGTGACCGATGTGCTTGGACGCATATTGCAGGCAAGCCTTCAGGTCGGCTTCCTCAAGATCAGGCATCTCTTCAAGAATCTGTTGCGCCGACAAGCCGGCAGAGAATAGGTCCAACACATCGGTCACGCGGATGCGCATGCCACGCACGCATGGCCGGCCGCCACATTGTTCAGGGTCCACTGTAATTCGCTCGCTAAGGTAGGTCATAATTGCAGACTCCAGTTCGCACCACGATAGCACATGGGGCTTGCGCTGTCATCTTGGAAAAAGGCCAATCGCGGCGAACGAAGCGAGCGCCGCCGTTCATTTCGCTTGTGATTCGTCGATCGGCATCACCTTTCTCAATTCCTGCTCAAGGTCCTTGAGGTGATGGCGTTCTGATTGAAGAATACTGAATCTGATCACATTTGTCGTATTCGGCGATGTCAAATCGTTGGTGCCCCGTACCGCAAAGGCTTCGTATCCGATCTTTCGAAGTGTAGCCAAGACATCTACAAATGTAGCGGCACGTACATCATCGCCATAGCGTACCAATACCGTGACGTTTGACGCGTAGGGGTAGCAACTGGTCATCGCGGTCACCATCTGCTCCCGCGTGACGGCGTTGGTGTTGCTGCCCAAGAAAATCGCGGTGTCTCCCTGCGGAGTGCTCTTGAGTTCTACTGACAACCAACTGGTCGCTGGAGACTCCAGCGTCGATAACGCAACAATGATAATTGGCAGAATTCGTTTCATATCATAATCCGCAACGGACTTAGCGCCAGGCCTCTGGTTTTGGAGTGCGGCGACAACGAGTCCGCGAGGCGGCGCCGCTTTTGCATCCGGGCAAGGCCAGCGCCCGCGCATCACGTAGCCGCGGGCATATAGTGTTTTGCAAAAAATGTCCGAAATCGCCGGTAGCCGGCATCGACGGAGCGCCGCCCTCCACCTGATAATAATGATCGCGCCGATGGAGAGCACCGCTCCGTCGGCGCCGATAACGGACCATCATGCTGTAACTCCCTATAAGCCCGTGGTTTTTCGCCTCGCCGGCCGCTGGCAGCGGTTACGTCGGCGCGACGTAGACGTCTTGCCGGCGGGCCCAAAGCGGCGTCGCGCCCGGAACCCGGCTTGCCGCCGCACTCCAAAATGGAGTTAGGCCGGCACATCGGCAAGCTACTTCGTGGCGGACGCCGGCGGGTCGCCCAGCGGCAGGGTGACCACGAAGCGCGCGCCGCCCCCGGGGCGGTTCTCAGCCTGGATGGTGCCCTTGTGTTCCTCGACGATGCCGCGGCTGATCGACAGGCCCAGGCCGGTGCCCTCGTCCAGTTTCTTGGTGGTGAAAAACGGCTCCCAGATGCGGCCCAGCGCCTCGGGCGGGATGCCCGGCCCGTTGTCCTCGCACTCGACCTGCACCCCGTGCGCGCAGGTTTTGGCGCGCAGGGTGATGGTGCCCTTGTTCTGCGGCCCGATGGCATCCACGGCGTTACTGATCAAGTTAACCAGCACCTGTTCGAGCTGCTGGGGATGCGCGTAGATCATCGGCAGTTTGGGATCAACCTGCTGGACCAGCTGGATGGTGTGCTTGACCTTGTGCCGGGCCAGGTCCATGGCCTTGCCGATGCACTGGCCGATTTGGCACAGGCGCCGCTCGTCGGAGCCGCGGTACGCAAACTCGCGCATGGATCGGGTAATGCCCACCACGCGCTCCACGGACTCGTTGATGTGCCGGAGCGCTTCGTCGGCCTGTTGGAGCTGGAGGGACAAGGATTGGGTCTGCTCGGCGTCCAGCGTGGCCGCGCCCCGGATGGACTCCAGGGATTTGCCCACTTGGCCGGCCAGCATGGATCCATAGCAGCTGATGATGGCCAGCGGGTTGTTGATCTCGTGCACCAGGCTGGCGGACAGAACCCCCAGCGTGGCCAGGCGATCCGCATGTACCAGCTGCTTGGCGCGCTGCTCGGCCAGCTGCTCCAGGCGATCGCGATGGCGCTTGAGCTCGAGGTGGGTGCGGATGCGGGCGCGCACGACGATCGGGTTGAACGGCTTGCCAATGTAGTCCACGGCGCCCAGCTCGAGGCCGTACGCCTCGTTGATCTCCTCGCTCATGGCGGTGATGAAGATCACCGGGACATCCCGGGTGGCGGGATCGTCCTTGAGCGTTTTGCACACCATCACGCCGTTGGTGCCGGGCATCCAGATATCCAGCAGGATCAGGTCCGGCCGGTCCTGGGCCACCCGCTCCAGCGCCTCGGCGCCGTTCTTGGCGATCACCAGGTCGTATTCCATTTTCAGGGTGGACACCAGGATGTTGATGCTGGCGGTCTCATCATCCACGATCAGGATGCGTTCGCGGGCGATCGCGTTGGGATTGGGGGTTGGGTCCATGCCGGATCTCCCTAGGGGTTGGACTGCAGCGCGGGCGTTGGCTCGGTTCTGGCCAGCGCCAGCGGCACCTCGATGACAAAGCGCGCGCCGCCTTCGGGCCGGTTTTCGGCCCAGATTTTGCCGTGGTGCTCGGTGATGATGCCGCGGCTGATCGACAGGCCCAGGCCGGTGCCTTTTTCCGGGCCCTTGGTCGTGTAAAACGCATCCCAGATCGTCTCCAGCTTGTCGGGCGGCAGGCCGGGTCCGTTGTCTTCCACGAGCAGCCGCACCCCGTCGGGATCCGCCATGCGTTGGGCGGTGATCGCCAGGCGGCTGTCTTTGCGGCCTTCCATGGCATGCGCGGCGTTGTTGAACAGGTTCACCAGCACTTGGACCAGGCGCTGCGGCACGCCGGTGAGGGTGGGCAGGTTGGCGGGGATGCTTTTCTCCACCTTGACGTGGTATTTGAGCGTGTTGTGGGAGATCCGCAGGGCGTCCTCCACGCAGCCGTCGATCGGAACCGGAACTTTTTCGCCCTGGTCCTTGCGGTAAAACGACTTCATGGACTGGATGATCTGCTCGATGCGTTCCGATCCTTCCTGCAGGTTGGCGGTCATGGACAGCGTCTCCGTGCAGTAGGCGTCGAAGGTCTTGCGCTGGTCCGGGGTCAAGGCCGCCGCGGCCATCACGGTCACCAGCTTGTCGACCTGGCTCTTCATCATGGCGCTGGAGAGGGTAATGAACGACAGGGGGTTGTTGATCTCGTGCACGATGCCGGCGGTGAGCGTGCCGAGCGTCACCAGGCGGTCGGCGTGGACCAGTTGCTGGGCGCGGGCCTCGGCCAGCGATTCAAGGTCGTCGCGGTGTTTTTTCAGCTCCAACTGCGTGTGGATGCGCATCCGGACCAGGCTGGGGCTGAACGGCTTGGTGATGTAATCCACGGCGCCGAGCTCGAATCCGCGCGCCTCGTCGGCCTCCTCGCTCTTGGCGGTGATGAAAATCACGGGGATGTACTTGAGCCGCGGGTTCTGTTTGATCTGCCGGCAGGCATCGTGGCCGTTCATGACCGGCATATCAATATCCAGCAGGATCATGTCCGGCGGGTCTTCGATATTGATCCGCTGGATGGCTTCCTGGCCGTTCTTGGCGATGATCAACTCGTAATCATCCTTCAGGGTTTCGAGCAGGATGCGGATGTTGGTGGCTTCGTCTTCCGCCACCAGGATCACGGGCTTGGCATGTATTTTCATCGGGTTGCCTCTTGGGGCGCGGGCGCCTGGCGCAGGATCGCCGCCAAGGTGGCCCGGGCCGCATCAAAGTCAAAGTCCTGAATCTGAGTTTCGAGCTTTATAAATGGATTGTCGGCCGGTTGCAAGCGCTCCCCTGCGGGGCGGAGCTCTTCGAGCAGGTCCAGGGCTTGCGCGTTGCCGCTGGCCAGCAGTTCGTCCATGCGGCGCAGCAGCGGGAACCATTCGGCGGCCAGGGCCGCGCCGGCCGCTGCGCCCGCCGCGGGCGTCGGCGCCGTGGGCGGTTCCAGCTTGACCTGGATTTCTTCCATCAGCGCCGCCTGGGCATTCTCCAGCTGCGCCACCAGCGGCGGCAGCGCCGCGGCCTGGTCCTGGGCCGCCGCCATCTCGACCGCCTTGGCGGCTTCCTGCACCAGGAACGCGGACAGGTTGGCGGCCGTGCCTTTGAGCGCGTGCGCGAGCTGGCGGACCGCGGCCAGGTCGCCTTGCGCCACGGCCTCGCGGATGCGGGCCGGGGTCTGCGCGTGCGTCCGCCGCAAGGTCTTCAGCAGCGACACATAGAGCTTGGCATTGCCGTTCACCCGCCGCAGCCCGCCGGCCACGTCCACGCCATCGAGCGCCGGCACCGGGCCCTCCGCCGCGGGTGGCTCCGGCGCCTGGGCCGCCGGCGGTTCCGGTGGCGGTTCGGCCAGGGGCGCGGCGCCGGGCGCGGGCCTGGGCAGCCAGCGGTCCAGCACGGCCAACAGCCGGTCCGGCTCGATCGGCTTGGTGAGGTAGTCGTCCATGCCCGCGTCCAGGCAGGCCTGGTCGTCGCCGGCCATGGCATGGGCGGTCATGGCGATGATCGGGATGCGCGGCGCGGCGGCGCCGGCCGCGGCGCGCGCTTTTTCCGCGGCCCGGATGCGGCGGGTGGCTTCGTAGCCGTCCACTTCGGGCATTTGCACGTCCATGAGGATGGCCGCGTACGCGCCTTTTTCCCAGCCGGCGACGGCTTCCCGGCCATTGTTGGCGACGTCGGCGGCGAGCTCCGCCGCGCGGAGGTTTTCCAGCGCCACTTCCTGGTTGATGACATTGTCCTCGGCCAGCAGCAGCCGCAGGCCGCGGAACCGGCCGGGCGCCAGGGCCACCCCGGTTTTCTCGTCGCGCCGGGTCGCCACCTTGAGGCCGTGGATTTCCATGACCGTGTCCCACAGCTCGGAGGGCTTGATGGGCTTGGTGTGGTAGCCGCAGGCGCCGGCGGTCTCGGCGCGCTTGACCTCTGCATCGTTGAACGAGGGCGTAATCAGGACCACGGGCATGGCGCGCAGCGCCGGCTCGGCCTTGAATGCGGCCACGGTGGCCAGCGGATCTTCCCCGGCGATCTGGTTGTCGAGCAGCAGCAGGTGGCAGGGTTGGCCCGGGGCCGCGCGCAGCAGGGCGAGGGCCTCGGCCCCGGCCGCGGCCGTCGCCACCTCGAACCCCCAACCGGCCAGCAGGGCGGCGAGGCTGTCGCGGGCCGGCGTGAAGTCATCCACCACCAGGGCGCGTTCGCCCTGCAGGTCGGGCGGCAGGCGCCGGCGGCCCTGGCCGGGCACGGCCTGCAGCGGGAACGGGATCCGGAACGAGAAGGTGCTGCCCTGGCCCACCTCGCTATCCACGGCGATCCGCCCGCCCATGAGCTCGACCAGTTGCTTGGAAATGGCCAGGCCCAGGCCGGTGCCGCCATACTTGCGCGAGGTGGATCCGTCGGCCTGGGTGAACGAGGAAAACAGCTTGGCGAGCGTCTCGCGGCTCATGCCGATGCCGCTGTCCTTGACCGCGAACAGGATGGTCGCGCGGGGATCGCCCGCCGGCGGCGGCGGCGCGGCCTGGGCCGGGTCAACGCCCTCGGGCAAGGCCGGGGGTGGCTCGGCGATGTCCGGCGCCAGGCTGATCCCGAGGCGGACGAGGCCGCGCTCGGTGAACTTGAGCGCGTTGCCGATCAGGTTCACCAGCACCTGCCGCAGGCGCAGCGGGTCGCCGCGCACGGCCAGGGGCACGTCGCCTGCGCAGTCGATCACCAGCTCCACGCCCTGGCCCGCGGCCTTGTCGCTGAACAGGTCGGCGATCTCTTCGAGCACGGTGCCGAGGCTGAAATCGGTCTTCTCGATGTCCAGCTTGCCGGCCTCGATCTTGGAGAAGTCCAGGATGTCGTTGATGATCCGCAGCAAGGCCTTGGCCGAGATGCGGATTTTGGTCAGGTAATTGTGCTGCTGGTCGGTGAGCCGGGTTTTTAGTGCCAGCTCGGTCATGCCGATCACGCCGCCCATGGGGGTGCGGATTTCATGGGACATGTTGGCCAAGAATTCGCTCTTGGCCTTGGCCGCGGACAGGGCCGCGTTGCGCGCCACCACCAGGTCGGCCTCGGTCTGCTTGCGCACGACGATCTCTTTTTCCAGGTTCAGGTTGACCGCGCGCAGGCGGGCGTTGAACTCCTCGACGATCTCTTTCTGCCAGTACTTCATCACCAGCACGGCCAGGAACACCACCACCCAGGCGAGGATCAGCGACGTGGGATAGAAGACCAGCTTGAACGCCCACAGGAACAGGGCGCTCAGGCCCAGGGGCATGCATACCGCCACGAAGACCGTGAGACTCGCCAGCAGCGCCCGGACGCGGGTCACCAGGAAAATCAGCAGCAGGCCGCCGATGATCATGCCCACGACGTTGACCGCGTTCATCCAGCGCGGCTCCCAGAGCATGTCGCCGGCCAGCATGTTGTCCAGGGCCGTGGCGTGCACCATGACCCCGGCCACCTGTTCGTCGAGCGGGGTGCTGACGATGTCGTACAGCGTGTCCAGCGACGTGCCCACCAGCACGATCCGGCCTGCGAGCGCGCCCGGCGGGTACCGGCCGTTCAACACGTCCAGGACCGGAATGATGGGAAAATCGTGGGAGCGGAAGTTCAGCACCAGGCGGCCGCGCTCGTCCGTCGGGATGACGGTGTCCTTGATCTTGACGAACTTGATGCCCGGCACGCCGACGTGTTCGTAAAAAATCCCGAAGTTGGGCGCTTTGAGGTACAGGCGCAGGGCTTCCAGGGCCAGCGCGGGATAGATGCGGTACGGGCCGTTGGCGAACATGAGCGGGGTGCGGCGGATGATGTTGTCGTAGTCCGGCCGGGCGCTGAACGAGGCTGTGTACGCGGCGGCCTGGAGGTTGGTGACGGCAATGTCGATGCCGTGGCTTTGGATCAGGTATTTGCGGTCTTTGAGCGTCCCGTCGCGCTCGTAAAAATAGCCGCGGTAGAGGTCGCCGCGCGCCGCCGGCGCCGCGGCCGCGGGGGACGCCTCGTCATCGGCCAGGATCCCCAGCTCGCAGCCCAGCACGGCGTTGCTGCCGCGGCGCAGGGACGTGGCGAACACGTCGTCAAAGGCCGGGGCGTTGGCCGGCAAGCCGTCGATGGACACGCTGGCGCCATAGGCATCGGCCCACATCTGCAGCACGTTGCCGGGGCTGTAGCGGTCGGGCTCCGCGAACACCACGTCGTAGGCGATGACCGCCGCCCCGGCGTCCACCAGCGCGTCGTTGAGCCGGGCCAGGATGTACCGCGGCCAGGGCCACTGGCCGAGCTTGTTGACGCTGCGCTGGTCGATGTCGGCAATGACAATCCGATCGCTTTGGGGTCCAACGGCGAACGTGCGGATCAGCATGTCGTAGGTTTGCTTCTCCAACGCGCCAAGGAACCGCGGGCTGGCCAGGTACACCACGAGGCACAGGGCCAGGCAGACGAGCCCGGTCAGCCAGATAGGCAGGGATTTCATGGGTGGGCGCCGCTAGGGCGTGGCCGCAGGGCGGCTCCATCCCGCAGCCCGCGCTGCGCGGGGCATGGAGACCTGGCAGTGGCGGGCCATCCCCGGATCATCGTGGGTCACTTGGCCGCGTCGTGCAGGTTGGCGCCGTAGGAGCCGTGCACGCTGGGGCCGGACGCGCCGTGGTTGAACCGGAAATCACCGTACGCGCCGGTGATCGGGGTGGCGCCGTCCCCGGAGCCGACCAGGTTGCCGGACACCTGGTTCACGGTCAGATCGCTGCGGGTGTAGGTTTGCCCGCCGTGGTGGAGCGCGTAGTCGTAAGCGGTGCCGGACATGCTGCCGTCGTTGTGGATGCCGCCGGCCGCCTGGAACCCGAGACTGCTACCCGCGGCCGTGTTGCCAAGATTGTAGCGGCCATCCCACGAGGGGGTCACGTTCTTGCCCACCATGACGTTGAGCTGGCAGGTGCCCTGCACGTAGGCGGTGCCGGCCGCGTCCTTGATGACCGCGCCGGCCGTGCCGGCTCCCGTCAGATGGTACAGCACGGACCCGGCGATGATGGCCTGGGCCTTGTCCGCCGGCAGGTTGTTGCCGCGGGCATAGGTGTCGATGATGTTGTTCTGGCCGTCTTTCCAGACGCCCCATTCCCAGTCCAAGCCGCGGTCCACCACCTCGCGGTGCGCCTGCGGGGTCGGGGTCATCGTGGGCCGCGCGGTGCTGGTGGGGCCGGGGGTGGCGGTGGGCCGGGGCCGCGGGGTACTCGTGGGCCCCGTGGGCGTGGGCCGGATCGGCCGCGGCGTGGGGGTTGGCGGCGCAAGGGTGATCGTGGGCCGCGGCGTGGCAAAATCCGGCGCCGGCGGGATCACGTTCTGGTTGAACCCTTCGTTCTGGCCGCCGTCCACGGGGTTCAGGGGGCTGCTCACGGCCGGCCCGCGCGCGCCGGACAATGAGGGCGGCGGGATGTCGCCCGCGGGCGCCTGGTCCTGGGGCTGGTCTTGAGGCTGGTCCTGGGGTTGGGTCTGGTCACCTGAAGTACCGGTGCTACCGCGCGCGCTCTTGTCCCGCCGGACTCCGGCTTCCGTCGTATCCGCGGCGCTGTCCGGGGCGCTGGTGGGCTGGCGGCCCGTGGCGGCGACTCCGCGCGGGGCGGTGCGGGCATGGAACTGCTGGACATCGCCAAAGGTCAACGGGCGTTCCTGCTGCGCGCCCCCCGCACCAATCTCAATAATAATACCCTGCTCGGCATAGGTGTGGGTCTGGCCCTGAATCAGATTGTCCACGACCACCTCATGGCCGGGCGGCAGGTCAAAGATCAGAATGGAATTGATGTTGCTGGCCAGGTCAAAACCGAGGTCGCAGCCGCGGATGCCGATCACCGCCCTGCCGGTCTTGACCTTGAACCGGTCCGGGCTCATCTCCGTGATGGTGCCGGTGATGGTGCGGAACACGCCCTTGAGGAACTTGAGCATGCTGGAGTTAGACTTGGGTTGCTGGGGGTTGAAGATGTACTCGTCGATGACCATCTGGCTTTCCTCGCCCATCGACAGGATGCTGTCGTCGTTGAAGAGGATCTGCAGCTTGGACCCGGCGCTGGTCCGGATCTCGTCGCGCATGTACACCGGGCTTTTCAAGGCCAGGTTGCGCAGGGTTTGCCCCGGGACCTGGGCCACGGCGGTTCCGTCCAAAGCAATGATCAGGCCGACCGGTTCCTGGGCTCGCGCGCCCATGGCGGCTACTGCCAGCAGGGCCGCGGCCGCCAGAACGCTCCGCGCAAATGCCGTGTTCATGTCCAATCCCTCCTTAGAACATGCGATACGTGCTTAGGTTGACGATATTGCGGTTGTAACTATACAGATCAAAGGTGGAATGGTTGTGGATGTACTGGTAGTTGAGGCTGACGCCCCAGAGGCTGGACAGTTCCTGGGTCAGGCCGGCGATCGCGGACCACTGCGTATCGCGGCGTTGCTCGGGGGCCAGCGCCTCCTTGGTATCGTACCATGAACCGCGGCCCTGGCCCATCAGCTGGAGGATGGTGTGGGCCAGCGCCCGGTACTCGATGCCCAGGCTGCCCTCGAACCCCTGGTTGGCATATTCCTTGGCCCGGGTATCCTCGCTGAACAGGCGCAGCCGCGCATTGACCGCGTGCCGGTCCTGGCCGAACAGGAAGCGTGCCATTTCGCCGACATTGTAAAACCAGCCGTCGCGGTCGGTCACGTCCACGTAGTCGCGGTACTCGCCCACGGCCGTGGTGATGAGCAGCAGGTCCGGCGACCACGCATACAGGTACGACGGGTTGAAGCCGGCCAGGTTGACCAGGCCCTCGGAGCCGCGGTTGATGCGCTCCGCCTGCAAGGGCAGCTGCAGCAGCCGCACGCTGTCGCCGTACTGCGGCCCAAGGGCCACGTCCAGCAACCCGATTTCGTACTGGTGCTCGCCGTCGTAGCGGTTGCGGTAGATATTGGCCGCGCCCATCATGCTCCAGGCGCCCCGCTGGCCGATATCGTACGTGCCGGATACGGCCGCCGACCCATACACGCCGAACGCTTTTTTCGCCTGGGTTTCAGGGTCCACCTGGAGCGTGTCGATCCACAGGTCGCCCTGGTGGATGGGATCAATGGTCACGGAGTCCACGCGCGGGCCGATGTTGACGTTGTCATCGTACAGGATGCCCACGCCCAGCATGGCCATGACCTGCCAGGCCCGCTCCGCGTCCTTGATCTGATCAAGATACTTGCGGACGTTGTCGGCCACGGCCGGGGGTGGCTGCGTGGCCAGGACCTGCTCAAACTGCTCGCGGGCCAGCGCATTCTGGCCCATTTCGTAGTAGACGCGGCCGAGCTCAAGCCGGGCGCGCGTGTTGCGGGGGTTGATCAGCAGTACCCGGTCCAGGGCCATGGCGGCCTGGGACCGTTTGCCCACCCGGGCCGCGGCCAGGGCATAAGCAAAATTGATCGCCTCGCTTTCCGGATGTTCACGGAACAGGCGGGCAAACGCGGCATAGGCGACATCGTACTGGCCGCCGCGATAATTCTGCCAGGCCCCGGCGAAATCGCGGTCCGCGAGATACGGGCGGAACATGTTGTCGTCCGTGGCAGCCGGCGCGGTCTGGGCCGCGGCCGGCAAGCCAAGAACCGCCAGCATCAACCCGGTAAAAAACAGGGTTGTCCCCTTGACGATAACATTTTGCATTGGACAAGTCACCTCGATTGATATATACAATCGCAGCTTTTCTTGGTATTAATATATGCGAAATGACGGTATCTTGTCAAACGTCGATGCGGATATTACGCTCGCGGTACCGGGGAGATAAAAAATGAAACAGTTTGGAATCCTCATGCTGGCCATGGGCTTGGCCGCCGGTCCGGCGACCTGGGCCGCCAGCGGCCCAGGCGGGGGCGGGCATATCCACGGCATTGCCCCGGGCGGAACCAACTACACCGCCCCGTTCTGGCCATGGGATCGCGCCGCGCCCGTGTCTCTGGTCAACGGCATCATTGAGAGCGCTGCGGAGTACGACACGATTGCCTTCACCAACGGAACTTACCTGCTCAGTACGCCCATCCGGGTGAATCGGCCTTTGTATTTACACGGCCTTGCCGGCCCGGAAAGCGTGGTGCTGGACGGGATTAATCTGGATGGCGAACCGTGCGTGATCCTCGAGCATTTCGAGGCCCAGTTGGGCAGCGTGACGGTGCAAAACGGCGGCGGCCCAAGGGGTGGCGGAATCGAGGCGGAGGAAGGATCCATTCTGCATTGCATTGTCCGCAACAACCAAGGCGGTTTGGGCGGCGGTGTGTACCTGGGACCGGGCTCCATGATCGAGGCCTCCCTGGTGGTCAGCAACATGACCACCGGCGATGGCGGCGGCATCTGCGCCACCAGCACCCTCGGCCGCAGCCTCATCACCAAGTGCACCATCACCGACAACCAGGCCGGCCGCGGCGGCGGGGTGTTCGCCAAGCAGGCCCTGGTGCGCAACTGTATCGTGGCCCGCAACCGCGCCATGGGCAACGGCGGGGGCGTGTTTCTTGATATTATGAGCCCTGGCGAAGCCCAGGTTGATAGCAGCACCATTGCCGACAACCAGGCCAACATGAACGGCGGCGGCACGGATGGCGGCGGCTTTTATTTCAACACCATTGTCATGCACAACCGCGCCCTGAGCGGCTCGGCCTCCAACTGCGTCCCGTCATCCCTGTTGATGATGAACTACTGCTGCACCGCGCCGTTCCCGATCATCGCCAACTATTGCACGGACCAGGACCCGCACTTTACCAACCCGGCGCAGGGCGATTTCACCATTTCCAGCAGCACATCCCCCTGCCACAACACCGGCACCAACCAGCTATGGATGTTGGACTCCTATGACTTGCTGGACCGCGCCCGCATCCTGGAAGGCGTGGTGGATATGGGGGCCTTTGAGTTTTCCTTGGTCAGCCAGGCTGTCCTGGGCCTGATGCCCACCCAGATGTTCATCACCGTCTCCGCTCCCATCCCCCTGATGTTCCAGATCTGGAACGCGGGCGGCAGCCTGCTTCAGGTGAACCTGACCACGGATCAGCCCTGGCTGTCGGTTAGCACCAATTACGCTGAATGTTTGGATACTACTCATAAAAACATCGGTTTGGGCATCAACTCGGCCATGCTCGATCCGGGCATGAACACGGGCCGGGTCTTCATTGTCCACACCTTTGAACCGACCAACATCCAAACCGTGGCGGTGTACGTGGATAACCCGCCGCCCGCGGTTCTGGACGTAGCCCCCATGATGCTGAGCACCTCGGTATATTACATGCAGCCGTTGCCCACGGATTATCTCACGGTCTCCAACGCCGGGCCGTCGGACTTTACCTTTACCACCACCCACGACCAGCCTTGGATTTCCGTGTCGCCTGCCAATGGTGCGCTGGTGCCAGAACAGTATGAAATATTGAATCTGGACTACGATACCAGCCTCCTGGGGCCGGGCGGCCACACGGCCGATGTCGTGATTGCTTCCGCCGAGGCTACCAATTCGCCGCAGGTCGTGACCGTGACCGTGAATGTCCTGCCGATCCCCGCCCAACTCGAGGTGAGCCCCACCAACATCGAGAAAACCATTGCCTATGACGAGCCCGCGCCGAGCATTGATTTTATGATCGGCAACTCGGGCATGGTGCCGTTGACCTACAGCATCATGGACATGCCGTCGTGGATCACCATCCAGAACGTTACCGGCGGGCTGAACGGCGGCGGATTCACCAACATCACGATGAACTTCATCAAGGCGACGATGAGTGTGGGCCTCAACTATGGCCGGCTGCGGATCGTGGCCGACACCACCAACTCCCCACAATACATCGACGTTAACGCCACGCTTGAAGCGCCGGCGCCGGGCCTCCATGTCGCACCCACGTTCTTTGCCCACACCAATGTCGTGGGTGAGTTTATTCCGTCTGACATGCTCATCGTTTCCAACAGCGGCACCACGCCCATCGACTTCGCCGTTACCAACCTGCCGGTCTGGTTGAACGCCAACCCCATGGGGGGGACGCTCAACGGCGAGCGCGCCACCCTGGTGAGCCTGCTCTATGACCCGGGCCAGCTTCCTGCCGGCACGTACGATGAGTTTTTCGAGGTTAAGGCCCCCGCCACCACCAACGGCTGGGTGGAAGTGGCGTTGCACATGGACATCTTGCCCACGCCCGGCCACGCCGTGGTCTGGCCCGACCCCCTCGTGGCCCACACCATGGCCGGCCAGCCGTTCCCGCAACTGCTGCTCAACGTGTCCAACGCCGGCATGGCCGACCTAACATTCCACCTCGATCTGGAGTATGGCACCGGCCCCGCCGGCTGGTTCGAAATCTTGACCAATGAAGCGGTGGTGACGGAAGGCGGCGTTGACCCCCGGTTGGTTGACTTTGACTGGGATCTCCCGCCCGGCACCTATGACGGCCTGATCCACGTGGAATCGGACGGCGAGGGGCCGATTAACCGGCGGGCGCCGGCCGCGTACACCAACGTCATCCCCATCCAACTGATCGTGGATCCGGCGCCGGCGCTCGCGGTGGATCCCAACTACTTTTACCACAGCATCACCCTGGGCGGGGGGGTCCCGGAGGAACTGATGACCGTGTCCAACAACGGCCAGAGCAGCCTGGACTTCAGCGTGTCCAATATGCCGCCCTGGCTGACCGTGACGCCCGACCACGGCACGCTGTTCGATGAGCAGGCCTGGCCGCTGAGCTTGAGCTACGATACCAGCCAACTGCCCCTGGGGATGAACGAGTGCATCTTGAAGGTGTATGCGCCCCAGGCGACGAACGCGCCCGCGGAAGTCCGGGTGCAAGTGGAGGTCTTCCCCACGCCCGGGCAAGCGGTCGTCTGGCCCACCTCCCTCATGGCCCATGCCATGCAGGGCCAGCCGTTCCCGCAACTGCTGCTTAACGTGTCGAACGCTGGCATGGCCGACCTGACCTTCCACCTGGATCTGGATTACGGCACCGGGGGCCCGGGCTGGTTCGATGTCGATACAAATGAGTGCATTGTATCCGAAGGCTACGTTAAACCGTTGGACATCTACTTTGACTGGAACCTTTCCCCCGGCACGTATGACGGCGCGATCCACGTGGATTCGGACAGCGAACCGCCGCCATCCCGGATGGCGCCGGCTGCGTTCACCAATGTCATACCCATCCAGTTGATCGTGGACCCGGCGCCCACGATGAGCGTTTCCCCCACCAACCTTGCGATCCCGGTCACGGCCGACACGTCCGGCGTGCTGGGCCGGTTCGTTGTGGAGAACATCGGCAGTGGTGGTTTCGACTTCCAGGTGGAAAACGACAAGCCATGGCTGATGGTTCCCACGAATTCCATCCACATTACCACGAATGTGCAGGTTTGGGTGTATTACAACGCTGCGGGGTTGGCGCCCAATGAATACACCACCACGCTCATTTTAACGTCTACCAATGCCTTGGGGGCTCCGCAGTACGTGGGCGTGCAGATGACCGTGACCAATGGCGCCGGGTCCCTGGCCTGTTTCATTGAACCGCCGGAGGTGCAGGACCTCGGGCGGTGGAACCTCATCGAAGCCACGGGTTGGCGTACTAATGGAGAGGTGATCGCTGATGTGGTGGCCGGTGTGCACACGGTTGTGTTCCAGAATGTCACTGGGTGGATGCCGCCGCCGCCCCATCTGGTCCGCATTATCGATGGAGACACCTCCGTGATTACCGGACGCTACGCGCGGTTGTGGACCTTGTCCGTGTCTTCGCCCTATGGTGCGCCGCAACCGCCCAGGGGGCCCAGTTCCATTGCCCAAGGCACCATGGTGACCGCCTCAATGAACGATTCCCCCTACTACACCGTGTCCACCCAGTTCGTGTGCCGGGGCGCCGTGGTGACGGGCAACGACTTCCAGTTCATGTCCGCCACCAACCTCCGCCTGGTGCTGACCAACGATGCCGCGCTGGCCTGGCAGTGGCAGACCAACTTTTTCCTGCAGTTGGGGCATACCGGTAACGGTGGTATTTCCGGCCCCTCCGAGCCGTGGCGGCCGGCAGGCGAACTGGTGGCGCTGCGCGCCAACCCGGGACCGGGCTGGTATTTCATCGGCTGGGGCGGTGACACCAACGGCGCGAGCGCCAGCGGCAACCAGATCAACGTGCCGATGGACCACGCGCGCAACATTCAAGCGGCATTTTCCGAAGTCAACTGGGGCTGGCTGCGCATTGATTTTGACCCCGCCGACGTGGTATCCGCTGCCGACTGGCTTGATCCCAATGGCCTCTCGCACACCAATGCCGAGGTGGTGGTCCTGCCCACCGGCCGGGTCACGGTGACGTTTGGTGCGGTTCCAGGATGGACCCGCCCACCGCCCCATACCCTCACGATTATGCCCGACTCGACGACGGTTGCCGGTGCGCGCTACCTGCCAGGCGATATGGTCTTGGTCCCGGCCGGATCCTTCCAGAAAGGTGTCTATGGCGGCACCGGCGGGGTGTGGACCAGCGTGGCTGAATTCCACCTGGACAAGTACGAAGTCACCGTGGCGCAGTTCCGCCGGTTCTGCTTGGCCACCGAACGGACCATGCCGATCCAACCCTGGTCGGGCGAAACCCTGCCCGTGGTCAATGTGACTTGGGCCGCCGCCCAGGCTTATGCTGATTGGGCCGGTAAGCGCCTGCCCACGGACACCGAATGGGAGTACGCCGCCCGCGCCGGCAGCGTCACATTCTTCCCCTGGGGTGATACCATCACGGCGAGCGATGCCAATTATGGCGGCTATGTGGGCCAGACTCGGCCGCACGGGTATTACCCGACCAACGCTTTCGGTTTGCTGGACATGCCCGGCAATGTATGGGAATGGTGCGCGGACCGGATCATGATCGGCTCCAACACCTACCAGAACATTCGCGGCGGCTCGTTTGCCACCGACAAACTTTTTCTGCAATGCGCGGTGCCGTCACAGGCTGAGGCTGCCGCGCAGCACGTGGACTTGGGGTTCCGCTGCGCCGCCGACCTTGTCCCGATGGTGACGGAGCCGGTCTCCGCGCCATGGCCGGAAGAGTTCCTGCGCGCGCTGTTCATGCTGCTGCTGGAGTAGGCCGATCCTCCGGGCGGCCGTCGTCAGCTCGCGGGTTGGCGGCCCAGCACGTCGATCTTGCGCCAGGCTCCGGATTTGAAGCGCCAGATTAAGCCCGTGCCAAGCAGGATGATGTCGAAGGCCATCCACGCCCAGGCGGTGAGGATTCCGGCCTGCAGCCACTCTACGAGGAGGAGCTCGCCGGGCACCAGCAGGAACCACGACACCGCCATGGAGTAGTACATCACGAAGCGCGTGTCGCCCGCGCCCTTCAGCGCATTTCCAATGATCAGGCAGGCGGCATCCGCCAAGCCCCACACCGCCATGATGACCAGCAGCACCCGGCCGGTGGGCAGGACGTCTGCAAGGGCGACGGTCTGTGCGCCGCGGTCCGCGAACAGCCCGAAATATGCGGTGGGAAACAAGATGAAACTCGACCCCATGAGCAGCATATAGCCCAGTCCGATGTGGAATGCCGCCCAACCCGCGCGGGCCGCGGTGTCCGCATCCCCGCGTCCCTGGTATTGCCCGACCAGGGTGCTGGCGGCGATGCCCAGGCCGATCAGCGGCATAAACGACAGGATGTTGATGCTCAGCGCGATGTTGCTTGCCGCCAGCGCCACCGGGCTGATCCGGCCCGTGAGCATGACGAAGATGGTGAATGAGGCCAGGTCCAGCGCCAGGTGGATCCCTGAGGGCAGGCCGAACCGGACCATGCGCCAGAACAGCGCGTGGTCATAGCGGAACGTGGCCCGGGTTTGGAAAAAGTGATTTTGTTCGCGGCCGAAATAGAGGCCCGCCAGGATCGCCACGCCCACCACCCCCGCGATGTTGGTCGCCACTGCGGCGCCCACCACCCCCATGCGCGGGCAGCCCCAGTGGCCGAAAATCATCACGTAATCGAGGATGATGTTGAGGCCATTGGCCACCAGGTTGGCTATCATGGTCACGCCTGTCCGGCCACGGCCCGTGAAGAAACTGCTCAAGGCTGCGTTGAGCGGAGTGGTCACGCATCCCAGCATCAGGGTGATGAAGTAAGGACGTTCCAGTTCCAGCACACCCGCCGGGTGCCCTGCGACGCGCATGAGCCATAAGCCCACGGGGATCAAGGCCAGCAGGACCGGGAAGGACAACAGGGCGAGAAAGATCCCCTGGGCCGTGGACCGGCTGCAGCCGCGCAGGTCCCCGGCGCCAAAGTACTGGGCCACAAACGTGTTGGCGTACGCGGCCAACGCCATGAACCCGCAGACCAGCGTGAACGCCAGCAGCCCCGCCGGCAGCGCGGCTTGGATGGCTTCCGCGCTGTACCAGGCCAGGAACAGTCGGTCCACGAACGTCATCACCGTAAACGACCCGGTGCTGACGATCAGCGGCCAGGCCAGGCGCAACGCCTCGCGGTACAGTTTTGTTTTGCCGGCCCGGCCCGGCGTTGATAATTCAAGGTCCATAAACAAGGGGCGTTCCGGCGCCGGCGCGCTTCCGCCAGCCGCCTGGCGCCCACATAAATTGCACGGGAACCTATCACCTGCAAATCTCGCGCTCAAGCCAATCTTCGGGCCGCCTGGCCATTGGGGTTGCCGCGGCCACCGTCGGGGCCCGCGCCATGCAAGCGCGGAACAACCGTGCCGGCCGGGCCGCGCGTTGACCGTAACGCAGCGGTTGCGGCCTGATGGCGATGGTTGCGATGCCATGAACGCAAAAACACAAAAATAGAGAGATAAAAAGCAAGACAGGCGCTTGGGAATAGTGTATATTCAATATGAGTGTCATCAGGCAAAAAGGATGTTGACAATCGCGGAAAAATGTTCTGCCTTCACGCTGGGTTGCGGTGTGGTTGGTTTTTTTTAGGTGTGGCATGGCGTGGTTGCATGCAGCTTGTTGAATTTGTTAAGGCATAACGAGGACTGGATTATGAAAAAAGCAGTGGCGGACTCCTTGGTGGTAGCGCTGTTGTTGCTGGTGACGGCCGTGCCGTGCCAGGCGATAACATACTATGTCAACGACACTTCCACGGTTGGCGATGTCTATACATCGGGTATCGGCAACGACAACAACTGGTCGATTTGCACGAATCGGGCCACCCCCATGCGCCTCGTATCGAGTTGTTTGGCTTCGAATGATTTGGAACCCGGGGATGCCGTTTTCATTGATACTGGCAGGTATGACGGAGCGGTTGTGGTCGACGCCGGGGACAGTGGATCCGGTGGGGTATTCGTAACCTATCAGGGTAGCACGAACTATGCTTATGGCGGAAGTTTGATACGCACCGAGTTTTTGTCAACGCCATGGACATTGATTTCTGCCCAGTATGTGCACTTGAAGGATTTGGTGTTGGAGGGGCCCGGATATTCATTAGACGTTAGCGCAAACGCGTCGATCATAGAGCGGATTGTCATCGCCGGAAGTATCTACGCTTTGTATCACCGCTCGGGTAACAATAATCGGTACCAAGGTTGCACATTATACAACAACAATACAGGATTCTATTTTGATTTGGGCGTCAGTAATTCGTTAGACAGAATGGTGTTTGTAGACAATGTAAACAATATGTATACGGCGGTGAGGGTGTCCGTCAGCAATAGCGTCATGGTGGGGGGAGCCCTAAACCCCAGACCTTCTTTCCTGTCTGGTGACTACAATGTACTGTGGAATGTATCGCTAGGGGTTGACTCCCTCGCCACGTATCAGCGTGAGGCAAATGCATTTACCCACAGCATCATGGCAAATCCTCAAATCACTTCTACAAACCAGCAATACTATTTGCAGAGTCGGACGGGGCGATTCAATCCTGCAGGCGGTTGGTTCACCGATGTGGTGCACTCGGTGGCCATCGATTTCGGGGCTCTCGGCGCACCTTTCAATAACGAGCCCATGCCCAATGGCGGGCGGATGAACGCTGGCGCCCAAGGCAACTATTCTGATGCAAGTTTAAGCCGGACCAGCGCCTGGTTGCTCGCTGTGTCGTACAACGATGGCGGGATGCTCGCGGGTACCAGCAATGCCTTGTACTGGAATGCAGGCCAGTTCACCAACCGATCCACGGTCAAGGTTCAATATTCTGGAGTTTATGGAGAGGCTTGGAATGATCTGGCCACAAGCATACCTGCAACCAATGGGTATTACCGATGGGACGTCAGCGGCATGAGCCCCACCGCCGGGTTTTGGCGGGTGGTATCCGAGGCGGATCCGGCCGTATCGGATGCCAGCGATCAGCGCGTGTCGATTAACGGCTTCAAGGTCCCGTATTTTGTGAATCCCGTGGGCGCCGGCGATGTTTATTGCACCGCCTCCGGCAGTGATACTAACGCCGGTATTGCACCGTATGCCCCCATGCTTACCCTGACCAATATGCTGGATGTCTATGATTTTAGTGGTGCGGATATCGTATTCATGGATACCGGCACGAATAGCGGCAGCAGCGTAACTATTTCCGGCAGCGATGCCGGAAGTTCCGATGGATGGTTCGAAATCCAGGGCAGCACAAACTATACCGCGGGTGGAACCATGATTCTTGCTTCGGGTTCCTATGGAGTGCGCATCAATAGCAGCTTCGTGAAATGCAGCCATCTTTCGGTTTTTGGCAGCACGGCAGAGGTGTCTATTAATGGCAGCGGCAACAGGATGGAGCGAGTGCAGGCGCTCTACGGGTCATATGGGTTCCTCAACATCTCGGGTTCCAACAATTACTATGCCGGTTGCGTGGCCTACAACAACACGTATGGGCATTACGTGCAAAACGGAAGCCATCTGGCGTGGGATTACGGCATCAGTTACATGTGCGGCACAGCTTTTCTCAATCCGGTTGCCCTGGCCATCAGCAACAGCGTGGTCGTAGGTGGGGCGGCTTTCCAGTCCGGTTGGCCAGCGTCCGGCGACTATAATATGTTTCATAATGTAACCTGGCCGGCTGGCGTCGGATCTCTGAATGCCGCGCAAAAATTCCTTGGCGGTTGGTGGCGGTCCACTTGGATGGACCCCCAGTTTTATGGTCCGGCCCAGTTTGATTTTCATCCGAGAAGTTCGGCGGGGCGATTTGATCAAGCCACTGGCGCATGGATATATACGGATACGGTCGACTCCCCGCTGGTGGACTTTGGTGATCCCGCGGCGGCCTATGGCTTGGAGCCGGCGCCCAACGGCAGCAATGTGAACATTGGCATACACGGCAACGCGAGTGATGCCAGCAAAAGCCGCACCAATGCGTGGCTATTGACCCTGACGTACAATGATGGCGGGACGCTGGAGGTGCCGGGCGATTATATTTATTGGAGCGCGCACAACTTCCCGACCAACGCCACGGTCCGGATTGAGCTGTCCCTGGACAACGGCAGCACATGGGGGTGGGCGGCGACAAATATCGCCGCGGCCGCCGGGGCGTATGCTTGGGCCGCCACCAATTTTACGACGTCGGCCGATGCGCGCTGGCGTGTGGTATATGAGAGTAACACCAATATATTTGATGCTAACAACACCAACTTTTTCTTCCACAACGGACCGTTTGTTTACTACTTGAACGACGCCAGCACGAACGGCGATGTGTATACCTCGAACCCGGGTAGCGACGCTTACACGGGAACATCGCCCGGGTCGCCCAAGTATAGCCTGTATGCCCTAATCAACAGCCGCGATTTGGTGGCTGGCGACGTCATTTACGTGGACACCGGCGAGTATACGCTGAATTCCAACAGCGTTTTTTCCTTGCTGGATCGCGGCACCAATGGTCTGCCGATCCATGTTTATGGCAGTACCAACTCCTGGCAGGGCGGTTCTGTGTTTAACCGCGGCAACGGTGCTGCCAATGCTTATGCAATCGAGATCAACGGCGGCGAGTACATTGAGCTGAAAAACATCACTTTGAAGAACGCTGGCGTTGGGTTGTGGATGAACAACGCCCAGGGGATCGTGGTGGAGCGGGTGGTGTGTACGCGAAATGATCTGGCCGGTTTGCATGCCCTGAACTCATCCAATATCATGATCCGGCATTCTGTGTTTTGGAATAATACCAACGCGGGGGTTCGTGTGGATTCCGGTATGGTGGCCATCAGCAATAGTGTCGTGGCGGCTACCGGGCCGGCTGCTTATGGTTATTTTGCCGCCACGGAAACCAGCATCGTTGGGGATTATAACGACCTTTATGCCACCAATCAGGCGCTGGTGGGCTTCTTGTCAAACCTGGGGCGGCCGGCAGACACGCATGCGGCTTGGGCGGGTTTGACAGGAAACGAACTGCACAGCCTGAGCGTGAATCCACTGTTCGCCAATCCCGACGGCGGCGATTTTCACTTGCGGACCGCAACCCCCAATGGCCGCTACGTGCCGGGCGTCGGGTTCTCGGCTTCTGACAGCGAAACCTCGCTGCTTATTGACAGCGGGGATCCCGCCGCCCCCTTCACTTGGGAACCCCTGCCCAACGGAGATCGCGTTAATATCGGGCTGTTTGGCAACACGCCGGAAGCGAGCAAGGGCCGGACCAATGCGTGGTTGTATGCCGCGCTGCCTCAGAATGGTGGCTGGCTGGCCGCTACTGGCGCTTTTCATTGGGTGGCTGGCGGGCCAGCCAAAGAGCATACGGTGCGGCTGGATTATTCTCCGGACGGCGGCTACACGTGGAGCACTTTGGCTTCGGGATTGGCCGCGTCCAACGAAATCTTCCGATGGAATACCACCATTACCAACAATACGCCGGCGGGCATGTGGAAGGTGATCAGCCAGACCGCTTCTGCCATTTCAAATCAAGTCAGCCAGTTTTTTGGCGTGCGCAACAGCCCGCTGACGATCTTCCTCAACAATGGCCAGACCAACGGCGATGTCTATTGCTCTGGGCCCGGTGCGGCCACCAACTGGCTGGCCACTTCCAATCGGCCGTTGAATTCGCTGGTTGTGGCCCTCCAGCGTTACGATTTGGAACCCGGCGACCGCGTCTTGGTCGACACCGGGATCTACACCAACGATACGCATGTGGAAATCGCGCGTCTGGATGGCGGATCCACGGGCGCGGCGGTTACGGTCAATGGCAGCTTCAATGAGGCGGCGGGTGGTTCTGTTCTGTACCGCACCAGTTCGGCCAGCAATAGCTGGGGCTTGTATTTGTACCATGCGGATGCCTTGTCCATTTCCAACTTGGAAATTCGCAACAGCTATGTGGGAATCTATGCCCAGGGGGCTTCCCGGTCCGAACTCGGAACCCTTAAGAGTTTAGGCCAGGCCGCCCATGGTATGTACATCGGTTCCTGCAGCAATATCGTGGTGCGACGGTGCCTGCTGGCTTCTAATGCCGGCCGGGGCCTGTTCCTCAGCACCAACGTGGGTATGCTAGTGCAGCAGTCCGTGATTTGGTCAAACCGTGGCGGTGCGGTCTACCAGGCTGCTGGCCAGTTGGCCATATACAACTCCCTGCTGAATGCCGATGGTTTGCAACAATACATCTACGAAGTGGAAGGATCTGCCGCTACGCTGGCGGCCAACTACAACGATTTGCTGGCTTACAATGAAGCCCAGCCAGCGAGCTTCAAGGGACAAGTAGCCAAGACTGTTTTCCAATGGCAGACGCAGTACACCAACGACGTCATGAGCTTGAGCCATGCGCCGGCCTTCGCCGGACCAAGCCAGGGCGACTTCCACTTGCAGACGACGGTGGTTTCTGGTCGGTATGTAGCTGGTCGGGGCTACGTAACCAACGATGCGGTCAACTCGCCGCTTATCGATACCGGCGACCCGGGAGCCGCATTCGGGCTCGAGCCGGAACCCAACGGCGGGCGGCTGAACATTGGATTGTTCGGCAACACTACCCAGGCCAGCAAAAGCCGGACCAACGGGTGGTTCTTGGCCTTGACCTGCAACGACGGCGGGGTGATGCGCGGAAGCAATACGATCTACTGGGTCGCCGGCGGTGTGGCCACGGGCCACCAAGTCTTCCTGCAATATTCCATGGATGGCAGCACGTGGGTCACTTTTGTCTCGAACTTGTCCGCCTCGGCCCGCAGCTACCTGTGGGATACCACGGCCGGCGGCGTTCCTGTGTTTCTGCCCCAGGCTTACTGGCGAGTGGTAAGCACGTTGAATGGCGCGCTGGCCGATGCCGTAGACAATTCGTTCGTGATCAATAACGGCAGCCTCGTGTTTTATGTGAATGACGGTAGCCGGACCAACGACTTATATTGCACGGCTATTGGCAGCGAGTCGAATGATGGCCTGAGCAGCAACAGCCCCAAAGCGCGTCTGGAGCAGGTCTTCTCAGCGTACACCCCACGCCCTGGGGATATCATCTATGTGGATACCGGCGTTTACACCCAGTCGGTTGAAGTCACGATTCAGCAGGTCACGGGGGCCGCAACCAACCGGCTCTTGTTGCAAGGCAGCCTGAACGGCAGCGTGATCCATGCCGCTGGTGTTGCAACCGCTCTGCGCATCGATCTTTCAGAGCAGGTGGAAGTACGAAATCTCACCTTGCGGGGGGCCACGACGGCGTTCATGGTGTCCGCCTCCAGCAATGTTGTGTTCGACAATGTCAGTGCGCTGGGTTGCGCGTATGGTTTCATGCTGAACGGGGTGGCGAGCAATGTATTCCGCCATTGCGTTGCGGCTCAGGGCGGATATGGACTTTACCTCGCCGGGGCCTTCAACACCTCGTGGGAGCGTGGCGTCATGTGGTCAAATACCTATGGCGTATACATGGCGTCTGGCAGCACCAATTTTACCTTTCTCCACAGTGCCGTGGTGGCCTATGGCCCCGGGCGGTATGCCTACTATTTTGCTGGCCAGCCCGGGCTGATTTCTGCCGACTATAACGAGATATATCTCCAAGATAGTGCCTATGCGGGTTATCTCAAAGGCGTCATCTATCCAACCCTTTCCCGCTGGGCCAGGGATAATAACCTTGATCGCCATAGCCTAAGCAAGGCTCCGGGTTTTGCCGACCCCGCGGCGGGTGATTTCCATCTCAAAACCCAGTATCCCGCCGGTCGCTATGTTGTCGGCGTCGGCTACGCGGCCACCGATCCGGTCACTTCGGTTTTGCTGGATGCGGGGGATCCGGCGGCTGCCTACGGCAACGAACCCGCGCCCAACGGCGCGCGCATCAATATCGGCCAGTACGGCAACTCAAGCCAGGCCAGCAAGACGCCGACGAACGGCTGGCTTACAGTCATTTCGTTGAACGATGGCGGCCGTATTGAGGGCACCAACTATCTGTATTGGGCGGCTGGTGGCGCCGCGACAGATGACGTGGTCACAATCCGCTTTTCTTGGGACGCGGGTGCGCATTGGGCAAATTTGGTCACCAACCTGCCTGCCGGCACCAACCGGTTCCTGTGGGATACCACCAAGTATCCTTCCACGGCCCTGGGTCGCTGGTACATTTTCAGCGAACAGGCGCCGGGTATTTTCAGCATGAATGACCAGTTGTTTGCGGTGCGCAACTCGAACCTGTATTTCTATGTGAACGATGGCATCACCAACGGAGATGTCTACTGCAACGCGACGGGGCAGGTCAGTAACACCGGGTGTGCTCCCGGAGCGCCCAAGGCCGACATCCAGGATCTACTTGACACCTACGATATAGAGGCTGGCGATGTAGTGTATGTGGATACGGGCGCTTACTCTCCGACCGGGGCCGTGGCCATTGGCCAGTTCGACTGTGGGGCGGGTGGCCGCGATGTGGTCATCCAAGGCAGTACCAACGCGGTGGCCGGGGGAACGGTGTTGGGAGATTACGGCCTCGACGTACAGGCAGCGCAGAATGTAGCAATCCATTCGATCGCGGTGACCGGCGCCTCTTTTGGTGTTAAGTTTACCGGCTGTGTCTCCTCGCGGGTGGAGCGGGTTCGTGTATTCCAGTGCCAATACGGCGTAATTTGTGCGGATCGGTCCGTAGAGATCACGGTCCTCAACACGGTCCTGTGGGGCGGGAGCTATGGCCTCTATGTTTCCGATAATTCAGCGAGCATCCTGGTGGAGCATGCCGTGCTGTGGTCCAATGTCACGGCTGTAGGCATCCAATCCGGATCCGTGACTGTTAACAATTCGGTGATCGGCGTGTTCGGGTCAGGTCGCTATGCATATTCGTTGTCTTCGGCGGGCTTTGCGCTGAGCGCAGATTATAACAATATGCAGTTGTTGGGTGGCGCGGTGGCCGGCATCCGTCAGACCGCGGTGGGGGTGGCTTATTACAATACCCTTGCCCGGTGGGCCATTGAAACCGGTAACGACCGGCACAGCCTGAGTGTTGATCCGGGGTGGGCCGATGCGTCCGCGCGTGATTTCCATTTGCTGTCCCAGTATCCTGCCGGCCGCTACGTGGATGGGGTGGGCTTTTCTGCCACGGATATGGTCGCCTCCTTGCTCTTGGATGCCGGCACGGGAGGCTACCTCAACGAACCGGTACCCAACGGCATGCGCGCTAACATTGGGCTGTATGGTAACACCACCGAGGCCAGCAAGAGTTCGACCAATGCAGCCTTGGCGGTGATTACCCTGAACGATGGCGGGTGGGTGGCGGGCGCGGCCGATTTGTATTGGGTGGCGTATGGTGATGCCACCGGGTATACCGTGAATGTGCAGTATTCGAGCGATGGCGGCGCCACTTGGCAAGACATCGCCATGGGGGTCCCGGCAGGCCAGGGAATGATAAACTGGACCAGCACGCTGTTCGAATCATCCGCCTTGGGGCGCTGGCGCGTGATCGATCTGTCCAGCGGGATCTTGGCCACCAACAGTCAGGTGTTTGCGCTGCGCAATACGCCGCTGAAGTTTTACGTGAACGACGGGGTCACCAACGGGGACGTGTATTGCACGGCCACTGGCAGCATTTGGAATACCGGCGCAGCGCAGGGATCTCCCAAGGCGTCGGTTCAGGATGTGCTGGATACCTATGATTTGGAACCCGCTGATACGGTGTATGTGGATACCGGCCTGTTCCCGCTCGATAGTCCGATCATCATAGGAACATTTGATGCCGGGAGTTTCAGCAATCAGGTCGCGTTCCAAGGCAGCACAAATTATGCCGCCGGTGGCACAGTGGTATCCAACCAGGGAATCCTGGTTATCGACGCGGGTGGCGTTGCCTTGCGCGATTTCAGCGTGGTCCGGGCTGCCGGCACGGCGTGCGAGTTCACGGGAACTTCCACTAATGGATCGGTGTCGCGTTTCAATGCCTGGCTGTGCGGTACGGGATTCAAATTCACAACACCTGCCAATCGCGCCACCTTGGCGAACTGTTCCGCCCTTGAATGCTCCATAGGTTTGCAAGTTGTTGGCGCGACGGGAGTCCGCTGGTGGAATGGCGTATTGTGGTCCAACTATTATGGTCTGTACATGAACAGTGGCGGAGCCGAAGTTCGCAACACGATTATCGGGGCTTATGGCATGGATCGTTATGCGTATTACCTGGGAATTGCCAATGTCGCCATCACGTCGGATTATAACAACGTTTTGCTTGGCAATGGGGCCTATGCGGCTTATATGCCCACGCCGCCGCAGTCAACGATCTATCAAACCCTGAGCCGGTGGGCATGGGCCAGCGGGCAGGACACACACAGCCTGAGTCGAGACCCGTTGTTTGTTGCTGCAGGCACTGACTTCCACCTGCGCAGTCGGGCTGGGCACTACCAGCCAGGTTATGGATTTACGAACGATACGGTGTCCTCTCCGCTTCTTGACGCCGGCGATCCTCATTTCGCATATACCAACGAACCGGAGCCCAATGGGAATCGCATCAATATTGGGCTTTATGGGGGAGTTAATGAGGCTAGCAAAACCGCCACGAATGCCGGATTGACCGTGGTGAGTTTCAACGATGGCGGTTATTTGCGCGGGGTCACCAATCTGTACTGGATTCCGCATGGCGTGGCGACGGCGCATACCGTTAGGCTAGACTATTCATCCGACGGCGGCGTGATGTGGACCAATATTGCAACCAATGTTTCCGCCTGCTCCGGGGCCTACCTGTGGGATACCACGCTGTATCCCTCCACGATTAGGGGCTATTGGAGGGTGACCAGCGAACAGTCCACTGACGTAGGGGATCAAAATGCCGTGGCGTTTGCGCTGCGCAATCTGCCGCTGCATTTCTATGTTAATGACAGCTATACCAACGGGGATATTTACTGTACCAGGATCGGCAACGCCACCAATCTCGGCGTGCAAGCGGACCAGCCGGCGTCGAGCATCAAAACCATCCTGGACAACTACGATCTGGAACCCGGTGATGTCATCTTTGTAGATACCGGGGATTACTTGCTTTCCCAGGAAATCGCATTCAACCGGTTTGACGGTGGCGAGTCCAACAACTGGGTTACGGTGATGGGCAGCAGCAATGAAGTGGCCTATGGGTCAGCCTTTACAAAGTTTGGCAGCGGCTATGCTTTTTATATCGACCGAACTCCCGGCATTCGGATGTGCAACCTGACGATTAAAAATGCGGGGGCTGCGGTTCGGATGAACCAGGCCGACTATGCTCGCATGGAATGGGTTCGTGTGCGGGATGGGGTGTCGGGTTTCGAAATTTATGACTCCGACTTTGTGACGTTGGAGCATTGCGTGGCGCTGGGCAACAGCACGGGGGTCCGTTCGGAAAACTCTCAATATGTGTCGTGGAATAATGGTGTGTTGTGGTCGAATGCGGCAGGCGTTTACATGGCTAACAGTCGCGTTTCGGTCTACAACAGTATTTTGGGGGCGGTGTCGCGCTACTCATCCGCCTACTTCCTTACCTCGGATGCCATGTTGCCTTACTTGGCCGCAGATTATAACGATATCTATATTGCCAATGGCGGGGTGGCGGCCTCGATCTTGGGCGGTTCCATCGGTGGTGGCACCACGCGTTACACCACGGTATTTGGCTGGGCCACCCTGAGCGGCAAGGATACTCATACGCTCTCCGTGAATCCACTCTTTGCCGATGAGCCCAATGCCGACTTCCACCTGAAGAGTGTTCAGGGGCGGTATGACATACTCTTGGGTTGGCAAAGCAACGACGTGGCGTCGTCTTTTGCCATCGATGCCGGCGATCCAACCCGGCCTTATCAAGAGGAACTGGTTCCCAATGGAGGGCGCCTTAACATCGGCCTCTACGGCAACCATTGGCAGGCCAGCAAATCTCCGACCAACGGCCAGTTGGCCATCATCTCGCTGAATGATGGCGGCTCTGTCTCGGGCACGGTCACGCTGGCGTGGTTGGCCATCGGCACCGCTACCAGCGGCTTGGTCCGCATCGAGTATTCCGGCGATGGTGGCGAGGAGTATGTTACGTTGGCCGATGTTGCGGCCAGCGACGGCTTGTATTTCTGGGATAGTGTTCCCTATGGTTCCAGTGCGTTGGCCTTGTGGCGCGTTACCAGCCTGACCGACCCGGCGCTGACCGACACTTCAGACAGCTATTTCTATCTGCGCAACAGCGGTGGAATCCGCTTCTTTGTAAACGACGATAGCCTGATCGGCGATGTCTACACCAAGGCGGTGGGCTTGCCTGCCAACCGCGGTGTGTCCAGCAACAGCCCCAAGTCCTCCATTCAGGGCGTCTTGGATGTCTATGATCTGGAGGGCGGCGATATCATCTATGTGGATACTGGGACCTACCGCCTTGGATCGGACCTCGAGTTCGGCGATCTGGACGCGGGGAATGCGGATCGGTATGTTGTCGTTCAGGGGAGTTATAATGAGGCCTTCGGCGGATCCGTTCTGGACCGGCAAGTCACCGTTGGCGGTACGTCTATTTGTGCCGTGGTTTTCCTGCAGACTGGCTATGTTGAAATGCGCGACATGAACGTCACCCGGGCCGGGATCGGGGTGAATATTGTCCAATCGCCTAATTGCCGGTTTGATCGCGTGGTCAGCCGCGCCAACACGGTGGATGGTTTCCAGATCACCAAGGCGTCTCAAGTGAACTTCGCGAACTGTCAGGCAAGCGATAATGGTCGGTCTGGCTTGGCCTTGGCCATGGAGGCTGGGTGTACTTGGGATGCTGGAGTGATCTGGGGTAATCCCTTCGCGGTATATGTAGCGGTTGGGTCCGCCGTCGTGAAGAACAGCTTGCTGGGGGTTTCGGGCAGCGGAACCCGGATATATAAAATAGGTCTTGCGGGCGAGGTGAGCGCCGATTTTAACAACATATTACGCGCCGATGGCGCCTATGTGGCAGATCGGCCGCGTGCCCTTGGGGGGACGGATCTCTATGATACGCTGACCTCGTGGAATATTCGTTACGGGCAGGATCGGCACAGCCTGAGCCATGAGCCACTGCTGCCGGTCCCGCTGGGCAGCGATTTCCATCCCGCGAGCCAGGTCGGTCGGTACTTGGTTGGTTACGGGTGGACCAATGATGCCCAGACGTCGCCGATGATCGATACCGGGGACCCAACTTCTGTCTTCACCAACGAACCGTCGCCCAACGGCGGGCGCATCAACATCGGGTCTTATGGCAACCATCCGGAGGGCAGCAAGAGCCTGAGCAATGCCTGGCTGTTGGCTGTTTCTTTCAACGATGGCGGCACAGTGTATGGTACCAATTATGTATATTGGACTTACGGGAATATCACCAATACGGCCACGGTTGATCTGGAATTCTCAAATGACGGCGGCATCGAATATGATTATCCGATTGCATTGGGCGTATCCATCACGGCCAATCTTTACGCCTGTGATTTTACCGCGCTCCCCCAAACGGCATTGGGCCGCTGGCGGGTGGTTTGCAGCTCTTACGCCCTGACGGATGCCGTGGACAGGGTCTTCTCTGTGCGCAACGAACCGCGTGATTATTATGTGAATGATGATTCGACGGTGGGCGACGTCTACTGCAGCGCCAAGGGCAGCCCCACGAACTGGGATGCCACCGCCGAGGCCCCCTTGGATGATGTGGTTACGCTATTTGCGATGCAGCCAATCGCCGCAGGAGATACCATATACATCGACACCGGCGTTTATACCAATACCGCCGCATGGAGTTTCACGGATCTGATTTTTGGAGAAGAAGGATGGCCGATCAACGTGTTGGGTAGCACCAATTATGCATATGGTGGATCCTTGTTTGATCACGGCAACACGAACACAACGTGCAGCGACGGTTTAGTATATGGCCTGATTCTGAACAACACCCGGAATGTCGTCATCCAACACTTGAGGTTTACTCGCGCGGCCGGCGGGGTCCAGGTCAGTGGTGCTGAAAACATTGATTTGAGCTGGATCCAAGCCTACAATAACTGTAGTCATGGTTTTTACATCGCCGGTCGTAATGTGGCTTTGCAGCATTGTGCGGGTTGGAATAACCGGGGTTATGGTCTGTATACCGTCATGGGCCCGGTTACCTGGGACCATGGCGTGATCTGGTCCAATGATGCCGGCGGGCTTGCGCTCCTTGGCGGACCGACCACGATAAACAACTCGATTGTGAGCGCCGATGGGCCAAACAGCTACCTTTCTGTCGAGGCTCAAGGGGTCGCCGTTGTCATGGACTATAATGTGTTGTGGCCGCTGAATGGCGCCGGTTTCGGGTACAACATTTTTTCGCACACCAAGTACCTCAAGCTTTTTGAGTGGCAGCGTCTTTTGGGCCGTGACATTCATTCGGTTCTTTCAGATCCGTTGTTCTATGATGCCCCTGGTGGTGATTTCCACGTGCTAAGTTCCGCTGGGCGCTATCAGAACGGGGCTTGGATTCCAGACAGCCAAACCTCTTGGGCGATCGATGCCGGCCAGTGGACGGCGGCGTATTCCAACGAACCCCTGCCCAATGGCGAGCGGGCCAATGCCGGTATGTACGGCAATACCACTGAGGCCAGCAAAACGCCGACCAATCCACCGACCGTGTTTGCTGCCACCCTGCGGGATGGCGGCATGATCCAAGGAACCGTGCCGCTATATTGGCTAAGCCATGGCCTGTCAACGACCGATACCGTATGCCTCGACTATTCGTATGATGGCGGCCTGACTTGGACCAGTATCGTGTGCGGCCTGAGCGTTACCCAGGATGTCTACTATTGGGACACGACCCAGTTCCCATCTTCTCCGCAAGGGCTGTGGCGGGTGGGCAATGGAACCAATCAGCCGCCCATTATGGATCAAACGACCAATGGGTTCTTCCTGCGCACCGGACCGATCAATTTTTATGTCAATAACACCAACACCGATGGCGATGTATATTGCTCCCAGCCTGGTAGTATTACAAACAACGGCCTGAATGGCGCAAGTCCCCTGCCATCCGTGTCCGATGTGCTGGGCCGCTATGATCTGGATCCGGGCGACCGGGTGTATATAGACACGGGAATATACGAGATCACCAATGGTTGGCGATTTACATCCGTCGACGGGGGATCCGCAGTGTCCAATGTGTACCTGATTGGCAGCACCAATCTTGGTGCGGGCGGAACCATTGTGGATTGTTCGCACTCTAATGTGTCAGAGGGGATAAGTATTCGTGTGGCCGGCTATTTTGAGTTCAGCCATCTGACCATCCAGAAAGCGCCAGTCGCGGTGTATCTTAACGGCGCCGAACACAATATATTCCGCCAGTGTCTGTTTCGTGACAATGGTTCGGGGGCCTTCTTGGACATGGGGTCGAGCGACAACCTCTTTGACCACTGTATCGTAACCCGGAGTTCCGGCGTCGGTATCAACTTGACAAGTTCACATGGAACCCGGTTGCTGAATTGCGTCGTGTGGTCTAACGGTACCCACGCAGTGTATCTAAAGAGTTGTGGGGTTGCTATCACGAACAGTGTTCTGGCGGCCCACGGGGCCAACAATCTGTGCATAAGCATTTTTGTCAATCCTTTGACTGGATTGGCTGATGGCGGGCCCGTGTATGCGGATTACAATGATTACTACGTCTCGGGAGGTGCCTATTATGCCCGCCTGCTGGGCAGTGTCGCGGAGGGACTCCCGCAGTGGGTGGCTAATACGACTCAGGATATACATACCCTCTCCATTGACCCGGGGTTTGCCAGCCCAACCAACGACGACTTCCATCCTCTCAGCGCATCAGGCCGCTTTGATCCCCTGGTGGGCGATTACGTGATGACCGATACGAACTATGCGCCCCTGATCGACTTGGGCGATCCCGGTATGGTCTATACCAATGAGCCGGAACCTAACGGCTCACGGATGAATATTGGCGCCTATGGGAATACAGGGGCCGCCAGCAAGAGTCAGACAAACCGTTGGTTGATGGTGGTCACCGGGAATTCAGGTGGTTTGCTTAATGGGATCTTTTGGCTGGTCTGGGGGGGCGGAGGCATGGCGCCATCCAACGAGGTCAAGCTGTCCTATTCATGGGATAACGGCAACACGTGGACCAATATCGCCACGGATCCACCGAACATCACGCTGGGTGAAGGCCAGTATCTTTGGAATAGTGCCCAGCAATTGAGCGGCGTGGAGGTGTATCCTTCCAGTCCCAACGCACGCTGGCGCATCTCGCTGGCCGCAGATCCAACGGTGTATGACATCACCGATACATTCTTCGCCTTGCGCAACAAACCATTTGTATTTTATATCAACGATACATCCACAGTGCATGATGTCTACACCAGCGCCGTCGGCAGCGACATCAATCTGGGTTTGTTCGCCAATGCGCCCAAGGCCACCCTGCAAAGCCTGCTGGATACACTGGACGTTGAGGGTGGCGATACCATTCTGATTGACACCGGCACCTACCCTGTAACCAATGTGTTTGGCACCGTGACGGATTCGGATAGTGGCCGTGCAGGTCAACCGGTTTACATCCGGGGTAGCACCAACGTCTTTGGAAGTACGTTGCACCAGTTCGAGGGCACTACGGCCATCCAGTTGTCTGGCGATTATATTGATTTGCGCTGCTTGAACTTCAACTCCGGAGCCTTGGTGATCGACGGCAACGATGTGACTGCGGCGTCCCTGGTTTTCAGCAACGCTTCGTTGTCTGCTTCGGGTGGGGGGCCGCTAGCTCCCGGGATCCGCAATCTACAGATTGAAGACGTTCGAACATACGCCGGGAATGTCGCGTTCATGCGCGTGGAGGACAGTGTGTTGCGGCGAGCCACCTTGTGCCATGGCGGCATCAGTGTCCTTAACAACAGTGCCAACGTTACGTTGGAAAACGCATTGGTGTATGGCACGATCACTCCAGCCATCTCGATCGTTGGCAATTCGGCGGGCATGGTGGTTCGCAACTGCACGCTGGCGGCCTCGGGTACCCAGTACTACCAGTCGGGCGATGTCAGCTCCAAGTTGGAGAACAACATCATGATCGCCAGCGGCAAGGATAACTTCTGCATCAACATGGCCGGCGGCACCATCGATTCGGACTACAACGATCTGATTGCCCGTAATAACGCTTGGATCGGCTCCTACAATGGCAACTGGGAGCGCCTTACCTACTGGCAGCAGGAGTCTGGTCAGGACTTGCACAGCATGGCCGTGGATCCCGCCTTCTTAAACGAAGCGGGCGCGAATTATCACCTCAAGTCAACCCAGGGCCATTATCCGTTCGGGCCCACCGACACGGATACGGTCAGTTCCGTCTGCATCGACGCGGGGAACGTCTACTCGACTTGGACCAATGAGCCCAGTCCCAATGGCTCGCGCGTCAACCTGGGCGCCTATGGCAACACACGCGAAGCCAGCAAGACTCCGATCAGCTATGGGGCGGCGCTGATCGCGCTCACCGCCAACGATGGTGGTGTCTTGCGCGGAACTAATATCACGCTGGTATGGTTGGCCCGGGAATTGACACCGTCTGATACCGTGCGGTTGGAGTATTCCTTCGATAATGGAGGTTCATGGGCAGTCATCTCCAGTAATGTGTCGGCCACGGCGGCTGGCTATACATGGAATTCCCTGCCATTTACTTCCAGCCTTGAGGCTCGCTGGCGCGTGGTGCTGGAGTCCAATACCGCGATCCTGGGTATGGTGTCGAACAGCTTTGCGTTGCGCAATACGGCTTTGCCGTTCTACGTCAATGACCTGAGCACGGCCAATGATGTTTACACCGGGGCCATCGGTTCGGACAGCAACACCGGGCTCACGCCCGGTTCCCCCATGTTGTCGCTGGCGAGTTTGCTTAATCGCTATGGCATTGTCGGGCCGGACGTGATCTATGTGGATACCGGTATATACGCCGTGACCAGTAACTGGGAGGTGATTTGGTCTAAGCGCGGATCGGCTACGGATGGCCCGCTGACGATCAAGGGCAGCACGAATTATGCCGCCGGCGGGTCCATTCTGAACCGCGGCAATGCTGCAGTGATCACCACCCGCGGGTTGCACGTCTACGCCGATTATGTCTGGATCCAAGATGTGGACGTGCGCGAGGCCTACTACGGGATCCTTTGGGATGGCGCCTTGTTCGGCCAGTCCAGGGGCGTGGTGGCGGTCAGCAATGCCGTTGGCTTGCGTGCCGTGGACTGCGTGAGCCCGGTGATTCAGAATGGCCGATTCTGGAACAACACCGCCGGCGGCGTTGATGTTCAGAGTTGCGCGACGGCGGTCGTGCAAAACTGCACGTTCATGTATAACAGCAATTACGCTGTGCGCCTGCAGAACTCGTCTTTCGGAACGATCCAAAACAATATATTCGTGGCGACCGGCGCCACGATGGCCGCCCTTTCGGGCGGATTGGATGCGGCATTCGTGGATTACAATATCTATTGGTTCGACGGGTCGCCGGCCGCCATCTACAGTGGCTATACCACCTTGCTGCCGTGGCAACTCGCCAAGAGCCATGACTTTCGCAGCGCGATCACCAACCCCATGTTTGCCAGTACCACGGCGCCAGACTTTCACCTGCGCTCTGCCTACGGCCGCTACGTGGATGCGACCCGGTCCTGGGTGACGGATGCGTCCACCTCATGGGGCGTGGACCGCGGCAACCCGGCCAGCGTGTACACCAATGAACCTGGCCCAAGCGGCAATCGCATTAACATTGGCGCTTACGGCAACACGCCATTTGCCAGCAAGGGCGCGACGGGAGCCGTGGTGGAAGTCCGCACGCTGAACAACGGCGGGTCGACCACCAACTACCAGCAGTTGTTGTCTTGGTCGGTGCGCAATATTGAAACAACGCGCTACTTCCGGGTGCAGTTCTCCGGTGATGGCGGGGCCAGTTGGGTTGATCTCAATTCAAACGTCTGGGCTTACCAAGAGTACCTGCTATTCAACCCGACGCCCTACTACAACACCTTCCAGGGGTTCTGGCGCGTGCTGGATGACACGTCGCCCTATTACGTTGCCAGCAACAACCTTCCGTTCCAGATGTTCTTTGGCGAGTTCGCCATTTCCCAGGTGGGCCAGAATTCCAACCAATGCGGGGTGGTATGGCGGGGGGCGTGGAATGAAACCTACCAGGTTCAGTACGCTACCAATAGCATCGTGTTCGCGAACTCGTGGACGAATGCCAGCGATGGTGTTGGTTCCAACCAACGGGCGCGGTTCCTGACCACCCAGGGAGGCGATTTCACCTACGAAGACCCGAATTCGTCCAACAGCGAATATCGCTTGTACCGGGTCATTTGGGTGGAATAGTCGCCAAACCGAGGCCAGCTTGTCGCGGTATTGGACCACGGGGGGCGGCTTGGCGATCGGGCTTGTCCTGCTGGCCTTGTTGTTGATTCCAATGCCGGGTGGGGGCGGTGGTGGTTTTGCGGATGCTTTTCAAAATGCCCTGCATTTTCCGCTGGCGGCCATGGTTACGTTGGCGTGGGGCTGCCTGTTGGCGAGCGGTGCCCGGTGGCCATTGGGTTGGTCTGCATTGCTGGCCGGAGTGACCTTCCTTGTTATTTCTATAGGGGCCGAACAAGTTCAGGCGCTTGTTGGTCGCTGCGCAAGCTGGGAAGATGTGGCGCTGGGCACGGCCGGTGCGGCCTGGGCGGTTGTGTTGGTTGTCGTTCGTGGCGAACGGTGCTCATGGCGGCGGCGCTTGGGCCGTTTGGTTCTAGTGGTTCTGCCCCTGTCCGCGCTTTGGCCAGCTACAGCTTATGGCTGTGCACGGTGGCGTGCAGAGCGAAATTTTCCGCTGCTGGGGGGATTCGAGCGCGTTCTTGATCAGCGCGTGTGGGCCTTCAATGAGCTCGCCGTCCGCCGGACCCGCCACCACGCTACGCAGGGCCGGTTTGCCGTTTGCCTGGAAGTGGCGGCGCCGGCCCAGTATCCGGGCGCCTTTCTGGTCGCGGGGCCCCATGACTGGCGGGCGGCGCGTGCGCTGGCGGCCGACGTTTTTTGGTCAGCCACTGAACCGCGGGAGATCTGGCTCCGGGTGGATGACGACCTTCCGTCGCCCGCGTATTCCCAGCGTTTCCAGGCAACGTTTCTGTTGCAACCGGGCAGCAACCAGTTGCGAGTGCCGCGCACGGATTTGGCGCGCACATCCGGAGGTGGCCCGCTGAACCTGGCGGCCATTACGCAGTGCGGATTTTTCTTTTGTGGAGGTCATCCCGGGGATATGCTGTATTTGGATAATGTGCGGTTGGAATAACATATGAAACTATCAGTTGTCATACCGGTGTATAACGAGAAGGAAACCATCGCCAAGGTGGTGGAGACGGTTCGTGCCGTGGACGTGCGCATGGCCAAGGAGATCGTCCTCGTGGACGACTGCTCGCGCGACGGCTCGCGCGATGTGCTCCAGCGGATGGCGGCCGAGCAGCCAGACCTTGTGGTGTGTTACCATGAGTGCAACCGCGGCAAGGGTGCGGCCCTGCGCACTGGGTTTGCGCGCGCCACGGGGGATTTCGTGATCGTCCAGGACGCCGATCTGGAATACGATCCGGCCGAGTACCCGGCCTTGCTGGCGCCGATGCTGAGCGGCAAGGCGGACGTGGTGTTCGGATCCCGTTTCCTGGGCGGCGGCCCGCATCGGGTGGTTTTTTTCTGGCATTACGTGGGCAACCGCTTCCTGACCCTGCTTTCCAACATGATGACCAACTTGAACCTCACCGATATGGAGGTGTGCTACAAGTTGTTCCGCCGCGAGGTGCTGCAGGCCGTGCAGTTGCGCGAAGACCGGTTTGGTTTTGAGGTGGAAATCACCGCCAAAGTCGCCCGCGGCAACTGGCGGATTTACGAGGTGCCCATTTCCTATTATGGTCGCACCTACGCCGAGGGTAAAAAAATAACATGGCGTGATGGCTTCCGCGCCCTGTGGTGCATTATAAAGTATCGCTTCGCCGCGTAGCCCCGTCCCGGGCGCGCTATTCCTCGGGCAGCGGCGGCGGCTGAACCGCGGCGGCGGCCATCCAGTTGGTGGCGGCCGGTGCTTCGTGAGCGCGGATGACGGCCACTAGCGGCCGATGGTCCGACCCGCGGTCCGTGGCGGCATTCCCGATCACTCCGCAGCGCGCGATTTCTGGCCACAGGTTGCGGTTGGCCAGCAGATAATCGATCCGCTCGTAGTCGTCGGCCCCGCTCTCAAAATGGGTCCAGACTTCGCCGCGATCATCGCGTGGTCGCAGGTCCCGCAGGTAGACTTCGCGTTTGCCACAGGCTTCGCGCAGGGTGGCGGAGTCGTAGCTGTCGTTGAGGTCGCCCACCACCAGGAGGTTGATTTCCGGATCTTCCTTCATGGCTTGGCGGACGTGCTTGTTGAGCAAGCGGGCCTCGTTGCGGCGCATTTCTGTCTGGCCGAGGACGCTGAACACCTTGGATTTCAGGTGCGCCACCAGAAGGCGTAGCTTGTAGTCGGGGGCCACCTGCAGGGTCACATCGAGGAAGCCCCGCGACACCGGGATGCTTGCGGATCCGATGCTGTATTCATCGTCCACGTGCGGCGCGCGGGCGGTTATCGGAAAGCGGCTGAGCAGGGCCAGGTTGAGTTCCGCCCGGCCCCGCTGGACGAGTTCCGCATGCGGGTATTCCAGTCCGGCGCGTGCCAGGTCGGTGCGGAAGGCCTGGAACACATTGGAACCGCCCATCTCCTGCAACGCGAGAACATCTGGGCTCACGGCCGCAATGACCGCCAGGACGGCGGCCTGCTGGTCGGGCGGTTTGGGATCGTTTTTTTGGCCGTCGCCGTCGCGGTCCTGGAGCCCGTATTGGAACACGTTGTAGGACATCACCACGAACTCGCCCGCGCGGGGCGCCAGTTCCCGGGGTACTGGGCGCTGACAGGCAGCCAGGCAGAACAACAGGACCCAGGCCGCTCGCTTCATGCGTTGCACAAGGTGAGGCCGCGAGTCGGAGGCTCAGGTTGTCGGCTTCGGGTAGGCCTGCTCGATGCGCGTGGAGACATCCCGGTAGCCGAAGTCCACCGAGTAAATTTCTTTGTAGCAGGCGACCGCCTTTTCCTTGTTGCCGATGGTTTCGTACAACAGGCCGGTTTCGTAAAGGATGTCCTTTTTGTTCTCGTCCATGACCTGCAGCTCGGCGGCGGCCTTGGTGAGCTGCTCCATGGCGATGTCGTACTGCCCCTTGGTCTTGAAGCATAGCGCCATATAGTACAGGGACCGGATGCGCCGCTGCGGGTTGCGCTGGGAAAGCTGGAACTGCTGGATGGCCTCGTTGAGGCTGCCCCGTTCGTAAAGCAGAACGCCCAAATCATAGTGGAACAGCAGCTCGTTGGGATAGCGTTGCACCCGCTCCTGGGCATCTTGCAGTTGGAAGGCCTTCTTTTCCTCGTCCATCTGGGCGGCCTCGGCCTCCTGGCCGGCCTCGCGCAAGCGGGCGATTTCGCGGTCATAAATCTTCACGTAGAGTTGGCTGATGCTCAGCTCGATCTGTTGATCGCCGGCGGCGCCTGCCTTCTGGGCTTCCTGCAACTGCTCAATCGCCTCCTCGTACCGCTTGCCGCGGCCGTACAACTCTGCCAGCGCCCGCCGGTAATTGATGTTGCGCGGCTCGCTTTGGGTTTTGGCCAACTGTTCGGCAATCAGGTCGTCGAGATCTTTGCCGGTCTTGACCGCGCGAGACTCCTGTTCGAGTTTATGGGATTCCTTGGCATCCTTGATCTTGTCCCGGAAGGACCCCTTGGTTTCCCAGTTGCCCTTTTGCATCGTGGCCAAGGCCGCGGAATCCTTCAATTTCTTGATGAATTTCTGGTCGTTCGGCTTCATCCGCAGGATGGTGTCATAGCACTCGCGGGCTTTTTCGGGCTGGTTGGTATCCAGGTAAAGCTGTCCCAGCTGGTCCAGCAGGTCCACATCCCGGGGGTTGTGGTCCCGGGCTACCTCCAGGGTCATCAGGGCCACTTCGGGCATGCCCGCCGCGACCGCGGCCTGCGCGGCCAGGTTGATGAACTGCGTGTTGAAAGGATCCTTGCGCAGCAGGTCTTCTGCGGTGTGCAGCGCCTTGAGCGGATTCTTGTTCATGGCGCTTTTGGCGGACAGCAGGCTGCCCATGCCGGACACCAGGCTCAGGCCGTGGCTGATTTTCTTGTCCTTGACTTTCTTGATGGCCGCGGCCCGCAGAAATTTTCGGGCTTGCAGGAAACGGGGCTCCAAGTCCAAGGCGGACATGAGGAAATCCATCGCATGGTCCATGTTGCCCCGCTCCATGGCAGCCAGACCTTTTTCGAAGACTTCTTTTACGTTGCGGGGTATTTTATCCAGCGTTACCTCGGCCATGCTCCAATACTCCTTTTGCTCATACTGCACACCATCCAATATTATCGTAGAACAACCGTCCAAGGCTGACAACAAGAAATATGATCGCCGTAACGCCTCGGGTGTAGGACCGTTTTCTTCTGATTGAAGAAAGGAGCCTATTTTTGTTGGTAATTATATACAAATGTATATACTAGCGCCCATGCAAATCCAAACCCGTCAGCAACTGCTTGAACAAATAGCCGAGATCCAGCGCATGGAGCCGGGCAAACT
>CAZAYP010000048.1:0-44480 GCA_964489425.1 uncultured Verrucomicrobiota bacterium | reverse complement strand
ACAACCCGATGAATCACCGAAGGTTGCACAGAATCGGTCCTAAAACTCCGGATTAAGGCTGGACTTCATCTGCCCCGATGTCCACGGCTTTCCAGTAGATTCGATCCTCGCCATCAATATCTTTTTCGCCGACAGCCACCAAACTGGACAGACCGGCGTCCCGGCAGGGACTGCCTGCGGCGAGATGGAATCCATCGGCCAGCAACAAGGGATCGGCTTGGATATTATGCGAACCCCATGCCACAGTGCCGCCCGCCGAGACGATGCCAGAGCGGCCGCCCTCGAAATCGCAGTAGTCGATTGCCAAAACCTGGTTGTGGCCAATCCTGATTGATGCTACACCGGGTTCGTTGTGGTAAATTATCGTATTGCTCAAATCGATAAACAAGGCCCACGGCGCATTGATTGCGGTGCCGGTCACACCCCGGGATTTGTTACGCGTTATAGTGGTGTTGCGGACCGTAAGCTGGTCGTTCTGCCCCTCAAGCCGGATCGCACCCCCAATCTAGGAATAACAGTGGGTATCCATGATCACGCAATTCTGAATGTCGAGCTGACTCCATGGGTCATTAAGATGGGGGGAAAACGGGTTCATCCGGGAAGTTCCTGTCTGACGACCGATCACCACGGCGTGGCCCAACCCGGACCAGAATTCTGGACAGGATAACCAACTGAACAGGATGCCCGAATCTTGCCCTGTCCAAGATCCGTGGAACCATCTCGGAACCCAGGTGCCACCCGTTCAAGACGCGGCCTGAGGCCGCAAACCAAGAGAATAATTTGAACCACGGATGCACGCGGATTAACACGGATATTTCAGGGCAATCCGCTATCTTCCCCGATTCACATCCGCGTCCATTCGTGTCCATCCGTGGTTGTTTGTCTGCTTCCATTCGCACCTGCTTTTTGAAATCCAGACAGGCACTTGTCGGATGAGCCGGAACTTGTCGGATGAGCCCTTTTTCGTGCGGTGGCCACCCAGTTTCAGGGCCTGTTGAATGAGCCGATCATCAAGCTGCAGATTTGTAGCCATGGGGCACCTTTTTACACAAAACTGGGTGACAGAATTGCGTCCTTGGTATCACTCGTTACGCAGGGCGTCGGCCGGGGTGATGCGCGCGGCCGCGCGGGCGGGCCAGAACGAGAAGGCCATGCCGCACACCAGCGCCAGGCACCACGCCAGCAGCACGTGGCCCGGCGTCAGGTGCAGGGCCACGGGCATGCGCGGGGCCGCCGCCCGCAGCAGCATCACCGCCGCCAGGGTGCCGCCCAGCGCCGCGGCCAGCGTGATCACCGCCGCCTCGGCGACAAACAGCAGGGCGATATCCCGCGGCCGTGCGCCCAGCGACCGGCGCAGCCCGATCTCCGCGACCCGGTCGCGCACGTTGGCCAGCATCAGGCTCATCAAGGTCGCGCCGCCGAGCACCAGGCACAGGCCGGCAATGCTGCCGATGGTCCAGCGGATCAGCGCCTGCATGCGCCGCACCGGCTGGACCAAGGCCTCGGGGGTGACCCAGGCGATGGGCGGCGCGCGCCAGTCGGGCTGGGCCATGAGGCGCTGCGCGGCCGCCAGGGCATGGCCATAGTTCGCGGCGTCGCGCGCCTTGATAAAGATGGCGTCCAGGCCGCGCCGGAACCCACGGCTGCCGCCCGTCCCCGGCGGCGGCAGCGTGGCCGGGATCATGGCGATGCGGGTGTCCCAGCCCGCGGCGGGCGCGGCGGCCGCCAGGTCCGCGGACGACTGGCCGGTGGCCACGATGCCCACGATGGTCAACGCCAGGTCCCGTACCAGCACGGTATCCCCCAGGCGCCAGCGGCGCTCGGTGCACAGCGCCTGGCTCACCACCGCGTGGTGCGCGGCGGTTTTCAGGTCCCGAGGATCCAGGAACCGGCCGGCCACGAGTTGCCAGGGGCGGGTTTCCAGCAGGTGTTCGTCCGCGGCGAGGATCTGGAATCCCGGGCCTTCGGCCGCGCCGGGCGCGGTGTAGGTGGCCAGGCCCGAGACGCTGCAGCCCGGCAGGTTGGCGGCCAGCCCTTCCGCGTGCCGGCGCTCCAGCCGCCGGGCCGTGGCCGTACCCACGGCGTCCGGCGCGGCCGTGGCAAGGAACACGTTGACCCCCAGCTCGCGCGTGAGCTGCCGCGCCCGATCCGCCAGCCCGCCCAGCACGGCCAGCAGCACGGTCAGCGCGGCCATGCCGATGGCGATGGCCAGCAGCGCCAGGCCGGTGCGCCCGGGCTGGGCGCGCAACCCGCCGGCAATGTCCCGCAGCGTGGCCAGCCATGGGTTCATCGGCGGGATCAGGCCTCCGTGACCCGGCCCTGGTGGCAAGCCAGCCGGCGCTGGCAATAGCCCAGCAGTTGCAGGTTGTGCGTGGCCATGACAATGGTCATGCCCTGGCGGTGCAGGCGGGCAAACAGCTCCATGACCGTGTGGGCCGAGCCCTCGTCCAGGTTGCCGGTGGGTTCGTCAGCCAGCAGCAGGCGCGGCGGCCAGGCTGTGGCCCGGGCTATGGCCACGCGCTGCATCTCGCCCCCGGACAGCAGCCGGACCGGCTTGCGCGCCAGGGGGGCGAGGCCGACCTGCTCCAGGGCGGCGGCCGCGCGCCGCCGCGTCTCCGCGACCGGCACGTCCAAATAGCGGAAGCGGAACATGACGTTGTCCATGACGCTGCGGTGGGGCAGCAGGTTGAAGCTCTGGAACACCATGCCCATGGCATGCTTGCGGATCCCGCTCAGCTCCGCCTCGGCCAGGCCGGCCACCGGACGGTTGTCAAATACAACCGCGCCGCTGGAAGGCCGGTCCAGCAGGCCGGCCAGGTTCAGGAGCGTCGACTTGCCCGACCCCGAGGGGCCGGTGACCGCGACGAACTCGCCCGGCGCGATGTCCAGGTCGAGGTGGAGCAGGACCGGCACGGGCCCGCTTGGCGCCGGGTAGGACTTGGTCACCGCGCGCATGGACAGGATCGGGGGCGAGGCGCTCATGGCAGCTCCACGCGATCGCCAGGAACCAGGCCCTGGATCACTTCGAGGAACTGCTCGTTGCCGGCCCCCAGGGTCAGGGCGCGCTCGGCCTTGCCATTGGCCAGGCGGCAAAACGCCTGGTCGCCGCGCCACGTCACGGCCGCGCGCGGGATCAGCAGGGCGCTGTCGCGCCGGTACGACAACACGCGCGCCAGCACCGAGATGCCGATCCGCAGGTCCATGTCGGTCTGGTCCAGCCGCAGGGTCACGGGGAAGAACTTCTGCCAGGCCGGGGATTCCGGCCGGGACTGGGCCATGGCGCCGATGGATTCGACCGCGCCGTGCAGCTGGACGTTGGGATAGGCCAGCGGCGCAATCGACGCCGGCGCGCCCACGGCCACGCGGGCGAGGTCGGACTCCGGCACGAAGCAGAATACCACGAGATCGGCCAGGTCCGGGATGCACATGAACGACTGGTTCTTCATCAGGTTATCGCCCACGCGCACGGTGCGGTACTCGCCGCCGAGGTACACCGGCCGGTACACCACCAGGCCGTCCACCGGCGCGGTCACGGTGCAGCGCGCCAGTTGCTCGCGGGCCAGGTCGCGTTGGCGGCGGAAGGTTTCGACGTCGGCACGGGCGCGGGCGAGCTGCGACGGGTGGAGGTGGCGGGTAGTCAGGTCCAACTGCTTCTCGATCTGGTTTTTCTTGGAAAGCAGCTCGTCCACCTTGTAGGCCTGCTGGGCCAGTTCCTGCGCGGACACCAGTTCCTGCGCCACCAGGGCGCGGCTGTCTTCCAGGTATTGCTTTTCCGTGTCGTGCAGGTAGCGCGCCTCGGCCAGGCGGCTTTGCAGGTCCTGTTTTTCCAGTGGCTGCTGGGCGTTTTCCAGCGCGTCGAGGGACAGTTCCGCCAGGGCCAGGTCGTGTTCCAGCTTGACCAGCTCCTGCTCGATCTTGCTGCCGTCCAGGCGTGCGATGATTTCTCCGCGCCGCACCGCCTTGCCTTCCGGGGCCAGCTCCACGACGGTGGTGCCGCCGCTGACCTGGGACATAATCATCTTGACGTGGCGCGCCTCAAGCACGCCTTCGAAGGCCGACCAGACTTCAAGGGGCGCGTTGGTGATGGCGACGGCCAGGCCGCCGGCGGTGGCCTTGCCCCCGGGGAACGCGCGCTTCAAGTAAACGCCGGCCGCCAGGACGGCCGCCGCCAGCAGGAGCAGGGCCAGCGTTGAGGATCGCCGTCTAGCCATCGCGGCGGGCCCCCGCGGCCGCGGGCTTGAGCTCGTCCGGGCTCTCCAGCAGCGTGCCCAGGCAGCGCAGCAGGTCGTAGCCGGTCACCACCACCTCGGCCTGGGCTTTCAGGTATTTGCTCTCCGCCTGGACGCGCGCGTCCTCGGCGTCGGTGACGGAGAAGTTGTCGCCCCGGCCGGCCTGGTACAGGTGCTGGGCCAGCGCGGATCGGTTCTGGGCCAGGGCCAGGTTGCGCTCCTCGATCCGCAGATCGGCCCCGGCGCGCCGGTAGCGCGACAGGCCCTGAAGCACCTCGCGGGTGATGGTGAGCACGCGGATGCGGATGGTCTGCGCCGCGGAGTCGGTGTCCAGTTCGGCCTGCTGGTACGTGAGCTGGTTGGCGTGTTGGTTCAGGTCAAAGTCTCCGGCCAGGCCGGCGAACCAGTCCGTGTCGTCGCGGTCAAAGGCGTGGCCGAGATCCGCGCCGGCGCCGCCCTGCTCGCGGCTTATCACCAGCGCCACGTCCGGATACAGGCCGCGCCGCGCGATGCGCGCCGCGCGGTGGCGCGCGTGGTAATCCTGCAGCACCTGGGCATAATCCAGGCGGTTGGCCAGCGCGGTGGTCACGGCCTCGGTGTCGCTGGTGACGGCGATATCCAGCAGCGGCGGCGCTTCCAGGTCGAATTCCGTCTCGAGCCCCACCCCCAGGAGCTGGGCAAAGTCACGGGTGAGCGAGTAGAGGGTCTCGCGGTTGTTTTCCAGGCGGGACTGGGCCTGGCCGCGTTTGAGCTCCACGCGCAGGGTGTCCACGCGGGTGGCGCGGCCCTGCTGCTCCCGCGCCCGCGTCAGCGTGTACAGCTTTTCCATGCGCCGGGCCACGCCTTCGTCGGACTGGATTTCCTTGCGCAGGCGCAGGATATTCTCGAACGTGCGCACCAGCTCGACCACGAGATCGTTTTGCTGCAGCTCCCAGCGGCGCTGCTCGGTCAGGCAGGTCTCGCCCGCGCGCACGACCGGCTCGTTATGGATCAAGGGGCCGAAATTTTTCAGGAGCGGCTGGCGCAGCTCGACGCGGAGCGTGGAGCGCCAGTCGTCCTCCGTGGCCGCGCTGAGCGCGGCGTTGCGGCCGACCTGGCCGCTGGCGCCCAGGGCGGTGCCCCAGCGCGTTTTCTGCTGCGCGCGCAGGCCGGCGCTCCAATCCACCTGGCCATTGCGCAACCCGCCGGCGCCCAGCGGGGCGGCCTGGGGCTCGAAGCCCGTTTCCGCCAGGCGGATGCCAAGCTGGCTTTTCTGCACGGCGTAGGCGGTGCGCGCCAGGTCCAGGTTGTGGGCCAGGGCCTGGGCCATGGCTGCGGGCAGGTCCAGGCGCAGCGGGTCCGGCACGGGCGCGCCGCGCGCGGCGGCAGGGAGGCATAACGCCAGAAGCCATCTAGCCATCAGGTGGTGCATATGGTAAATGCTCTTATAGCAACTGGAGCCGCAAACAACAGCACTAAAAAATGGGGGGATCAGCCAGCGCCATGAAAACCTATCGCCAGGAGCTGTGGTTCGAAACCGGCAGCCGCCGCGCGTTCATCAACATTACACCACGCGTGGCGCAGTGCCTGGAGGATAGCGGGCTGCGCGAGGGGCTGGCCCTGGTGAACGCCATGCACATCACCGCCAGCGTGTTCATCAACGATGACGAGAGCGGCCTGCACGGAGACTTCGAGAAATGGCTCGAGAAGCTGGCGCCGGAAAAACCGTACAACCAGTACGCCCACAACGGCGCCGAGGATAACGCCGATGCGCACCTCAAGCGGACCATCATGGGCCGCGAAGTGGTCGTGGCCATCACCCAGGGCCAGCTCGACCTGGGCCCGTGGGAACAGATATTTTATGGCGAGTTCGATGGCCGGCGGCGCAAGCGCGTGCTGGTGAAAATGATTGGCGAGTAACAACCCCACCGCCCGCATGCCCCGCATCGCCAAGGTGATCGTGGACCTGGCCCTGGACCGGGATTTCGACTACGAAGTTCCGGCCGACCTGGCGGCCCGCCTGGCGATCGGGTCCCTGGTCACCGTGCCGTTTGGCGCGCGCCAGGCCCGGGGCTACGTGATCGGCCTGGCCGATGCGTCGGCGCGCGCGGACCTCAAGGCAGTCCGGGCGGTGGAGGGCGACCATCCTTACATCAGCGACAACCTGCTGCGGATGGCCCGTTGGATCAGCGACTACTACGCGGCCACGTTCGAGCAGGCCGTCCGCACCCTGCTGCCCTGCGCCGTGCGGCGGCCGGGCGCGGCTTTCAAGCAGGCGCTGATGATCCGCCCGCTGCCCGCGGCGGCCGACCCCGCGGCCGCCGCGCGCCTGACCCCGCGCCAGGGCGAAGTGCTGGCCGCGCTTTGCCGCATTGGTCCCGGCAAGCTCCGTGATTTTCTCAAGGCCACCGGCGCGAGCGAGGCCATGGCCCGGCGCCTGGCAACGCTGGGCGTGGCGGAGATCGCCGCCGACCGCGCCGCCCGCGATCCCTTTGCCGGCTGCGAGATTCTGACCACCCAGCCGCTGACGCTGATGCCCGAGCAGCAGGTGGCGTTCGAGACCGTCCGCGGCGCCATCGACACCGGCCAACCGCCGGTGGTGCTCCTGTTCGGCGTGACCGGCAGCGGCAAGACCGAGGTGTACCTGCAGGCCTTGGACCATGCCTTGCGCCAGGGCAAGGGCGGGATCGTGCTCGTGCCCGAGATCGCGCTCACGCCCCAGACCGTCGAGCGGTTCCGCGGCCGGTTCGGCGACCGGGTGGCGGTGCTCCACAGCCACCTGTCGGACGGCGAGCGCCACGACGAGTGGCACCGCATCCACGCGGGCCGCGCGCCGGTCGTGGTGGGCGCGCGGTCGGCGCTGTTCGCGCCCGTGCCGCGCCTGGGGTTGATCGTGGTGGACGAGGAACACGAGCACAGCTACAAGCAGGAGGAGGCCCCGCGCTACAACGCGCGCGACATGGCCGTGCTGCGCGGCCGCCTGGAAGGTTGCGCCGTGGTGCTGGGCTCGGCCACGCCGGCGCTCGAGTCCTACTATAACGCCCAGCGCGGCAAGTACCACATGGTCAAGCTGACCCATCGCGTGGACCACCGCCGCATGCCGTTCGTGCGCGTGGTGGACATGCGCATCGAAACCCAGCGCGCCGGCAAGGTTCATGTGCTGTCGCAGGACCTCGTGGAAGCCATCCGCGTGCGCCTGGACCAGGCCGAGCAGACGATCCTGTTCCTCAACCGCCGCGGGTTCTCCAACTCGCTGCTGTGCACCAAGTGCGGCTACGTGGCCCATTGCCCGCAGTGCAGCGTCACCCTGACCTACCACAAAGTCGGCCCGCTGCTGTGCTGCCATATCTGCGGCTGGCGCGAAGCGGTGCCGGAGACCTGCCCCAACCCGACCTGCCGCGATCCCGCGTTCCGCTACCCGGGCGCCGGCACGCAGAAGGTGGAGGAACTCGTCGCCCAGATCTTGCCCCGCGCCCGCCTGCGCCGGATGGACTCCGACTCCATGACCCGCAAGGACGCCTACCACGAGGTGCTGGGCGACTTCCGCGCCGGGAAAATCGATATCCTGATCGGCACCCAGATGCTGGCCAAGGGGCTGCACTTCCCCAACGTCACCCTCGTGGGCATCATCCACGCCGACCTGGGCCTGCACCTGCCGGATTTCCGCGCCGGGGAACGCACGTTCCAGCTCATCACCCAGGTCGCCGGCCGCGCCGGCCGGGGCGACGTGTCCGGCGAAGTCATCGTGCAGACCTACACGCCGTTTCACCCCGCGATCCAGGCCGCGCGCCGCCTGGACTACGAGGGGTTTGCCGACCAGGAACTCGCGTTCCGCAAGGAGACCCGCTACCCGCCGTTCCAGCACGTGGCTTGCGTGACCATCCGCGGGCCGGACCAGGCGGCCACGGCCGCGGCGGCCACGGAGTATGCGGAAACCTTGCGGCGCGTCCTCGGCCCGTCCGTGGCCATGGCGGGACCGCTGGCCGCACCGCTGGCCCGCGCCAAGGGCATGTACCGGTTCCAACTGCTCCTGCGCGCGCCCGCCGCCGGCGCCATGTCCGGGCCGTTGAAACAAACCATGAAGTCGTTCAAGTGGCCGCGCGGCATGGCCGGCGCCGTGGACATGGACGCGCTGTCCCTCCTGTGACCTTATGACCACCTCCGCTGATAAATGGGATCGCGTGAGCCGCCAACTGCGGGACCTGCCGGGTATGGTGGTCGCCTTTTCCGGCGGCGTGGACAGCACCTGCCTGCTGCGCCTGGCCTTGGATACGGCCGGGCGCGACCGGGTGCTGGCCGCCACGGTGGCCGGCGATTTCCACGCCCCGCGCATGGTTGCCCAGGCCCGCGACCTGGCCCAACAGTTGGGCGCGCGTCACGTGGTGGTTCCCGTGGCGGCTGCGGATATCCCGGGCTTCGCGGCCAACCCGCCGGACCGCTGCTACTGGTGCAAGCGGCATGTGTTCAGCGCGCTGCGGCATCTGGCGGAGCGCGAGGGCCTGGCCGCGGTCGTGGACGGCACCCACGCGGACGACGCGCCGGGCGCGCGGCCCGGCATGCGCGCCTTGGAAGAGCTGGGCATCCTCAGCCCGCTGCGCGCCGCCGGCCTGGCCAAGGCGGAGATCCGCGCCTGGGCGCGCGCCGCCGGATTGCCCAACGCCGACCAACCGGGCGACACCTGCCTGGCAACCCGGTTCCCGTATGGCGACCGGCTGGAGCCCGCGGCCATGCGCCAGGTGGCGCAGGCCGAGGACTGGCTGCGCGGCCAGGGCTTTGACCCGGTGCGGGTGCGGGTGCACCGGGACGTGGCGCGGATCGAGGTGGCGCCCGAACTCATCCCGCGCGCGGCGGCCTTGGCCGCGGCCATTGCGCAAGCGTTGCTGGAATTCGGGTTCCCCTATGTCAGCCTGGACCTGCGGGGCTACCGCAGCGGGGCCATGGAAGAGGTGATACCTTGCACGAAAAAGAACTGAAATCCCTGCTGGCCCGGGTGCAGGCCGGGACCGAAACCATTGGCCGGGCGTTGGAACAGATCAAGGCGCTGCCGTTCGAGAACCTGGGGTTTGCGCGGCTGGACCATCACCGCGCCCTGCGCCTGGGGTTCCCGGAGGTCGTGTTCTGCCAGGGCAAGACGGCGGAGCAGGTGCGGCTAATCGTCGCGCGCATGGTCCGCCGCCACGGCAGCCTGCTGTTGACCCGCGTGACGCCCGGCCTGGCCCAGGATCTGCAAGCCCAATACCCGGACCTTGAGCACAACAGCCTGGCCCGCACGCTGGCGCGGCGCGCCCGCGGCCAGCGGCGGCGGGGCTTGGTCCTGGTGGTGTCGGCAGGCACGGCGGATCTGCCGGTGGCCGAAGAGGCCGCGGTCACCGCGGAGGTCATGGGCAGCCGGGTCGAGCGGGTATACGACGCCGGGGTGGCCGGGCTGCACCGCCTGGCGCCGCACCTGCGGCGCATCCAGCGGGCGCGCTGCCTGGTGGCCGTGGCCGGCATGGAAGGCGCGCTGCCGTCCGTGCTGGGCGGCCTGGCGAGTTGCCCGGTGATCGCCGTGCCCACCTCGGTCGGCTACGGCACCCACCTCGGCGGCTGGGCGCCGCTGGTGACCATGCTGAACAGCTGCGCGTCCAACGTGGCGGTAGTGAACATCGACAACGGGTTCAGCGCCGGGTTCATCGCGGCGTTGATCAACCGGCGCCGCTGACAGCGTGCCCCTGCGCCCCTAGACCCGCGCTAGATTCCTGATCTCCGAGAGAAATACGTCCAGTGAAGCATGCATAATTGAACGGGTCAGCGGAGCCGTTTTTTCCGACAGGGAAACCAGTCTACCGGGTTCCGGATTCAACTCCTTGAATAGTTTGCCAAAATGCTCCAGCGAGCTGCACATGGTGGGCTTGGGTGTACCGGAGAATTTGAATTCAAACGGGCACAGACGGCCGTTAATGCCCTCGGCCAGCAGATCAACTTCCAGTCCGTTATGAGTTTTCAGGAAATACAAACGGGGCGAAACCCCTTTTGAGAACATCGCCTTAAGCGCCTCCTGAACGCAGAAATTTTCAAACAGCGCGCCAGCCAACGGCCCGTTAAGGACATGATGCCGGTCCCGTATGCCCGTAAGATAGCACACGATGCCGATATCCAAGAAATATACCTTCGGGGCTTTGACAATGCGCTTGCCCAGATTCCTGTAATAGGGAGGAAGCAGATAAACAATTCTGCAGGCTTCCAGAATTGATATCCATTTCTTGATGGTATTGACCGCCACCCCGGTATTCGTCGCCAGGACGGTAAGATGGAGTTCCTGCGAGCATCGCGCCGCCAGCAACTGCAGGAACCGCTCAAATTCACGCAAGTTCCCAATGTTGTACAGGCTGCGGATGTCGCGTTCCAGATAGGTCTGGACATAGGAGGCATACCACCGGGGGACATCCATTCCGGAATTCATGGTTGGCTCGGGGAACATGCCTCGCAGACAGGCCCGCTCAAAACGGGCCAGAGAACCGGAACTTGCGCCGGCCCGCGCAGTTTCCTCAACGCTGAATGGCAGGAGCTCAAGCAAGCCAATGCGTCCAGCCAAAGACTCCCCCAGGTCCTTGATCAGGGCAAACTGCTGTGACCCGGTCAAAATAAACCGGCCCCTGGCGTCCCGGTTGCGGTCTATCCGCATTTTGATATACGGCAGCAGCGACGGAGCGTATTGAATTTCATCCAATATAACCGGTTTGCCGCCGGTTCCCAGAACCAGCTCGGGATCGTTCAGCGCCTGCTGAAGCGCGACGGGATCGTCGAGCGTCACATACCGGACCTCCGGAAGCGACTTCTGAAGCAGGGTGGATTTCCCGGACTGACGCGGACCGGTGACGGCCACCGCCGGGAATTGTTTCAGCAGGTTCTTCAGGACAGACTCAATGCTTCGATGGACATATTTTTTCATGATTTCATCTATACGGTTTTGCAGAATAATTGTTCGGAAACATGGCTGGGGACACCTTCAGCGGCTCGGCGAGACATCTCGCCCTACCGGCAGATCTGCGGCCAGGTAGGGCGGACGGTCCCCGTGCGCCGTCCTATCTTTCCGGACATTCATTATGCAAAAACCGATAAGCCACGCATTCCCGTTTCCGGTCAAGACATATTTGCAGTTAGAATGCATATTTTCATTCAACGGCTGGTGACCATATCACCTGCAACATCTCCGTGCGCGTGGAATCCAGGGACATCATGGCCATAATGGACGCCGAACTACGCAACATCGAAGGCGTCAAAATGGTGCCGTGAACGCTCCGCCTCAGTTTCCGGGCAGAGCGAGGTAAACTGCATGCGGTTGTTGTTGGATCCATCCCGTGTTGATGCCTCCTCGGTATACATCAGCCGGCCTATATCCACTTATTTCGATCAACCAGGCTCGGACCCCTACCCCCAACCGTCAGATGTCCAATTGCGTCGTGATGGCTCGGGCAACGGCTTCCATGTCGGAGGACGAGAGCGATCCGGCCTTGTTGATCAACCGTTTCTTGCTGACGGTGGTCAGTTGATCGGCCATTGCTTTGGACTGTCTGCCACCGAATGTCACGTAGGCTTCGCTGGGATAGAGCTTGCCGGTGGAACCCGTCAGCGGCACAACTTGCACACGATTCAAAAAACGGGTTGCCGCGTCGTTGCTGACGATCACGGCGGGACGCTGCTTCCGTATTTCCCCACCGACGGAAGGATCAAAATTGACCCACCAGACTTCAGCTCTCTTCATCGCTCACATCCCTGCACGTCGATTCGGCCCACTCAAGGGCATCGGATTCCCGAACCCGGTCCGCCGACATGGCGCGGTAGCCTTCATAGAGGTCCTCCTTGATGACATGTGGACGCACAAGTTCTTCCACAAAGTTACTGATCTTGCGCGGACCTATGACCCGCCGCAGACCGGCGTAGACCTCTTCGTCAATCGTGAGCGTCAATTTCTTTTGCATCACGCACCGCCTTCCTTGTTTTTGCACGTACACTACACGTGCAAGGCGATCGGCGTCAAGTTAATAAGGTCGTCTTTTCCGGCAGAACATTCGGCCTGACCGGACGGTGGAGGCCGTTTCCGAGCAGTTTCGGATCATCCGACAAGTGCCTGTCTGGATTTCAAAAAGCAGGTGCGAATGGAAGCAGACAAACAACCACGGATGGACACGAATGGACGCGGATGTGAATCGGGGAAGATAGCGGATTGCCCTGAAATATCCGTGTTAATCCGCGTGCATCCGTGGTTCAAATTATTCTCTTGGTTTGCGGCCTCAGGCCGCGTCTTGAACGGGTGGCACCTGGGTTCCGAGATGGTTCCACGGATCTTGGACAGGGCAAGATTCGGGCATCCTGTTCAGTTGGTTATCCTGTCCAGAATTCTGGTCCGGGTTGGGCCACGCCGTGGTGATCGGTCGTCAGACAGGAACTTCCCGGATGAAACGCAGTTTCCACCGAAACGGTTCAGAGGGTTGTTCAACGCGCCGTGCTCATCGCCTTGGTCCGACCCGCCCCGGTGTCGTCATTATGAATTTGCATTTAACTGGATTCATCTGAAATATTCTTCTTATTCCTGCATATATGCAAAAAATGCTCAACGGGATGAAGAGGAGGTCGATTCGGATAGGGCCGTTTGATTGAACCTCTGGTCTGGAGTAATACTCTTTAGTCAAAATGAACCAAGCCGCGATAAGGGCTACCGTGAACCATGGGAGGAAGAACAGCCATGCGCTTGCCTTACGGTCGAGCGCCACAACAAGCGTCATGATTCCGACCACTCCGGTGGCGATGAAAAGGCCGGACTGAAATATTGTCATTTCGGCATTCATTTTCTCATATCCTAACGTCAGCCATGACCGGGACCGGAACCCCGGCGGACAGGTGCGTATGCAACTGGCGTGCCGCTGGTGGAGGTTACGGTCCATGGCATTGTTCGCAAATGATTTACCAATATTCAGGTTTTTTCAGCGCCTCTACACAGGATGATGGACCCGAGATCGGCTGCATGGCTTTGCTCGTCAAGGACTGAGCCAGCCAGCCTTCCGGACGCTGCAACGTCATCGGGGCCGGGATCATCGCTTCCGTCACAGCCTGAAATCCAACCTTTGAGTAAAAAGCTGGATCGCCATAGGTAAGCACCAATTCCACTCCGCGCTTCGACAAAGCGTCTATACCATATTTGATCAACTCCTGACCAATACCCCGACCTTGAAGGTCGGTTCGGACTGCCACTGGAGCCAGGATGAAACAATTGATTCCGCATTCAAACTTGATCCGCGAGAAGAAGATGCTTCCCGCAATCTGGGCGTCATCGCGAGCAACAAAGCCGTAGAGGTCGTTCTTGTCCGTGGTGTTGACGAGATCCTTAGCCAGCCTTCCAATCATCTCTCCCTCGGCTGGACCTTCGGAATCCGAAAATGTCGTAATGAACAGTTGAGTGACTTTGTCGGCGTCACTGGAGGAATAAGGCGAATAGTTCATATCTCTTGCTTGCCAACGTTACCGGTGAGGCACGTTTCTGCCGCTTCGGCAGAAACGTAGCCTCAACCGGCTGGTTGGCAGTGTCATTTCTTCTGCTCAGGTTCTTTGTGCTTACTCGACACCAGCAACACATCAACAGGGAGAAGCACAGTGTCCAAGATGGCAGAGAGGGGGATATCCAACACAGCCAATGGCTTCAGGCCTGTGGTGTAGGCGCTGAAATCGCCCTTCCCGCTTTCGGTGATGATTGCCCAGTCCGTCTTTGTGCCGATGTAGAACTCGTCGACTCCAATAGTGCTGCGCGCGAAGATGGACGCACAGCCGCTCATCAGAGCACATGTCATCAATGCGATGCCGCAGATCGTGATGGCCCTCGTCATATTACCTCACTGCCAACAATTGATTCTATAGTTTTCTCGTTTTCTACGGTATTTGGATCATACAGTCCAGAATAAACGTATAAACCGGCTTGTTGTTTTTCTTGTGTTCCTTACTAGAGTCTCAAAATCGAGGGTCAGGCTTTCCCCGATGATGAAGGGAAATGGGTCGGTCCGAGCATTGTTGCAACTTTCGCTTTAAGCCCAATGCCGTTCGGTAATTGGGAGCGAGAACGAATGCCCGCGCCCCGGGCGGCCACCATCCTCGGCCCGACGTTCATGCGGGGCGACCGCCGCCCGCGCTCACGCGGGCGGCGGCGTTGCCTTGCCACGGGCGGGCGGGTCAGCCGAGGTAATGCCGGCGCGGCGGCAAGCCGAACTCGGCGCGGAGGCCGGCGTTCGCGGCATTATCAGGCGGCCAGGCGGTTTCGACGGCCAGCAGGATCTGGCGGCGGGCAGCGTCTATCTTTTCGATCAGCGCCTCCAGCGCAGCACGGTTGCTGGTGGCGGAGGATTGGGCCGCGGCCTGGACGGTTTCTATCCCGCGATAGGTCTGTAACGCAGCCGCCAGTTTGTCCGGATTGATGCCGGGCAGTTTGTCGCTGGCCAGTTTGTTCAGCACGGTCGCGGCGCAATGCTCGATCTGGGCGCGATTCTGACCGAGCCGGGTGCCGATCATGTAATCAATCATGGCGCCACGGTTGGTCTTGCCATATTTCTGGCGGGCAGCCGACTGGACCGTGCGCACGGCGGCCATCAATGCGCGGCGGGCCGAGGTTTCGTTCGCCGTGGCGCCGGCTCGGTCGCCGGTGGCGTTCACGGTGCTGCCGATGATGGTGCTGGCGGTCTGGCAGTCTGTTTGCAGTGCGGCCAGGAAAGCATCGTCAATCTCGTGCTCTGCCAGGATGGCCGCATAGGCGGATAGCCGGGCAGTGGCGATGACTTTCTCGGTTCGCGATATGGTCTGGTTGAGGGCCTTGTTGATCAGGTTGCGGCTGCGTTTTGACTGTTTTGGCTCTGGTTGGGTCGCTGGCTGTGGATCCGACATTTTTTTCTCCTTTTGTTTACCTTCTTTTTGGAAGGGCTGGCCATAATTGGCCGTTTTTCAGCTTCTTGACAGGCATCGCTGTGTTCCCGATACACTTGTCGATTCACAACCGTCGTTTCTTCCCTGAAAAACACTGATTTATTACCTACGGTCGCCATTTCATAACGCGCGCGCATCATTTCATAACGCACGCACACCGTTTGTTAAGGCTTGTGCACCGTTTTATAGCGCACGTACGTCATTTGATAGCGTGTGCACAACGTTTGATAACGCGCGTACACCGTTTGATAGCGCACGTACGCCACTCAGCAGCATGAGTGCGTCGCATGATAACGGGTGTTCTTCTTTTGGTAGGTGTTGGGCAACGGCCGACAAGGCGCGTACACCACGCAAGATTGCGGATGGAAGCGTGACGTGGCCGTGATGCATCGTCTTTTCGGGAAGTCCCGTCCTGTCCATCCTGCGAATCCATGTAAGAAACATCCCGGTTCACAAGCCTGGACGCCAGTTTGCGGGCAGGCCGGCACGGACAACGGGTTTCAACATGGATAGACAGGATTTACAGGATGCATCTGGCGATTCAAAACAGATCGCGTGCAGGTGCCGGATGATTATTGAGGCGGGATACGATGTGCGGCGCCGCGCCGCCTTGGAGTAAAGATCTGCCCAGTGTGCCCAGTGTCTCCGTGAGACGCAGTTATTTCTCGGCCGGAGGCTCGGCGCAAATCATACCATTTTCGCATGAGAACAAGCACACAAGCTCACCTCCTTTGCAAGGAGGGGTGGCCGCAGGCCGGGGTGGTTGTGGATGGTCTGCGCCCCGATATCACGGTGGGTGGAACCCGGACCAACCGCCCCACCCTTCGGGTCCCCCCCGCCTTGAAAAGGCGGGGAGCCCAGATACGTACCGATCCTCATGCGGAAATGGTATCAGGGGCCGCGCTTGATTTTTTTGGATGGTGTTTTGTCAAACGGGTGCATGCGCCGAACAATGCGGCGCAGGCGCGACCATGGCGGGAGCCGGTGGTTGACATCGGTCATGATCCGGTGCAGCAGACGGGCGATGGCCGACTCGTGCTCAACGCCCGCGGCCGGCGGCGGACACCCGTCCTGCTCGAGCTTGTCCGGGTCAAGGAACACGCTGGCCAGCAATCCACCCTCGTCGGCATGGACCAGCGATTCGCCGATGACCGGGTGCTCGTTGAGCATCTGCTCGATGGCCTCGGGATGGGTTTTCTTGCCGCTGGGGTGGACAATGATATTCTTCCGGCGGCCGCGCACAAACAGGAACCCCGCGGCATCCAGCACGCCCATGTCGCCGGTCATGAACCACCCATCCTGCGTAAAGGGCTGGGTCATGGCCGGCGCCCCGGGCGGCGTGTAGTAACCGGCCATGACGTTGGGCCCCCGGACCTGGATTTCCCCGGCCCCGGTTTCGGGGTCCGGGTCAGCGATGCGCACTTCCACGCCGGGGATCGGCTGGCCGCAGGAGCCGGGCACGAACCGCTCCGGCGGTGTGCCCGTGACCAGGGGCGCGGTTTCCGTGAGACCGTAGCCGACCGTGTAGGGGAAGCCGGCCGCGGCGAGGAAGCGCTCCACGTCCTCCGCCAGCGCCGCGCCGCCGATGCAGAACATGCGCAGCCGGCCGCCAAAAGCCTGTTCCAGCTTGCGGCCCAGCATGCGGAACAGCAGTTGGCGCGCGCCGGGGATCCGGCAGAGGGCGCGCAGCAACCAACTGCCCTGCAGCCGGGGCTGGATGCGGTTGCGGTAGATTTTTTCGATGACCAGCGGCACGGCGAGGACGATGGTCGGCCGCACCGCGGCCAGCGCGGGCAGCAGGGTGGCGGCGGCCGGCGGCTTTTTCAGGTAGTGCACGGCGGCGCCCTGCATGAACGGCACCAGCAACCCGAGGGTGAACTCCGTGGCGTGGGCCAGCGGGAGAATGGACAGCATGCCATCGGCCGGCGACAGGCCGCCGGTCATGCGGTCCACGGACTGGGCGTTGGCGATCAGGTTGCGGTGCGTGAGCACGACGCCCTTGGACAAGCCCGCGGTGCCCGAGGTGAACAGCAGCGACGCGGGATCGGTTTCGTTCACGGCCGGCCACGCCATGGCGCTCCAATCCGGCGTAGGCCCGGAGACCAGCGCGGCCGAGTCCGGGTGGCCGCGGAGGATCGCCCAGTCGTCCAGCCGGATCACCAGGCCGGGCGGCGGCAGCGCGTCCGCCGGAACGGCGGCCTGGAGCCGGGCCGACACGAACACTGCGCGCGCGCCCGAGTCGCGGAGGATCCGCTGCACGTCGGCGGCGGGGAACTCGTGCATGATGGGCACCGCCACCGCGCCCATGGCCGTGATCGCAAAGAAGGCCAGGCCCCAGTGGGGCTGGTTTTCGCTCAGCAGGGCGATCTTGTCGCCGCGCCCCAGGCCCTGCGCCTGCAGGAACGCGGCCAGGCGCGGGATAGCCGCGCGCACGGCGCCAAAGGTGAGGGGCGCCTCGCCCACGAAGGTGAGCGCCACGTTATCCGGCGGCCGGGTCCAGCACCGCGCCAGCATGGCCGGGATCGTGAGCGGCGCAAACAGCGGGATGAACTCGCCGCCGGACGCCTGCGGCCGGCCTGGAATACCGGGCGTCATGAGCAGGACGGGGTGACGAAGCCGAATTCCAGGAACACGAGCGCGTTGCCGATCAGGAAGTGGGAAACGGATACGCCGGCCAGGGTTCCATGGCGCGCGTAGAGCCAGCCCCAGACCAGGCTGCCAAGGACAGAGGCCAGCGCCAGCGGCAGCGCGTAGAACGTGTGCACCACCCCGAACAGGACCGACGTGGTGACGATGGCCCACCCGGTGCGCCAGCGCCCGCACATGGTGCGCTCGATCGAACCCTGGAACACGCCGCGGGCAATGAATTCCTGCGCCGGGGCTGCAACAAAGTAGGTCCAGATGAACAGGTTGCTGGCGCCCCAGTTGAAGATGGGGTGGCCGGCCCAGGCTGGCACGTGGGTGCGCGCCCACGCCTTGTAAAGGACGAAGCCTGCCAGGATCACCCCCGTCACCAGCAGGGATTCGCGGAGGGACTGCCCGGCCCGATTCAGGTTCAGGCCAAAAGCGGACAACGGCAACCCGCTGCGGTGAAGCAGCATCGCCGACAGGCCAACCATCACGATCACGAACAATACCCCGATCCACGAGATCAGCTCGGTCCCATAGGTTGCCCGGAAGGCCGGCCGGCTTGCCAGGGCTACGAGAAAGCTATAAAACCCGATGATCAGCGTGAACAGAATGAAGATCCGCCCGAACTCTTCGCGCGCGTGCAGCGAAGCCTCGAGCGCGCGCTTGTTCTCCCGCAGTTCCTCGATGGTCTGCTCCAGCGCGAACTCGCGCGCCTCGACCTTGACCGACATCATGCCAAACGCCTCCGCCAACTCGGCGACTTCCGGCGCGTGGGCCCGCTGGTCGGTCAGGTGGAAAACGCGATCCACGTTTTTGTACGACCCGGCAATAATCTCGCGCGCATGCGTCGTCAGCGCGGCCACCACCGAGGCAAGATTCTGGTTCATCCGGCAAGTTCCATAATACGTGCGCGCCATTTACCACACCGCAGCGGCTGGGGCCAAGCATTTAGTGTCCATGTTGTCCATGGGCCGTCATGATCCGCGCAATAGGCGTTGCCTTGCGCGGGTCAATGGTGCTATCTCCGGACTCGCTTTTGCAGAGTTCCAAAGCAAGAAAGACAAGGCGATGAAGACGACGATTCGAGGGCGGCGCCTGGCGGGATGGGTACTGCTTTTGCTGTGCGCCCAGGTAGCCGCGATCCAAGGGGAGGGTGACACGATGAATCCGGGCGAGGAAGAAGCCATCTGGGCGCTGGAGGAGGCCTATTTCACCCGCTTGTACCAAGCCAATTATGAAGCGATGCTGGCCCTGGTGCACGAGCGGTTCCTTGGGTGGCCGCAGGGTGTGGCGCATCCTTTGGACAAGGAAGCCAGCGCCCGGTTCATGCGCCAACTGGCCCCTGCGCCCACGGCCTGCACGATTCGGATCGACCGCGAAGGATTGAGCCGGGCCGGCGACGTCGCCCTGACGCAGTATCTGTTGCACGTCGACAACGCCACGACCGGCGCGGTGTCGGCCGCCCGCGCCACGCGGATCACCCACACCTGGGTGCGGGAAAACGGGGCCTGGCGCCTGTTGGGCGGCATGAGCAGCGAGCAACCAACCCTTCCATGAACCACGAGGATTGACCGCTCATGGCGTCAGGACCAGGCCCGGCAAACAACGAGGCGCCTCCTGCGCCTAAACTGGCGCGGCCGGTGTTCTACGCGGCGTCGCCGCGCCGGTGGGGCTATTTCCTGGGCACGCTGCGCATCGTCGGCGTGTTTATCGCCGCGGTCTCCCTGGTGGTGGTTATCGGGATCCTGCGCACCTCGGACGTGGACCGGCCCGATCTGCAGGGCGGCGACGACGCATTCCGCGAGATCATGGATCCCGGCAGCCCCACGGTTCTGGAACACGAGGTCAACGCCGGTTATGCCAAGCTCCGGCCGCAGTTGCCCGAGGAAGCGGATTTCGAGTACGGCAAGGCCATCACGTCAACGCCCGTACTGGCCAACCCATTGCAACCTCCGATGCGCGCGGCCTTCGTGGCGGCTGACGACGACACCGCGTGGTACGACCTGCTGCGCAACGCGGACCAGTTGAACCTCGTGTTCCCGGCGTGGCTGGCGGCCCCGCTGGACGGCGTGGAGGTGGAGGCCGACCTTGACCAGCGCGTGCTGCAGTTGTTGCGCGCCAAGCGCCTGCCCATGATACCGGTACTGACCGACGATCCAGGCGGGCCCGCCGAAAGCATGAACGCCCGGCGCCTGCTCGCGGATCCGGAAAGCCGCCGCCCGTTTGCCGCGAGCATTGTGCGACTGCTGTGCGCGGAGAAGCTCAGCGGGGTGAATGTCTACTTTCCGGGCCTGGACCACGCAGAGACCAGGCACCTCGTCGATTTTCTGCACGAACTGGGCGCTTTGGCCCGGCCGCACGGCCTGCTCGTGATGGTCAGCGTGCCCTGGAACGCCGCGGACGCCACGGGCAACGACCCGTTCTGCTGCGCGCTGCTGGAGATCGCGGCGGCCGCGGATTACCTCGTGTTACTCGCCCATGACCTGCACACCTTTGACACCATGCCGGGCCCCATCGCGCCCGGCCCGCAGGTGGCGCGGGCAGTGGATTCGGCAATCAAGGCGGTTCCTCCGAACAAGCTGATTCTCTCCGCGGCATGCCACGGCTACGACTGGCCGGCCGAGGACCCGGCCCGGCCCTTGGGCTACGCGGAAGCCATGGAAATCGCCCGCGAAACCGAGGTTGTCCCGCGTTTTGATCCAGCCGATGGCTCGCTCCATTTTGCCTATTCCTATCAGCCGAACCGGCCGCATGAAGTCTGGTTGGCGGACGCGGCCGCCCTGTTCAACACCATGCGCCTGGCAACGGATTGCAACCTGGCCGGCATCGCGCTCTGGCAACTGGGCGACGAGGACAGCCGCACCTGGGAGTTCTACCACCGCGACCTGCGGCTGGCCGCGCTGCAAGCCCATCCCATCGATCTCGAGCGTCTCAGCGCGCCGGACCCGATTGCGGGCATTGCGTACCTGGGCGCGGGAAACATCCTGGACATCGTGGCCCGGCCGCGGCCAGGCCGCATCGCGCTTGAGTTCGACCATAAGCGGCAGGTGATTACCGCGCAGACGTACCAGCAGCTGCCTACCCCGTTCGTCGTCCGCCAGATTGGCATGGCGCCCGACAAGGTCGTCTTGACCTTTGACGACGGGCCGGACCACCGCTACACGCCGCAGGTTCTTGACATCTTGAAACGCGAGGGCGTGCCGGCCGTCTTTTTCGTGGTCGGCATCAACGCGGAAAAGAACCTGGGTCTGCTCCGGCGCATGTACGCCGAGGGCCACGAGGTCGGCAACCATACGTTCAGCCATCCCAACCTGTCCCTGGTCGGCACGCGGCGGCTGGCGGCCGAGTTGGAGTCCACGCGGCGCCTGGTGGAGTCGGCGACCGGCCACTCCACGGTCCTGTTCCGGCCGCCGTTCAACGCCGATTGCGAGCCGGCGACCGTGGCCGAACTGCTGCCCACGCTCGCGGCCCAGGGGCGCCACTACATCACCGTGGCCGAGGCCATTGACCCGCGCGACTGGGAGCCGGGCATCACGGCGGCCGAGATCCTGCGCCGCATCCAGGCCGACCCGGGCGACGGCAACATCCTCCTGTTGCACGACGCCGGCGGCCCGCGGGCGCAGACCGTGCTGGCCCTGCCGCAGATCATTCGCCACTACCGGGAACAGGGCTGCGAGTTTGTCTCCGTGGCCCGCCTGCTCGGCCGGCCGCGCGACGAACTCATGCCCCCGCTCACGGACCGGACGGACCGCGCGCTGGTAAAAGTCAACTGGCGGATTGCCGAGGGGCTTTTCTGGGGCGCGCGCCTGCTCTGGTGGCTGTTCATCCTGGCCACGGGGCTCTCCGTGGCGCGCACGGTGACCGTGGCCAGCCTGGCGCTGGTCCAGGTGCGGCGCCGCGCCCGTGCCGCGCGCGCCATGCCGACAACCCCGCCCCTGGTCAGCGTGATCGTACCGGCCTATAACGAAGAGGTGACCGGCGCGGCCACGGTGCGCACACTGCTGGCGAGCGACTGGCCCGCGCTCGAGATCCTTTTTATCGATGACGGATCGCGCGACCGCACCTTCGAGACGGTCCGGCGCGCCTTTGAGAACGAGCCGCGCGTAAAGGTCGTCACCCAGCCCAACGGCGGCAAAGCGGCCGCGCTGAACCACGGCATCGCGCTGGCAACCGGCGACTACGTGGTGTGCATCGATGCCGACACGCAGCTCGCGCCCAACGCCATCCGCGAGCTGGTGGCGGGGTTCACCGGCCCGGAGGTGGTGGCGGTCGCGGGCAACGTCAAGATCGCCAACGAGGTGAACCTGCTGACCCGCTGGCAGGCGATCGAGTACATCACCAGCCAGAGCTTTGACCGCCACGCCTTTGATCTGCTCAACGCCATCATGGTTATTCCCGGCGCCATCGGCGCGTTCCGCAAGGCGGCGCTCGTGGCGGTGGGCGGGTTCACCGTGGACACGCTGGCGGAGGACTGCGAGGTGACCGTGCGCCTGCTGCGGCGGGGCGGGGTCGTGCGCTACCAGCCCGCGGCCATAGCCCGCACCGAGGCGCCGGAAACCCTGCGCGCGTTCATGAAGCAGCGGTTCCGTTGGTCGTTCGGCATCCTGCAGACCGTGTGGAAGCACCGCGACGCGGCCTTCAACCCGCGGTTCAAGGGCCTGGGCCTGGCCGCGCTGCCCAATGCCATTGTATTCCAGTTTGCGCTGCCGGCCATTGCGCCAGTGGCGGACATCATGATGGTCATTTCCCTGTTCGCCGGGTTTTGGCGGCAGACGCTGGCCTATTACCTGGTGTTCCTGCTCGTGGACTTGCTGGGCGGCGTCGTGGCGTTCCGCCTTGAGCGGGAGCGCCTGGGCCGGCTTTGGGCGCTGATCCCGCAGCGGTTCGGTTACCGCCAGGTCATGTACGTGGTCCTGTTCCGCGCCCTTGCGGCGGCCCTCCGCGGCCAACTCGTGGGTTGGGGCGTGCTCAAGCGTACCGGCCACGGCCAGCTACAACCCGCGGCCAAGGAACCCCCATGAGCCCCGCTCGTCCGCCATCCCGCAAAGTCATGATTTGGCTGGCCATCGGCTTGTGCGCCTGGGCCATCGGCGGCCTGCTGGTGGTGCCCCGGCAGGTCAGCCCGACCGGCGCGCCCGCGGCCGCGCTTCCAGCGGCGACGGCCATCGCCGCGACCGCCGTGGCGCCCGCCACGGCGACACAGGCGGTGAAGGTCGTCATTCAAAGCCAGGCCGCGCCGCTGCGGCGGTTTATCCCCGACGAGGCGCTGGGCGGCACGTTTGACGGCCATTCCGCGGGCGAGATCGCGCCGCTATTCGCGCCAGCCAACATGGCCGCCATGCAGGGAGCCGGCGTCAAAAGCATCAGCTACCGCCTGCGCACCGAGCTGGCCATCCAGTGCTGGCACTGGAATGATCGTGGCGCCTTCAGCGGCCCGGATGGCGCGGCAGGCTACTGGGTGGCGGACCCCGCGCCCGGCGCGCCACTGGGGGTCACCCACGGCTACCGCCTGCCGCGGCGCGGCTCGTCTTCCGACCAGGCGGACGATGACGGCTACTCCCGGATCCTTGACGGCAACCCGGCCACGTTCTGGAAAAGCAATCCCTACCTCGACCGCCATTTCACCGGCGAACCCAACGACCAACACCCGCAGTGGATCGCCGTGCGCTTGGGAGACGTGGCCGCAGTGAACGCCTTGGAAATAACCTGGCGGGAACCGTACGCGACCCGGATTTCACTCCAGGTCTCCCTGAGCGAGAAGGACTTTGACTACTTGAAACCTGGCGACTGGCAACCGCTGGACGTGCCGCTGGCGACGCCTACCGGCGGCTGCCAGGTCATCGACTTGGGCCGGAGCGTCACGGCCCTGCAGTTCCGCATCATGATGCACGAAAGCAGCGGCTCCGCGGCCGCCGCGGCGACCAACGACGTTCGCGACCATTTGGGCTACGCTGTTGAAAACCTGCGCCTCGGGCGCCGTGACGCCGCGGGCGCGTTTGAGGATCTGCTGCAACACTCGCGATGCGGGTACCGGCAGAGCCGGATCTACGTCTCGTCCACCGATCCATGGCACCGGGCGATCGACCGGGACCCCAACGCCGAGCAGGCCGGCTTTGACCTGATCTACGGCAGCCCGCTGGTGGCGCGGCGCCCCATGCTGCTGGCGTTCGGTCTGCTCTACGATACCCCGGAAAACGCGGCCAACGCCCTGCGCTATCTCAAGGCGCGCGGCTATCCGGTCGGCGGCATCGAACTGGGCGAGGAGCCGGACGGGCAGTACACGGAGCCGGAAGACTACGGCGCACTGTACCTGCAGTTCGTGGACGCGATCCGCGCGGTCGATCCGGCGGTCATGCTGGGCGGCCCCAGCTTCCAGACCGAGTACGAGCAGGACAAGCCGTTTCGCACCGCGGCGGACCCGCAGTCCTGGTACGCCCGCTTTCTCGCCTACCTGCGGCAGCGCGGCCGCGAGCAGGACTACCAGTTTTTCAGCTTCGAATGGTATCCCTTCGACAACGTCTGCGATCCGGCCGCGCCCCAGATCCTCCAGAGCGTCGACCGGTTGCGCGGGGTGCTGAACGAGTGGCGGCTCGATGGCCTGGCGCCCAACATCCCCTGGATGATCACCGAGTATCACTACTCCCGGTTTGGCGCCGCAGCGGAGATGGACATGGACGGCGCGCTGATCTGTGCCGAAACCGCGCCGCTGTTCCTGGCCCTGGGCGGTGCGCGCGCCTACTTCCAGCAGCTCGAGCCCGGCACCATGGTCCGCGAACCCTGGTGCGACAGTTGGGGCAACCAGATCATGCTGCTGGCCGACGACAACGGGCGGCTGGTGGGCAAGCTGGCCGCTTACTGGGCATTGCAGATGGTCGCTACCCGCTGGGTCGGCGCCGGGGACCAGCCGCACGATCTTTTTCCGGTGACGATTGAAATGGACCCGGCCGAAGACGCGCGAAAAGTGACCGCCTTTGCCGTGCGCCGGCCGGACAATACTTGGGGTTTGCTCCTCATCAACAAGGATCCGGTCCAAGCATTCAAGGCCAACCTGCTTTTCGATCCCGCGACGCCCGGCGGCGCACCGCGCGCCGGGGAAGCCACCGTGCTGGACCAATTTTCGCGCGCGCAGTACCAATGGCAGCCCGACGGCGAGAACGGCCGGCCGGCGCGGTCGCTGCCGCCGCAGCGGATCCCGGTGTCGGGAACGGAAATCCTGCTGCCGCCGTACTCCATTTCAACCGTGCAGCTCGCGCCACGGATGCTGTAGCGCGGTTTCTAAGGCGCATTCAGCCGCAGGCGGTAATACGCGTGGGTCGCGTCCGCAAGGGAATTGGTCACCCAATAGCTGCTGCCGGCGCCCGTGAATGGCGCATCCAAGTCCATCCACGAACCGCCAGCCAGCAGGTCCTCCCGGTATTGGAGCTGGTACTGCTTGCCCGCCACCGCATCGAACCGCAGCACGCAGCGGCCGTCCTGAATGGCCGACGTGCCCAACTGCAGAAGACTGCGCGCATCAGCCGGGTCAGTCCCGGCCATGGTCTCGTGCCGGTCGCCCATGCCGTCCAGATCGGAATCCGCGCCCGGCAACCCGACCCGCTGGCCGGCGAGCGACACGAAGTTGAAGCCGAAGTTGCCGAAACCATCCTGGACGCCGCCGGCCGCGGAGCCAAGGTAATTGGCCGACAGGTACCGGTCGGTCCCCGAGACCGCATCGCTGGCCATCAGCCCGGACACGTGGAGCGATCCCACCGAGGCCGCACCCAGCGGAGCGTTCAGGCTGGCCCAGGGGATGGCGACCTCCCAGCGCTCGGCGCGCCGGTCGCCGTCATCATCCGCCGTAGCCGTGGCCGTTGTGCCTGTGCCGTCGAACTGCGCCAGGCGCGCGCCGGGCACGGGGATGAAGGCAGTTGCATTGGAGGACAAGTAATAAACTCCCTGGCCGAAGTCGTAGCCGCTGCCGAGGTTGAAGTGCGAAAACGTTCCGTCGCCGTGCTCGTCGCCCAGCACCATGGCCACGCCGGCTGCGGGCGCCAAGGCCACGTTGTGCAGGAGATCGAGCCCGAACGGCGTGCCGCGCAGGGTCCACAAATTGGCGGCGCCATCGGCCAGCGTATCGATCGCCAGGAACACCACGAAGGCGTTATTGCTGCCGCCCACGTTGCTGCCGGTCGCGCCCAGGTACAGGTTGGTCGCATCATAATTGAGATACACGCTACCCCAGCTGCCGAACCCGCCGGCGTTGGCGCCGGCCAGGGCCGCGCCGGTTTCGTTGAAGTCAAAGGCCTCGCCGATGTGGTTCTGGCCCGCGGTCGGGCTGCCGGCCACGCCGGGGGATCCGGGCGCCAGCTGGACCACGGCCGGGGTGCCCGTGACCGCCGGACTCACGGCCACGGCCCAATCGCTGCCGCCGTTGTCGTCCCAGGTTCCCAGGCCGTCGGTGAACGCGAAGTTTATTTTCTGGGCGGCCGCAGGAACCGCCAGCGTGGCAGACCACGTGCCGCCGGCGTTGCTGGACATCGCGGTCTCGCCGATTTCCTGCCACCCATCGTGCCCGGCGCGCAGATGTACGGCCGCCGCCCGGCCCAGGGCGTTGGCGCCCGGCGTGTAACGGATGGTCACGGTGGCGCCGGCCGCGAGTGGCGTCGGCGCGATCTCCACGGCACCGGCCGGGTACGCGACCTGCTTGCCGGGCAGGATCCGGGCCAAAGCCCCGCCCAGGCGCGACCAGACCACGATCCCGGGCGAGGGGTTGGACACGCAGCCGGCGGCGGGGTAGACCAGCGCGCGGATGGCGGATAGATACTCATGCACTTCGCCCATGCCCGCGTACCAGGTATCGCCGCGGTCGCCCAGGGTCTGGCACAGCGATTCCAGGTACGCCCAGCTGTTGTTTGCCAAGCCATAATCCAGCTCGTAGCTGTGGCCCCAGATGAACAGCAGCGCCAGGTCCTGGTTGGTGCGTGCGACAAACTCCGCGGCCAGCCCGGCCGCCGCCGCGTGGTGGCAGGTCGGATGCCACTTGAGCGGGTTCGGCGGCAGGTAATCCAGCCGGAAGGTGTCTTGCACCGTGCGGGAGCAGGGCACGCCTTGGCCTGCCAACAGGGACATGACCTGCTTGTTGTAGTCGCCAAACGGGTATGACATGCTCGGCATGGCATAGCCGGCCAGCGCGGCCAGCGCGGCGCGGTCCGTGCTGGCCTCCCACTGCACGCTGCCATCACCGAGCTGGGTGAGATAGGGATGATCGACCGTGTGCGAGGAGACCTCGTGGCCGGCAAACAACGTGGCCACCTCGCCGCTGCCGATAAAGGTGTCCTGGTTGATAAAGCCCGAGTTGAGATGGAACGTGCCCTTGATGCCGTGCGCGCTGAGCAGCGGGGCCAACCCACGGTCCTGCACATGGCCATCGTCGTAGCTCATGACGAGCGCCTTGTAGCGCCCGCCGGGGAACGCAAAGACCGCCGGATTCACCAGCGGCGTGGCGTTTTCCACGGCCCCGTTCAGGCGCAGCGCGGTGGATTGATCGACCAGCGTGGGCACGGTTCCGGCATTGATCTCGACGGTGTTGGCTGTGTCCGCCTGCAGGGCAACGCGGAAGTTGCCGTCATTGGCCGGGAAATCGGCCTTTACGGCGCGTTCCGACCACGAGCCTGGCACGAGGAACTGGAACGCGGCGTTGGCGCCCGGCGGGGCGTCTTTCCAATCGGTCCCGAGGGCTGGCAATGAGTCCAGGGATGGGAACGAAAAAACCAGCCGGTGCTGGCTCACCGTGGCCAGGGTGGATGTGTTATCCCACCCGGTCAAGGTACCGGCCAGGGCCACGACCTGGCCCTCGGCCGTGGCGCCACGATCCGGAAGATTGCTGACTACGATCGTCGCGCTGGTGGCCGCGGCCCGCCCCGCCAAAGCTAGACCGGCGATCCCCGCAACCATCAGAACCAGCTTTCTCTTGTTCATCGGCCGTCCTCCTTGTGGATTACAGCGCGAGAATAGGACAACCTGCGAAACGGGTCAGTGACATGCATCACCGGAAAGCTCACAGGGGCGCGTCGCGGTACTGGATGCTGGCGGCCAGGTCCTTGTCCCGGACGGCCTGCTCCAACCACGCCTGATCGATCACTGGGTAGCCGCGGTTGAAGTCCACCACCCCTTGCGCCTTGAGGCGGGCGAACAGGCGGGTCACGTGCTCGCGGCTCAAGTTCAAGACCGAGGCCACCTCGGGCTGGCGCACTTTGCGCTGGATCATGATCCGGTCCCCGGTGGCACGGCCGCATTCCCCGGCCAGGGTCTGCAGGTAGAGGGCCAGGTCTTCCACGCCTCCGGCGCCGGTCAACTTGTTGACCAGGTACCGGTTAATTTTGCAGAGCGCCAGCAGCACCTGCTCGCGGATGGCGGCTACGGCCAGGAACCGCCGGATGAAGTCGTCCCGGCCGATTTCCAGCAGGGAGCAATCCATCAGGGCGCGGGCGGTCGTGTAGTAACGCGGGAGCATGACCTCGCCAAACCCGAACATCTCGCCGGCCTGGACCACGGCCAGGCGGACCGGATCGCCCGTGGCGCCGGCCGCCTTGTGCAGCACCACCTGGCCGCGCAGCACGGCATAAACCTTGAGCACCGGCGCGCCCTCGTCGTGGATGGTGCGCAGGCGCCGGTAGCCGGTGCGGTGGCACAGGGATGCCAGGTCCTGGAGGACCGGCCCGGAACAGGCGGCGAAGAAATCTATCGACCGGAGATCGTTCACGTCAACGGTCATGGCGCTGCGCCCTGCCGGGCCCGGCGCACGGAATATTTCCCACCGGATTCACGGACATGGAATCCAATGCCCTTGCGGGGTGGTACCGGCGGATGGATCAGTTGCCGCAACGCCTGAAATACGCCGCGGAACTGGGCGTCGTATTTCTTTTCCAGTTCGTCCAGGCGCTGCGCCAGGTCCGCATGCGAGGCCAGGATCTGGCGGAGTTTCACAAAGGCCCGCATGATCGCGATGTTCATCTGGATGGCGCGCGGGCTGTTCAGTACGCTGGACAACATCGCCACGCCTTGCTCGGTGAAAGCATAAGGGGCAACTCGCCGGCCACCCCAACTTGAAATCACAAACTGTGATTTCAAGATTGCAACCTCTTGCGGTGTAAGCATGAACATGAAGTCGGCGGGGAATCGTTCGGCATTTCTCTTGACCGCCTGGACCAATACGCGCGGTTCGACTTCATACAGTCGTGCCAGGTCGGTGCTCAGCAACACGTTCTGTCCACGTAACGACCGTATCCGACTTTCAATACGATCTGTCGGGATCATTTTTTGACTCATGGCGCAACCCCTCGGTGTATTTTGCAGCCGTCACAAACAAGCCCCATGGCGTTCAACACTCCAATGCATCATAGAGTAGCAGCACAAAACGCTTCAGTGCAAACCCGTAAACCAGCCAGCGCAAGGCCGTCGTATTTGGGTGTGTTTTGCCGTTAAAATCGCAATTGTTAGATCGTGAAAGAAGATCGCCAATTGGCGTGGCGCGTGGTATCCAAGGTCATGCTTTTTGCGGAACAACCCGGCCGGAAGATCCGGGCTTGGCTTGGCAAGCCGGGCCCGGTGCCAGTTGCCGTCCGGCGCGGAGGCGGCCTGGCCCTGGCCGTGCTGGTGTGGCGATATTCGTCCAAAGCGATCACCGACTTGTTCCTGTACGGGGCGTTCATCGCGGCGCTGCCCCAGGCAGGGCGCGGGCGCCGCTTCTGGCGCAACCCGGCCGGATACGCCTTCATCCTGCTCCTGGCCTACCTGCTCCTTTCGCTGCCGCTGAGCGCCGACCCGATGGCGTCGCTGCGCGACCTGGCCAACCTGGGCAAGTACCTGGGGTTCGCGTTCGCCATCCCGGTTCTATTCGGCCGCCGTGAGGCGCTTGAAGGCCTGCTGGGTTACAGCGCCGTTGCCCTGACGCTGATCCTGGGTTTTGATTTGGCCCGGCTGGCCTGGGTGCTGCGCGGGGCGCTATGGTCCCAGGCCCGGCTGCACGAGCCGTTCATCCTCAACCATCCCAACGTGGCCAGCATGATGGCGGGCATGGCCTTCTTTGTGCTGCTGTATTTCGCCTGGACCTGGCGGCGCCAGCCGCTGCGCCTGGCCCTGTGCCTGGCCGGGATGGCGATCCACCTCGTGTACCTGTACACCCTGGCCTCGCGCGGGCCGCAGCTGGCGTTTGTGCTGGCCTGCGGCGCGCTGCTGTTTGTCCTGCCGCGCTGGTACTTGAAGCTGGGCATCGTGATCCTGGCCGAGGTGCTGGTGGTGCTGGCCCTGACCCATCCCGGCTGGCTGAACCGGCGCTTTGCGGATCGCCGGACCATGGCGACTTTTTCCGAGCGCGACAAGGTTTGGCGCCACACCTGGCGGCTGGCGGGCGAGCGCCTGGCGTTGGGCCACGGCTACGGCAAGAAGGTGTTCGAGCGCGTGTACTACGCATCCCGGCCGCCGCCGGCGACCTTTCATTACCCGCACTGCCACGAGTACTGGCTCAAGATCCTGTTCGAGCACGGGATGGTCGGCGTGGCCTTGTACCTGGCGGCCTGGGGCTGCCTGGCGGCGCGGTTGCTCCGGGCGGTGTTCCGCGCGCCGACCTTCACCGCCCGGTTGCTGCCGGCGACGGTGGGCCTGCTGCTGTTGTTCGGCCATTTGTACGGGTTGGGGGATTTCCCGGACAGCGTGGTCCAGGCGGCCATGATCTGGCTGGTGCCCGTGGCGCTGGTGGTTACGGCCCCGGCCCCGGGCAAAGAAAGCAGTTCCCAAGATCGCGCGCCTTCGGGTAACATGGCTGGTTCAGGAGCGTAGCATGGCGCTGAGTTTTGCCGAACGCATAGAAACCTACACGCTGAGCGTGATCGAAGGCCGCCGCCAGGGCCGCGGGCCGACCCTGTTGCGGGGGACCCTGCGCGCCCTGTCCCACCTGTTCGCCCTGGCCGTGCAAACCCGGCTGTGGCTGTATGCCCGCGGCATCTACCGCCACTACACCCTGGGCTGCCAGGTCATCAGCGTGGGCAACCTCACGGTCGGCGGCACCGGCAAGACGCCGATCGTGGAAATCTTCGCGCGCGCGCTCCAGAAACAAGGCCGCAAGGTGGCGATCCTCAGCCGCGGCTACAAGAAGGTCAGGCCGCCGTTCCTGGACCGCCTGGCGCAGCGCTTGCGCCCCGCCGCGGGCAGCCTGGACCCCCTGGTGGTTTCCGACGGCAAGCGCCTGCTGCTGGATTCGGCCACCAGCGGCGACGAGCCCTACATGCTCGCCTCCAACCTGCCGGAGGTCGTGGTGCTCGTGGACAAGGACCGCGTCAAGGCCGGCCGGTTCGCCGTCCGCAAGTTCGGCTGCGACACGCTGATCCTCGACGACGGCTTCCAGTACCTGCGCCTGAAACACCGCATGGACGTGGTGCTGGTCGACTGCCAGAACCCCTTTGGCAACCTCTACGTGCTGCCGCGCGGCCTGCTGCGCGAGCGCGTCAAGAACATCCGGCGGGCCAGCTTCATCTTCATCACCAAGTGCCCGGCCGGCGGCGCGCCCGAGCTGAAGAAGGAGCTGCGGCGCTTGAACCCCGACGCGGAAATCGCCGAGTGCCGCCACTGCCCGCGCTACCTCCAGGACGTGTTCACCGGCGAGCGGCGCCCGCTGGAACTGCTGGACGGCGCCACGGTGGCGGCCGTGTCCGGCATCGCCGCGCCCAAGGGGTTCGAGGAGGAGCTGATCCGCCGCGGCGCCCGGGTGATCTACCACAAGCGCTACGCCGACCATCACCGCTACACCCAGCTTGAGCTGATCGAGCGCATCAACAAGAGCCTCGAGCGCGGCGCGCAGATGATTATCACCACGGAGAAAGACGCGGTCCGGTTTCCCAAGATCGAGCGCCGCGACCTGCCGATCTATTTTCTGCGCGTGGAAATCGAGATGCTCAGCGGGGCCGACGATTTCCAGGCCTGCATCGCCCGGATCCTGTGCCGGTGACGCCGGGAGCCACGACCACGCCATGCGCCACGTGCTGATATGCGGAGTCAACTGGATCGGGGACAGCATCATGAGCATGCCCGCGCTCCAGATGCTGCGGCAACGCCACCCGGACACGCGCCTGACGCTGCTCATCAAGCCGCACCTGGTTCCCCTGTGGCACATGCACCGCGCGCCGGACGCCTGCCTGCCCCTGGCGACCGGCCTGGCCGGCACCCAGCGCACCGGCCGCCGCCTGCGCGCCGAGCGGTTCGACATGGCGGTGGTCCTGCCCCACTCGTTCCGCTCCGCGCTGCTGCCGTTTTTGGCGCGCATCCCCGAGCGGCGCGGCATGTCCGGCCACGCCCGCGACATGTTGCTGACCCACATCATCACCCTCCGCCCGGAGCTGCAGCGCAGCCACCAGGCCTACGAGTACGTCAACCTGTTCTGGCCGGGCGCCATGCCCGCGACCCTGCCGCCGCCGGTGCTGGAGCCGCCGCCGGAGGTCCGGGCCGCGGTGACGGCGGGGGCGGCGCGCTGGCCCGCGCCGCGGATCGCCCTGTTGCCCGGCGCCGCGCGCGGGCCGGCCAAGCAGTGGCCGGTGGACCACTTTGTCGCCGTGGCCCGGGCCGTGCGCACCGAGCTGGGCGGGAGCGTCCTGCTGTTCGGCGGGCCGGCCGACGCGCCGCTGGGCGCGCGGCTCGGCTCGGCGCTCGCTGACGGCCCGGTGGGCAACTGGGTCGGGCAAACCACCCTGCCGGAGTGGGCGGCCTGGCTGGGGCAATGCCAGGCCGCGGTGGCCAACGACAGCGGCGGCATGCACTTGGCGGCGGCCATGGGCACGCCGGTGGTGGCCCTGTTCGGCCTGACCGATCCCGCCAAGACCGGGCCGCTGGGATCGGCCCACCGGATCCTGCAGCAGGCCGCGGGCGGCCACCGGGACATTCCCCGCGCGTCGGCCGCGGCCGCGGCCGCGCTGGCCGCCATCCCGCCCGCCGCGGTCGTGACGGCCCTGCGCGAGATGCTGACCGCCCAACCCCCAGCCGGGAGCTGACCGCCATGCGCGAAAAAATTTCCGCCTGCGTGACCGCGGGCAACGAAGAGGAAAACATCGCCCGCTGCTTGCAAAGCCTGACCTGGTGCGACGAGATCATCGTCGTGGACAGCTACAGCAAGGACCGCACCGTGGAAATCAGCCGCCGGTTCACCGACCGCGTGGTGCAGCACGAGTGGCTGGGCTACATCGGCCAGAAAAACCTGATCCGCGGCATGGCGCGCTTCAACTGGGTGCTGTTCCTCGACGCGGACGAGGAGATCTCGCCCGCCTTGCGTGACGAGATCATCGCCGAGTTTGAGCACGGTCCGGGCGCCTTCGTGGGCTACAAGTTCCCGCGCATGGTCTATTACCTGGGCCAGTGGATCCGCCACGGCGAATGGTACCCGGACGTGAAGCTGCGCCTGTTCCGCAAGGACCGCGGCCACAGCGCCGGCCGCGAGCCGCACGACCATGTGCTGGTGGATGGCCCGGTGCGCCGGCTGCACCATCCGATCCACCACTACACGTACAGCAACATCACCGAGCACATCGAAACCATGAACCGCTTCACCAGCATTACCGCCCAGGCGCAAATCAAGGAGGGCCAGCGGTTCCGGCTCACCGACTGGATGATCCGGCCGTACTGGCGCTTCCTGAAGGCGTATGTGCTCAAGGGCGGCTGCCTGGACGGCAAGCGGGGGCTGCTGATCGCGGCGATCAGCGCCTATGCCGTGCTGATCAAGTATGCCAAGCTGTGGGAGCAGGAACTCCTGCTGGCCGGCCGGTGCGCGCCACCGCCCATCCCCCCGCCGCCGCAGGCCAAGCCCTGAGGCCCCATGCTCCGGATTGCGCTGGCCGTTGAACATCTGGACCCCCGGCGCGGGGGCGCGGAACATTATGTCTGGCACCTGGCCCAGTGGCTGGTCGCGCAAGGCCACCCCCTGCACATCTACACCGCCCACGCCGCCGAACCGGTGCCGGGCGCGCGGGTGCAGGTGCTCCACGCGGGCCGCGCGCGGCCCGCGCGCTTCGCCGCGGCCCTGGCCGCGGCCCTCGCCGCGGACACCGGCCGGCACGACCTGGTCCAGGCGTTCAATCACGCCTGGCCGGGCGACGTGCTCATGCTGCACGGCGGCGTGCACCGGGCCTTCGAACAGTACAACGCGCTCAGCGCGCCGACACCCGCCCAGCGCCGGCTCAAGCGCTGGATCTACCGCTGGCAACCCAAGTACCGCGCCCTGCGCGCCAACGAGACCTGCCAGTTTGCGGACCCGCGGCGGCACTTCATCGGCGTTTCGCAGCGGGTGGTGGATGACATGCTCCGCTACTATCCCCACGCCGCCGGCCGATGCCACGTGGTGTATCCGGGCCTGGACCTGGCGCGGTTCCCCCCGGACTGGGCCCCGGGCCAGCGGGCCGCCGCCCGCGCCGCCTGGCACCTGGCGCCCGACGAGGCCGCGCTGCTGTTCATGGGCCACAACTTCCGCCTCAAGGGCCTGTACGACCTGGTCGAAGCCCTGGCGATCCTCCGCCGGGACGGGTTGGCGCGGGTGCGCCTGCTGGTGGCCGGCCGCGGCAACCCGCGGCCGTTCGCGGCGCGCGCGGCGCGCCGCGGGGTGGCGGACCAGATCACCTTTTGCGGGGCCGTGGCTGATCCGCGGCTGGCGTATGCCGCGGCCGACGCGCTGGTGCATCCCAGCTTCTACGACTCGTTCGGCACCGTCTGCCTGGAGGCCGCGGCCTGCGGCCTGCCGGTGGTGGTGGCGCGCAACGCGGGCGTGGCCGAAGTGCTGGACGGGGCCGCCGGCGCCGTGCTGATCACGCAGCCCTGTGCGCCGGCCGCGCTGGCCGCCGCGATCCGGCAGACCCTGGCGCCAGGGCTGCGCGCGGCGGCCGGCCCGGACCTCCGCCGGCGGGCCGAACAACATCCCCGCGCGCGCGGGTTCGGCCAGCTCCGGGACCTGTATGCACAACTCGCCGGACGACCGGCGGAGGCAGCGCATGGATAGCCGCGCGCTGCTCAAGTCCGCCGGTGTGGTCAGCGCCATGACCCTGTGCAGCCGCGCCCTGGGCATGGTGCGCGACATGCTGACCGCCAGCCTGCTGGGCACCTCCCTGGCCATGTCGGCGTTCGTGGTGGCGTTCACCATTCCCAACCTGTTCCGGCGCCTGTTCGGCGAGGGCGCGCTGGCGTCCGGGCTGGTCCCGGTATTCATGGAGGTGCGCGAGAAGCACGGGCTGGACGCTGCCTGGCGTCTCGCCCGCCGGGTGATCACCCTCACCGCGATCGTGCTGGCCGTGCTGGTCGGGGCGGGCGTGCTGGGGTCGGTCCTGGTGCTCCGGTACGGCCACCCGGGCGAGCGCACCGCGGTGATTCTCCAGTTGATGTGCGTGATGCTCCCCTACGCGGTCTTCATCTGCATCGGCGCCCTGTTCATGGCGCTGCTCAACTCGTTCCGCCATTTCCTGGTGCCGGCGGCCATGCCGTCGCTGATGAATATTGTCTGGATGCTGGCGTTGGCCGCCACGCTGTGGATGGGCGACGCCACGCTGATGGCCAAGGTGCGGATGCTGGCCTGGGCGGTGCTGGCCGCCGGGGTGCTGCAAATGGGCCTGCAAATCCCCATGCTCTGGCGGTTCGGCTACCGGCCGGGCCTATCCTGCCACTGGCGCGATCCCGACGTGGCCCAGGTGCTCCGGCTCACCGGGCCGGCGGCGCTGGGCCTGGCCGTGACCCAGTTCAACGTGATCATCGACCGTGGGATTTCGACGTGGATCGGCGCGTGGGCGCCGGCGGCCATGTTTTACAGCGAGCGCCTGCTCTATTTTCCCCTGGGCATTTGCGCCACGGCCCTCGGCACCGTGCTGCTGCCCGCCTTCTCCGGCCACACCGCGACCGCCGACCACGCCCAGATGAAGACCGTCATCAACCACTCCCTGCGCCTGCTGCTGTTCCTCATGTTCCCCGCGGCGATCGGGTTGCTGGTGCTGGCGTACCCGATCACGGAGCTGATCTTCCAGTGGAAGATGTTCGATGCCCGGTCCACCGAGCTCACGGCCCGGGCCCTGGCCTTTTATGCTCCGGGGCTGGTGGTGTTCAGCCTCTCCAAGGTGCTGGCGCCGGCGTTTTACGCGCTCAAGGACTCGCGCACGCCGCTGCGCGGCGGAGTGCTCACCGTGACCCTCAACATCGTCCTGAACCTCCTGTTCGTGGTGACCTGGCCCTTGTACTGGAAACACGCCGGCCTCGCCCTGGCCACGGTGCTGGCGGAAAGCTTCTTTGCCGGGTTCCTGGCCATGCGCCTGCACCACGTCCTGGGATCGCCCGGCTGGCCGGAAATTGTCCGCAGCGCCGCGCGGTCCGGCGCCGCCGGGCTGGCTTGCGGCGCCGCCGCGTGGCTGACCAGCCGCGCCGCCCCGCCGGCGCTGGCCGCGCTGACCAGCTCCGCCAAGCTGATCCAGCTCGGGTCCGTGGCCGCGGCCATGGCGGCGGGCGGAATCGCGTTCTTGATCGCGGCCGGCCTGCTGCGGTCACCGGAACTGCGGCAACTCACCCAGGCGCTGCGCCGCCGCGGCCGCGCGAAGAAAACCGCCGCCCATGCTTGAGATTTTCATGTATCACCGCGTGCTGCCGGCAGGATCCCCGGAGGGCGTCAGCGTGCCCATGTTCCGCCGGCAGCTTGAATATCTCCAGCGCCAATACCGCGTGCTGGACGCGGCCGGGCTGCGGGATTACCTGGCCGGCGCGGGCGGCAGTCCGCAACCGGCCGCGGCGATCACGTTCGACGATGGCTGGCTGGACAACTGGATTTTCGCCTCGCCCATCCTGCAGGATCTGGGCGTTCCCGCCATCCTGGCCCTGAGCACCGGCAACCTCCATGACGCGCCCTTGCGCGCCGATCCCGGCACCCCGGCCGCGCAGTGGCCGCTGGACCAGGCCCTCCAGGCGGCGGAGCGCGGCGACCGCAGCGCGTTCCTGTCCCGCGCCGAACTCCGGGCCATGGCATCCACCGGCCTTTGGTCCATCCAGGCCCACGGCCACACCCACGCCCGCCGCCTTGCGCCCGGCGGCAGGCTCCTCAGCGAGCTGGCCGCACCCCGCGCGGACGAATCTGCGGAACAATTTCAACAGCGCCTGGCCGCGGACCTCGGGCGGTGCCGCGCGACCATCACGGACCTGACCGGACAAGCGCCGGACCTGTTGTTCTGGCCGTATGGCCATTACTCGCGCGCGGGCGTGACCGTGGCCGGTGAACTGGGGTTGGCGCGCACGTTTTCCGTGGAAAAAGGGTTGGTGACCCCGGGCGATTCCCGGCCGGTGTTGCCGCGGATCGGCGCCAGCCCGCGCTGGGGCAAGTTCCGGCGCAACGCGGTGGTGTTCCGGCATCCATGGCTGGCGCGCATCCACGACCGCGTCAGCCCGTCGCCCAGCGGCCGGGTGGCATGAGCCCAACGTCCAAACCCGCAACTCCGCCCGGTCCGCCGGCATGCTGGCGAGTCTGGCTCATGGCGGCCCGGCCGTGGGCCCTGCCCGCCTCCACCATGCCGGTGGTGTTCGGCACCCTGGCCGCGGCGGCTACCGGCGCCGCGCCGCTGCACGCCGGCCGGTTTGCCGCGGCGCTGGCCGCCATGGTCGCGCTGCATTCCGGGGCCAACATGCTCAACGATGTCTACGACCACCGGCGCGGGCTGGACACGCGCGTCGAACCCGGGTGCGGCGCCATTGTGCGCGGCTGGCTGACCGCCCGGGCCGTGTTCTGGGGCGCGCTGGCCTGGATGGTATTCGGGTGCGGCCTGGGCCTGGGGTTGACCGTGGTGGCCGGCCCGGCGCTGCTATGGATCGGCGTGGCCGGCGTGGCGCTGGGCGTGGCCTACTCGGCGCCGCCGCTGGCGCTGAAGTGTCGCGCCCTGGGCGAACCGGCGGTGTTCCTGATTTTTGGCGTGCTGGGCTGCCTGGGCGCCTGGGTGGTCCAAACCGGGCGCGTGGCGTGGACGCCGGTGGCCTGGTCCGTCCCGCTGGCGCTGCTGGTGGCCGCCATCCTGCACGCCAACAACTGGCGCGACCTGGCCGGTGACCGCGCGGGCAACATCACCACCTGCGCCGGGCTGCTCGGCGACCGCGGCGCCCACCGGTATTACCTGGCCCTGATTTTCGGACCGTTCCTCGTGGTCGCCGGGCTGGTGGCCTTGGGGTGGACGCGGCCGGGAAATTCCCTGGGCATGCCGCCGCTCATGATGCTGAGCTGGCTGGCCCTGCCGCTGGCCTGGCGGTGCCGCACCCGCGCGGCCCAGCGCGCCGCGCCGCGGCAGCCCATGGACTTCCTCACGCTCGACGCGGCCACAGCGCAACTGAGCCTGGGGTTCGGGATCCTGGGATCCGCGGCGCTGGCGCTGGAAGCATGGCTACTGCGCTGACCCGGCGTCCGGCCCGCCTCACGGCTTGAAGACGTCGTCAAACCGAACTTCGGCCGGGCGGGCGGGCAGCGAACCGCCGGACGCCATGGCCGCCGCGAGTTCGGCGGCCGAATCCTCGTCGAACCACCACAGGCCGAACGCCGAGTCTTCCCGGCCAAACTTGGACAGGACCGTGGGCGGCGTACCGAACTTGTTCCAGTAAAGCAGGCGGACGTAGTCCATGTTCCACAGCAGCACATACGGGGCCTGCTCGAGGATCAGGGCGTCGATCTGGCGGTAGATCGCGTTGCGCTGCTGGATATCGAAATTGGACTTCTGCTCCGCGATCAAGGCGTCCACGCGCGGATCCTTGAAGCCGGTGATGTTGTTGCCCCCGGCGCGGTCCGCCTCGCGGGACGACCACATATCCTCGGGATCCTTGAAGATCGTGCCGCTCCAGGAGGCCCAGGTCATGTCGTAATTGTACTCGTCCATGTCCTTGGACCACGCGGCCCAGTCCTTGTGGTCAATGGTCATGTCAATGCCCACGTCCTTGAGATCCTCCGCGTAGATGGCGAGGAACTTGTCGGTCGAGGCGTCGCGGGTCAGGAAGCTGAACGTGAACCGCCGGCCGTCTTTTTCGAGCCAGCCGGTGTCCGGGTTGGCGGTCCAGCCGGCGGCCTGGAGCAGCTCGCGGGCGCGGGCCTTGTCGAAGGCCGTGGCCGGGTTGGTGCAGGGGTGCTGTGGCGAGTACAGGTCCTCGAAGTACGAGCGGTGCAGGAAATACTGGCCGTACATGAGGGTCTGGTTCATCTTCTCGCGGTCCAGCAGCAGCGCCATGGCCTGGCGGACGCGCACATCGTCGAACGGCGGCCGGCGCAGGTTCATGGCAAAGCCCTGGAACCCGATCGGGCCATGGTTATGGATCTTCTGCTTGACGATCCAGTGCTTGTCGAACTTCTCGCCCTGGGCCTCGTTCATCCACAAGCGCGCCATGTACACGGGATACACGTCGATCAGGCCCTTCTTGAAGGCTTCATAGGCGTTTTCCTGGTCTTCCAGGAAACGGAACAGGATCTTGTCGAAGTTGGCCATGTGGGTGTTGGCCGGCTTCTTGTCTCCCCACCAGTCGGGGCGACGCTCCATGGTGGCGAAGATGCCGGACTTGGTCTCGCCGATCCGGTACGGCCCGGACACCACGGGAAACTCGAAATTGATCTTGTTGAAGTCCTGGGTCGCCAGCGCATGCTGCGGCAGGATGCTGAACCCGCCGGCCGCGCCCAGGTGCCGCCAGTGCACGTCGCGCGCCGTGAAACGGACGGTGCGCTCGTCCAGCACTTCGGGTGGCGCAAACGGTTCCAGGCTGACCTTGTGCACGCCGGTGAGGTTCTTGGGATCCATGATGGCCGCAAAGGTCCAGGCCACGTCCTGCGCCGTGACGGGCCGGCCGTCGCTCCACCGGGCGTCTTCATCCAGCCAGAACGTGAATGTCTTTTTGTCGTCCGAGATCTCCCACTTCCGGGCCAGGGCCGGAACATACTCCGCCGTGACGGGGTCCGTGCCCAGCAGCGAATCGTACATCATGGAAAAGATCTGCGCGCAAAATGTGTTGTTATCCAGGTAATAATTGAAGCTCTGGGGCGAGGGCCCGGCATAGGCGGTGATCGTTCCGCCACGCACCGCGTCCGGGCTGGCCAGGGCGCTGGGTGTGTCACGCCAGGCGTCGGGGGGATACGATTCCGCCAACCCAACCTGCGGGCCGCCGAGCAGGCAGGCACAAAGACCGGCAAACACAAGCCATTGCATGGGCATGCTCCCTTGGATACCTGAACTCGATGATGACCGGCCCCGCGGCCGGGGTTACCACCACTTTTTCTTGGCGGGCTTGTCCGCGCCCGCCGTGGCTTCCGGCTTGGGCTGGGCCGCGGTCGGCGCAACTTCCGGCACCGGGGTCTTGACCGCGGGCGCGGGTTCCGTGGCCTTGACTACGGGCGTGGCCGCGGGTTTTTTGGTGGCGGCCGACGGGTCCTTGGCCGCTTCCTTATCCGCGGTCTTGGCCGCGGGCGCATCATCCTTGGCGGGCGCATCCTTGGCCGCGGCCGGGGTCGGTTTCGCGGTGGGTTCGGGCTTGGGCGCCTTGGCCGCCTTGGCGCCGGGCGCCACGTCGATCCATGACTCGCCCAGGCGGATTTCGTTGATCGACCACGATGAGCCAAAGCCCCCGGACAACGCGATGGTGTCGAAACGGAACTGGGACGTCACCGTGTACACGGCCGCGGCATCCTTGGGATCCGGTTCATGGTTGAGGGACGGGTTGACCCACAGGTAGATGTTGCCCAGGTTCATGTCCATGCTGGCCACGACCAGCGTGAGCTCGTTCAGCGGCACGTCGGTCAGCAGATCCTTGCCGCCCGGCTCACGCCGCATGCTCCATACGTCCTTGAACGGCTGCGGCGATCCGAACCAGTAGCGGTAGCTCTGGCCTTCCCACAAGCCCAGCCCGATGGCGGGCGTGGGGGCGGCATCGTTCTTTTTGGCCAGGAACGAGAGCCAGACCACGTAGCCGGCCACCCGCGACTTCAGCTTGCGGGTCACCCAATCGTCCGCGGGCGCCATCACCGTGGCGTTGTTGCCCGTGCACACCAGGGCGCCAAACCCGCCGACCAGGTTGTCGTCGATGGTGAAAGCGTTCTTGGGCCCTTTCCAGGGGCCGTCCCAGCCCATGCCGCCGGATTGGCCGACCAGGGCGGCATCGATGGGATAATTGAACCCCTCGTAGGCGACCAACGCGCCCTGGGCCGTGGCGGCCGCAAGCAAAACCAAGCCCACGACGCTGATCTTCATGAAAACTGCGCGGTTTCTGCCATTGCCATCATATATCGCCTTCATTGTGCCTCCCCGTTGCTGGTTGCAGGATTAACGGTCAAATCGACGGCGCGCCATGACCGTGGCGCACCCGTATCATGGGTTGTGTCCTACAACAATCGAACCGGGATGTCAATGCAGCGGGAAGCCCCCCCTCTTCGCTGCCGGATCACCCCAGGCATCCCGGCAAATCGCGCAGCGTGGTGATCACCAGGTCCGGCTGCAAGCCGGCGCACCGGGCGTCATCCCCGCGCCGCCGCAGGGATTGCGCATCGCCCGCGAACAACGCGGTCCGGCACCCGAGCTGGGCGGCGGGTGCTGGAACAGCCCGACTACCGCGCGGCCATGGTCGAACACAACTACCAGCTGGCGCGACGATACTACAGCTATACCGAACTGCGCCGCCGCCTGCGCATGCTCATCGGCAACATCGGCAACCTGTACCCGCCGGAAGCCGCCGGATTACCGCCGGCAGGTATAGGCGGAGATCCCGTCCGCGCGGGCGGCAAGTTGCCGCTGCCTCCGTGGCCTTGATTGCGGTTCTCGGCCAAGGATCTCGCAACGTGCCGGCCGGGGGAAGGACAACCGTTCCAAAATGGTCATTCCCCGGCCCCCGGAAAACCAGAAAACGCCAGCAACGTTTTACTCTTGTTCCTTTGCCTGTTTTCTGGTCTGTTGCCATGGGTAGTGGCGTGCGACGTGCGCGTTGCATACAATCCCATCGGGACAGGTCAAGAAGTTGGAACAAAACAGGAGGGGCTCATGAGCTATCGCAAGGATTATTCAAGTATCGGTTGGCTGGCGGCTGGCGCACTGGCGTTGCTTGGGATGCTGGCGGATGCGCAAGTTCCTGAATTTTATGTGATCGGCGGCGGGCGGCGCGACGCGGGCACGCGCAGCTACGCCGAAAACGGCACCTTCTTGCCGGCCCCCTCGGCCGTGGGCGTCAACGCCATTGCCATGGGCGCGGGAGCGGTGGCGGCCGGCACGGCCACGACCGTCGGCGGCGGGGCGAACAATACCATTGGCGCGACCGCCGACCACGGCACAATCGGCGGCGGATCGAACAACACCATCGAAACCGGAAGCCCCGGCTCCGCCATCGGCGGCGGCAACGTCAACTCGATCTGGAGCGGCAGTATTGGGGCCACGATCGCCGGCGGCGAGGGCAATGCCGTAAACACCTCATACGGCTCGGTGGGAGGCGGAAAGAACAACCTCGCACGGGACGACAGCGCATTCGGCGGTGCGCTCGTGGCCGGTGGCATGCAAAACCGGGCGCGGGGCCCCTGCGCCACGGTGGGCGGCGGCTACCAGAACACCGCAGACAACAGTTCGGCCGTCGTGGCCGGCGGCAACAACAACGAAGCGACGGCGAACTACGCCACCGTGCCTGGCGGCCACATGAATAGCGCAAGCGGGGAGTACACCTTGGCGGCCGGGCGCAGGGCCAAGGCCACGACGCAGGGCTCATTTGTCTGGGGCGACTCGGCTGACGCGGACGTGGCGCCGTATCAGGACAACCAGTTCATCGTGCGCTGCAATGGCGGGGTGGTTTTCAGGAACACCGATGGCTTGCAGTTCGCCGGTTGGGTGCCCGGCCAGTCGAGTTGGACCTTCCCCAGCGACAGGAACCTCAAGGAGAACATCGAACCGGCAGACACGCGGGCCGTGTTGGAGAAGGTGACAGCGCTGCCCATCAGCGAGTGGAACTACACCGGCTACCAGCAACGGCACATCGGACCGATGGCGCAGGACTTCCACGCCGCCTTCCCCTTGAACGACAACAGCAAGGCGATCGACAGCGGCGACCTGCCCGGCATCGCGCTCGCGGCAATCCAGGAACTGGCGAAGCAAAACGCGGAGTTGCGCGCGGAGCTTGAGGCGGTCAAGCTACAGTTGAAAAACATGGCGAAATAGAAGCCGGATAGCGAAAAATTGTTCGGCCACGACAGGATGTGGCCCTCCAACCAGATGAACAGGATGAGCCATCTCGGCCTGTCCTGAAACCGTCGAAATCATTTCAGAATCATTGCACCACGAAGGTCACGAAGACCACGAAGAAGACTGCTTTCTGGCTCTGCCTCTGTGACCTTCGTGTCCTTCGTGGTGGCAGATCCGCTCCGTAGAATCAGGGAACCTGCCCGTGGTGGACGCGGTTATCGTCAGGTCATCCAGACCGGCACTTGGCGGATAATCCGCCTAGTGGCTCTGGTTGATGTTGACCGCCAGCGGGTCCACGTAATGGCTTTGGTTGATGTTCACGGCCAGCGGATCCACGTAATGGCTCTGGTTGATGTTCACCGCCACGGGGCTCACGAAGTGGCTCTGGTTGATGTTCACCCCGCCCTTCACCTGCTTCATTTCCTTGCGGCTCACCTTGCTATTCTTTTTCGCGCACATGCGGCATCCTCCGTTGGTTGGGTCTGCGTTATTTCCGGTCTTCCGGATGCTCCAACAAATGCAGGTACCATGCCAACATTGAATCTATCAGCAAAAAACGAAAAGCGCATCACGCATCGCTCTGCACGGAATTGAGTTACGAAATATCCACGAGTTTGAATAGAAAAAGCTCACCCCGGCCGGCGACGGATTTGATCGGTGATTATTGGCCAGCCCTGGCGCCACCCCGGGCCGGTCCTCCACCCGCCTACTCCTCGCCTTTGAGCTCCTTGAGCAGCAGTTCGCGGGCGCTGACATACGGCCCGGGGAACAGCTCCAGCAGGTTGGCGGTCTGGTCATCGTGATCAAACATCTCCACGAGGCTCGCGTAGGCCGCGCGCTGGTATTCCAGGGCGCATTCCAGCTTGCGGGTGGCGGCGTCCTGGACCACGAACACCAGGCGTTCCGGGGTGGAATCCTCGGCATCGAACAGCAGGACCTTGGTGCGCGGATCGACCCGTTCGATGTTCTTGGTGTACATGGTATATTTGACGTACTCGATGACCCGCTCGTCCAGGTTTTCTTCCAGCAGGAATATTTTCTCCACCAGCTCGCTGCGCGTGAACACCAGGTGCAGCGTGGGTGGGTCCGGCTGCTCCGGCATCATCTTGTGCATGATCTCGATGTACTGCCGGAACTCCTGCTGGCCCTCGTCCACCGTGCGGCCGTTCAGCGGCAGCCAGTAGACCATGAACCCGTTGTGCCGGTCATTGTACAGCAGCGGGCCATCGACGATGAAACGGAACCCGCAGGCCTGGCAGGTCACGGCGTTGAGCTGGTTGCCCAGCAGCGCGGCGCGCAGCTCCGGATCGGTTTCCAGGTTGATGGATTGGTACAGCTCCACCGCCTGCACCTGGCGGCACTGCGGGCAGCCGATCGTGTATGTATTTACCTGTGACATGCGCTGCATCCTAGCGCATTGGCCATTCAACGCAAGCCCCGGCCCCGTTGCGTCAAATAGAAACGACACCGAAATGAAGATCGGTTGTGGGGGCCG
>CAZAYP010000047.1:16104-44786 GCA_964489425.1 uncultured Verrucomicrobiota bacterium | reverse complement strand
TGCACGATGTTGCGGTGGCTCAGGCTGGCAATGGCCTGGGCTTCCCGCTCGAACCGTTGCACGGTTTGCTGGCCGGCATGACCAGTCATTCTCTCGATCAATAATCGCTTGATGGCCACGGGCCTGCTGGGTTTCAGTTGGCGCGCTTTCCACACCACGGCAAACCCGCCGCGGCCAATTTGCTCCATGAGTTCGTAGCGGTCTGACAATGCGACGCCGGTCAGGCCGCTCGTCTCGCGGCCGGCGACGGTACCAGCCATGGTCGGCATATCGCCTACAGACTTCTCCTCGCCGGCCATGGTTGGCTGGCCTTCCACGGTCACATCGACTGGCGATGCTTGGGGGCTGGCCATGGTGCGCTGATTGTCGATGCTGGCGTCATGTTCCTGCCCGGAGTCGCCGGAGACGGAAGATGTGGCAGAGCCGCATTCCGGGCAAAACTTCACTTTGCCGGCCTGGGCCTGTCCGCATTTCGGGCAGTTCATGGAGGTTCTCCGCTATGGACCAGGTCGTAGGGCACCGCCAGGCAGCGCGGGCCAAGGCGCAGGATTTCCCGCCCGCTGTATATCACCAGCCCCAGGCCCACCCGTGCGCGCATGTTCCGTTCCATGGCGCCAAAGCCGTAGGCGTCCCCCGGGGTGACCATGGCCGCGGCCTTGATCTCCACGGGGAACAGCCAGCCGTCCGTTTCCAGCACCAGGTCCACTTCGGCGCCGCTGTGCTGGCGATAGTGATAAAAGGTAGGCGGCATGGGTTCGCGCTGCACCTGTTTCCAGAAATCCAGCACGGCCAGGGTTTCGAACAGGCGGCCGAACGCCGGGTGGCCCTGCACCCCTTCCGGAGACGAAATCCGCATGAGATGGCAGGCCAGGCCGGTATCCGCAAAATACCCCTTGGGCTTGAGGCTGACCCGCTTGACCGGGTTGCGCGACAGGGCCGGCAGCTCGAGCCATTGGTAGGTGGAGCGCAACACCTGCAGCCAGCGCCGCGCCGTGGGGGCCGCCAGGCCCAAGTCCCGGCCCAACTGGCTGAAGTTGCACTCCTGGGCCGTCAGCGCCGCGCACAAGGCCACGAACGCGGCAAAGGTTGTTTCGTCGTGCACGTCCAGAGCCAGGCGCACGTCGCGCTGCAGATAGGTGTTCACGTAGCCGCGCATCCACCCGTGCACGGCGGCCTCGGGCAAGCCCAGGACCTCGGGAAACGAGCCGCGCCAGATATCGCTGGCGCTGGACCGGCGGCCGGATGCATACGCCCGCAGGCGCGTCTCGGCTTCCTCGACCGTACCCCGGGCCGCGGCCAACCACGCGCTGGCCCATGATGGGCCGGCCTGGCCGACGGTCTCGGCAAGGCAGAACCCGGCCAAATCCAGCATCGCGATGCGGCCGGCCATGGATTCCGCCAGGTGGCGCATGACCTGCCATTGCTGGGACCCGGTGATGAGATACTGGCCGGGCCGACGGTCCTCGTCAACCCGCCGCTTGATGGCCGGCACCAGTTCCGGAGCGTACTGGATTTCGTCAAGGATCAGGGGCGGCGGGTTATTGTTGAGGAAAAGGTCCGGGTCGCGGCGCGCGCCATAAAGATCCTGCACCGGGTCAAATACAAAAGTCCGGCACGCACGGCCGAACAGGTGCTTGAGCAAGGTGCTCTTGCCGGTCTGCCTTGCACCGGACACCAGCACGCACGGGAACGAATCCCGGTACAGGCGCAGCTTGTCCTCAACAACTCTTGGCAGATATCTCATGCCGGATAATTAAATACTGCGTGTTCATTTATCAAGTGCAATCGTGGCGGGCGTATAACGCCTCAGTAACGCGGGGAGACTCTCACGGAGGCACGGAGACACGGGGATGAATGCAAAAGAGTCGGTGAGATCATGGTTCTACGTCATGCGTGGTAAGAAAACCCACATGTCTTTCGATTGGTTGGTAGGATCCATGAAGCAGGACTCGCGCTATCCATGGCCCGATCGACGCTGTTCTCCGTGACCTCTGTGGCTCCGTGAGAAAAAATGAACAAAGTACTGCACCGTATGCTCCCTCCGTAGCGGGTTCGGAAACGATGACCTCGGATGGGCTCCCATCTCAAGCCCGACACCTTATCACCCCGTTTCATTAAGGCCTTATGCGGGCGTTGCCGGTTCGGCCACCCGCCTCAACCCCCTTGGCAATCAACGTGACGCCGTTCAGGTATCGGCGCTATCATTATTCTCGGGTGGGGGGGCGGTGCTCCGTCGACGCCGTCTGCCGGCTATTTCAAACATTTTTCTGCAAAAACCTATCATCCGCCGCGCTTAGCGCGGTAACTTCCAGACTTCCTGATTCCCAGATTGTAAAAAGGAAGAATGGAAGAAAAAGCCCTCAGCTCACAACAACCCGAAAGCCGAGGCCGTAGTTCCGATAGACGGGAGCGCGGCCGTCCCGGCGCGCACAGCGACAGCCATGCGCACGGCTGAGCCATCCACCACCGCGCAAAACCCGACCCGACCCTGAGTTCGGTCCGGTAGGATCTGTAAGTACGCTTTCCGCGTAGTCATCGCACCAATCCTGGCACCATTCTGAAACATTGCCGTGCATATCGTACAAGCCCCAAGCGTTGGGCTTGAATCTACCTACAGGTTTGGTTTTTTTTGATGACCCTGCATCAAAATTCGCCATGCTTGAGTCCAGGCTATCGCCATAATGAAACGGCGTTGTGGTCCCTGCCCGGCAGGCATATTCCCACTCCGCCTCGGTCGGCAAGCGCGCCGTCTTTCCGGCCAGTTCCCGCGGCAACCGACGCTGCAACGCTTGGCAATATTCCTGCGCAGCATCCCAGCTCACCTGCTCCACCGGCAACTCAAGACTCTTGAAAAGACCTTTGAAACGCGAAGGATTCCGGCCCATTAACTGCATATACTGGCGCTGTGTCACCTCATATTTTCCCATCCAGAAACCGCTGGAGATCGTCACCCTGTGCTGCGGGCCTTCGTCATCCTCATGCCCCACCTCGCCCTCAGGGCTGCCCATCATGAACTCGCCGGGAGGGATCCAGACCAGGTCTATGCCAACCCCGTTGCCCAGGTCTATGATTAGCGTTTCGCCCGGCTGATGCCCGGGATCCTCCCGTGCCGGCGATGGTCGTGATGGCCGTGGCGGCGGCGGCGGTTGTGGCCGTGGCGGCGGCGGCGGTGGTGGTGGCGGAGGTAGTGGTGCTACAGCATGCGCTGGTGCGGGGCGTTGGTCCGCCGGTCCGACCGCCTGCAACCGGGCCAGAAACGCGGCGCCGTCGGATGGCCGGTCGCCAGGCTCGAACTCCAACGCGGCGATCAGGAGGTCGTCCCAGGCCGGCCACAGGGCCGGATCAATCTTCGAGGGCGGCTTGGTGCCCGGATCGCGGCCGGTCAACAGCTTGAAGGCCAGCAGGCCCAGGGCATAGACGTCGCTGCGCGCGTCCGCATCCTGGCAGCGGCGCTGCTCCGGGCTCATGTACTCGTAGGTGCCCATCAAGGCCTGTTCGCTGGTGCGTTCGGGCTGCGCGGTGCGCGCGCCGCCGGTGCTGCCCATGGAACGCCGGGCCGAAACCTCCGCCCGGCTGCGCAGCCACTCTTCGCCCGCCACCTTGACCAGCCCGAAATCCGCGATTTTCGCCTGCCCGCGCCAGACTTTGCCGGCCCGAGCGGCGTCCTGCTCACCTTCAAGCAGGATGTTGACGGGCTTGAGGTCGCGGTGCACCACGCCGCGGCCGTGGGCAAAAGCCAGGCCGGTCGCCACCTGCTGGAGAATGCCCAGCAGCAGGTCCTGCGGCACCCGGCCCCCATAGAGTTCGGCCACGTCGGCCAGGGTGACGACCGGGTCCCCGGTGGCCGGGTTGACACCCGCGCCGCCAACCAGTTCCATGCGCAGCCAGGCGCGGTCCTGGTGCTCGCCAAAATCGTCCACCTTGACGATATTGGGGTGGTTGAGGTTGGCCATGACCTCCGCCTCGCGCTGGAACCGGTCCATGGCCCCGGGCTGGCTGAGCAGGTCGGTTCCCAGGAACTTCAGCGCAAAGCGCCGGCGCAGAACCTTGTGTTCCACCTCGTACACCTCGCCCATGCCGCCGCGGCCCAGCGGGCGGATGACGCGGTAGCTGCCGATCATTGTCCCGGCGGTGTAGGCATAGCCACCCGAGGCCGGAGTGTTGGGATTACACGCGGTGGCATCGGTATTTATCGTGTGGTCATTCAATGTCGAAGACAATTTATGGCGGTTGCATCAGAAAGTCCAGCAAGTGCATGCGGCGAATGCCCTGGTAATCCTCGCCAAAGACCGGGTCCAGGCTGAGCACCAGCTTGGGATAGTTGTCCGGCGTCTCCAGCAGGGGATTAAACTCCCGGTGAATGGTCGCCTTTGACGCCAGCAGATAGGCCACCTGCACGTAGAGTTTTTCCTTTGCGCGGGTGGCGATGAAGTCAATCTCCCGCTCACCCCATTTGCCTACGGAGACCGCGTAGCCCCGGCGGCGAAGTTCCAGGTACACGACATTTTCAAGGATAGGCGCAATGTCCGCTTCCCGGTAGCCCAGCAGGGCGTGCCGCAGCCCGATGTCGCCCAGGTAGTATTTCTCGCACAGTTCGAGCAGGCGCCGGCCCTTGATGTCGTAGCGCGCCGCCCGGTGCGTGACCAGCGCCTCCTGAAAGTAGCCGAGGTAATTGATGACCGTATCCACCCCCACCTGCAGTCGTTGCGACTTCAGGTGGGCCGCAATGCGGTTGGCGGAAACGATCTGGCCGATGTTGTCGAAGAGGAAGCGCGCCATGTTCTGTAACAGGGCCACCTGGCGGATGGCGTGGCGCGCCACCACGTCCTTGAGCAGGATGGTGTCAAAGATCGCGCTCAGGTACTGGAACACAACCTCGTCCGTCATGTCCAGGTGGTGCAGGGCCGGCAAGCCGCCGTAGCGCAGGTAGCGCTGGAACTCGGCCTCGCGGTCCCCCGCGGCCGCGCCCCGGAACTCAAGAAACTCGGCAAAGCCGAGACTGTACACGGGGAACTCGACATACCGGCCCGCGAGCTTGGTTGCGAGTTCGGATGAAAACAGGTGCGCATTGGAGCCGGTCAGGATGACGTCCACGTCGCCGCGGCCGGCCAGGGACGCCACGGCGCGTTCCCACCCCGCGATCTCCTGCACCTCGTCCACCAGCAGGGTCTTCATGCCCTTGCAGCCCTTGAACGCCGTCATGGCGTAAGCGTGCAAGTCCCGATCCGTCCGGATGGCGTCAAACTCCAACGATTCCTTGTCGATGTAGCGCACTTTATTGGCCGGCAAGCCGCTGTGCAGGAGTTGATCGCGAAGCATGCGCACCAGGTAGCTCTTGCCCACCCGCCGCATGCCAGTCAGCACCTTGACCATTGGCTGGCCCAGGAACGGCGCAATCCGGTCAAGGTACGTCTTTCGAATATGGACAATGGATGTTGATTTCTTTGTCATTTGTTGGATATATACGAATGATTCGCGGCGGCGTCAAGGCCGGGCGCTGAAGGATTCGGAGTTCCTTCCGCCAAAGCGCGGAGAACGCGGAGAAGAAAAGTAGAAAAGACCCGGCGGGACGTTCGCCAACCGCGGCCGCATTGGCCAAGGCCTCACGGTCGGGGCCACACAAAACCGATCGCGCTTCGCGCGGCAACTTCCAGACTTCCTGATTCCCAGATTGTAAAAAAGGAAGAACAGTAAAAAAACACTCAGCGCACGACAACCCGAAAGCCGATGAAGTAGTACCGAGCGTCGAGACCGTTGAGGAACCGGAACGCGGACCGGCAAAACCCCGCGAGGTTGAACCAACCGCCGCCGCGCACAACACGCCTTTCTCCTGAACCCGGCCCGGTTGGATCCGTCACCGCGCCGGACGGATACTCTCCATACCAGTCCGTACACCATTCCAACACGTTCCCGTGCATATCGTACAAACCCCAGGCATTGGGCCGGAAACTGCCCACGGGTGTGGTCTGCTCGCGATACTCTCCTTTCCGCCCCCCGCCATAGGGGTTGTTCCCATCAAAATTCGCCATGCTTGAGTCCAGGCTGTCGCCATAATGAAACGGCGTGGTCGTCCCGGCCCGGCAGGCGTATTCCCACTCCGCCTCGGTCGGCAATCGCGCCGTCTTCCCTGCCAATTCCCGCGGTAAACGGCCTTGCAGTTTGCGGCAGAACTTCTGAACGTCATCCCAGCTTACCTGCTCAACAGGCAAGTCCGGGCCTCTAAATTTAGAGGGGTTCTTACCAACGATCCGCTCATACTGCCCCTGAGTCACCTCGTACTTACCCATCCAAAATCCACTCGAGATCGTCACCAGGTGCTGCGTTTCATCGTCTCTGCGCTCCTCTTCGCTCTCAGGACTGCCCATCATGAACTCTCCCGGCGGAATCCAGACCAAGTCCAAGCTCACTCCATCGCTAAGGTCCACGTTCAGCATGTCACCCGGCTGATGCCCGTCATCCTTTCGCGCCGGTGATGATCGTGGTGGCTGTGGTGGTGGGCGCGGTAGTGGTGCTACAGCAGGCGCTGGTGTAGGCCTATGGTCCGCCGGGCCAACCGCCTGCAACCGGGCCAGAAACGCGGCGCCGTCGGATGGCCGGTCGCCAGGCTCGAACTCCAACGCGGCGATCAGGAGGTCGTCCCAGGCCGGCCACAGGGCCGGATCAATCTTCGAGGGCGGCTTGGTGCCCGGATCGCGGCCGGTCAACAGCTTGAAGGCCAGCAGGCCCAGGGCATAGACGTCGCTGCGCGCGTCCGCATCCTGGCAGCGGCGCTGCTCCGGGCTCATGTACTCGTAGGTGCCCATCAAGGCCTGTTCGCTGGTGCGTTCGGGCTGCGCGGTGCGCGCGCCGCCGGTGCTGCCCATGGAACGCCGGGCCGAAACCTCCGCCCGGCTGCGCAGCCACTCTTCGCCCGCCACCTTGACCAGCCCGAAATCCGCGATTTTCGCCTGCCCGCGCCAGACTTTGCCGGCCCGAGCGGCGTCCTGCTCACCTTCAAGCAGGATGTTGACGGGCTTGAGGTCGCGGTGCACCACGCCGCGGCCGTGGGCAAAAGCCAGGCCGGTCGCCACCTGCTGGAGAATGCCCAGCAGCAGGTCCTGCGGCACCCGGCCCCCATAGAGTTCGGCCACGTCGGCCAGGGTGACGACCGGGTCCCCGGTGGCCGGGTTGACACCCGCGCCGCCAACCAGTTCCATGCGCAGCCAGGCGCGGTCCTGGTGCTCGCCAAAATCGTCCACCTTGACGATATTGGGGTGGTTGAGGTTGGCCATGACCTCCGCCTCGCGCTGGAACCGGTCCATGGCCCCGGGCTGGCTGAGCAGGTCGGTTCCCAGGAACTTCAGCGCAAAGCGCCGGCGCAGAACCTTATGTTCCACCTCGTACACCTCGCCCATGCCGCCGCGGCCGAGCGGGCGGATGACGCGATATTGGCCAAGCGCATCGCCAATCCTGAACGCATACGCCGAGGGCGCCGGGCTGCGCCACTCTCCACTCTGGCCCTCATCGATGGTGTCTTCGTTCATGGTCGTCAGGTACCAGCCGCAACAGCTACGGATACACGGGACAGATCACTATCAACAACGGGGGCGCAGATCACTAAAAAAGGGCAGAAGAAAGTGTGTACGCGCCTTGTGCCGCCGGCCGCGTTATGCGTCGTCTTAATTCCGCCGCCCATCGCGTTATAAATAGGTGAGCGGGCCGTTCATCTTCGTCGTGCATGCTGGCCATCGCGTTCCCATTCAGGCTGGCGCTGGTATTGACACCGTGCACGGCCCGTTCCGCTACGGGCCGCACCAGCAGTACCGCCATCCCCGTACCTCGCATAACGATTTGAGCTTCGACCGCGTCCACGCGGTCACCGATATAGGTGGCCGATGGCGCGGCAATCCCGTTGCGCCAGTTGCCACCTCCAAAAACAAAACGGAGGTGCAGTAATGAGTCCAGTCGCAGGTGCGTTGTTGATCGATAAAATCTGGCCCATAATCGCGGCCACCGTCCCCCACGCGGTCAAACCGGTCGGGGCAGAGGACCACGGCGAGCTAATTCAGGACACTGTGACCATGGCCGCTCAGATCCTTCAGAGTTGCGAATCTCGGTCGAGGCCGATCATCCCGAAGTCCGTGGCGTTTTACGCGATTCAGCTCGCCAAGACCGGCCGGCGCTCGTATGGCTCCACGCGTACGGACGCATTGTGCCCGGCCGCCCAGATCGACGGGAACTCCACGGTGGCCTCGCTGGACGAGGTTGTACCGGACCATGGCGAGGACGGTGATACGCTGCACGACATGCTGGCTGGCCCCGCGGAAGATCCTGCCCAGGCCGCCGGCCGCAAACTTGATTGGGCTGGGTTAATGGCCGGCATGGGCAAACGCGATCTGGCTGTGTTGGAAGCAACCGTGAATGGCAACCAGATGGACCGGTTGGCTGCACAGCTCGGTATCAGCGCCCCAAGGGTCACGCAGATCAAGCGCGAGATTGGCCGGCGGATTAAGGACAGATGGGGTGCAGATGCCCTGCCGAACGTGACGCGGATGCCGTTGTGGGCGGGCACCATCAAGGCTGGACGGGAACAATCCTTGTGCCAGCATGAACGGGCAAAGGCCTGGGCCGTCTGATGAATTGCCGCAGCGCGCGGCCTAAATGGGGTAGGTTTCTCTGCCCCATTTTACCTATGACACGCCGGGCATCACAACAGGCGATCAGTACGCCAGCCAATTCGGCACCGGTGCCGGGGCATTGTCGAATACCGGCGGCTCACCACGTTCGGCGTCGTTGACCGCCATGGGTGGGCGGACCGGAAATTGAGGCTTCCACTCCATAAGCTCTTTTGCCAGCTGCTCCTTGTAAACGTCGCTGCCCTGCACCAAATTCCGTTCCCGCCAATTCAACAACATCACCTCTGCGACCGATGGCACCCTGGGCACCACCGGCTCCTGGTTGCGGCCAAACCGTACACGGAAAATTAAGATGTCGGTGGCCGCTTTCTTGAAGGCTGAGAGGTCTTCGCCTTCAGGCTGCAGCGCATCCAGCAACCGCATGTAGGTTTCGGCACTAAAACATCGGCGACCGGTTTGCAGCATTGAAATAAAGGCCCCTGATCGGCCGACTTTCTTTGCGAGTTCCCTCACACCCAGCCCTTTCTTGAACCGGCAGATGCGCAATATCTGCGAAAATTCAAATATCAGGGCTTTAAGATTTCTCGTGTCGGGACCAACTTCCATGGCAGCACTCATCGTTGTTCTCCTCGTACATTTGGGTTTATTTTTCGCACATCTCTGGGAATCCTGTTAACGCGGGTTACCGGTTAACGTAGTGAACGATTCGGATGCGGGATTCGTATTCGTTGGGCGTAGCCGGGACATTGCCTGGCTGGCCTGCACGCCATCTGGGGCGCGCTGATTTCGTGTTCGATTACTGGAATTAAATTAGCAAAAAACGCCATGAATATCAAGGCGGTATATGGGCGACGTGTTTTAGGCGTGGGTGATTCGCCACCATCACGGAGGAATGCGAGATGGACACGCGCCCACGTGCTCGGCTGCCGGATGGTGATGCCGACCAACATCAACATGTTCCACCACGCTGATCGGGAAGGCCCCTAAAATTGGCTGTAGATCGTCCAGCGCGGCGGATCGGGGTGTTGGTGTGGGTGGAAGGACAGCGAGCTTACAGCGGCCGTGGAAACTCGTTTTTGCGGACGGCGGATGTGGGGATGGTCGCTGGTGATGATGGCTGGGGCCGCTCACCATCACGTTCGGCTGGCAGGCATTCCGCATGGAACGGCAAAGGAAATGAATTGCCAAGGTCAATTGTTATGGTCGGCAATACTGCGGGGTCGTCTACCAACGTACACGCCGGTATGTCCCGCCTATTTCCGTTCCGATGCCGAAGGCAAGGCCGGGCCAGCAATAAGGTCGATCAGGCTTGAGATATCCATCTGTGCCTGATAGGGTGCCGGCATGGTGATAGGGACACATAACGGGTGGAATTCGCCCGGAGAAAGGTGGTGACAAATGGTGACAAAAATGGTGCCCAAATGCGCCTTTTTATGCCCTCATATGCCTTTCTGCGGGGAGCTTCGATTTATGAAAAACCCGCATAAAAACCCGCATTTTTAGCGGTTGCAACGAGGATTCGGGCGAGTGGCGGAACTGGCAGACGCGCAAGACTTAGGATCTTGTACCGAAAGGTGTGGGGGTTCGAGTCCCCCCCCGCCCACCATGTTGAAGCCAGTGGATTTTGATCTCGGCGGCGACGGATTTAAATTCAAGGTCACCCGTAATGAGTTCGGCTTTCCGGATCCTGGCCAGGGCGGCGGCGAAGGCGTCGGCGTAGGAAAGCCGTTGGGTGGCCTTGTACATGGCCGCCTGCCGGACCAGGTGCAGGTCGGCCTCGATGGGTACGACGTCAATGGCCATCGCGGACAGCTCGCGGGCGATGGTTTCGGCGCGGACCTGGTTGGTAGCGCGCATGACGGCATAATACACTTCGCCCCAGTTGACGACGCACAGGAGCAGGCGCTGGCCGGTGGTTTCGGCCTTGAGGAGGATCTGCTCCACCGCCGGGGCCGCGGGTTCGCCGCCGAAGAACGCCATCAAGGCCCAGCTATCCAGCACCTTGGCGGCCATATTACAGGCTCCGCTCGCGCTGGCGCTCCGCGAGGAAAACCCTCACGGCGTCGGTGCCCTGTAAACATCCCCGCAGCGCTTCATACCGCCTGGCCGTCATGGGCCGCAGGACGATATGGTCGGCTTCCTGGTACACCAAAGCGCGGGTACCCTCTTCGATGCCAAGTTCCTTGCGCAACCGGCGCGGGATCACGACCTGGCCTTTGACTGAAAAAGTGACCGACTCCGCCATGGATGTTGTCTTCATATTGCCTTGTTAAACATATTTTAAATTGTAAGTCAATATAAATAATGTAAGCCATCTGGAAAATGTATGCAATCCCGCGGGAGTTGCGGCTCATCCGACAAGTTTCTGTCCAGATTTATCGAACCAGATGCCTCGCGTTTCCAGTGGATCCGAGCGCCCACCATTGCGCGAAAGCGTTGACTTGGTCGCTGTGGCCGACTGAGGAATCGGTCGGAGCACCGGCTTCAGCCGGAAGTTCCCCGCGTCCTTCAGGACGCGGTCCCAGCCGCGGGCTTAAGCCCGCGTAGAGCTTCCGCCTGAAGGCGGTACTCTGACCAATCGCCATCCTTATGGCCCTTTCATTCCACTGAAAGTAGCGAAGAACCAGTTCCGTCATCTTATTATCCCGTCGGGAGTGCTGCTCCGGGCTTAGCGTGCTGTGATGATCGTCCGTCCGACAGAAACTGCCCGGATGAACCGGATTCGCGCCGGTGAATCCGGGCCGCCCGCCGGCCGGGCGCGGCGCGGGTCAAGGATAGTATCCCGCGCCCACCACGACCGGCGCGCCGTCCAGGGTGGCGCGGTGCGTGAAGGTGAGCTTGTCCACCGGCGCGGTCTCCCCGGGACGCGGCCACTGGTATTCCGTCCAGCCCGACCCGACCATGGCCTTGGCGATGTATTCGCGCACGATGTAGCGGCCATCCTCCATCTGCAGGCCGGACAAATCCTGGCCGTCCACCTCGGGAAATGCGGGGTTGAGAATCTCGACGCCTTCGGGCGTATCCACGAACACGTAGATGTCCCGGAACCGGAACGGCCCATCCGCCTGGCGCAGCAACGCAAAGGACTGGGCGCCGTTGCGGTCGATTTCCGCGACCGCCAACTGGACCAACTGTTCCACGAACTGCCGTTCGACGGGCAGGTTGAGGGCGCCTGACCCCACCAGGTAGCGCGTGCCGTCCGGGGCCTGCGCCCGGCGGGTGTACGTGGTTTTGATACCGCGCGCGCCCGTGGCAGGGTCCACCCACTCGGCGTGGCCCCACAGCGCCGGATAGGCGCCGGACAAAACCAGATCGCAAATGTAATACTTACGGATATCGCCGGCAGCCACCCGGGTGCCGCGCAAGTCGGGGAACGCGGCGTTGACGACCACGACCAGGTCGGTGGCGTAGACAAAGACGTAGCGGCCGGTGGCCTTGTCGTACCAGGGGCCTTCCTGGTTCATGGCCGCAAAGGCCCCCTCCCCGTCCCGCTCGATCGCCGCCACCGCCTCGTCCACGAACGCCACGATGTCCTTGCTGGCCTGGTTGGCCAGCGGGGAATGCGGCAGGGCAGCATGCGCCGCCGCCGCCCCGATCCAACCAACGGCCCACAGCCACAACCCATGACCGACAGTAGCTTTGTTCATGCCAGCGTTCTAGCGCGCAACGGCCGGCCTGGCAAGCGCTGAAAGCCGCTGAAAGCCATCGAAAAAGGATCGCAAAACGCCCCTTGTACCTGGCGCGCGGCGCGTGTATAAAGGACGTTTTATCGTTAGCGAGGAAAACCGCCACCGTGAAGGCGCCGATAACACGCAAAATATTGATGGACCAGGCCGGCGAGCGGGTCTTCCACTACGGGGAGAGCCTGTTCAAGGCCGACCGCGTGATGAAGGTGGAATACACCGCGCCCACGGTCCAGGGCGTGATGGACAACGGGCCGCGCGGCCTCAACTGCCAGTTTGACCTGCACGCCGACGGCTCCGTGCACAACCGATGCCCGTGCCGCGACAACCAGGAGCGCGGCATCATCTGCGCCCACGTGGTGGCGCTGGGCCTGGAACTGATCCGCCGCCAGACCGATCCGGAGCGCGAGCGCAAGGCGCTCGAAGAGATCCGCGCCGCCGCCCGCCAGGCGGCGTACAACGAGGCGGACTTCATCCGCCGCGCGGCCCCGGGCACGGCCGGCGCAATCCCGGCCCGGCTGCGGCTGGCGCTGGGCGCCGGGTGGCGGCACCACGTGGCCCAGCACGGGCTGCCGGTGATCGTCACCGTGGAGACCGGCGGCCGGACGTACCCGCTGGCGCAGCTCCCGCTGCGGCCCACGTACGCGTTCCCGACCCAGGACGAGAACCTGCTGTTCGTGCTCGAGGATATCGCCGGCGGCCCGGCCCGCAGCCCGCTGGCCCTGAACGCCCACGACGCGATCAACCTGCTCAACCTGCAGGCCGGCCGGCACCTGCACGAGGAAGGCCGGCCGGAGACGCTGACGGTCAACGCGATCCGCATGCACTCGGTGCTGCGCATGGACCTGGACCCGAAAAGCGGCGAGCTCGTGCTGCGGGTGCACACCGAGCTGCCGGTGCAGGACGCGCGGGATGCCACGACCTACATCGTGGCCGGCCAGGGCGGGTGGGTGTTCCACGCCGGCCATTTCTGGCCGCTGGACAAGTGCCTGCCGCCGCCGCTGCACGGCATCTACGCGCAGCCCATGTTCGTGGCACGGCCGGCCGTGCCGCACTTTATCCGCACCGAGCTGCCGCTGCTGCAGGCGTACCTGCCGCTGGCCACGGAGGTGACCCCGGACCTGTTCACGATCGAGCCGACGGAGCCCAGGTTCCGGCTGCAGGTCCGCGGCAGCCCGGCTTCGATCAGCGCGACCCTGCTCGCGGAATACGCCCACCACTCCTTCCTCGCGGGCAAGAAGGATCCGCGCGACAACTTCGCCCTGCCGGACCCCGACGACCTGCTGCGCTACACCGTGCGCAACCCGCGGCGCGAGACCCAGGCGCTGGAACGGCTCGCGGCCAGCGGGTTCCGCGGCGAGACCGGCGACACGCTCGCGCCGATCGTCGGCTGCCGGCTGGTGCTCAACTTCTTCGGCAGCGGGCTGCCGCGCCTGCGGCGCCTGGGGTGGCAGGTCCAGCTCGAGGGCCGCGTCGAGCCGTTCCTCGACGAGATGGACAGCGCGACCCCGGTGGTCAATATCCAGCCCGGCGCCGGCCGCGGCTGGTTCGAGGTCAACTTCAGCTACGAGAACCGCGACGGCCAGAGCCTTTCGGAAGTGGAGATCCAGCGCGCCCTGCTCAAGGGCGACTCGTACATCGAGCGCGACGGGCGCACGATCCTCTTTGACGGCGATGCCATCACCACGGCCCGCAACGTGTTCGACGACTGCGCCGGCGACGCCAGCGACCGACCGGGCGCGTTCCGCATGGATGGCCAGTACGCGGCCTACGTCCAATCCTCGCTCGACGCGCTGGACGGGGTGGACGTGGAGGTGCCGCCGGAGTGGCAGGTCCAGGCCCGCCGCCGCAACCGGCTGGACCCGCTGGAACCCGAGCCGCTGAGCGCCGGCATGGAGGCCGTGCTGCGGCCGTACCAGAAGCAGGCCGTGTACTGGCTGCGGTTCCTCGAGAAAAACGGCCTGGCCGGGATCCTGGCCGACGAGATGGGCCTGGGCAAAACCCTGGAGACCCTGGCGTGGCTGCAGCTGGTCCGGGCGCGGGCCGAGGCCCAGGGCCGGCCGGCGCTGATCGTGTGCCCGACCAGCCTGGTGGAGAACTGGGCCGAGGAAGCCGGCCGCTTTGCGCCGGACCTGCGGGTGCTGCCGCTGCGCGGCGGCGACCGCCACGAGAAATGGGAGCTGATCGCCAGCCACCACGTGGTGGTGACGTCCTACGCGCTCATGCGCCGCGACATCGAGCGCTACCACGACCACGAGTTCGCCGCCGTGGTGCTGGACGAGGCCCAGCACATCAAGAACCGGTCCACCCAGAACGCCATCGCGGCCAAGAAGCTCAAGGCGTTCCACCGCCTCGTGCTCACCGGCACGCCGATCGAGAACAGCGTGGCGGACCTGTGGTCGATCATGGATTTCCTCATGCCCGCGTATCTCGGCGGGCCGCAGCGGTTCCGCGACCAGTACGAGCTGCCCATCGCGCGCGGCGGGGCGGACGCCGACCTGGCGCAGTCCAAGCTGCGCCGCAAGCTGCACCCGTTCCTGCTGCGCCGGCTGAAGAAGGACGTGGCCGCGGACCTGCCGCCCAAGATCTCGCGCGTGGCCACCTGCCTGCTCACGGCGGACCAGCAGATGGTGTACCAGCAGTATCTCACCGCCTCGCGCCTGCGCCTGACCGAGCTGGTGCGGACCAGCGGGTTCCAGCGCGCGCGCATGGAGATCTTCAAGACCCTGCTGCGCCTGCGCCAGATCTGCTGCCACCTGGAGCTGCTGAAGCTGGCGGACCTCAAGAGCCAGTACCCCTCGGGCAAGATGGACCTGTTTTTCGAGCTGCTGGACGAGGCGCTGGACGGCGGCCACCGCGTGCTGGTCTTCAGCCAGTTCACCTCCATGCTGGCCATCCTGCGGCGCGAGCTCGAGCAGCGCGAGCGGCGCTACTGCTACCTGGACGGCGCCACCCAGGACCGCATGACCGTGGTGCGCCAGTTCAACACCGACGCCAGCATCCCCGTGTTCCTGATCAGCCTCAAGGCCGGCGGCACGGGCCTCAACCTGACCGGCGCCGACACGGTGATCCATTTCGACCCCTGGTGGAACCCGGCCGTGGAGGACCAGGCCACGGACCGCGCCTACCGGATCGGCCAGCGCCGCACCGTGTACAGCATCAAGCTGATCACCAAGGGCACGGTCGAGGAGAAGGTCCTGGCCCTGCAGCAGAAAAAGCAGGCGGTGATCTCCGCGACCCTGGCCCGCGAGGAACAGTTTACCCAGAAACTGAGCTGGGACGACATCCAGGAGCTGCTGGACACATGAACCGCCTGCTGGCCCTGCTGATCGCCACCGCGAGCGCGGCCCTTGCCGCCGCGCCCGCCCCACCGCCGGATTGGAACGCGGTCCGCGCGCAACTGGAACAGCGCGCCACCGCCCGCTTCGCGCCGCCGCCGGCCGGGACGGAGCTGACGCTGCAGACCAAGCCTTACGGCGAATGGACCGGGCGGCTGGTGGCCGTTACGACCAACGCGGTGGAGCTGGCGATCGCCGGGCAACCGGTAACGTTCCCGCGGGCGCAGGTGGCGGCGGCAGACCGGGTCCGGCTGTTTGCCGCCGACTTCGGGCGCTACACGGCGCACCGCGAGCTGGCGGCGCTGCAGGCGGAGCATGCGGCCGGCCGCCCGGTCACGCTGCCGGAAGCCGTGGCGACCGCGCCCGCCCCCACCGCCACGGCCACGCCGCTGCCGGCCCTGCCGCACCTGCCGCGGGCGCCCGGGGTGGACGAGCTGTCCTGGGCCGAGGCGCGCAAGGGCCTGGCCGTCCAGGCGCAGGCCCAGGCGCGCGCCTTCCAGGAAAGCCTCATGGGGCGCCGCGTGCAGTGGTCGGGCTGGGTGGACGACGTGCGCATTCTCCTGGCCGGCCGCTACGAATGCCGGCTCACCCCGACCGCGCCGGCCGACACGAACACGGTGGACCGGATCACCTTCGTGGTGGGCGCCGACCGCCTGGCGGGCCTGAAGAAAGGCGCGGCCCAGACGGTGGTGGGGACGATCCAGCGCGTGGACTACCGCGGCGGCTGGTGGATCGCGCTCACCGGCGCCGAGCTTTTAACCCCCTGAGCGCGGGACCGGCCGGCCTTGACCACCGCCCCAACATAGTGCTTGGCGCACCGCGGCCGCGGTGGTAGCGTGTTGCCGCAACTGGAAGTCAGCACGAAAGGGAAGCCATGACGGAAAGCAGCTGTTCGTCCGCGCGCGCGCTATTATTGATTAGTGCCGGATTGCTGGCGTGGCCCGGCCTGCAGGCCGCCTGGGCCCAGAAAGTGGCCGTGCCCGACAGCCCGGCCGCCACCCCGGCCGGCCGAAGCGCATCGGCCGCGACCCGGGTGGCCGTGCCCCGCGCCCGGCCCACGCCGGCCAGGGCCCCGGCCAACCTGGACGCCCCGGTCAAAAAATCGGCCGCGGGCGCCACCGCGGCGGCCGCCGCCGCACCGGCCGAGGGCGTGGATGTCCAGGCCGACCGCCTTGAATACGAGACCGACGCCAAGCTGATGATCGGCGCCGGCAATGTCATTGTGAAAAGCGGGCTGGACACGCTGCGCGCCGACTACGTGCGGGTGAACACCGCCACCGAGCAGGTGTACGCCAAGGGCCATGTGATTTTTGAGCGCGAGGGGCGCGTGTGGACCGGCACCGAACTGAACTACAACTTCCGCTCGCTCAAGGGCGACTTCGGCGAGTTCACCGCGTACGTGCCGCCGCTGTACGTGACCGCCGCGGATTCCGAGCGCGAGGACGCCGACACCTACCGGCTCACCGACGCGCGGGTCACCTCCTGCGATGGCGATGACCCGGAACTGTACGGCCGGGCCGCCCGCGCCCGCATTTACAAGCAGCAATACATCTCCGCATTCAACATGGTGTACTACCTGCGCGGGGTGCCGTTCTTCTACCTGCCCTACTACTGGTTCGACACCAACCGCAGCGGCAAATGGGACTTTGTCCCGGGTTACAGCAGTCGCTGGGGCGCGTTCCTGCTGTCCTCGTACAGCTACAACGTCCATCCCAATGTCGAAGGCACCACCCGCCTCGACTACCGCACCAAGCGCGGCGTGGCGGTGGGCCAGGACTTCAAATGGAACAACTGGCGCGAGGACTACGGCCTGAAGGGCGGCCTCAAAGGCTATTACGCCCGCGACAAAGACTACGAGATTGGCCTGCGCGACGACTGGCTGACCAACAACCTGGTGAGCGAGCAGCGCTACCGCCTGCAGCTCAACCACGCCCAGACGATCACCGACAACGACTACCTGATCGCCGACATCAACTACCTCAGCGACCCGGACATCCTCAAGACGTTCTACCCCCGCGAGTACGAAGACGCCGTGCAGCCGGAAAACCGCATCAGCCTCACCCATCGCGGCGAGACCTACAACGCCGGGCTGCTGATCAACAAGCGGCTGAACGACTTTTATGAGAACGTCGACCGCATCCCCGAAGCCACCCTGGACTTTCGGCGGCAGCGGATCGGGGACTCGCCCTTCTATTACGAAGGCCAGAACGCGGCCACCTACCTCCAGCGCGTGTATCCCGACTACGACACCCAAATGAAAAAATATGACGCCGGCCGCGTGGACACGCGCCACATGATCTACTATCCCACCAAGCAGTTCGATTTCCTCACGGTCATCCCGCGCGGCGGCTACCGCGGCACGTTCTATTCCAAGACGCTGGAGGAAACGACGACGTCGGTCTGGGAACCGGTGGCGGTCACCAACATCATCAACAACACCCCGGTGGTCAGCACCACCCTGGTGGAACGCGCGGTCAGCGTGACCCAGGAAGCCGGCGCCAAGTGGCGCAACCTGCCGGAACTCGGCGGCGAGATCTCGTTCAAGGCCTTCAAGGTGCTGGACGAGCCCACGACCTCGGGCGGCGGATTGCGCCATATCGCCGAGCCTTACCTTGATTACACCTACCGGCCGCACCCCAACGTCATGCCCTACGAACTGTACCAGTTCGACGAGATCGACCAGCTGCACCAGGAAAGCACGGTGCGCCTCGGCCTGCGCAACAAGCTGCAGACCAAGGTGGGCAAGCGCGTGCGCAACCTGCTGGACGTGGACATGTACAACGACCGCATGTTCATGCCCTACGAAACCGACGAGCATTACGGGCCTTTCACCGCCTTGATCAAGTCCGAGTTGTCCGACGAGTTGAGCCTGCGCTCCGACCTGAACTACAACTGGTATGGCGAATCCTTCTACAACTTCAACGCCCGCGCCGAGTACCGGGAGGATTTCTGGGGCAACTACTTCTTCGAGTACCGCTACCTCAAGAAGCAGCATGACCAGGTCACGTTCAGCTTTGACCTGATGCCCAAGGAAAAATGGTCGCCGGGCGCGTACTGGCGCTACCAGTTCATGGACGCGCGCATGGAAGAGCAGACCTACTACCTGACCCGCCGCACCCGCTGCCTGGGCATCACGGGCGGCTATACCGGCCGCGGGGACGACTGGGACGTCTGGTTCCAGATCTGGCTGCTGGCGTTCCCGGATTCCATGGCGCGCTCGGAGTTCAACTGGGCCTCGCAAAACTGATCGTGGGCGCGGCATTAGAAAATTGCCAAGGATAGGGCCGGCGGCTATGCTGGCAGGTGGAAACAAAGAATGAGCTTGGGCAGTCCGGCATGATGGCAGATGGGAAAACGGTCCTCGCGTCCTGGTTGGGGCTGACCTACCAGGAGCGGGTGATGATTGCCATGGTGCTGGGCATCGCCCTCGTGGGCCTGGCCGCGCGGTACCTGCACCTGAAAGGCGAGCGGCCGGTGCCCTATGACCCCGGGAGCCCCGCGGCCGTGGACCAGAAAGGATTGACGCCATGACCCCGGACTGCATTTTCTGCAAGATCGCCCACGGCCAGATCCCCAGCGCCAAGGTCTACGAAGACGACCAGTTCCTGGCCTTCATGGACATCGGCCCGGTGATCAAGGGCCACACCCTGGTGATGCCCAAGGCGCATTACGACCCGCTGGTGGATACCCCCGCCGAGGTCCTGCGCGACCTGATCGTGGTGGTCCAGAAGGTGGCCCGCGCCCAGCAAAAAGCCCTGGGCACGGACGGCATCAACGTGATCCAGAACAACGGGCGCGTGGCCGGCCAGGCCGTGCCGCACCTGCATTTCCACGTCATCCCGCGCTTCGACCAGGATGGCCACCGCTGGAACTGGGTGGCGGGCCAGTATGCGGACCCGGCCGAAATGCAGCGCCTCGCCCAGGCCTTGCGGACGGCCCTGGAGTAAAGCCCAACCGAGACCCGGACCATGCGCAACCCCAACTTCGACGACGTGGTCAGCCAGATCCTGCGCGAAGATCCGCGCTATCGCGCGCCGGCGTACATCCTGATCCGCGAGGCCCTGGACTTCACCATCGAGGACCTCAAGAAGCCGTCCCGCGGGCCCAAGCGCCACGTCACCGGCCAGGAGCTGGCGCAGGGCTTGCGCCGCTACCTGCTGCAGCAGTACGGCCCCCTCAGCCGGACGGTCCTGGCCACCTGGGGCATCCATCGCACCGAAGACTTCGGCGAAATCGTGTTCCACCTGGTGGACAAAGGCATCCTCGGCCGCAGCGCGGAGGACTCCAAGACCGACTTCGCCGGCGGCTATGATTTCCAGCAGGCGTTCGTGGACCCGTTCCTGCCGGCCGCCGTGACCCGCACCCGCCGCACAGCGCCGAACAACCGAGAAAAACTAACGGAGGACATCAACCATGAAGCGTAGCCCCCAGATCCCGCCGGACATGCCCATCCCCTCGCCTTTCTCCCAGCTGGTGCTGATGCTGGCCAGCTCCACGCTCCAGCAACTGGGCAAGATTATCAACCCGCTCACCCAGCGCGCCGAGGTGGACCTCGAAGGCGCCCAGGCCACCATCGACCTGCTCGATGTGCTCAAGGAAAAAACGCGGGGCAACCTGGACGCCCAGGAACAGCACATCCTGGACGAAGCCCTGATGTCCTTGAAGCTCAATTTCGTGGAAACCCAGAAAAGCGCGCCCGCTACCCCCAGCGCGCCAGAGCCCGCGCCCGCGCCGGCCCAGCCCCGGGCGGAACCCGCGGCCGCCACCCCGCCCCCCCCGCCGGCCGGCAAGCCGGGCACCGGCCCGGACGACAAAACGCCGCGCTACCACAAGACCTACGGGTAAACCGCCGCCGTCCGCGCCGGCGCCCGAGATTTTCCAAACATTGGAAAATCCACGCCGGGTTTTTCCAAACATTGGAAAAAAGTAAGCCCCGTTTTCCAAACATTGGAAAATGTACGCGGCGGTTTTCCAAACATTGGAAAACCATGGCGTCGCCAGGCCCGCGCCCGCTTGTTCATGGCGGGGTCGCCAACGACCGGGGCGGCTTATCTTGTCCCACAATCCAGGATGCGCGCGGCGCAGGCGGCCTTGGACAGGCGGCCCCAATCCTCGACCTGCGCGTCCGGCTGAGCAGAAAGGAATTGGTAGACGCCGGCGTCTGCGCCCATAGCCTCGGGTGCATTGATCACGATGCCGTCCAACTTTTTGGCGCGCAGCTTGGCGCGCGCGCCGGCCTCGGCATCCCCGGCCTGCAAAGCAAACCCCATGGCCACGGCGCCCGGCTTTTTCCTGGCGCACAGCGTGGCGGCAATGTCCGGGGTAGGTTCCAGCGCCAAATCCAGGCCGCCGGCGGTTTTGGCGGGTTTCCCGGCGACCGGGTTCTTGGGCCGGTAATCAGCTACCGCCGCAGCAAAAACGATCAAGTCCGCGGAGGCCAGGCAAGCGTCGGCCTGGGCCAGCATCTCCGCCGCGCTGACCACGGGGTGGATGGCAATGCCCGGCGCCCGGGGCAGGCGGGCATCGTCCACCGGGCCGGTCACAAAATCCACTTGCGCGCCGCGCGCGGCCGCGGCCAGGGCCAGCGCCTGGCCCATTTTACCGCTGCTGGCGTTGCTGATGAAGCGCACCGCGTCCAGGTGTTCCCGGGTGGGACCGGACAAAATCAGCACCCGCCGGCCGGCCAGCGCCCGTGACACCGCCAACGCCTGCTCGATGGCCGCCAAGATGTCCGTGGGTTCCACCATGCGGCCGGGCCCCTGCGCGCCGCAGGCCAGGCGGCCGGTACCGGGGCCGACCCGCTGCCAGCCCAGTTCGTCCAACCGGGCGGCGTTGGCTTGCACGGCCGGGTTCTGCCACATGTGGGTGTGCATGGCCGGGCAGTACAAGCGCCGGGCCGCCGGGGAGAGACCCAGCGCGCTCGCGCAGACCACGTCGTCCGCCCGGCCCTGGGCCAGGGCGGCGATCATATCGGCCGTGGCGGGCATGATCACGAACAGGTCCGCGCGCGACGCGGGCTCGATGTGGGGATAGATTTCGGCGGCCGCGTCGGCCGCGGGCGGGGCGAAAAACTCCGTGACCACGCGCCGGCCGAGGATGGCTTGGAAGGTCAAGGGAGCGACGAACCGCGTCGCGGCCGGGCTCATCACCACGTGCACCTCGTGGCCGGCCTGCTTCAAGGCGCTGACCACTTCCACGGCCTTGTAGACCGCGATGCCGCCGCTGATGCCACACAGGATGATTTTGTTCATGTTGCTGGCTCCGGAAAAGGTATAGCGCAGGCCATTTCAAATACCGAGAAAAATGTCGGCGGGTGCCGGGCGCAACTTTCATTGCGCTCACAAGCTCCCCGCCTATTCTGGACCGTCCGTGGCGACGGGCGCGGACGGGGCCGCCGGCGCCCTTGGCGGCAACTCACGGTTCAGCGCCAGCACCTGCCGCCGGACTGCCGCGAAGTGCTCTTCCACGGCGGGCCAGTCGCCGGCCTTCAAGGCCAGTTCAAGATTCAGCGCCGGACCATCCACCTGGCCGAGATGAAAATTGGCCATGGTGCCCCGCAGGCGATGGACCAGGAGGGCGGCTGGCTGGGCCTCCCGCCGCGCAACATGCCGCTCGACCGCATCCAACTCCTCTGCAACGTGGCTGACCGTGTTCGCGATCATTTTCCGGGCCTCGGCGAGATCAAAGTCCGCCTGGCTGACCAGCCACTGGGCCGCCTCCTCCAGCAGCCTGACCTGGCCAGGGCCCGGGGCGGCGACCGGTTCCGGGACCGCGTCAAGGCCAAGGAAGCGGGCCAACGCCTCCAGCGTCAGCGGCTTGCCCAGGTGGTCGTCCATCCCCGCGGCGTGGCAGTAGTGCGGGGTATCGTGGAGCACATCGGCGGTGAGGGCCACGATCCGCGCGCGATGCCCGGGGCTTTCCGTGGCGCGGATGCGGCGCGTGGCCTCGTAACCGTCCAGGTCCGGCATGTGGCAATCCATGAACACGAGATCGTAGCGGTGGGCCGCGCAGGCGCGCACCGCCGCGGCGCCGCTGTCGGCCTCATCGCACGCATAGCCGAGCCGCCGCAGCATGGCGGCCTGCACCCTGCGGTTCACCTCGACATCATCGACGATGAGGATGCGCCGGGCCTGCGGGACGGGGGGGCGCGCCGCCCCGGGTGGCGGGGGCGGGGCCGCGGGCGCCACCGGCAAGCTGAGCTCGAAGGAAAACGTGGCGCCCTGGCCCGGTGTGCTATGCACCTGCAAATGCCCGCCCATGCGCTCGACAATCCGGCGGCTGATGGCCAGTCCCAGGCCCGTGCCGCCATAGCGCCGCACCATCGAATTGTCCGCCTGGGTGAACAACTGGAACAGCCGCGCCTGCTGTTCGGGCGTGATGCCGATGCCCGTGTCGGACACCGTGAAGCGCAGCCGTGGCACGGGGCCGCCCGCCGGCTGCACGCTGATGTTGACGCCGCCCTGCGGGGTAAACTTGACCGCATTGTTGACCAGGTTAAAGAGCACCTGGCGCAGGCGCGTGGGATCGCCCAGGACGGGGGACGGGATCCCGGCGGCCACCGCGTGCGCGAGCTTCAATCCCTTGCGCGCCGCTTCCGGAGCGCTGGCATTCACAACGGCCGTGACCAGGTCCCGCACGTCAAAGGGGATCGTTTCCAAGTCCATCTGTCCGGCTTCAATCTTGGAGAAATCCAGCACGTTGTCGATCAGGCCCAGCAGGTGGCGGCCGGCCGCGCCGGCCTGCATGGCAAAGCCCCGCTGCTCGTCGGGCAGCGGCCCATGCACCAGCAGGTCCAGATAGCCGATCACGGCGTTCATGGGCGTGCGGATCTCGTGGGACATGGTCGCCAGGAAGCGGCTCTTGGCCTCATTGGCGGTTTCCGCATGCTGCTGAGCTTCTTTCAGCTCTTCCGCCATCAGGCTGCCATTGAGCAACAGATAAGCCAGCGTCAAGCCCACCTCACACAGCAGCCAGGCGGTGAAAAAACCGATATTCCCGGGCGAGGTGATCAACAGGTCGCGCGCCGCCGGGAACAACACCCAGTGGGCGGCGCGGCCGAACAACAGCAGCACCTGGAACGCCATGAACCAGGACACGGCGCGGAACAGGGGGATCTTTCGGCTTTGGTTATAGCGCCACAGGATCCAACAAATCCCGGCGGACAGCACGCCCAAGGTGACGCAGTTGATGACCGTGCGCGGATACGTATTGCCCAGCAGGACCAGGCTGCCGGCCGTCAACCCGACGGGGTACAGCGTCAGCATCCACCAGCGCGCGCGCCGGTGGCCGCAAAAGAGCCGCACGCCCTCGAGCCGCAGCATCATGGCCCAGGCCACGCACCAGTTCGACATCGGGATGGACAGCAGATCCGGCATGATGCTGCGGAACGCATAAAACAAATACGTCGCCGCCACCATGGCATCACAGGCCACCCAGCAACCGAAGCCGCGATAGGTTTTCTGGCTCCGCCAGTACACCACCATGACCACGCACAGGAACAGGCTGACCAGCGTGTTGATGGTAAAAATGGTGCGCAGGTCCAGCATGACGCCACCTAGCGTTGCGCGCTCCACGGCTGGCCGGCGCAGATTACGGCATGGCGCCACAGGCGCAGCCTCATGGTGGTGGCGTTCATAGTGATTGAACGCTTGATAACAAAAAACAGCGAAGAAGTACAGCGTCTAAATCGCGGCATACTCCGCCGCAGCATGCGGCCAGGCATCCACCTACAGCCAACGCGGGCGAACGCGCTGCCCCATCTGTTGTTACGGCGCCGCCAGACCAGCCAACTGGCAATACTCTTCCCAGACATCCGCGGGCTCGGCGTACGGCAGCGGCTGGCCCGCCGCCCGGGCCAGATCGAGCAGCAGGTCGAACAATGCGCGGCCGCCGGGAGGCGGACGCACGGCGCGGGTGGTGAGCACGGACCCGTCGAGGCCCATGACCGTGCCGCTGGTTTCCGCGAGACCCGGCGCCGGGAACACCACCTGGGCGCGGCGGCTCAGCGGGCCAGGCGCCAGGTCGAACAACACCGTGAACACGCCGGGCGCGATGGATTCCGGCGCCAGGGGCAGGCCGTAGGGATCGGTGTTGACGATCACCACGGCGTCCACCGTTCCCGCCTTGAGGCCCTGGAGCACGTCGCGGGCCTTGATGTCCGGGTCAAAGACCGGCTCGCCGCCCCATTGGCGCTTGATCCGCGGGTATTGTTCCATGAGAGAGATCCGGCCGTTCACGCCGGGCAGCAAGGCCGGGTGCAGGCCCAGCTTCTCGCGGCCGACGGCGTTGCCGCCGCGGCGCAACACGAGCAGGCGCGCCTTGCCGCCCAGGGTCGGCAGCAGCCGGCCCAGGGCGTTGGCGGCCGCGTTGGTCAGCGCGTCCGGGCACACGACCAGCGGCCGGCGCGCCGCCAGGATGGGCGCCAGGATGGACGCCAGCACGGCCGGGCGCAGGCCCAACTCATCGGCCATGCCCAGCCACTCGTCCGCCGGGCGGCCGACCCCGAGGGCCTGGAGCGTGTTGAGCAAATCCGGGATGCGATGGTTGCCGATACGCACCACGCGGCGCGCCACTTCGTCGAGCCGGGTGGTGCCGGCGGCGATCACCATCAGCGGCACGCCGCCCAGGGCGCGCTGGCGCAGCTCGATGCCGGCCACGGGCGCGTATTCAAAGGGATCGGCACCGATCATTACGATGGCGTCCGCCTGGGCGATGTCGGCCGGGTCCGCGGCCGGGGTGGTATGTTGCAAGGCGTGGTAGAACAAGGATGGGTCCGCCGGCCCGTCCAGCGGAAGGATGCGATTGGTGCGCCACACGGTGCGCGCCAGGCGCTGCAACAGGTAGGCCTCCTCGTTGACCAGGGGGCCGTTGACCAGCACGGCGACGCTATGGGCGCGGGCGAGGCCCTGCGCGGCGGTTTGCACGGCCTCTTCCACGGACGCCGGGCGAATGGTTTCGTCCTCGAGGATCTGCGGCTGCTCGAGGCGGTCCAGGGTTTCCAGGTAACGGTGGCCCAACTGGCCGTCCACGCACAGGTTGCCGCGGTTGTGGTGTTCGCCGGGTTCGGTGGTGACCCGCAGGTAACGGCCCTGCGTGGTGCATTCCAGGGTCAGGCGGCAGGCGACGCCGCAGAAGCCGCATGCGCCGGCCACCCGCTGCGGCAGGTACGGCCCGGGCTTGGCCAGGGCGCGCCGGACTTCCAGCGCGCCGGACGGGCAGGTGCTCACGCATTGCCCGCAGGCGTCGCAGTCCGTGGCCAATAGCGGCTGGTTGAGCGCCGGCTGGATCGTGGTGCTGAACCCGCGGTTGACAAAGCCCAGCGCGGCCACGCCCTGCTGCTCGTCGCAGATGCGCACGCAGCGGCCGCACAGGATGCACTTGTTGGGATCGTAGATGATGAACGGGTGATCTTCCATCAGCGGCCGGTGCTGGTACTCGCTCTCGAACCGCGCGGGATCCACATGGTACGTGTCGCTCAGGTTGCGCACGGTGCAGGTCTCGACCGCGGTACAACCGCAGGACAGGCAGCGCGACGCCTCCTGCAAGGCCTGGTCCTGGTTGATGGTGAGCTCGACCTCTTTGAACCCGGCCAGGCGGTCGGCCACGCTCAGCGACGGGCACTGCAGGCGCGGCTTCCTGGGGAAGCGGGTGAAGAAATCGTCGTCCAAATCTTCCAGCCGGCCGATGCTGTCGGAAAACGGTTTGCCGATGGGCAGCAGCGGCTGGCCGCGCAGGAACCGGTCGATGGACAGCGCCGCCTTGCGGCCGCCGGCAATGGCCTCGATGGCCGTGGCCGCGCCGGTGAGGCAGTCGCCGCAGGTGAACACCCACGGCACGCTGGTCTGGTAGGTCAGCTCGTTGGCCTCGACCGTGCTGGCGCGGGTGGCGCCCGGCGCGCCGCCGGCTTTCCAGGCGCCGGGGTCCGGCTTCTGGCCGATGGCCGCGATGACCGTGTCCGCCTCGATGACAAATTCGCTGCCCTTGACCGGCACCGGCTTGCGCCGGCCCGAGGCGTCCGGCTCCCCGAGCTCCATGCGGATGGACGTGATCTGCACGCGGCCGGCCGCAGTGCGCGCCAGGGCCACGGGCGCGGCCAGGAACTGCATCTCGACACCTTCCTCGCCGGCCTCGTGGACCTCGTAGGGCTCGGCGGGCATCTCGTTGCGCGTGCGGCGGTAGAGGATCGTGACGGCCGCGCCCAGGCGGCGGGCCGTGCGCGCGGCGTCGATCGCCGTGTTGCCGCCGCCGACCACCACGACCTGCTTCCCAAGGGTGGGCGCTTGATCGCCGGCGACCTTGAACAGGAAATCGATCCCCGCCATGACGCCGGGCAGGTTCTCGCCGTCCACCTGCATGCTGCTGGACACCCAGGCGCCCACGGCCAGCACGACGGCGTCAAACCCCTGCTCCTTGAGGCTGGCGAGGGTGAAATCGCGGCGCAGCGTCTGGTTGACCCGCAGCTCCACGCCCAGGTCCACGACGTGCTGGATCTCGCGGTCCAGCTCCGCGTGCGGCAGGCGGTAGCGGGGGATGCCGTAGCGCAGCATGCCGCCGGCCTTGGGATTCATCTCGAACACCGTGACCGCGTGCCCCTGCTGCCGGAGGTAATAGGCGGCCGTGAGGCCGGCCGGTCCGCCGCCGACGATGGCGACCTTCTTGCCCGTGTCCGCGGCCACCGGCGGGTGGTACGGCTTTTTTGACCGGGCGTCGAGGTCGGCGACAAACCGCTTGAGCGGGTTGATGGCCACCGGCTCGTCCACCTTGTTGCGGCGGCACTGGAGCTCGCAGCTGTGCGGGCACACGCGGCCGCAGGCAGAGGGGAACGGATTGGTGCGCTTGATGACCTTGAGCGCCTCGTCAAAGTCGCCCAGGGCGATGTGCGCGATGTAGCTCTGGATGTCGATGTTGTCCGGGCACTGCAGCCGGCAGGGCGCGATGCAGTCGGCGTTGTGCGCGGACATGAGCAGCTCCAGGCACAGCTTGCGGGCCGCGAACACGGCCTCGCTATCGGTGCGGACTTTCATGCCGGCCGCCACCCGGGTGGCGCAGGACGGGACAAAGCCCGGCTTGCCTTCCAGCTCCACGAGGCACACGAAGCACGAGGTGAACGGCTCCAGGCGCGGGTCATGGCAGAGCGTGGGAATGTTCTTGCCCAGGCGCTGGGCCACCTGCAGGATGGTCTCGCCCTCGCGGGCGGTCACGTCCTGCCCATCCATGGTCAATGTGATGTCAGCCACGGCGGCTCTCCTTATATAACTTCAATCGCATTAAATTTGCACTTGTCCTGGCACAGCCCGCAGCGGGTGCACTTGGCGCTGTCGATCACGTGCGGCTGCTTGCGGCTGCCGGTGATGGCCTGCACGGGGCAGGCCTTCAGGCACACGCCGCAGCCGGTGCAGGTCTCGGGCATGACCCGGTAGGCGATCAGCGCGCGGCAGGCCTTGGGCGGGCACGTGCGGGCGTTGGTGTGGGCCTCGTACTCGTCGCGGGAGTAGCGCAGCGTCGACAGCACCGGGTTGGGCGCGGTCTGGCCCAGCCCGCACAGGGATCCGCGCTTGATGGTCTGGGCCAGCTCCTCCAGCAGGGGAATGTCGCCCGGCCGGCCCTGGCCCTTGGTGATGCGCTGGAGGATTTCCAGCATGCGCTTGGTGCCCACGCGGCAGAAGGTGCACTTGCCGCAGGACTCCTCCTGGGTAAAGTTCAGGAAGAAGCGCGCCACGTCCACCATGCAGGTGTTCTCGTCCATCACCACCATGCCGCCCGAGCCCATGATCGCGCCGGTGCGGTTGAGCGAGTCGTAGTCGATCGGCGTGTCGGCCAGCGCCTCCGGGATGCAGCCGCCCGAGGGGCCGCCCATCTGCACCGCCTTGAACCGGCGGCCGTTCTTGATGCCGCCGCCGATGTCCTCGACGATTTCGCGGATGGTGATGCCCATGGGCACCTCGACCAGGCCGCCGCGGTTGACCTTGCCGGCCAGGGCAAACACCTTGGTGCCCTTGCTTTTCTCTGTGCCCAGCGCGGCGAAGGCCGCGCCGCCGTTGAGGATG
>CAZAYP010000047.1:0-16094 GCA_964489425.1 uncultured Verrucomicrobiota bacterium | reverse complement strand
CACGTTGTTGATGTTGGTGGGCTTCTTCCACAGACCCTGCTCCGCCGGGAACGGCGGCCGCAGCCGCGGCATGCCGCGCCGGCCCTCTACCGAAGCCATGAGCGCGGTTTCCTCGCCGCACACAAAGGCGCCGGCGCCCTCCTTGATGTCCACGTCAAAACTGAACCCGGTCCCGAAGATGCGCTGGCCGAGGAGGCCGCGGTCGCGCGCCTGCTGGAACGCAATCTGCAGCCGGTGCAAGGCCACGGGGTACTCCGCGCGACAGTAGACGTAGCCCTGGCCCGCGCCGATGGCGTAGGCCGCGATCAGCATGCCCTCGAGCACGGCGTGCGGGTCGCTCTCCAGTACCGAGCGGTCCATGAACGCGCCCGGGTCGCCCTCGTCCGCGTTGCAGATGAGGTACTTGGTGGCGTTCTTCTGGGCAGCGGCAAACTCCCACTTGACCCCCGTGGGGAACCCGGCGCCGCCGCGGCCGCGCAGGCCGCTCTGCTTGACCTCGGCCACGACCTGGGCCGGGGTCATCGTGGTCAGTGCCTTGCGCAGCGCCTCGTAGCCCTGGACGCGCACATAGTCATCGATTTTTTCGGGATTGATGATGCCGCAGTTGCGCAGCACGATCCGCCGCTGCTTGGCGAAAAAGCTGTCGTCCGCACAGGGCTGGGTTTCGCTGCGCGCGAGCCATTCCGGGACGGCGCGGCCGGCGGCCACCACCTCGTCCAGGAACTTCGGCACGCGGTCGCTGGTCATTTCCATGTAGAACACCGGCTTTTTGCCGGGTTCCTGCACCTCCACCAGCGGCTCGCGGTAGCACATGCCCATGCACCCGCAGATGCCCACGTCCAGAGCCAGGCCGCGGTCGCGGACCGCGGCGGTGAGGGCGTCCAGGGTTTTTTGCGCGCCGGCGGCGATGCCGCAGGCGCCGAGTCCTACGAGGATTTGCGTTTTTTCTGCGATCATGAGGCGGCTCCGGTTGCGGCTGAACTCTGGCGGATATCCTTGACCACCCGCGCCACGCGCGGGCCGTCCAGCTTGGCGTAGGTCTCGCGGTCGATCATGGCGCAAGGCGCCAGGCTGCAGCAACCCAGGCAGGCCACGGACTCCAGGGTGAACTGGCGGTCCGGGGTGGTGGCGCCGTCCGCGACCTGCAACTCGCGGCTGAACGCCTCGGTGATTTTTTCCGCGCCGGCCACGTGGCAGGCGGTGCCGTGGCACACGCGGATGATGTGCTTGCCCACGGGCTTGAGGCGGAACTGGGCGTAGAACGTGGCCACGCCATAGACGGTGCTTTCCGGCACGCGCAGCGCTCCCGCGATTCGCTCCAGCACGATCTTGGGCAGGTAGCCGTAAGCGTCCTGCGCCTTCTGCAGCACGGGGATCAGCGACCCCGCGCCCCGGCTGTGCTCGGCCACAAGGCGGTCCAGCAGGTCCAGGTCCAACGCTGCGGCCGCGGCTGACTGGCATGGGCAGGTGGTCATGACCTTCTCCTTACGCGCGCGGCTGGGCGGGGATGCCCTTGAAGTTGCGCCACATGCGGCGCCGGCTGGGAATCGGGTTCACCTTCAGCAGCGCGGTTTCCTTGAACGCCGGGGTTTTCCCGAGCCGGGCGGCCAGGTCCTCGGGCGCCCCGGGGGTTTCCAGCGCCGCCAGCAGGTCCCAGGCGCCCACGACCGGCTCCGCGTACGTCACTTCGTCCAGTTGCTCGAGTTCTTCGACCGCCTTGACGATGCCCTCGTGGGTCGTGTTTTCTTTCAGTTTGATCAACAGATAGCTGCGTAGCGCCATGTCCGGTCTCCTGTGTTGCGTTGCCCGAATTTCACAAAATGAATAGGCGGTGCATGCTAAAGAACCCGGGGCGGGTTGTCAAAGAGATCCGGAATTGCGGGGGAACAAATGAAACGTCTTGACGCGCGCGCGCGTGGCAGGATAATGCGATTTAAGATTGATCGGCAACAAACAGTAATAAGCGGGAACAGCGGATCAGGCGCAAGCGATGAAGCGGAATCAAATGGGATCAACCGAATCCCGGCCCATGCGCATGACCGCCCACGGCTCAAAAATACCCTGGATAATCCGCCGGTTTATTGCGCGTTAGTATACTTCCATGCTTTCTCCCACCTCCAACGTCAACGAGCGGCTGCCCGGGTTGCGGGTACGGCGCGAAAGCTGGTTGACCGCGCTGCTGCTGCTGGCGATGCTGCTGGCGGCGGAGTCGTTCCTGCGATGGTATGGCATTCGTCCGAGCGTGGCCGACAGCACCCTGCTGTGGTCCATGACCCGCGCCCAGGCGCGGGGCGACCGGGTGATCGCCATCCTGGGATCGTCCCGCTCACAACTGGGGCTTGTGCCAGACGTGCTGGCGCAGGAATTTCCCGGATGGCAGGTGGTGCACCTGGGGATCGACGGCACGTGGCCGCTGGCCGTGCTCAAGGACCTGGCCACCGACCCCGCGTTCCAAGGCCGCATCCTGTGCGAACTGAGCGAGTCCAGCCTGTTGCCTCATGGTTATGACGCCGCCCAAGCCTGGGTGGATCATTACCAGCAGGTTTATCCGCGGGCCAGCAGCCTGGAGAAGCGTTTCAACGAATGGTGGCGGGTCCAGATGCAAGCCCGGTTCGCGCTGGTTTCGCCGGCGCTGGGGTTGGGCAGCATGGCGTTGATCGGGCCCTACAGGTCCTATGAGCATATGCGGGCGGATCGCCATCGGCCGGCCCATTACCGGACGCGGTTGCCGCCAGACCGCCTGGCGGAGCATCGCAACAACCGCGTCAAGCGGGCGCAAGAGCTGTTGTCACAATCCCGCGGGGCCCGTGACGAGGCCGATTTGCAGCAGGCGCTGCGCCAGCAGGTGCGGCCGCTGTACGATGAGTTGAAGCGCCGCGGGGGCGATCTGATCCTGGTGCGGATGCCCACCACCGGGGAACACCTGACCTTGGATCAAATCTATTATCCGCGGGAAAAGTTCTGGGATGTCATCGGCCCGGAGACCGGCATCCCAACGATTTATTTTGCGGACTATCCGGAACTGAGCGGGTTCGACTGTCCGGACACGTCCCACCTCGATGCCGAGGACGCGGCGACCTTCACCCGGGCCCTGGCACGCGTGATCCAAACGAACCGGATGTGGTCATCTCCCCCGCGCTAGGCCCTCCGCCATGGTATTCAATTCCTATTCCTTTCTGATCTTTTTCATCATCGTGGTCGTGGTGGCGCGCGGCCTGGCCAACTGGACGGCCCGCAAGACGTTCCTGCTGCTCACCAGTTACGTATTCTATGCGGCGTGGAACCCGCCCTTCGTGGTATTGCTGTGGATCTCGACCGTGTTGGACTGGTGGGTGGCGCGCAGAATTCACCAGACGGACGTCCCAATCCGGCGCAAGCTGTGGCTGCTGGTGAGCATGGCCGGCAACCTGGGGATGCTGGGTTACTTCAAATATGGCGCGTTTTTGCAGGAAAATTTCGTGGCCCTGATGCACGCCCTGGGCGTGGCGTACGAGCCGGCTCGGTTGAGCATCGTGTTGCCGGTGGGGATTTCGTTCTACACGTTCCAGACCATGAGTTACACCCTGGACGTATACCGGCGGAGAATGGCGCCTTGTCCTTCTTCCCTCGACTACGCCCTGTACGTCACGTTTTTCCCGCAACTGGTGGCGGGGCCGATCGTGAGGGCGCTGGAATTCCTGCCCCAGTGCGTTACGCCCAGGCAGGCCACCGGGCAGCAGTTTTTGTGGGGCGTGAACCTGATCGTGATGGGCCTGTTCAACAAGGTGGTGGTGGCGGACAACCTCATGGCCAGGGTGGTGGAGCTGGTCTACGACAAGGCCGGCCAGGTGGGATGGGTGGAGGCCTGGGCGGGCACCCTGGCGTTTTCGGTTCAAATTTACGGCGATTTCGCGGGCTACTCGGCGTGCGCCATTGGATCGGCGTTATGCCTGGGCTTTATGCTGCCGGACAACTTCCGGTTCCCTTACGCGGCGATCGGGTTTTCAGATTTCTGGCAACGCTGGCACATTTCCCTGTCCACCTGGCTGCGCGACTACCTGTACATCACCCTGGGCGGAAACCGGAAAGGCCGGGTGCGCACCTATGTGAACCTGATGGCCACCATGTTGATCGGGGGGTTGTGGCATGGAGCGTCGTGGCTGTTCGTGATTTGGGGCGGCCTGCACGGGCTGTACCTGGTGGGCGAACGGTGGATGCGGCGATGGCCGGCGGCAGGCTGGAGCCTCTGGCAACATTGGGCCGGGCGGGTGGCGTTGGCGCTGCTGACGTATGGGCTGGTATGCGTGGCGTGGGTTTTTTTCCGGGCCCACACCTTGGAACGCGCCATGGAAATCCTGGCCGGCATGGCCGGGGCGCGTGGCTGGGCGGCCGGCTCCGTGCTGGTCCCGGCCCAGGTGGCATGGGTGGCGGTGGTAACCCTCGGCGTGCTGGGCCTGCATTTTGCATTAAGGGACAGTTCGCTGGAAGAGGCCATGGGCCGGTTGCCGTGGTGGCTGCGGGCCGCGTTGATCGCAAGCCTGGCATTCCTCGTGGTGCTGGGTTTCCATGGGGAAGACCGCGCGTTCATCTATTTCCAGTTCTGATACCACTGCCCCCCGAATCTCTCCATTCATTCCGGCGCCGTGCGCGCGGCAAATCACTTGCCTGCGCAAGGCCGGTGGCCTATGGTCGCCTCTGGCCCGCCGAAGGACCTGGTCCCCGGCCTGGCCAACGGAGGATGCCGTATGAATAGCGTGTGTTTCCCAGAATCCATGGTGGCCGTGATGTCCGGGTGCGGGTAACGTAAAGCCCCTGGCGCCTGCACCCACCCCGGCATGCCTCTCATCGCCAAAACCGGCCGGCGCGCCCTGTCTGTCCGGGCGCTGACCTGGACCTTGTACGCCGTGTTGACCGTCGGGGCGGTCACCATGGTGTACCCCCTGGTGTACATGGTGGCGGGCAGCACCAAGAGCGGCGTGGATGCCGCGGACGCCGCGCTGATCCCACGGTTCATGGCGGACGACACGGCGCTGTTCCGCAAAACCGCGGAAAGCTACTTCAACGAATCCATCCTCCTGCTGCAGGCCACGTGGGATCCGGCGGCCACCTCGTTCCGCCTGCTGGCGCCGCCACCGCCCGAACCCGCCGGCCTGCTCCAGGCCTGGACCAACTTTCTCGGCGCCGCGGCCCTGCCCTTCTATTTTTACGAGCTGGGCTATGTGTACACGCCGGTTTCGCGCGGCACCCAGGCCCTGGATCTCCGCCTCTTCAAGCAGGAAATGATCCGGCGGTTCGCCGGCGACCTGGCGGAGCTTAACCGCGCGCTGGAATCGGATTTTCCTGATTGGAACACGTTTTATGTGCTGCCGGAAAACTACCTGCTGCGCATCAACCGGCCGCGCCAGGCGCCGCTGTACGCCGCGTTCCGGGAATTCAAAACCCGGCAGCCGTTGGCGGCCCGCTACTACTTCAGCCCGGAAGGTTATTTCAAGGCCGCCTACGCCATGCCCCAGGTCGGCCGGGATATCCACGCCTACAACCGCCTGCACCACACCACGCACGCCGACTGGTCGCGCGTGCGGCTGCCGCAGCGCCAACCGCCAGCCGCCGCGGCCGCAGGCACCGAGCCCGCCGACTGGGAATACTTTGTGCGCCATCTTCTCAACCTCTTCTGGATCCGCGCCGACCCGCAGGCCACCCCGCTGTTCCGCGAGTTCCTGGCCGCCAAGTATGGCGACCTTGACGCGCTGAACCGGGCATGGAACGGCGCGTTCACAAATTATGCCGCCGTTCCCCTGCCCTGCGACACCATGGACGCCGCCCCGGGCATGGCCTGGGCCGACTGGGAAACCTTCCTCACCGGATGGCAGGATCCGGCCACGGGCCGCAACTACCTGCTGCCGGCGGACCTGATCGTGCTGGACGGGCTGGACTACCGGTTTCGCGACTTCCTGCGCCAGCGCTGGGGCCGCCTCGACGAGTTGAACCGCGACTGGGGCAGCCGGTACCAGGACTGGGCGGAGATCCGCCCGCCGCAAGCCGCATGGTTTTACGATCAATTTCTGCCCGCGCGCCGGGCCTGGCGCTGGGAATTCGTGCGGCGCAACTATATCGCGGTGCTGGATTACGTCCTGCTGCACGGCCGGGCGCTGGCCAACACGGCCGTCTACTGCGGGCTGGCCATCCTGCTGGCGCTGATCGTCAACCCGCTGGCCGCCTACGCCCTGAGCCGCTACAAGCCGCCCTCCGCCTACAAGGTGCTGCTGTTCATGATGCTCACCATGGCGTTCCCGCCCATGGTGACGCAGATCCCGGTGTTCCTGATGCTGCGCAAGCTGGATCTGCTGAACACGTTCTGGGCGCTGGTGTTGCCGGGCATGGCCAACGGTTACTCCATCTTCCTGCTCAAGGGATTTTTCGACTCGCTGCCGCAGGACCTGTACGACAGCGCCGCGCTCGACGGCGCCGGCGAGTTCCGGGTGTTCTGGACCATCACCATGAGCCTGAGCCAGCCGATCCTCGCGGTGATCGCGCTGCACGCGTTCACCCTGGCCTATTCCAACTTCATGATGGCGCTCTTGATCTGCCAGGACCAGCGCATGTGGACGCTCATGCCGTGGTTGTACCAGTTGCAGCAGCGCAGCGGGCCGGGCGTGATCATGGCCTCGCTGCTGCTGGCCGCGGTGCCGACGTTCCTCGTGTTCGTGGTGTGCCAGAAGGTCATCATCCGCGGGATCGTGGTGCCCGTGGAAAAATGACCGGCGCCGCCGCGGCTCACCAGCCGCCGCCGCCCCCACCGCCCCCACCGCCGCCGGACGACCCGCCGCCGCCGCCGCCGGACGACGACCCCGGCGGGCTGGACGCGGCGGCCACGGCGCTGGTCAGCCCGCTGCCCAGGGCCGAAGCCACATGACCGATCTCGGCCACGCTCCAGGCCGTTCCCGCGTACCAGGCCGGCCGGTACGAACCGTCCTTGTGCCCGGCCGCGGCCAGCACGTCGGCGAACTGCTCTGCCCAGCGGTTCTCCACGTCCAATGCCATGGCGTAGGGCAGGTAGCGCTCGAACAGCTCGGGTGTTTTCTCGGGCGGGTGCAGCACCTCCAGCCGCTCCTTTTCCGCGAGGCCCAGGTACATTTTGAATCCTTCAATCTGGTCCATCAGCTTGCGGCCCGCCAGGGTCGGCGCCTTGAGCAGGTAAAGGAACAGCACGTTGACCAGGAACAGCGCGGCCAGCAGCCCCAGGAACAGCCGGGATATCTGGGCCAGCATGGCGCCCGTGCCGGCCAGGCACACCGCCAGGAAACACGCGCCCACAAAGCCCGCAATCACGGCGGCGATCAGCGTGGCACACCCCCGCTGCCGGCGCCAGGCCCGCCACGCGCTGCGCGCCTGGCCCAGGATGGCGAGCACCGCCACGCCGAACCCGCCGCCCCAGAGCGCGGTGATCAGCATGGGCAAGCCCTCGCCCGGGTTGCCGGCGATCACGCTGACCAGGACCACGAAGCTCAAGATCAGGCCCAGGATCGCCCACGCGCGGTGGGTCTTGAAATAGCGCGCGCTGGCCCGGGCGCGCACCTCGCGGCGCACGGCCTTGTACGTGGTCGAGATGCGGTGGGCCTCGCCCGATTCCAGCGTGATGCGGCCCTGGCCCAGCAACAGCTCGCGCAACAAAACAAACTCCTCGTCCGCCAGGGGGTCCGGGCGGGTTCCGCCGCCGCCGCTGACCACGGTGTAGACGCCCCGGCCGGACTCCTCCAGGGTCACGGCGCCCTTGGACGCCAGGCTCACCAGGGCCACGCTGAACGTGCGCTGGTCGTAGCCCATGCGGGCAATGTAGCGCAGCAGCGCCGGCGACATGTTTTCCGGCGGGTGGAACAGCGGGATAATCGTGCCGCGCGCCGGGTCGCGGCCGACCAGCACCCACGCCAGCAGGTAGTACAGCAGCACCGCCGCCACCCCGGCCACGCCCGCGGCCAGGGCGACATTGTCGCGCAGCAGCGCCCGGCGCTGCTCTGCCGGCGTGAGCGCGGCCACGATGCCCTTGGGCCAGGGCACCACGATGGTCAGGCCTTCGCGCGGACCCAGCGGCCGGGTAGTCTGGAACCAGGGCCAGCCCTCGGCGTCCAGGCCGGCGGTGAAGTCGGCGCCCCTGGTTCCGGCCGGCCCGGTATACGCCTCCAGCTTGCCGACTCGGCCGCGCGCGGCCGCGGGCAGGACCACGCGGCAGGTGGCCACCGCGATCGGGAACGCCCAATCATTGCCCGTGACGTTCCAGTACAGCTCGTCGTGGTCCGCAAAAAAGCCCACCTGGCGCGTGGCCTCGTACGCAAACACGTACGTGTAGGTGCCGATCGGCAGCAGGTAGTCGGCCCGGCCGGCGTACACGCGCACGCCGTTGGCGATCGCCTCGGTGCGGTACGGTTCCGGCTCCCCGTCGCGGGTGACGGACACCACGTTGAATTCCACGGTGCGCCGCAAGCCGGAGGGCAGCGGGTACTGGGTGGGGAAGTCGCGGTAAATGCCGCGTTTGATCTCCACGCCCTCCGCGGTCACGGTGATGGTTTCGCGCACGTCCAGCACGCCGGTCTCGCGCACCGCAACGTCCGCGTGGAACGACAGGATGCGCTCTTCGGCTGGCGCGGCCAACGCCAGGCTTGCCAGCCACAACCCCACGGCACAAAGACAGCGGGCGGCTAACCGCATCAGGCGCCCCCTCGGCCGCCAAAATCCAGGTCCGGCGCCTGGCGCTCGGTGGCGTAGTCCACCTGGAAAAACGCCGCGGGCTTGAACCCGAACCACGGGGCCAGCAGCAGGTTGGGGAATGACTCCAGGCGCGTGTTGTAATCGCGCACCGCACCGTTGTAGTAGCGCCGGGCCAATTGCAGCTCGTCCTCCACCTGCACCAGGCTGCGGTGCAGGTCGCCGAACCGCTGGTCGGCCTTGAGGTTCGGGTACTGCTCGGCAATCGCCAGCAGGCGTCGCAGCCCGGACACCTGCCGGGGCTCATCGACCGTGGCCACGCCGGCGCGGATCCGGGCGCATTCTTCCTGGACCTGCTTCTCGTGGGCGGCGTAGGCGCCAACCACCTCGGCCAGGGCGGGCACCAGGTCGTGCCGGCGCTTGAGCTGCACGTCGATGCCGCTCCACGCCTCGCGGGTGATGTTCCGGCTCCTGACAAAAGCGTTGAACGTCAGCGCCAGCCAGGCCGCCAGCAGCGCCACCACGACCGCGATGGGGATTAGGAAGATCATGCGGCTGGAGGGTATGGCCGGCCGAGGTTCTTTTCCAGCTTTACGAAGTCCCGGCCCGTACCGACCATCTGGGCGCCAATCAGCAGCCCGTTGCGCACGACAAAGTTTTGCAGGGCGCCGGGGGCCGGCTCGGTGCGGATCACGGTGTCCGGGGCCTGGCCCACGGCGTGGATCTCGAAATCGTTATACTTCAGGTGCATGGCGGCGGGCGCGGCATGATATTTCTGCAGCGGTTTCCCGGCCAGGTCCGCGAGGCAGTTCTCGGCCGCCAGCCGGCCCTGCTGGGTGGCGTCCAGGGCCGAGCAGCGGCGCACGCCGGCAAGCTCGATGATATCGCCCGCGGCCCATACCCTGGGCGCGGACGCGCGCAGATGCTCATCCACGACAATCCCCTGGTCGGTCTTGAGCCCGGCGGCCGCGGCCAGGCCGACATCGCGCCGCGCGCCGATGGACACCACCACCAGGTCCGCCACCAGGTGCTGATCGTCATCCAGGTCCAGCCGCACGCCCCCGGCCGCGTCGGCCGCCAGGGCCGTCACCCCGCACCCGCAGCGCACATCGATTTTTCGCGCCGCCAACGCGCGGGCCAGCAGCGCGGACGCCTCCTCCCCGAACTGACCGGGCAGCAGGCGCTGCATTTTTTCAATGACCGTGACTTGCAGCTGCGCATCCACCGCGCGCACCGCGGCCTCGATCCCGAGGACGCCGCCGCCGATGATGACCAGGCGCAACCCGGGCTGCAGCCGCGAGCGGATGGCCAGGGCGTGCGCCTCGGTCCACAGCGGGAACACGCCGGGCGGCGGATCTTTGGCAAAAGGCGGGAGAAACGGCCCGGCGCCATAGGCCAGGATCACCGCATCGCCGGACTCCGTGCCGCCGGCCGAGGTTACGGTCATGGCGGCGGGATCCAGCCGGGTCACGGGCGCGTTGACGTGCAGGGTGATCCCCTGCCCGGCATACCACTCGGGCGTTTTCATGAGAATATCCGCCGGGCCGGTCTGCCCCATGGCCAGGGCGATCAGGCGCGGGCGGTAGTACGGCCAGCCCGACTCCGCGGAATACAGGGTTACGTCGGCGCCCGCGGCGCGCGCCACGCGGGCGGCCTCCACGCCGGCGTGACCCGCGCCCACCACGATAATCTTCATGTGTTTTGTCCTTTGCGATACGCCAGCGCAGCGGTCCGGACCGCCGGGATGCGGCGGGCGCTCACGCTGAGCGTATCAAAACCCAGGTCCATGAGGCGCGGCACCCAGCGCGGGTCGCCGGCCACCTCGCCACAGACCGCGATCGGCCGGCGGGCATCGCGGGCGGCGTCCGCCAGGTGCGCGAGCACCGACCAGAGCACGGGATGATCCGGCCGGTAATCGCCGGCGACTTTCTCGTTGTCCCGGTCCACGGCGACCAGGAACTGGAGCAGGTCGTTGGTGCCCACGCTGGCGAAATCGGCCGCGGCCAGCACCTCGCGCGCCTGCCAGCAGGCCGACGGCACTTCCAGCATCACGCCGTGCTCCACCCGCGGGGCGGCCGCGCCCAGCGCTTCCAGCACCAGGGCCTTGAGGCGGAGAAACTGGTCCACGTCCGTGATCATGGGGTACAGGATGCGGATGGGCGCCAGGTCGGCGACCCGCGCCAGGGCGCGCGCCTGGGCGCGCAGCAGGTCCGGCGTGCCCAGCAGCAGGCGCGCGCCGCGCCAGCCCAGCGCCGGGTTGCGCTCGGGCGCCGCGGGCGGGCGGGCGATCGTCTTGTCGCCGCCCAAATCCAGCAGGCGGAACGTCACCGGCTTGCCGGCCAGGGTTTCGAGCACCTGGCGGTAACGCGCGAACTGCTCCGCCTCGTCGAGTTCGCGGCCGGCCAGCAGGAACTCAAACTCCGTGCGATACAGGCCGATGCCGTCCGCCTGCGCCCGCACCACGCCCGCGGCATGCCGGGCCACGCTGATGTTGGCCATGACCCGCAGGTGGGGCACGGGCGGCACAATGGGTTCGGCGCCCGGCTCGTCGTCATGGCGGATGCGGGCCATTTCCAGGGTGGCCGCCTGCGGGTGGAGCACCACTTCGCCGCGATCGCCATCGACCACGATTTCGTCCCCGCACTGCACCAGGTTGTGGATGTTGGGGATGCCGCTCACCGCCGGCACGCCCAGGGCCCGGGCGAGGATCGCCGCATGGGCGTTGGGGCCGCCGCGCTCGGCGATGAACCCGCGCACGTTCTGGGCATCCACCTCGACGATCAGGGCCGGGGTCAGCTCCGAGGCCACCAGGATCCGGTGGCGGCCGCGCTGGCAATGCTCGGCCCCGGCGCACTGCAGCCCGGGCGCGAGGTTGGCCAGGGCGTCCAGCAGGCGGCGCTTGACCTCGCCGATGTCCGTGGCGCGCTCGCGGATGTACTCATCGTCCAGTTCCAGCAGGCGTTTCTCATACTCGTCGAGCACCTGGCGCACGGCGGACTCCGAGCGCCAGGCGCGCTCGCGGATCAAGGTCTTGATGCGCGCGTGAATCTCCGGATCGTCGAGGATCATTTTCTGGGCGGTGAAGATCTCCGCCTCGGCCTTGCCCAGGCGCTGGAGCACATCGGCGCGCACCGCCGCGACCCGCTCGCCGGCCAGGGCCAGGCCTTGCTCGAAACGCAGGATTTCCGCGGCCGTCTCGCGCGGGGGCACGCCGGTTCCGGCGTCCGGCAGGAGGTTGTGCCGGTTCTCGTTGAACAGGCACACCCGGGCCGCCGCCCAGCCGCTGCTCAGGGCCAGCCCGCTGAACCGCTGCTCCGCCGGCGCGTTGTTGCTCATGGAAACTGCACCCGCGTCACCGCGGGGGCGGGGTCACATCGGAGAAAATTCCGACTTACCCACGCCGCATTCCGGGCACACCCAATCCTCGGGGATGGCTTCGAAGGCGGTGCCGGGCTGGACGCCATTGGCGGGGTCGCCCTTGGCCGGGTCGTACACGTAACCGCACACGTTGCAGGTATATTTCTTCATGCTGCGTTCCTCCCTTGATCAAAAAACGATCGGCGCGAACACCGGGAAATCCTTGAGCTTCTCGCGGCCCTTGAGGAAGGCCAGCTCGATCACGAAAGCCACTTCCACCAGGTCGGCGCCCAGCTTGCGGATCATGTTGGCGCAGGCCAACGCCGTGCCGCCGGTGGCGAGCAGGTCATCGATCAGGACCACTTTTTCGCCGGGCTTCAAGGCATCCACGTGCAGGCAGAGCGTGGCCGAGCCGTATTCCAACTGGTACGACTCCTCGATGCACTGGTAGGGCAGCTTGCCCTTCTTGCGGATGGGGACAAAGCCAAGGCCCATTTTGTAGGCCAGGGCGGCGCCGAAGATGAAGCCGCGGGCATCCACGGCCGCGATCTTGCTGATGGCCTGGCCCTTGTAGCGCCGGGCAAACAGGTTGGTGATTTCCTTGAACAGCTTGGGGTCCGCCAATACCGGCGTGATGTCCTTGAAGATGATGCCGGGCTTCGGGAAGTCGGGGACGTCCCGGATGGTTTTTTTCATTGCTCTCAGACTCATATTTTATCCTTTCGCGTTTTCAGTGCCGCCGGTTAATCCCATCCTGCCTGTCTCTCAACGTGTTTGCGTATAACCAAAAGACACGCCTGCGCCAAGCGTTTTGTTGGCCCGGCTCAACCGCCCCACCGCCTTGAAGCGGGCCAAGGCCCACGCAAACGATCGTCATGGCCGCGCTATTCCAACAGCAACAGCGGCAGGCCGTCCAGGCTGACGAGCGGGCCGCCCAGAACGCCATTGGCGTTGACCCGCTGGGCGCGGACCTGGCTGGGGCCGTACAGCCAGCCCAGGATCGCGCCGCCCTGTTTGCCCGGCGCCCCGGCCGGGGCATAATCCTCGATCGCGGCCCCGGCCAGCACGCCGTTGACCTGCCACAGCTCCAGGCCGCGGGCATCCAGGTGCTGGACAAACTGCCGGTAGGTTCCGCCACGGTTGTCGAGCCAGGCCACCATGGCCCCGCCCGCGCCATCGGCGAACAAGGTGTGCGGCCACTGGTGGTCTGCCACGAACGCCACGTTGCTGCCGTCATTGCCCCACAGCTTGCCGCCGCCCAGGTTGATCCGCTGGGCGATGAGATCACAGTCGGAAAACCCCTCGTTCCAGACCTCCGCGGAGATCACGGCGCCGGTCGCGCCATCGGGAATGATCTGGGGCGAGTTGCTGTTCAGCGCGTTCGTCCAGATCCCGATGCCGTTGTAGGACCAGGTCCGGCTGCCCTGGCTGTTGAGGTGCTGGGCGTAGACATCGTAGGCCCGGCTGGGGGTCCGGGCGTCATGCCACGCCAGGTAGACGCCATGCATCCCGTCCGGCGCCAGCACGGTTTCGCCCTGGTAATTGGACAGGACGCAGACGGGGTTTCCGCCGGCGGTCCACAGCACGACGCCGTTGGATTGGACCCGCTGCGCATAGATATCGTAATCGGTTCCGCCCACCCGGCGCTCCCAGGCCAGCACCGCGCCGCCCGACCCATCGGACACGATGGCGACATACTGGTTGGTGGAATTGGTGGCCACGGGCACGCCGTAGCTGAACGGGTTCCACATCACGGTACCGCTGGCGCCGACGCGCTGCGCGTAGACGTCGTAGAGATCCGGCGACGTCCGGCCGTCGCGCCACGCGGCCAGCACCCCGTTGGCGCCGTCCGAGACCAGCCGCAGGGTGGCGCCGTTCCAGTTCGTGCTGGTCAAGGCCAGGCCACGGTCGCTGGCGCGGGTTCCCTGCGGCGTGATCCGCTGGATGTACAAGGGATACTTGGACGGCGTCTTTTTGATCTCTTCCCGCCACCCCACCAGCAGGTCCCCGTTATCGGCACGGCAGGCGACCGGCAGGGTTTGCTGGTTGGTGGCGATGGTTACGCCGATGGGTGCGGGCCAGGCCAACTGCCCCAGGGCATCGAGGCGCTGGACCTGGACACGCCGCGTGCCCAAGCTGGAAAAATAGGCATCCCAAACCAGGTAGGCGCCGCCGCTGGGGTCAGCCACCACGCTCAAATCAGCCAGCGTGGTCGCCGCGTTGCTGAACACAAGGGTGTTCGCCGCCGGGTTGGTACTCCAGGCGGCTTGTGCCGCTGACGCCGCCAAAACAATGATCAACGAAGCCCACCCCGCACCTTTGTTCATCAGCTTTCTCCCACTTTGCGTTTTACGCCCGGATTGAAGCAGCGCATCCCGGCCGCGCGTTTCCCGGTGGCCGTGATGATAGTGCGGGTTGTGATTGCCCACAACGCATTTGTTGGAGTTTTCGTGCCGCGTGGCCGGCGACGACGTCCATGCATGCAGCAATACGCGCAAGATTACGCAAAACCGGTTGCATTTCGAGGGCAGATATTTTACGTTCCGCGCGCGGCGTCAGTAAGGTTGGATTGACCGACCGGCTTGGCGATCCGGCACACCCAAAGGAGAATACATGAAAAGACTGTCATCCATCGCAAACATAATCCTTGCGCTCGTGCTCGTCTGTGCGACCGCCGGCCGCGCCGCGGCAGAGACCGGCGCCATCAAGTCGGTTGACAAAGCCGGGAGAACGCACGTCGCCGAGGGTTACGTGGCGATGAAAGCCGCGCCGGACGCCAAAACGTTTGCCGCGGCCCCCGAGATCGCCAATGCTTCGCTTCCGGGCAAGGTTGACCTGCGCAGCAAAATGACCCCGATCGAGGACCAGGGCGCGACCATGTCCTGTGTGGCCAACGCCGTGGCCGGCTCCTTTGAGTATTGGGTCAAACAAGCCACGCAACAGGACTATGACGTCAGCCGCATGTTTGTTTATTACAACGCCCGCTGGCGCAATGGCGACGAAGACAAGGACGCCGGCTGCGTCATCCAACTGGCCATGGAAGGGCTCAAGGAGTTTGGCGCCTGCAACGAGGAGCGCTGGCCGTTCAGCAAAGCGCTGCTCTTCACTACCCCCAACCGGGAAGCCTACGAGGAAGCCGGCGAGGTCAAGATCACGGAGATGGAGCGGGTCCCGATGGAACTCGAGGCGTGGAAACAGGCGCTGGCTTCGGGATACCCGGTGGTCTTCGGGTGCCTGTTGTTTGACTCCTTCGACCAGTGCAACGCGCGGGGCGGCGTGGTGCCCATGCCGAGCCCGGAAGACCTGGGCCGGTCCTCCCACGGCGGGCACTCGATGTGCGCCGTTGGATACTCGGACAAGGAGGAAGTGTTTATTGTCCGCAACTCCTGGGGCGACAAGTGGGGCGACAAGGGCTACTGCTACATGCCTTACAACTACTTGATCAACCCGAAGTTCAACAATGGCGACTCCTGGGTCTTTGTTCCGGAAACGCCCATCGAAAATCCGCAAGACACGTGGTTCGACGACGACAACCCGGTAACCGACGATGGCCGGGGCGTGGATTTCGTCATCAACCCCTACAAGGTCGAGGACTATGTGAACGTCGTAGTTCCGCTGTGGGAAACGATCACCGTCGAGTATAACGACACGCCGCCCGTGCAATACAACGAATACGTGGAATACTCCGAGGCGAATAACTGGGAAGCCATGGAGTCGTTCGATCAAAACGAAGTGATCGAAACCTGGGAAACAGAACATCCCGACGAAGACAGCAACCTTTATATTTACGACAACGAGGACGCCGACGCTGAGGCAGAGGCAGAGGCAGAGGTCGAAGAAGATGCAGACGACTCCGGCGACGAAGACGCTGAAGCGGAAGAATCCGAGGACGAAGGCGAAGACGAGGACGCCGACGCCGAGGACGACGTCGAAGAGGATGTAGACGACTCCGGCGACGAAGACGCTGAAGCGGAAGAATCCGAGGACGAAGGCGAAGACGAGGACGCCGACGCCGAGGACGACGTCGAAGAGGATGTAGACGATTCCGGCGATGAAGA
>CAZAYP010000046.1:0-45288 GCA_964489425.1 uncultured Verrucomicrobiota bacterium | reverse complement strand
ATACCGCTTCCTTGCCATGGCGCCCGTCCTCTGCAGGTGATCGTCGAGATCAGGAGGTCTGACCTTGAGACGGCCCTTGAGCAGTTCGCGAAGATATCCAGGCGGCTTAGCACAACGAATCAAGACAATGACGCACGCCCAACACGTTACACTCAAACACGATGCAATATATTGTAATAATCAGACAGATTGTCCATGTCGAGCAATAACCCAGACTCATCGCTGTCAAAGTACGCCGTTTCTTTTTCGTAGCATCCAAGGATCCCTCTCAATCCATCCGCGCCATCATGCTGGCGCAACACCCGAACCATGGACGCATCCAACAGCACTGGATGACCTGATTTCAATTGACATCTAGGGATGAGAATGGTGGGCTTGTGTTTGATGAAAAAATCAAGCATGCCGGCAATCAGGCATTGAGATACGAGGGGAACATCTCCAGGATGAATGAACACCCCGCCAGACGATTCTTGAAGCGCAGCCAACCCACAAAGAACAGAAGAGTACATGCCAAGCGCTGGCTTTGGATTTCTGACAATCAGCGCAGATGGATCGTCAACTGCAACGCGGATTTCGCTTTCGAGTTGACCGGCAACGATGATCCTCTGTGCTATTCCTGCGGTCCTGAATATGCTGTTAACTCTATGTATTACAGGAACCGAACCCAGCCGGAGCAGCATTTTTGGCTGGCCCATACGTCGACTTTCGCCAGCCGCTAGAATAATCGCGCTGAACGAAATCGTCATGGTTTGTAACTACTTTTAATCCAAATAGACAAGACCGTGACGTCGGATGGCGTTACGCCAGAGATTCTTGCAGCCTGGCCCAAGTTCCTTGGACGTATTTTCGATAATTTTTCACGCGCCTCAATTCTTAATGGCGCGATCATATGGTAGTCGATATCTGGCGGCATGGCCTGGTCTTCAAGCTGCCTTGACTTAGAAATTCGCTCAAGATCGTTGGCAATATATCCTGCATACTTAACTCTGGCCTCGATTTCGCCAATCATGGACGCATCGAGTGCCTGGTTAGATCCGGGTATGTTTATATATGAAACCTCCGGTCGTCTGAGATATTGATCCAAGGAAACGCCCTGCTGGAACTCGCTTTTCATTCGGTTGATTTCTGCCACGATGACGGCTTCTTCCCGCCGCATCATGGACAAATCATCGCGTCCAACCAACTCGATCCTTGCGGCATGCTCAATTAATCGTGCGGCCGCATTATGCTGGCGCATAAGCAACCTGTATTCGGCTCTGGAAGTAAACATTCGGTAAGGCTCTTCGGTTCCCTTGGTAATGAGGTCATCTATCATGACGCCGATATACGCCTCGTCACGGCGAAGAATCAGCGGGTTGCGCCCTTGGATTTTCATGGCGGCATTTATTCCGGCAACCAATCCCTGCGCAGCGGCCTCCTCGTAGCCTGTAGTTCCATTGATTTGACCAGCGAGGAACAGATTCTCGATCTTTTTTGTTTCAAGAGAGTGAAAAAGCTGCGTTGGATCAACGAAATCATATTCTATGGCGTATCCAGGCCTGATAATAACTGCATTTTCAAGACCTTGGATCGAATGAATCATTAACTCTTGAACATCCTCTGGCAGGCTGTTGGAAGTGCCATTGGGATAGATTCGATCGGATAGCCTGCCTTCTGGCTCGATGAACACATGGTGCGATGTGCGTTGTGGAAATTTTACTATTTTATCCTCGATCGACGGGCAGTATCGAACGCCGGTGCCGTATATTTTCCCGCCGTAGAGCGCGCTTTTGCTGAGGTTGTCATGGATTATGGAGAATGTTTTCTCGTTGGTGTGAGTTAAATGGCAAGGAACCTGATTTTCGCCAGGATTCCATGGACGAAGGCGAAGATCGGATGGTTGAGATGCCACATTGTCATTGCAACGATCGGCGGTTCTTGATCGATGTTCCACGTGGAACATTTCCCATTCTTTCCTCGCACGCCGCGACAAGAACGGAGGCGGAACATCTCCTGGTTGGCACGCCATGGCGGAATAGTTCAGGCTGTCTTTATGCAGCCTTGGAGGTGTTCCTGTCTTCAGCCGGGCCATCTTGAACCCGATCTTCTCTAGATCAATCCCCAACTCGGTCGCCGGATCTTCATTAAATCGACCGGCAGGAATACTTTTAAATCCAATATGAATGGTTCCCCTTAGAAAAGTTCCAGGGGTCAGTATAACGGCTTTTGACCTAATTGTTGAACCATCTTTGAGAACCACGCCGGCGAGAGATCCGCCATCAAAAAACAGCGACGTGGTCAATCCCTCAATGATTTCAAGCTTTTTTGTGCCCTCTAAAACGGCGCACATCCTAGACGGATAGCGATCCTTGTCGCACTGCAGCCGGTTAGCTTGAACCGCCGGACCTTTGCTGGTGTTCAGGGTCCTGAATTGTATTGCCGTGTAGTCTGCGTTGACAGCCATCTCTCCACCCAGCGCATCAATCTCAAAGACCATGTGGGATTTTGCAATCCCTCCGATCGAAGGATTGCACGACATTCTTCCAATCGTGTTCTTTCTGATGGTCACAAGGGCAGAATCAAGGCCGAGTCTCGCACAAGCAAGGACGGCCTCACATCCCGCGTGGCCACCACCAACAACTACAACATCAAATTTCCGTTGCACAAGGATCCTATTTACCTATGCAGAATTTTGAAAAAATGCTGTTCAGCAAGTCATCGGTGTACACTTTTCCGGTTATGGACCCCATGCGTTCCGCAGCGTCTCGAAGATTTCTTGCCGCCAGAACGATGTCTTTATCGCTGCCGGACGTCAGGATTCCGATGGCCTCTGACATACCTTTTTCTGCCTTCTTAAGCAAATCCAGATGGCGCTCAGAGATCGTTGCATGGCCTGTATGATCTGTATTTGACAACACCTCAATCCTGGCTGTTAACAACCTTTTGATATCTTCCACGCCGTCGCCACGCAAAAGACAGGTCGTCGCGCGTTCTAACCCAGAAAAACAATTGAGATCAATGTTTATTCCAAGATCCATTTTATTGACAACAACAATTGGTTGCATTTCGCCAACACGTTGCATATCAACGCATTGTGCAGTGCAACTGTCTGAACCATCGACAACATACAGCACCACATCGGCCGTCGAGATATTTTTTCTCGACAGGGCCATACCCTTGTTCTCGATCTCGCAGGTTGAGTCTCGTAATCCGGCCGTGTCAATAAGTCTAATAAGATAGCCGTTGAGATCCATGCTTTCTTCGATCGCGTCTCTGGTTGTGCCTGGCGTTGGATGGACAATGGATCGCTCGGACCCAAGAAGAATATTCATCAGTGATGATTTTCCTGCATTCGGTTGCCCGGCAATAACAACCCGCAACCCGTCGCGCAGGATTTTTCCTTCGCGCCAAGTCGCCATCAGCGCCCGGATATCGGCGAGCGGCTTTTGCATGGCCGCTTCCAGATCCCTGCGCACCAAGGGCGGCAGGGTGTCCTCCTCGAAATCCAGGGTGGCTTCAACATCACTGGAAAGATTCAGTAGTTGGTCGTAGATCGCGTTGCATTTGGCGCCCAGCGTTCCTTCAAGCTGCTCGATGGCGACGGCGGCCGCGCGGCCGGACGACGCCACGACCAAATCTGCAACGGCCTCGGCTTGGGTCAGATCAATGCGCCCGTTGAGAAAGGCCCGCTTGGTAAACTCGCCCGGCTCCGCCATCCTTGCCCCGGCGTTCAGGACCGTTTCAAGGATTGCCTGCGCCATCACGGAGCCGCCATGCCCCTGGATTTCAACCGTATCTTCCGTGGTGTAGCTGTGCGGCGACCGCATGACCAGGAGCACCACCTCGTCGATCACTTTATTCCGCTGGCTATCATAAAGATGGCCCAGGAGCAGGCCCTTGGTGGCAATTGCGGAGGGGTGGATCCGTCCCTTGCCGCGGAATACATGGTCAGCGATCGGCAAGGCGTTCGGGCCGCTCACGCGTACGACCGAAATGCAGCCGCGGCCTGGCGCAGTCGCTATGGCCGCAATAGTATCCGCTACGGGACCGGCACGTTGCGGATTGGTTTCATTCATGGAATGTTCTTGCATTTTTAATTTCGTTAACTAAATTATTCAATTATAGGCATAACAAGGCCAGATTAGTCAAAAAGATAGGAGCATGCCATGGATCTCAGAAGAAAAGACCGTAAGAAACCTGCGCGCCGGCCGAAAAAAACGGAGTCGGAGAAGCGCCGGCGGCTGCTGACCCAGAAACGGAGACTGACCAAGTTGGGCGCACCCGAGGCTGAGGTGAAAAAAATGACCCGCGACCAGGTCCGCCAAAAGCTCCGTCGGCCAGTCCGGACAGCGGCGTTGTACGCTAAAAAATGAGCGTGAAGTACCGGGATTATTACGAGATCCTCGGCGTTGCCCGCAGCGCAACGGATGACGAAATCCGCAAGGCGTATCGCCGCCTGGCCCGTAAATACCACCCGGATGTCAACAAGGCCAGGGATGCGGAAGAAAAATTCAAGGAAGTCACCGAAGCCTACGAAGTGATCGGTGATCCCGAGAAGCGCGGGAAGTACGACAAGCTCGGGATGAATTGGAAGAACGGGCAGGAGTTCACCCCGCCCCCGGGGTGGAATCGTCCGGGCGCGCAGGATTTCCGCGCGGATCACGGCCAGGCCGATTTCTCGCCCGACGACCTTGGCGGATTCAGCGATTTCTTTTCGTCGCTGTTTGGCAATGCCGGCGTCCATGAACCACGCGGGCGGAGTTTCGGACGCGGGCGGGGCGCGGATCACGAGGCGGAATTGGAAGTTCCGTTGGAGGATCTCGTGGCCGGCGCCAGGAAGGGCGTGGCCATGGAAGGCGCGGAGATTGATCCGCACGGCCAGGTCCGGAGAAAAACCAAGCAGATCAACGTGCACATCCCGCCGGGCACCCAGGATGGCGCGCGGGTCCGCCTCGCCGGCCACGGCGGCGCGGGCGCGGGCGGCGGCCCCAGCGGCGACTTGTATTTGCGTGTAAAGGCCTTGCCCCACGACCGCTTCCGCCTCAAGGATCGCGACCTGGAAACTGATTTGCCGGTAACGCCATGGGAGGCGGCGCTGGGCGCCAAGCTGCCAATGCCCCTGCTGAACGGCCAGAAGGTCTCCCTGGCCATCCCGCCGGGCACCCAAAGCGGAGCGCAGCTGCGCCTGAACGGCCTGGGATTGCCGGGCCGGGGCCACCACAAGTCCGGGGATCTGCTGGTCAACATCCGGGTGGCGGTTCCCAAAACGCTGACCGCCAGGGAGCGGCAGCTGTTCGAGGAGCTGGCACAAGTCTCGCCGTTCAAGCCCCGATGACGCGGAGAAAGGCCATGGAGAACAAGAGCCCAGATCGTTGCTCAACGGATGTCCGCATGGACACGGCGCCATCGGGTCAGGTGGTCAGCTTGGCGGAACTGGCCTACTGCGCAGGAACCACCAGGACCGTGGTTATGGAAATGCTGGCGGAAGACTTGATTGTTCCGTGCGGCAACGAACAGGATCCTTGTTTTGACGCCGCTATTTTTGAACGGGTCTGTCGGATCGTCAGGCTGCACGAGCACCTGGGCATCAGCCTGTCTTCCATGGGCCTGATCCTGGATCTGCTGGATCGGCTCGACGCGCTCGAGCGCCAGGTCAACCGCCTCGACCACGCTTGATCTAGATCAATGCTTCGGCGATTTGGATGGCGTTCTGGGCTGCGCCTTTCCAGATATTATCGCCCGAACACCAAAGCACCAAGCCATTGTCAACGCTCTGATCCTTGCGGATGCGGCCGACCTGAACATCATACTTGCCCGAGGCATTGATGGGCATGGGATAGACCGCGTTCTTGGGGTCATCGACCAACTGCACGCCGGCCGCCTTGGCGAGCAGGGCCCGCGCCTGGTCTGCGCCCAGCGGGCGCTCAAATTCCACGTTGATGGCGATACTGTGGCCATTGACGACCGGCACACGCACGCAGGTGTTGCCCACGCGGATCTTGGGATCGCCAAGGATTTTGTGGGTTTCCTTGCGCATCTTGATCTCTTCGGTGCTCTCGCCAGAGTCATCCTTGAACGAGCCAACCGCCGGCAGGACGTTGAAGGCGATCTGGTGCGGGTACACCTCGCGCGGCAGCGGTTGGCCGGCGGCCCAGGCCCGGACCTGGCCCTCCAGTTCCCGCACCGCGGGGGCGCCGGTTCCGGACACGGCTTGGTAAGTGCTGGCCACGATGCGCGTGATCTTTGCCGCGCGGTGCAGCGGCGCCAGGGGCATCAGCGCAATGATGGTGCTGCAGTTGGGATTGGCGATGAGCCCCGGGTGGCCTTTCAAGGCCTCGGGATTGATTTCGGGAATGACCAGCGGCACGCGCGGGTCCATGCGAAAATCATCGCCGTTGTCGATCACCACGCACCCGTGCTTGACGGCCTCCCATCCCAAGGTTTGCGAGGCGCCCTTGGCGCCCTCGGTGCCGGCGAAAAAGGCGAAATCCATGCCCTTGAACGCATCGGGTTGGGCCACCTTGACCGGGTACGAATCGCCGTCGATGACCTCGGTGCGCTCGCTGCGCGCCAGGATGGTCATGGAGTTCACGGGGAAATTACGTTTCTTGAGCAAGCGCACCATTTCCGTGCCCACCGCGCCGATCCCGACCACGCACACATTATATTTTTTCATATTTCTCCCAAGTGTTCTTATTGTGGCTGCTCAGCCGGCAACCTTGCCGGCGATCAAATCGCCCACCGCGGTGGTGCCATAGCCCATTTTCCCGGCGGCCAGGCTTTTCAGCTTGTGGGCGGTGACGTCCATGACGGCGGCCTCGATGGCGGCCGCGGCCTGGGGTTCGCCGAGGGTCTGCAGCATCATGCCGCCCGCGCAGATGGCGGCCAGCGGGTTGATGACGTTCTGGCCCGTGTACTTTGGCGCGGACCCGCCGATCGGCTCGAACATGCTCACGCCCTGGGGATTGATGTTGCCGCCGGCGGCGATGCCCATGCCGCCCTGGGTGATGGCGCCGAGATCCGTGATGATGTCGCCGAACATGTTACCGGTCACGATCACATCAAACCACTCGGGGTTCTTGACCATCCACATGCACGTGGCATCCACGTGGTAATACTCGCGCTTGATGTCCGGGAACTCGGCCGTGCCCATTTCGTGGAACGCGCGTTCCCACAGGTCGTACACAAAGGTCAGCACGTTGGTTTTGCCGCACAGGGCCAGGGTGTTTTTCTTCTTGCGCTGGCGGGTGTACTCAAAGGCGTAGCGCAGGCAGCGGTCCACCTGGAACCGGTTGTAGATCATGCTCTGCACGGCCACCTCGTGCGGGGTGCCTTTCATGCTGGTGCCGCCGGCGCCAGTATACACGTCGCCGGTATTCTCGCGGATCACCACGTAATCGATGTCTGCCGGCCCCTTGTCCTTGAGCGGGGTTTCCACGCCGGGGTACAGCTTGACCGGCCGCAGGTTGATGTACTGGTCCAGTTCGAAGCGCAGGCGCAGCAGGATGCCTTTCTCCAGGATGCCGGGCTTGACCTGCGGGTGTCCGATGGCGCCGAGAAGTATGGCGTCGAACTTGCGGAGTTCCGGCACGGCCGACTCCGGCAGGACCTCGCCGGTGCGCAGGAAGCGGTCGCCGCCCCAATCAAAGGTCACCGGGTTAAGCTTGAACCCGTACTTGGGCGCGGCGGCGTTCAGCACCTTGACCGCCTCGCGGATCACTTCGGGCCCGGTGCCGTCTCCGGGAAGCACGGCAATATTATATGTTTTGTTCATAGCACTCCTCGCGTTTCAGTTGCATTGGGCGCCATTCTTTAGCAGAAGCCCGCGCGCCGCGCAAGCGCAACCATGGTGGTTTTTTCGGGCCCGCGCCGAGTCAGCAGGACTTGATGAAGCGGAGGATCTCGCGCAGGCGCTCGGCTGCGGTGCGGCTCTTGAGCCGCGGGAACCGGTGGCCGATCATGATGTAATCCCGGTCGCGGGTCAGCACGAGCTTGCCGTCGGCCGTCTCCACCTTGGTCACGCCGCGCGCCGCCGCCGCGAGCCGCACCCGTGCCAGGTCCAGCAGGCGCAGCACGGGCGCGGGCAGGGATCCGTAGCGATCGCGGAACTCCCGCTCCAACGCGTCCACTTCCGCCTCGTTGATCAGCCCGGCCAAACGGCGGTAGGCGGCCAGGCGCAGGTTTTCGTCCTCCATGAAGTCGTACGGCAGGCAGGCCGAGCCTTCGTGGCAGGGGGGGCGCGGCGAAAGGTCGATGAAATCCAGGTGCATCTCCACTTGGATCAGCGGCGGCACCTCTTCGCCTTTTTTCTGGGCCACGGTGCGCCGCAGAAGCTGGCAGTAGAGGTCGAACCCGATGGCCGCGATATGGCCGCTCTGCGCGGCGCCCAGCAGGTTGCCGGCGCCGCGGATCTCCAGGTCGCGCAAGGCCAGCTTGAACCCCGCGCCGAGGCTCGAGTGGCGCCGGATGGCCTGGATGCGCTGGCGGGCGGTGTCGAACAGGCGGCCATGACGCGGCAACAGCAGGTAGGCGTAGGCCTTGTGCTTGTAGCGGCCCACGCGGCCGCGCAGCTGGTACAGGTCCGCCAGGCCGAAACGATCCGCGCGGTCAATGATGATGGTGTTGACGTTGGGGATATCCACGCCGCTCTCGATGATCGTGGTGCACAGCAGCACGTCGCTCTGGCCGCGGACAAACTGCGTCATCACGTCGGCCAGCTCGCGCTCGCCCATCTGGCCGTGGGCCACGGCAATCCGCGCCTCGGGCACGAGCTGCTTGATCTTTTCTTCCATGGCGTGGATGGTTTTCACCCGGTTATGCAGGAAAAAGACCTGGCCTTCGCGGCTCAGCTCAAAGAGGATCGCCTGGCGGATGGTATCCTCCTTGAACTCGGCCACGATGGTTTCAATGGGCAGGCGCTCGCGCGGCGCGGTCTGGATGGTGCTCAGGTCGCGCGCGCCGGTCAGGCTGAGGTACAGGGTACGCGGGATGGGCGTGGCGGTGAGCGTCAGCACGTCCACCAGCTGGCGCAGTTCCTTGAGCCGCTCCTTGTGGGCCACGCCGAACCGTTGCTCCTCGTCGATGATCACCAGCCCCAGGTTTTTGAATGCCACGTCCGGCTGCACCAGGCGATGCGTGCCGATGACCACGTCCACGGACCCGGCCTTGAGCTCGTGCACCACGGCCTGCTGTTCGGCGGGGGTGCGGAAGCGGCTGAGCATTTCGACGCGCACCGGGAACGCCGACATGCGCTCGCGGAACGTATACAGATGCTGCTGCGCCAGCACGGTGGTGGGCACCAGCACCGCGACCTGGCGGCCGTCCATCACCGCCTTGAACGCGGCCCGCATGGCCACCTCGGTCTTGCCGTAGCCCACGTCGCCGCAGATCAGCCGGTCCATGGGCCGGGCCTGCTCCATGTCGGTCTTGACCGCCGCGATCGCCGCGAGCTGGTCCGTGGTCTCCTCGTAAGGGAAGGCGGCCTCGAACTCATGCTGCCAGTGGGTATCGGCCGCAAACGCGTGGCCGCCGAGGGTGTCGCGCGCCGCCTGGGTTTCCAGCAGCTTGGCGGCCAGGTCCTGCACGGCTTTTTCCGCGGCGGCTTTCTGGCGCTGCCAGCGGCCGCCGCCCAGCTCGTGCAGGTCCGGCCGGATCCGCCCCAGGCCCACGTAGCGGCTGAGCAGATGGACCTGCGCGGCCGGCACGAAAAGCCGCGCGCCCTCGGCGTACTCGATGGCCAGCACTTCCTGCTTCTGGCCATTGAACTCCATCTCGTACAGCCCAAGGTATTTTCCAATGCCATGGCTGGCGTGGACGACCAGGTCGCCGGGCTGCAGGTCGCCCCAGCCGGTGAGCGGCGCCAGGTCCTGCGCGTCCACCCCCCGGGCCTTGGCGCGACTGGCCGGCCGCCGCTGCTTGCGAAACCCGTAAAGATCGCTCTCCGCCACGATGCGCAGGCGGCCGGGCGGATAGATCAACCCGCAGGAAATCCCACCCACATGGCAGTTCACGCCGCCGGCCGGGCAATCCTTTTCGTAGGCCTGGAAGAACCGATCCCGCGCGCCGGCCGTATCGAAAAAGAGGTGCACCCGGTCGCCGGCCGCGGCCTGGCGGGCCAGCTCCTGCACGTACCGGCGGCGGGTCTCTTCCATCAGGTCCACCCGGCCGGCCAGGCCATCGAGCTGGGGCAGGGCGTCGCAGGGCTCGAGCGCCAACTCCATGGTGGCCGGCTCCGCGATCTCCTGGCAATACACGTTCATGGCGAGCGCCAGCGGGCGCCGATCCAGCGCTGCGCGCACCTCGGCGTAGACCTGCGCGCCCGGGCCGGCCCCGCCCTTGGGCCAGGTGGCCGCATACAACGCCGCGTGCTCGCGGACCTGCCCCGGATCCAGCCACGCCACGCAGGCGGCCTCCGGCACATAGGCGCTGAAATCGCTCCACGCCGCCGCGTCCGGGCCGCCGCCGGCCGGGGCCGTGCCCGGCGGCGTCAACCGCAACCGCTCCAGGCGCGCGTTCGAGGTCTGGCGCAGCGGGTCGAACGCGCGCAGCGAGTCCAGGGTGTCGCCGAAAAACTCCAGGCGCACCGGCCATTCCTCGGTGCAGGGCCATACGTCCACGATCCCGCCCCGCCGCGCGGCCTGGCCCTTCTCGACCACCTCGGGAACAAACTGGTAGCCAGCCGCCGCCAAGGCCGCACACAGCGATTCCAAGTCGCACGTTGCGCCCTGGACCAGCAGGTTGTCGGTGGCGGCCAGGCGCGCGGGGGCCGGCACCGGCTGCATCAGCGCCTGGATGCTTGCGACCACGATCAGTGGGCCCGCCGGCGCCGCCAGGCGCGCGAGGGTATTCAGGCGCTGGCCGGCGATCTCCGGGTCGGGCGGGCGATCCGCGCCCGGGAGGCGCTCCCAGGCGGGGAACAGCAACACGTTATCCGCGCGGTCCGGCTGCAGTCCGCGCAGGTCCTGGTACAAGGACTCCAGGCTGTTCGGCCCGTCCGCCACCCAGATCCAAGCGCCGGGCATCAAGTCCAGCAGCGCCCAGGCCAGGAACGCGACCGCCCCGCCGGGCGGGCAGGCCAGATCAAAGCCCCGCAAAGTGCGGATGCGCGCGCGCAGCACCTCCTGGTCAGCCGGGGCCAAGACCGTGGCCAGCGGAGCACTCATGCCGGTCCCGGGCCGGGCGGGGCCGGGCGATGACTGAACTCGCAGCCGCAATAGTTCTGGCGGTACAGGTCCCACTCGCGGCTGAGCGCGACACTGCGCAGGAACCCGCCTTTTTTCTTGAAGTCAATCGGCACGAATCCTGGAAAGGACGCGCCCACTTCAAAGATGACCCGGGACACCTTGTGCGGGCTGAGCGTCAGGGTGGTGGCAAAGGCCGGCAGGCCGCGGCGCGCGGCGAGTTCCGCGGTGCGGTGCAGGCTGAACTCGAAGCAGCGGCGGCAGCGCCGGCCTTGCTCGGGCTCGTGCTCCAGTCCGTGGACATGGTCCAGCCACCGGGCGTGATCGTACTCGTCCTCCTCGATCACCAGGTTCATCTTTTGGGCCAGGCGGCGGGCGTGCTCCAGCCGCAGCCGGTACTCGGATTCCGGGAAAATGTTGAAGTTGCTGAAGTAGAGAATCACCTCGTGTCCGTCCAGCACGAGGCGCTCGGCCGACGGCGCGGCGCAGGGCGCGCAGCAGGTGTGCAGCAGCATTTTGCCGGCCGGCGCGGTCAACATGGGTCGATGTCTCCGCCCTCGTAGTCGGCCGCGAAGCGGCGCGCGAACTCGGCCGTGGCCCGGTCGTCAATCGCCTGGCGCAGGCCGGCCATCAATTCCTGGTAGTAGCGGAGATTGTGGCGGGTCAGCAGCATGGCGCCGAGGATCTCGCGCGCCTTGAACAGGTGGTGCAGGTAGGCCCGGCTGTAGTCACGGCAGGTCGGGCAGGCGCAGGCTGCGTCCAGCGGCCGCGGATCAGCGCGGTGCCGCGCGTTCAGCAGGTTCACCGGACCGCGCCGGGTAAAGGCCTGGGCGTTGCGGCCGGAGCGCGTGGGCAGCACGCAATCGAACATGTCGATCCCGCGCAGGACCGATCCCACGATGTCCGGCGGCTTGCCCACGCCCATGAGGTAGCGCGGCCGGCCGGCGGGCAGGTGCGGGGTGGTGGCGCTAATCGTTTCAAACATCAGGTCCTGGCCTTCGCCCACGGCCAGCCCGCCCACGGCGTAACCGTCGAAGCCCAGCCCGACCAGCGCCGCGCAGCACTCGGCGCGCAGGTCCGCGTGCACCCCGCCCTGCACGATGCCGAACAGGCCGTGACCCGGCCGCGGCACGAACGCGGCGCGCGATCGGCCCGCCCAGCGCAGCGACCGTTGCATGGCGGCGGCCACGACGCTTTTTTCCGCGGGATAGGCCACGCATTCGTCAAAGGCCATGGTGATGTCGGATCCCAGCAGGCGCTGGATCTCCATGGAGCGCTCCGGCGTCAACTCGTGGCGCGAGCCGTCGATGTGCGACTGGAAGGTCACCCCGGCATCCGAGATCTTGCGCAACTTGGATAGGGACATCACCTGGTATCCGCCGGAGTCGGTGAGGATCGGGCGCGGCCAGTTCATGAAGCGGTGCAGGCCGCCGAGCTGCGCGACGATCTCCGCGCCCGGCCGCAGCATGAGGTGGTAGGTGTTGCCGAGCAGGATCTGCGCGCCCGTGGCTGCCACCATCTCGGGCAGCATGGCCTTGACCGTGCCGGCCGTGCCTACCGGCATGAACGCGGGGGTATCGATCTCGCCGTGGGCGGTGTGCAGCCGGCCGCGGCGCGCGCCCTGGTCTTCGTGCAGCCATTCAAATGTTATGGTCATGGGTCGCTCCGCGCCAGCAGGCAGGCGTCGCCGTAAGAATAAAACCGGTAGCCTTGCTGCCGGGCGTGGGCGTAAGCGGCCTGCATCCGCTCCCGCCCCGCCAGGGCGCATACCAGCATGAACAGGGTTGATCGCGGCAGGTGAAAATTGGTCAGCAGCAGGTCCACCATCTTGAACCGGTATCCGGGGGTGATGAACAAATCCGTTTCGCCATCGAACGCGGCCAGGCGGCCCTGGTCGTCGGCGCTGGTTTCGAGCACCCGCAGGGAGGTGGTGCCCACGGCCACCACGCGGCCGCCGGCCGCGCGCGCGGCCTGGATGGCGGCGGCCGTGGCCGCGCCGAGGCGGCCGCGTTCCAAGTGCATGCGGTGATCGCGCGTGTCCGCCACCTTGACCGGCAGGAACGTGCCCGCGCCCACGTGCAGGGTCACGGTCACGAACTGCACGCCCCGGGCCGCGACTGCCGCCAGCAAATCCGGCGTGAAATGCAGGCCCGCCGTCGGCGCGGCCACGGCGCCGTCTTCGCGCGCGTACACGGTCTGGTAGTCGGCACGGTCATCCTGCGGATCCTCCGGCCGGCGCTTGATGTAGGGCGGCAGCGGCACGGCGCCGTGCTGTTCCAAGGCCGCCCGGAACGCGGGTCCGGCCAGATCAAAATCCAGGATCACTTCGCCGCTGTCCGGCGGGCGGGCCGTCACGCTGGCCGCAAAGCCGGGGGCGAAATCGACGCGATCACCCACCCGCAGCCGCTTGGCCGGGCGCGCCAGGGCTTGCCAAGTGGTGGCGGTGATCGGTTTCAAGAGGGTCACCTCCACGCCCGCGGTGCCGCGCCGCCCGCGCAAGCGCGCGGGGATAACCCGCGTGTCGTTGGCCACCAGCACGTCGCCCGGCCGCAACAGTTGCGGCAGATCGCTGATCTGCCGGTCGGCCCACCCGGGCCCGGTGAGGTCCAGCAACCGGGCCGCGTCCCGCGGGCGCGCCGGGTGACGGGCGATGAGTTCGTCCGGCAGCTCAAAATCAAACAAGTCAACTTGCATGGCCATCCATCATGCCGGAGAGCATACCGGAGCGCCGCGGGTGAATCCAGCCGGGATGCATAAAGCGAAAAAGCGAAGTGGCACGAAATGATATTTGACAACCGCGGGAATCGTGTTTTTAGTTGGACTGTGACTTGTTTGCGTTCCAGGGGGGAGATTGGGCCCGGGCTTTGGGCGGCCTTGGCAGCGGCCGGGTTCCTGGCCGTCCTGCCGGCGCGCCCGGCCGCGGGACTGGACATTACTACCGACATCACGGCCGATGCCACCTGGACCCTGGCCGACAGCCCCGTGCGGGTGCACATCGACCCCTTTGTGGTGGATACCAATGCCACGCTGACCATCGAGCCGGGGGTGACGGTGCATTTCACCAACGGGTACGGCAGCGGGTTCAAAGTCTATGGCCAACTACGCGCCGTGGGCACACCTGCGCAGCGCATCAAGTTCGAGTCCTGGGGACCCGACACCACCATGGGTTCGATCAACCTGCAGGTGCGCGGCACGGAGCCGATGAAAACCAATCTTCTGTGCCATGTGGACCTGACCAACTTGAGTTCCTTCGTGTATTTCTGGGGCCGCGTGGCCACCCTGGCAGACTGCCGCATGGCGATCCAAGGCAACGTCAACTGGGGCGTGCGAGGTTACTGCAACCTGGGCACCACGCCCGGGGCCATGGTCCGGCTGCAAACGAACGAAATCCGCATCGTCACCACCTACAGTTCAACTGGCGCCTCCGGCTACGGGGGCTTGCTGCTGGACGGCTACCCGGCAGAGTTGCGGGACAACCAGATCACGGTCACCCCGGTGGGCGAATTGAGCCATTTTTTTGCGGTGAGCTTCGACGTCAGCAATACCACGGCCTTCGATGCCCTGGTGGCCGGCAACACCATCACGGCCTGCAGTGACCTGGCTACCAACAACCAGGACGCCACCGGCATCTTGTGTGACAGCAGCGTGCGCTGCACCATCAGCAACTGCACGGTGTCTGTGCAGGGCCGAGGGCACCTCACCGGCATCAGCAAAACCGACACCAACCGCGTGGTCGGCAACACCGTCACCCTCACCACCACCAACACCACGAGCTTTGCCAACGTGTACGGGATAGACTTCCAATGCGCCGGGGCGGGCCACGACGACCTCGTCCTGAACAACCGGGTGACCATCAACTCCGGCAGCCGCCAGCAGTTCATCTACGGTCTGTACGTAGAGTCCGGGCGCATCGCCAACAACCGGGTGGTGATCAACCAGCGCGTCCCTGACAGTTACGTGTACGGCCTCTACCAAATTTATTACGGCGGCAGCCTGGAAAACAACACCATCCTGCTCAACACCACCAATGACAACCGCAACTACGGCCTGATGCTGGCAACCCATTTCAACCCCAGCCATGAAATCCGGGTGTACAACAACCTGATCGCCCAGCAGATCCCGTTGGGGTCCAACGCCGCCGCCGTGTACCAGGACAGCGAATGCAGCGCGGTGGTGACCAACAGCCACAACCTGACCTACAACTTTGTTTCGAACTTCGTCGGGTGCGCGGCCGGGCCCGGCACCCTTACCAACGACCCGGTCTTCGCCGACGCCGACTACCGCCTGGCCGCCGGTTCGCCGGCCGTGGACTCCGGCACCAACCAGGCGTGGATGGCGGGCGCGATCGACCTGGACGGCAGCGCACGGGTCGTGAACCAGGTCGTGGACCGTGGGGCCTTTGAGCGCAGCCTGCCCACGAAGGCCCAGGCGGTCGCGGTCCACCTGCGCGAAGACGCCGGCCGGGTGCTGGTCTGCTGGGAAACCGCGGCGGAATACGCGACCCTCGGTTTTCATGTGGAACGCTGGGATGCCGGGGCCGGGGGGTGGTTGCGGATCACGGGGGGCTTGGTGCCGGCACAGGGCTGGCCACAAGGCGGCCTCGGCGCAGCTTACGTCTGGCACGATGCGGGCGCCCTGCCCGGGGTTGCCTACTTGTACCAGTTGGTGGAAGTTGAGTTGTCCGGCCGCGAAGTGGACTACGGGCCCTTCGCCTGCTCCACGTTGATGCCAGCCGAGGCCTGCCTGAGCGCCGCGCCCGGCGGGTTGGTCATCTGCTGGCCGGGCCGGGAAGGGGAACGCTATCGGGTCTGGAAAGCAGCCGCGCTGCAAGCGGCTTTTGTGCCGCTGTCGACCACGTTGCCGGCCACGCCGCCGCTGAACTGCTTCACGGACCATGCCGCCCGCGCCAACGCCGCTTTTTACCGGGTGGAAACCTTTCCCGCGGATTGAGGGTCATGCCCCAGCCCGCGCCCGCCTCTTGACCGCCGGTCACAGCGCAGCCATGCACGCCAGCCCGATTATAGGGAGTTGCAGAATGATTGTCCGTTATCGGCGCGATCATTATTATCAGGTGGAGGGCAGCGCTCCGTCGACGCCGTCTGCCGGCTATTTCGAACATTTATTTTGCAAAACACTATAGGTATTGGTCAGCGGGGTAGATAACCGGCCAGGCGCGGCAGGTACAGCGACAAGGCCGGGAACAGCGAGAGGAAGATCAGCACGACCACGGCCGCGACGATGAACGGCACGGCGCGGCGCGCCACGCCGTCCAGGTCCCGGCCGGCAAGGTTGGCCGCGGTGAACAGGTTCACGCCCACGGGCGGCGTGGCCTGGCCGATCGCCAGCGCCGCCACGAAGATCACGCCGAACCAGACCGGGTCCACGTGGTATTGCGCCAGCACCGGGACCATGATGGGCAACACCAGGTACATGATGGAGATCGCGTCGAGAAACATGCCGAGAATCAACAGCAGCAGGTTAACCCACAAAATCAGGGCCAGCGCATTGCCGCTCACGCGGGCCAGGAGCTGCGCCGCGGCGTCCACCACCCCGGTCAGGGCCGCGGCCAGCGAAAACAGGCCGGCGAACGCCACCACGAGCATGATCACGCTGCTGGTCACGCTGGCATCCACCAGCATCCGCACCAGCTTGCGCCACGTGAGGGTGCGGTAGACCAGGCCGGCCACGGCCAGGCTGTAAAACACGGCCACCACCGCGGCTTCCGTGGGGGTGAACACGCCGGAATAGATGCCGCCGAGGATGATCACCGGCGCCAGCAGCGCCCACAAGGCGCGGCGCAGCGCGACGAGGATCTCGCGCGGGGTGCCAGCCGCAGACGCGCCCCGCCAGCCGTGGCGGCGGGACACGAGGTAGGCCGCCACCATCATGGCCACGCCGGTCAGGAGGCCGGGGATGATGCCGCCCATGAACAGCGCGCCGACCGGAGCGTTGGTGATGTTGCCGTAGATGATGAACGCGATGCTGGGCGGGATGAGGATCGACAAATCCGCGGCATTGGCAATGGTGGCAGCGGCGAAATCCGGATGATACCCCTGCCGGATCATCGGGGCCATGAGGATCAGCCCCACGGCGGCGGTGGTGGCTGGCCCCGACCCAGACAAGGCGCCCCAGAACATGCAGGTCAGGATGCTGACGATCGCCAACCCGCCCACGCGCCGGCCGACCAGCAGCTCAAAAAACCGGGCAATGGACGCGGCCAGGCCCGCCTCCTGCAGGATCGTGCCCGCCAGCACGAAAAACGGGATCGCCAGCAGGGGAAACGAGGCGATGCCGGCGACAAAATTGATTCCAACCATCTGGATGCCCAGATCGAACCACCACAAGGCCGCCAGGCCCGCCACGCCCAGCGCCGTGGCCATCGGGATTCCCATCAGGATCAACACCAGGAACAGACCGAACAACACCAGCGCTTCCACGTCAGCGCTCCGTTGGCCGCCACGCCATGGCCGCGCCGCGCCAGATCCCGCGCGCCACGAACAAGCTCAGCACCGGCACCCCGGCATAAAACACCCACAGCGGCACCGGCAGGGATCCGGCCCGCGCATGAAACACGGTGACCTCGAGATAGATCGACCGGATCAGCCAGCCGTTGACGGCCATGAACAGCGCCACCCCCAGCCCGGCGCCCAGCCCCACCAACGCCCGCTGCACCGGGCCCGGCATGCGGCGCACAAGGGATACCATGCCCAGGTGCGCGCCGCGCTCGAACGCCAGGCCCGCCCCGATCACGGTCAGCCACACGAACAGATAGACTGTGATTTCCTCGGTAAACGCGATGGACGAATGCAGCAGGTAGCGGCTGAGCACGTTGGCAAACGCGATCACCGCCATGGCGGCCAGCAGCAGTGCGGCGAGCGCATGATCCAGCCGGAGCCGTTCTGGTAGATCCGGTTCCGCGCTGGGGATCACCGGCCCAGGTCCTGGCGCGCCGCCTCGTAAACGGCCCCGAGTTCCTTGCTCCATTGGTCGCGGATCGGTTGGGTGACGGCATGAAACTGAGCCTGCTCGTCCGGGGTCAGCACATGGATCTCCATGCCCTCGGCCTGAAGTTGGGCCACCGGGTTGGTGACCGCCGGGGTGAACTGGAACTCTTGCTGGAGGCGCCGGAGCGAAACTTCTCCGTCCAGCCCGGCGCGAACCAGGGCTTTTTCAAAAGCCGCGGCGTCGGTGGCGGCGGCCCGCAGGGCTTCCTGTACATCCGCGGGAAACTTGTCCCACTCCTGCTTGCACCAGTAGATGATGAGCGGGTCGGCCAGGTAGTTCCACCACGTGGCATACTTGTGGAACTGGGCAATCCGCACCGTGATGAGGATGGCCGCGGGATTCTCCTGGCCATCCACGGTCTGCTGCTGGAACGCGGTGACGGCGTCGCCCCAGTTCATGTTCACCGGATCCGCGCCCATGGCGCGGAACGTGGCGATGAAAATCGGATCGCCGGGCACCCGGACAATGAGCTGCTTGAGGTCGGCCGGGGTGCGCACGGGCCGCCGGGCATTGGTGAGCTGGCGGAACCCGTTTTCACCCCAAGCCAGCGGCTGCAGGCCTTTTTTCTCCATGGCTTGATAGATGAGCTTTCCGGTGGCGCCTTGTTCAAGGCGATCCAGATCCTCGTACCCGCGCACGAAAAACGGCAGGGCAAAAATATTCATCTCGGGGATCGCCGGGGTGGTATTGATGGTGGATTCGAACGCCGCGTCGATCGCGCCGCTGGCCACCATCTGGGCGGAATTGAGCTGCGCGCCTTTGAGGAGCTGGCTGCCGTAATAGGGCTTGATGTTGATCCGGCCGCCGGTCTTGGTGCGCGCCAGGTCGGCAAACCGCGCGGCGCCCATGCCCCAGTACGTTTCCGGCCCCACGTTCACCTGCATGCGGTATTCTTTCTTGAACGCCATGGCCGACGCCGGCGGCCCGCCCTGGGAATCAGTGGCCGGGTCCGGAGCCCGCGAACAGGCCACCAATCCACCACCTGCGATCATGGAAACCAAAGTCATCTTGAGCAAAGCAACCCACCGGATCATGGCCAACCTCCTTGCAATTATCTCCGCACTTGACGATTCACGCAACCTGCCCTACATTGCCACGCGACATTCTGCCGGATGGTGTAAAGGTAGCACAAGCGGCTCTGGACCGCTTAGTCAAGGTTCGAATCCTTGTCCGGCAACCAAGCCGCGCCCCGGCGGCGTTCAGTTCAGGCGCACGGGCATGATGACGTAAAGAAAACCCGCGTCCGTCTTCAGCACCCCCGGGCTGCGCTCGTCCGAGAGTTCCAGGAACACCTCGTCCTGTTCGAGCGTGCGCAGGGGCTCCAGGAGGAAATCCGGGTTGAACATCATGCTGATTTCCTTGCTCCCATACTTGATCGCCACGGACTCGCGCGCCTCGCCGACCTCGGCGCTCTGGGCCAGCAACTCCACCCGGTTATCGGCGAAGGTCAGCTTGATGGATGCCGACTGCTCGCTGGCCACAAGGGCCACGCGGCTGACCGCGCCCATGAAATCCTCGCGCGGCAGCCCAATCCGTTCGTCGCACTGCGCAGGGATCACCTGCTGGTAATTGGGGTACTGGCCTTCGATGAGGTTGGAATAAATCGTCAGGTTGTCAAAGGCAAAGGAAATCTGGTTCTTGACGGCCTGGATCTTGACATCCCCGGTGTCGCCCAACGTCTTGAGCAGTTCGGCCACGGTCTTGCCGGGCAACACGAGGTCCACCTGGGCGTCGGCGGGAAACTCCATTTCATGCTCCGCCATGGCCATGCGCCGGCCATCGGTTGAGGCCAGGATCAGCTTGTCGCCCTTGAAGCTGAGGAGGAGGCCGGTCAGCACCGTGCGGGTGGTGTCGCGGGACACGGCATAGCCGGTTTGCCGCAGCATATCCCGGAAAATCTTGGCCGGCACCGTGTACGCATATTGGCTGATGATCTCGGGCAGCTTGGGAAAATCCTCCTCGGGCATGCCGACGATCTTGTATTTCAGCTTCTTGCCGCTTTTGATCTCCGCCAGGTCATCTTCCACGACGATTTCGGCTTCGGCTTCCGGCCAATCGCGGAAAATGTTCAAGATGCGCCGGGACGGGAGGGTCGTGCAGCCGGCCTTGGCCACCGTGGCCGGGACCACCGCCCGCACGGTGAGCTCAAGATCCGTGGCCGCCAGTTCCACGTGATCGGTTTCCGCGCGGAACAGAATATTCTGGATGGCCGGGATCGGGGTCCGGTTGCTGATGGACATCTGGACCTTCTGCAACCCGGCCAAGATGGCTTCTTTTTCAACTGTGATTTTCATGACCCTCCGCTTCCATATTTGGGCTGGCAGTAATAATACATATATATATCTATAAATCTAGTATCATTATTACTATGGCCTGTCAGCAACTACAACTACGCCGGCCAGCCCCGTAAACCGCGCCCCGCAGCGCGCGCGCGCCTGTTGAAAACCCTGCGCATAAATCCAAGGGTTATGCCGGTTGCCATCCGGTTTTCCGATTCGCGGCAGCATCCGGCGGGTTGTTCACAGGCCGCCAGGATCTATGCACAGCCTTGTCCGCGCGAAGGGCGGCCGGGCCCACGAACGGGCGCAACCGCTCAGTCCTCGGTGATGACAATACACTCGACCGGACAGTTTTCCGCGGCTTCGCGGCAGGTGTCCTCCGCCTCTTCCGGCACCAGGTCCACGGTGACCTGGGCCACGTCACCCATCTCGAAAACTTCCGGACACGTGTCGCAGCACAGGCCGCACCCGGTGCAGTCATCCGCATTGATTTTTACTTTCATCCCTGTCTCCTGGCGGCCTTCACGGCCAGCCTCGTTTTCCAACGCGAACAGTAAGCTAGCGTGGCCCGCGAATAATTCAACTTTTTTTCGCCCCCTTTATTTTTTTTGCCATCCCCGGGCCACCGGCCTAAGATGACTCCCGCGGGCCGCGCCCCGCCAAGATGAAAGGAAATGGCGTATGCCGGTGACGGATAGCAAGTTGACCACGGGATTGCCGGGCCTGGACCGGGTATTGAAAGGATTGATGCTGGGCGACAACATCGTCTGGCAGGTGGACACCGTGGACGATTACCGGGAATTGGTCACCCCCTACTACCAGGCGGCGGTGGCTGCCGGGCACAAGACGATCTATTTCCGGTTTGCGGAGCACGCGCCCCTGGTGCCGGCCGGGGCGGGCGTGGACATCCGCGAGTTTGATCCCGAGGACGGGTTTGAAACCTTCATCCTGCACCTGTACAACGTGATCGCCGAGGCGGGCCACGGCGCGTTCTATGTGTTCGACTGCCTGTCCGAGCTGGCCGTCACGTGGCACTCCGACCAGATGCTGGGTAACTTTTTCCGGCTGACCTGTCCCAATCTCTTTGACATGGAAACCATTGCGTACTTTGCGTTGCAGCGCAATTATCATTCCCCGTACGCCGTGCAGCCGATCCTCGACACCACCCAGTTGTTCCTGGACGTGTTCCGCCACCAGGGGGAGTTTTACATCCGGCCGCTCAAGGTCCAGCAGCGCTACTCGCCGACCATGAACATGCTGCACGCGCGGCGCGGTGACGACTTTGTCCCGGTCAGCGCCAGTTACCTGATCTCGGAGATCATGACCTCGGCGCAGTGGTCCGGCCTGCCCGCGGACCGCCGGCCGGATTTCTGGGCCCAGGCGTTCATCGAGGCCCAGACCGCGCTCGCCGAGATTCACCGCGGGTTGCGGCCCGCGACGGAAATCCCGGCCTACTTCGAGCGTTTGGCGCGCATGGTGATCACGCGCGATTCCAACATCCTGCCGCTGGTGGCGCGGTACCTGACCCTGGAAGATATTTTCGAGGTGCGCCGGCGCATGATCGGCACCGGGCTGATCGGCGGAAAATCCGTGGGCATGCTGCTCTCGCGCGCCATGCTCAAGAAGAACAACCCGCATTTCCAGCAACGGCTCGAGGAGCACGACTCGTTTTTTGTCGGCGCGGACGTGTTCAACACCTACCTCGTCAGCAACGGCATCTGGGCGCTGCGCCAGAAGACCCGCCACCCGGAGGATTACCTCGAGGGATCGGTGCGCGCCCGCCGGCGCATGCTGACCGGCACGTTCCCCGAGGAGATCATGGCGCAGTTCGAGGAAATGCTCGACTACTTCGGCCAGGCGCCGTTCATTGTGCGCTCGTCCTCGTTGCTGGAGGACAATTTCGGCAACGCGTTTGCCGGCAAGTACGCCAGCGTGTTCTGCGCCAACCAGGGTCCGCGCCACCGCCGGTTGGAAGACTTCCTGGCGGCGGTGCGCACGATCTACGCCAGCACCATGAGCGAAGAAGCCCTGCGCTACCGCGCCCGCTGGCACCTGCTGGATCGCGACGAGCAGATGGCGCTGCTGATCATGCGCGTGTCCGGCGCCATGCACGGCGCGCTGTTTTACCCGCACGTAGCCGGCGTGGGCCTCTCGTTCAACCCCTACGTGTGGAGCCCGGACATCGATCCCACCGCGGGCGTGGTGCGCCTGGTGTTCGGCCTCGGCACCCGGGCCGTGGACCGCTCGGACGACGATTACACCCGGATCGTTGCGCTCAACGCGCCCCAGCGCCGCCCGGAAAGCAACTTCGACGAGGTCCGCCAGTACGCCCAGCGCCGCGTGGACTACATCGAACTGGAATCCGACCGCCTCGTGTCCGGCGATTTCCACGAGATCACCCGGGACGAAAAGGATCTGCCCTGGGACCTCCTGTGCTCCGAGGATGCCGGCGTGACCGACACGCAGGGCCGCCCGGTGCGCATCCTGACCTTCGCGCGCCTGCTGGCCGAGACCGAATTTGTCCAGGACCTGCGCCTGATGCTTGCCACGCTGCAGCAGGCCTACAACTTTCCCGTGGACATCGAGTTCTCCGCCAATTTCCTGCCGGACAACCGCTACAAGATCAACCTGCTGCAGTGCCGTCCGCTCCAGGTGCACGGCAGCCGGGCGCTGAAGGCCAGCACGGTCAACGTGGCGCCGGCGGACCGCATCCTGGAAGCCAGCGGCGCGGTGATCGGCTCCAGCCGCAGCGTGAACATCGACACGCTGGTGTATATTGTGCCCGAAGTCTACGGCCAGATGCCCGTGCGCGATCGGTACGAGGTCGCGCGCCTGCTGGGCACGGTGAACCAGGAACTGAAAAACGACGTCAGCGGCAATATCATGATGCTGGGCCCGGGCCGCTGGGGCACCAGCAGCCCGGCGCTGGGCATCCCGGTGTCCTTCTACGATGTCAACGCCGCGCTGGTGATCTGCGAGATCGTCACCATGCACAAGAACCTCGTGCCGGACGTCTCGCTGGGCACCCACTTCCTCAACGAGTTGGTGGAACTGGATATGCTGTACCTGGCCGTGTTTCCTGGCCAGCGCAACAGTTACCTTGATAACGACTTTTTCCTTGGCGCGCCCAACCGCCTGCTGGAAATGATCCCGGCGGCGGCCAAATGGGAGAAGGTTGTCAAGGTCATCCGCACTGCCGACCTGCCCGAGGGCCGCAACCGGGTCCAGCTTACCGCGGACGCGCTGGAGCAGAAGGTGCTCTGCTATTTCGACCGCTTCGGCGCCACCATGGGCTGACGAATCCCGCGGTGGCCGCGCAGCTTGCACGCGCCTGCGCCGTGTTCGGCGGCCAAATCGTGGAGGTGATGCTGTGAAAGAATTGTTCTTGGTGCTGTGGGACACCAGCATGCCGCCGGATCCGTCACTCTTCGAGTGGGATCACTGCTTCAGGACAGTAGAAGGTAATGGGTTCGGCTTGATCGGCGATTTCGCGAGTCATGGTGCCTCCGATTTCCGGACTCATAAGACCAAGTCCGGTATCGCGCCACGTCCCGACGAGCAGATTGGTGCTTTGGGCTAATCGGTAAAATCGTGAGTACCGGATGGTCCAAGTCAGCAGCGTGGCGCTAGCCTGTTGCTGCACACCCACCACTGTCAATAAGGACTGATCGTTCAACGGGCTGGTGTCGGCGCCGTATTCCGCGACATCGCTCATGTGATCCCCATCCGCATCATGACCATCGCCCCACAATGACGTAAGATTGCCGGCTTCCTTATATTCCCACGCATCGGGAATGCCATCGTGATCGGTATCCGGGCCGGAGTCGAGTCGATCGGTTTGGGAGTAGGCCTGCACATTGGAAAAACCCATCCAGCCGATATTGGCGCCCCAGATGTAGCCGGAGAGATTGCCCGTGCGCAAGTCCACGCGGGGGCGCCCGTAGGTTTGGTCGAAATTAATCCAGCCGATGTTGGCCCCGTAGGCATAGCCGGAAAGAAGGCCCGTGCCGTTGTGGTTGACCCCCCAATCATTGCTGGACAAATTGGAATAGCTCCAGCCGTTGGCCGGCCCATTGCCCAACCCGATCCAACCGCAATTCGCGCTCCACACATAACCGGTCAGGTAAGACTGACCCAGAACCGCCCCATGCAGCACATCGCCGCGCAACTCAATCCAGCCGATGTTGGCGCCGTAGGCGTAATGGTGGTTCGTGTTGATGGTCGTATCGGCCCGGGCGGACGCGACGAGCAGCGCCAGGCTGGCTGTAAGGATAATAGCCTTCATGGCTGGTTCTCCCGCTATACCTTTAGTACGCGAAATTCGCCCACGCGCCCGCGCTTGGCATATCTTCTGGAAGTGTTATTATGGTGCCGATTTTGTTGGTGACGCTAATCTCATTTAAGTCCCTGCTGCTGTTGCGAACAATCAGGTTGCCGGTGCCTTCCACATAAAGACCAAGATCATTGCCTTTAACATCGTTCCCATCAATCCGACTGTCGGTCTTCGGCGCATGAATGCCGGCGCCGGTGCCGGCGCCACGTCCATTGGCAATCGCCGTGCAGTTTTCAACTCGGCAGCGAGAACTGATTTGAATGCCATCGCCGGCGTTGTATGCGGCTGAACATCTGATGATGGTACAGCCATCTGCCGTATAGAAGCCGTCGCCGGCGTTGTAAAAGGCCGAGCAATCGGTGAGGGTACTGCCGATGGCCACGTTGATACCGTTGCTGGCGTTGTAAGAAGCCGCGCACCCGGTGAGGGTGCTCCCCTGGTTCGCCGAGATGCCGATGACTTTGTTGCCAGAGGCCGAGCAAGAGGTGAGCGTGCATCCATCGTACGCGTAGATGCCTGTATAATTGGAAACGGCCACACAAGAGGCGAGGGTGCTGCCAACGCCCGCTCGAATGCCTTCTCCCGTGTTATCCTGGGCCAAGCACTCGCTCAGCATGCTGCCATCGCCCGCCACGATGCCCTTATTAAAGTTGTATTGTGCCGAACACTGGCTCAGCAAACTGCCGCGACCCATCGTGAAGCCAAACCAATTCGACGACGCATTAACCCCGACGACTCGCGCGGATGCACCCGCAGAGACGCCACTTTTGCCATTAGCCCGCCAGTTGACGAGATTGCCGTTGAGTACGGTCAGGTTGCGCAGGGTATTCGCCTGATTGATCCCGTCCCCGGTGCTGAATCCGACCCCTCGAAGCGTGAAGCCCGCCAGATCAATCGTCACATCATCAGCCTGAACCTCGATCCCGTTTTGTCCGGAACCTGCGGCCAGATTGGTGGTCAGGTAGTAGGACCCTGCCTGGGTGATAATATAGGGCACACTCGAAATCGGTGTCCGCGGCTCGATCTGCCCAAGGTTCTTCATCGTTTCCCCCGGCGGACCGGGCGGTGTGAGCGGCCCTTGCGCCAGCACCTGCAAAGACAAGGCTGCAAATAACAACATTGATGTCGCGCTACCCATTCGATACGTGCCTGCCTTCAGCATAATGGCCCCTTAATTGCTAATTGGTTTTCCATGAGTTAATTACGTCGAGCTTAACTCTTGCGTAGGATTGTAAAACGGCGCCGCTGTTTTGGCAAGTCAAACACGACAGTCAAACCCGACGAGCGCGGTTGACGCCCGTGTTTCGGATCATCCGACAATTGCCTGTCTGGATTTCAATGAATGGGTGCGACTGGAAGAAGAGCAACAACCACGGATGGACACGGATGGACGCAGATGTGAATCGGTTCAGGAAATGGATGCCCCTGAAATATCCGTGTTAATCCGCGTGCATCCGTGGTTCTGGTTATTCCCATTGGCCGCCGCCGCCGGCCGCGCTGTGACCGCAATTCTGATCCGGGTTGGGCCACGCCGTGGCGATCGGTCTCAGACAGGAACTTCCCGGATGAACCCCAGTTTCTCCGCGGCGCAGGCTTGACGCCGGGACGCGGCCGACGTATAAGGAAAGCTGGCGGCGGCGGCTTTGTCTGGCACGGGCGCGCGCGGGCGGCAGGGTGGCGAGGGCCTTTGGGCAAAAGGAGGGCAGGCGTGGAAACGAATCTGGCGAGCCAGAAGATCCTTGTGGAGCGCAAGCTGTTTTTTCTCGACTACAAGGAAAACCCGCGTGGCCGTTTCCTGAAAATCACCGAGGATGTCGGCGGGCGCCGGGACACGGTGATCATCCCGTCCACCGGCCTGCTGACATTTCGCGATGCGCTCGACAAGATTATTGAGGCCGACCGGCAAACCCCACCGGCGCCCATGCTTGACCCGCCGGCCGCGCCACCGTCCGCCGCCACGCCTGTTTGACGGGAACCCGTGATGTTCATCTCCGCTTCATTCTCAACAACCACCCCGCGTACCGCCGATCAAGGAGCCCCCATGCGTTATGTCTGCCGCCGCGCCATGATCCTGTCCGTCATGCTGTCCGCTGCCAGCGCCTTGGCCGCCGACATCACGGACGAAGAAATCGTCCGCAACGGCGACTTTGGACAGAACAAGTCTTGCTGGTACACGGCCGGCCTGAGTGGCGTGGGGGCCTATGGCCCGGGCGGCGCACTCGCGTTGCGGCTGTGGCCACCCGTACTGTCGCCCTATTACACGGGCGCGTACCAAGAGTTGTATCAGCTCCCCGACACCACGACCGTGGCGCAGTTCTCGTGGTCGTATGCCTTCGCCACCGAGAATGCCGTGAGCCCCTTCGTGGCTTTGTTCCGCGCCGGCCTGATCGATGAGCAGGCCAACATCCTGGTCACGCTGGAGGAAGCCTACAACTTTGTGCCGGTCACCGGCGTGTGGACCACCAACACGGTAACGCTGGATAGTACGCAGGTGGCCGCGCTCAACACCGCCCGCGACCAGGGCAAGCGCGTCATGCTGGCCATGGATTTTCAGGCGCGCGACATGGCCGGGCCCGGGTCCGTGTACGCCAATATCGAGCGCACGAGCTTCGTGGTGTCCGGCACGCGCGGCGTCCCGGAATGGATCGGGGCGCTGGGTTACATCGGCACCACCGCGGGGGGGTATTACCCGCTGACGGTCAACCGCATGCGGCCCGACGGCACCGAGCAGGCCACGCTCTGGACCAACACCGGCACCATCGGGCCCGGCGGCTCGTACATCTTCGATGTCGGCTGGCGGCCGGATGCGTACGAACTCTGCTTCAACAGCCAGCACGAAGCCGCGTACTCCGCGTTCCATAGCGACGTGTACGCCATTCCGGCCTCGGGCGGCCCGCTGCGGCGCATCAGCAACCCGCCGGACAAAGCGGCCATCAACGGGTACGGCCAAGGCACCGTGACGGGCACGATCCGCAACCAGTACGGCGCCATTGATTCATGCCTCGTTTACGTGGAGGGCGCCCGGGAGCCGCTGAGCGTGGATGTCGGCGGATTGGGCACCGAGACGCCGTTCACGGTCAACAACGTCGCGGACCTGGGCGCGGGCGTGCTGCAGTCGGTGGTGCTCAACTGGAGCAGCCTGAGTTGTCCCAACGGCAAGCAGTTCACCGCCGGAATCGTGGACGTGCAGGAAGGCGGCACGGCCGACGCCGGCTACGTGGACTTCACTGGCATCTGCGGCGCCTACAACAGCTCCGGCATCAGCTGGCGGCGTGACCAGATGTATGTCGCCACCTCCGTGGCCGGCATTCCGCGCCGGTTTTTCTACGCGGGTGAGCCGATTGGCACCAACCTGTTCGATGCGCTGGCGGCCTACCAGATCGCCTGGTCCCCCGCCACGGACGACATCCTGTACCGCCGCGAAGGCTACGGGATCTACAGCACCACGCCCGACGGCGGCCTTGGCACGCGCCTGGTACCGGACGGCGCCTACCAGGCCAACTATCCGGCCTGGTGGCCGGACGGATCCGGCTTCACGTATGTCAGCGGCGCCAGCTTGCTCGACTACCCGCTGGCGAGCGGCGCGGTGGTGACCCAATTGGTATTCAACAACGAGGTCCCGTTCAAGCCCTCGGTGTCGCCGGATGGCGCCTACGTCGTGTTCTATCTCCGCGGCGGTTTTGGCGAGGAATGCGATCTGTGGATCTTGGACCGCAACCGGGCCGGCCGGCTGTGGCGCGTGACCACGAACGGCTGCAGCCGCATGCCGGACTGGAGCCGCATGGACCCGCCCACGCCGACCCCCACCCCGGAAGCGACCCCCACGCCCACGGCGACCATGGAGCCCACGCCGACGTCCACCCCCACGGAAGGGCCCTCGCCCACCCCCACGGCCACCATGGAAGCAACCCCCACGCCTACGGCGACGATGGAACCTACCCCGACCTCCACGCCCACCGAGGGGCCAACCCCAACGCCGACCGTGACGGGAGCGCCGACGCCGACGCCCACCTCTGGGCCGGAACCCACGGCAACGCCCACGCCCCGCGCCCGCGGCAATGCCTGGCTGGACCTGCTGTTCGCGGGCGCGGCGCCCGGCGAAACGCCCACGCCCCAGCCGTGGCCCACGGACGAGCCGTGGATTCGCTAAGACCGTTTTGGTTTCCTGGCGCGCGATAATCTGGTATGACCGGGTGGCATGAGCTGCTTTGAGGCCAATATGGCCGCCCTGCGCGCGCGGTATCCCGACCTGGCGGCGCGCGTGGCCGGCCTGCCCGGCAAGGAAAACGTGCGGGTCATGCCCACGCCGGACGGCAGCATCGCCTACGGCGTGCAGCAGCAGGGCCGCGTCATCCCCATCACGGATGCGGTCCAGCCCGTGGCCCGCATGAACGCCCAGCTCGAGGAGTACGCCAAGTACCTTCAGGATTTCACGCGGCCCATCCTGGTGGTGGGCCTGTATCCTGGCCATGAGCTGTTGTACCTGTACTCCTTGAGCGACAAGGTGGTCACGCCCCATTGCGCCCAGCCGATCTGGGTGTGCCTGGACTCGACCGTCGGGCTGTACGCTTTCCTGCAATCCCTGCCGGCCGTGGACGTGATCCGCTCCCCGCGCGTACACTGGTTCTGGTACGAAGACCTGCCGGCCCGGTTGGAGTTCCTGCGGGCCCATCCCGAGTTCCCGCACCTGTTCACGCTGATTTCCAACGCGCCGGCCGCGACCCTTGACCGCATCATGCCGCCGTTCGCGCAGTTGATCGACGAGCGCGTGGCGGAAACCGAGCGCCTGCGGGCCGCCAACAATCAATATTACGAGGCCCTGGGCGATCCGGACCTGGCCGCGGTCCTGGCCGGCCGTGGCGGCCGCGCCCCGCGCCTGCTCATGCCCACCTGCACTTGGTCCACCGTGGTCCAGCACAGCGCCCGCGACACGGCTGCCGCTTTCACCGCCATGGGCTGGGACCCGCGCGTTTTGGCCATGGATGCCATGCTGACCCCGTATTTCCTGGTCAAGATCCTCCACGACTTCCGGCCGGACGTGTTCCTGTTCATCGATCACCTGCGCTCCGAGGCGGAGGAGTGCTACCCCCGCAACCTGATGTTCGTGACGTGGATCCAGGACGAGATGGATCACCTGTTCAGCCCGGCCGCCGGCGCCCAAATCACCGAGTATGCCCGCCGCGGGCGGCGCGACTTGATCATCGGCTATCAAACCGAGCAGTTGGTCAGCCGGCACGGCTACCCGCCGGATCGGGTGCGGCCGGCCGGTGTGCCCGTGAACCCGGCCCTGTTCCACCCGGTGCGGCTGTCCGCGGACGACCGCGCCCGGTTCGGGTGCGAACTGGCGTTTATGAGCAATGTCAGCAAGCCGGCGGACCAGGTGCTGGAGCACACCATCATCCCCGCGGTGGCGCCGCACGGCATCTCGCGGGCCACGGCCCACGCCATCCACGACTTCTTGTGGGCGGAGCACCGTGCCGGCCGCACCTTGTGCGACCGCGCCCGGTTCATCGACGGCCTGCGACAGTTCCCGGAATTCGCCGCGGCGTGCCCGCCCGGGCCGCAGTCGGATACCGGCGCGCCGGAGGCGGCGGAAGACCTGATGCGCCTGTTCTACTGGCGGCTGAACGACACGATCTACCGGCACGTGGTGCTGGAATGGGCCGTGCAGTTGGAGTTGGATCTGGCCCTCTACGGGGTCGGCTGGGAGCAGCACCCGCGCTTTGCCCGCTATGCCCGTGGCCGGCTGGCCCACGGCGCGGAGCTGAACCGCGCCTACCAGGCCGCCGGGGCCAACCTGCACCTCAATATTGCCCAGGGCATGCACCAGCGGCTGTGGGAGATCCTGGCGTCCGGCGGCCGCGTGCTGCTGCGGGCCCGGGAGCCGGCCGCGTCCGACCCACCCGCAGCGGCCATGCGCGCCGTGGCGCGCCAGGTCTTGGATCTGGTGCCCGGCACCGGCGGAGCCCTGCCGCCGGCCGACCAGGCGCGGGTGCACGAATGGATCTTCCAGATCGCGTTAGCCCATGCCCGCCGCGCCGAGCCTGGCCAGCCCCTGGCGCCGCTGGTTCAGCAAGGCATCGAGCACATCATCCGGTCGCGCCCCGACTGGATCCTGCCTGGGTACGACGACTGCGTCTTCAACGACAAGGCCAGCCTGGCCGCCCGGCTCCGGTCGGCCGCGCGGGGGTAGCCGGCGGGAAACGCGGCCCGGGAGGACCGTGCCGCCGGGGTTTTTTTTATTGTTAAACCCGGGGCGCGGCTTACACTAGCGGGCTTAAAAACGAGGTGTGGAATGAGTCATTTTTTTGCGTACGTGGGCCGCATGAAGTTTATCCAGCGCTGGGGCTTGATGCGCAACACGCTGACCGAAAACATCCAGGAGCACAGCCTGCAGGTGGCCATGGTGGCCCACATGCTGGCCGTGATCCGTAACCGCCGCTTCGGCGGCACCCTGAACCCGGAGCGCGCCGCCCTGCTGGCCATGTACCACGACTGCTCCGAAGTCATCACCGGCGACATGGCCACGCCGATCAAATGCTTCAATCCCGACATAAAAAAGGAATACAAGAAAATCGAGCACCTGGCCGCCCAACGCCTGTACAAGATGCTGCCGGACGACCTGTCCGAGGACTTCAAGCCCCTCTTTTTCCCGCAGGATCAGGACGCGGAACTGCACCAGATCGTCAAGGCCGCGGACAAGATTTGCGCCTACCTCAAGTGCCTCGAGGAGCTGCAGGCCGGCAACAAGGGGTTTCAGAAAGCCGAGCGCGCCGTGGTCGCCAGCCTGATGAAAATGAACATGCCCGAGGTGACCTGCTTCGTGGAGCTGTTCACGCCCAGCTTCTCCCTCACCCTGGACGAGCTGAACTAGCGCCCGGCCGGCGCCCGGAGGACATGCCATGCCCCCCTTGATCAAACGCTGGCTGGGCCGCGCGGTCCTGCTGCTGGTGGCCCTGCTCATGGCCTGCCTGGCCGTGGAGCTGGCCCTGCGCATCGCCGCCCGCCGCCCGCCCTTGCGCGTGCGCGACCGCAGCGCGCGCTACGTGTACCCCACCGCGTCGCGCCAGCACCCCTGGAGCACCGGCGTCACCAACCCGCTGCGCATCGCCATCGTGGGCGACTCGGTCACCTACGGCGCCGGCGTGCAGCCGTACGACACCTACGGCGCGCGGCTGGAGTGGATGCTGAACCTCAACAGCAACGTGCGGCCCGTGGAGGTCCACGTGTGCGCCCGCCCCGGCACCAACCCGGACATGCAGGCCTGGCAGGAGCTGCCCCAGGCGCTGGCCGTCAACCCCGACCTGCTCATCCTCGGCCTGTGCCTCAACGACGCCGAGAGCAAGAAGCGCCGCGACGAGATCAAGGCCTGGCGCAACCGCATGATGGGCCAGCCGCCGCCCGCCTGGCTGGCGCCGCTGGTAAGCCGCAGCCGCCTGGCCGCCTGGGTCTACGGCAAAAAGGAAGACCTGCGCATAAACCGTGCCTACTTGGAATATTACCGCTTCCTGTACGATCCACAATACGATGGCTGGATCCGCCTCTGTGACAGCCTTCGCTATTTCCACCAGCAGTGCCGCGACCGCAACATCCCGTTCCTGGTCGTGGTTTTTCCGCTGATCAGCGACCTGCGCGCCGTGCCGTACCCCTTTGATTACGTGCACGAGCGCATCGGCGCGTTCCTGGCCGGCGAACAGATCCCCTGCATGGACCTGCGGCCGGCGCTCCTCGGCCTGGACCCGCGCCGCCTGGAAGTGGTCCCGCGCGTGGACCCGCACCCGGACGAAATCGCCCACCGCATCATGGCCGAAGCCTTGTTCGATTACCTCCTGGATACCGCCCGCCTGCCGCCCGAATACCAGCCGCAGCTGGAAATGCAAAAGGAAGTGCGCCTGCTTTGGAATGCCGTATCCGACCGCCGCCAGGCCGGCGGCGAGCAGGCCGCCCCGGAGCCCACGCCGGCCGCGCCATGAACGAGCCTGTCCCCGGCGCCGCGCCCCACCTGGTCCTGGCCACGATCGACGAGGAAGCCCGGCCGCTCTCGCTCCGCGTGCTGGGCGCTTACGCCGAGGCGCAGGGCATCCGCACCACCCTGCTGGTCCTGCTGCAGCAGCTGGGCCGGGTGGGTCTGCCGGTGGACTTTTCCCGCGCGGAGGTGCGCCAGGTCGCCGCGTTCCTGCGGCGCGAAAACGTGACGCATCTCGGGTTCTACCTCATGACCGCCAGCCTCAAGCCGTACACGCGCCTCGTCACGGCGCTGCGCGCCGCCGGGTTCCGCGGCCTGATCATGGCCGGCGGCGTGCATGTGTCGTTGTGCCCGGCCGAATCGCTGGTGCCGGGCGCGGACTTCGCCGTGCAGGGCCCGGGCGAGCTGCCGCTGCGCATGATCATCGGCGGCGCCGACCCGGCCACCATCCCCGGCCTGGTCTGGCGCCGCAACGAAGAGATCGTGGTGAACGCCGTGGCCGCCGAGCAGAAGCTGGACCTGGCCGACCTGCCGCTGCCCATGTTCCGGTTCGACCGCGACAAGATTTTGATCAAGGGCCGCCTGCGGCCGTTCACCTGGCGCCTGCACGAGCAGCACGCCGGCTGGCACGGCCGCTACTACGACCTGGTGACCTCGCGCGGCTGCGTGTACCGCTGCGCCTACTGCTGCAACGTGTACGGCGCGCCCGTGCAGCGCGCCAGCGTGGACCGGGTGATCGCCGAGTTGGTCGCGATGCGCCGGGCCGCCCCCGGCATCCGCGGCGTGAACATCCAAGACGACAGCTTTTACTCCGGCTCCGAAGAGTGGCTGCGCGAGTTCTGCCAGCGCATGAAAACCGAGGTGGGCCTGCCGTTCATCATCCGCATGATTCCGCGCTTTGTCACGCCCGCGCGGCTGGAGATGTTCAAGGCGGCCGGGCTGCAGTACGTCACCATGGGCCTGCAGGGGTCCACGCGGGTCAACCGCGAGGTGTTCAACCGCAAGGAAGACTCGCGCTCGTTCCTCAAGGCCGCGCAGGCCGTGCTGGCCGCCAAGCTCTGGCTCTCCATCGACCTGATTGTTCACAACCCCTACGAGACCGAGGCCGACCTGCGCGAAGTCGCCCTGACGCTCAACCAGCTGCCGCGGCCCCACTGGTGGATCGTGGCGCTGGCGCTGACGCCCTTCCCCAACACCCCCCTGTACGCGCGCTGTGTGAAAGACCGCATGCTGGACCGGTTTGCCACCGACGCCTATGACTCCATGCTGATCCCCTCCCGGCCCGGCGGCTACCAAACGCCCACGTTCTGGCTGCAGCTCATCCGCATCGTGCTGCCGCGCGTGTCCCCGGAAATGGGCGCCAAGCTCATCGCCCTGGGACCGCAGGACCCGCGCGCCGCGCAGATGGTCAACCGCCTGGCCAAGTCCATAGAAGCCACGCGCAAAGCCACCGGCTGGCTGCGCGACAACGTGCCTACCGGCTACGCCTTGATGTACCGCCTGCTGCGCCGCTTCTCGCGCCGCGCCGGCCTGCCCGGCGACATGGGCACCGTGGGGTGAGCCGCTCAGTGCTGCGGCGCCATGCGCCGCAGTTGCTCGATCTTGCGCGCGGTTTCAGGCGCGACCTCGATGTCCTGCGCCAGGACGGCTTCGTAGCAGGCCATGGCTTCGGCCGCGAGGCCGAGCCGCGCGTACAGGTCGCCGGCGGCCAGCAGCAGCTCCGGCGCGGCCAGCCCCAGCCGCCGCGCGCATTCCAGGGCGGCGGCGGCCGTTGCGAGGTCGCCCGCGGCCACTGCCAGTTGCGCGCGCCAGCGCCAGGCGTCGGCCAGGTACGGATCGGTCTGCAGCAGCTCGTCGAGCGCGGCCTTGGTTTCCGGCCGCCGGTCCTGCGCCCACAATGACTGGATCAGGGCGGACAGCGCATCGCGCGGCTCAGCGCCCAGGACCAGTGCCTGCCGCGCAAAGGTCTCGGCGCTGACCCATTGCCCGGCCTGCCGGCACGCCTCGGCCATGAGCAGAAACGCTGTTGGGTCTGGCGGCGCAACGGCCAGCAGCGGCTGCAGCACGGTGCGGGCCGCCGCCGGGTTGGTCGTGGCAAGATACACTCGCGCCAGGTTCTCGCGGGCGCGCCGGAACCCCGGCCTTTTATCCAGGGCCCGCGCGTACGCCTGCTCCGCGGCCGGCAGGTCGTGGGCCATGAACCGGAAGTTGCCGGCCGCAAAGTCCAGCGCCGGGCTGGATTCCTTGTCCAGCCCCGCCTCGATCTGGATCGCGGCCAGCGCGGGATTGGTGGCGGCCACGGCTTGCGCGGCAGCCATCCGCTCCGCCTCGCGCGCCGTGACCGTCGGATCCTCCTGCGCCCGGGCCCGGCCGGCCAGCACCAGCACGACGAGCAGCGCCGCCGCCGCAACGCGCTTGCCGACGCCTGCGCGACGGATTGCGCCGTTGCGGGAGTATGGTGTGCTATTCATCCGCCTGAAACTTGATGGTCTGGCGCACGCGCGTGGCGACCGGCGCGCCGTCTTTGCGGCCGGGCTCGAACGTCCATTGCCGCACCGCCGCCACGGCGGCGTCGGCCAACCCGGCGCCGCGGGACTCATGAACCACGCTGACTTTTTCGACGGTGCCGGCCCGGGTCACCACAAACTCCAGCGCCACGGCGCCCTCCACGCGCAAGGCCTGGGCGCGGGCCGGGTAGACCGGGGCGGGGGTGAAGATCGGCCGCGGCGGCACGTCCAGGTCTCCCGGTTCCCAGGCCTCGGACGCGGGCGGCACGGCGCCCGGCCCCATCCCGTCGGCGCGCAGCGGGAAGGCCAGGTCGAAATCCCCATGCAAGACGGACAATCCCGGCAGCGCCGGCGCGCCGGCCACGGTGTCCAACGCCGCGCCAACCGGCCACGGATTGGCGGCCACCGGGGTCCCTGGCCTTTGCGCCGCGATGGGCGGCTCTGGGACGGCCACGGCGACTGGCTCGGGCGCAAACGGCGAAACGTGCGGCAGCGGCGCCGGCACGAGCCGGTGAAGCGTGACCAGGTCCCGCGCCGGCGGGCTGAACGATTGCAGGAACGGCAGCGCCACGAACAGGCCGAGGGTGATCCCCCCGGCGCCCGCCCAGGCCGGCCATGCCATGGCCCGCGCCCCGGTCATCGCGGCCCCCGGGATTGACGATCCGCGGCCAGCGCGATCTGCTCGGCGCCGGCGAGCTTGCACTCGTCCATGAGCGCCACGAGCTGGCCGCTTTGCGAGCGCTCATCGGCCATGATGATCACCGGCGTGGGCCGTTGCCGGAGCTGGCGCGCCACGAGCCCGCGCACCTGGTCGAGGCGCAGCGGCTGGCCGGCATAATACACGGCGCCGCCCGCATCCAATCCCAGGACCACCGCCTGGGTTTCCAGTTGCTCCGCGCTCATGGCGCGGGGCAACGCCACGTCCAGCCCGGGCTGTTCCACCAGCACGGGCGTTACGATAAAAAAGATGAGCAGCAGGAACACGCAGTCGATGAGCGGCGCCATGTTGATGTCCATGGCCCGCGCCTCCAGGCCGCTGGCGAGGCGCCGCTTCATGGCGCGATCCCCGCGCGCGCCTGCCACCGCCGCAGACGCATGAGCCCGAACCAGCCCGGCAGGGCCACCGCCAGGCCGCACTGCGTGGTGATCAGCGCCCGGGCCAGCCCCGCTCCCAGGTCCGGGCCGCCGCCGGCCGCAGCCACGGTGTGAAATGTGCCCATCATGCCGGTCACCGTGCCCAGCAGGCCAACGAGCGGCGCGGCCGCGGTCAGCGCCACCAGCAGCAACCGGTCGCGTTCCGCGCGCGCCGCGAACCCGGCCGGCCGCCGGCCGCCGGCAGGCGTCAGCAAAAACTCGCGCCGCAGGCGCAGAAACAGGAACCAGATCGCGAAGCTGATGCCGGCCAGCGGGATCAGCAGCGGCCCGCCCGCCAGCCAGTACTCGGTTACGCGCTGGATAAACAGCGTCACGGCGCACCGGCTCCGGCCGGCCGCTGGTCGAGCAGCGTGGCCACGGACTGTTCGAGCCGGTCCAGCGCCGCGGCCGCGCGCCGCGCCAGCCAGGCGTGCAGCAGCAGGGCCGGGATGGCGATCACCAGCCCGGCCTCGGTCGTGACCAGGGCCTCGGAGATGCCGCCGGCCAGCAGGCGCGCCTGGCCGCCGCCGAACAGCGCCAGCGACTGGAACGTGTGGATCATGCCGGTCACCGTGCCCAGCAGGCCCAGGAGCGGGGCCACGCCGCCCAGCACCGCCAGCGCGGCCAGCTTGCTTTCCAGGGTCACGGCTGCGGCCGCGAGGCGCTCCTGCAGGACTTCGTCGAGCGCGGCGCGCGGGTCGCGCCAGTGGTCCACCACCGCCAGCGCCACGGCGCGCAGCGGCGCGCCCAGCGCCTGCGCCTTGGCGCTCGCTCCAGCCAGGTCGTCGCGCGCCAGCAGGCTGGCGATCGCCGCCAGCGCCTCTGGCGCCGCGGTCTGCTGCCCGGCCAGGGATCGCCACTTCCACGCGGCCAGCAGCAGGACCGCCAGCGCCACCACGGCCAGCGGGATCATGATCACGCCGCCGGATCGCAGGTGTTCCCACATTGAAGGCTGGTTCGCCGCGAGCGCCAGGGCCATGCCGCCGGTGACGTCCACGGGCGCGGCCGCGCCCTGGCCGGCCGCCAACGCGTGGATCGCCGCGCGCGCGACCGGCGTGATTTTCTCGAACATGGCGGGATGCACGCTGCCGGGCCGGGCCGTCGCCAACCCGGCAGGACCGCCTGCGGCCGCGGCAAAATAGGCGGCCGGGCCCACGACCACGAACCGGCCGGACCGCATCTTGCCGTCAGCGTCAAGACACGCGCCATCCGCGACCAGGCCCAGGCTTTGGGCATTGTTCCAGCGTTCGGCCAGGGCCAGCAGGTTGGACGTGGCCACGAACAACGGTCCGGTCGCAGCGGCGGCGGCCAGATCGCGATCCATGGCCGCCAACTCCGGAGCCAGGATGGCGGCGCTGGCCGGACCCAGGCTGGCATCCCGCGCGCGGCGGTACTCGCGCAGCGTGGCGAGGATTTGGTCACGTGCTGCGCGGACCTCGGCCTCGTCTTGGCGCAGGGTGTCCGCGCGGGCGGCGGCATCGGCCTGTTGCGCCTCGAGTTCGGCGGCAGCGGCGCGCAAGTCCGCCACGGCAACGCGCCGGTGTTCCAAGTCCGCGGCCAGCGGCAGGCGTTCCGCGGCGATGGCGGCGCGGATCTGCTCCAGGTCCGCCATGGCCGCGACCACGTCCTGACGCGCCTGGGCCACGGCATCCGGCAGCGGCACCGAGTTGGTGCCGGCCATGGCCGCGGCAGGCCAGCTCATAGAGAGGGTCGCCGCCAAGGCCCATCGGACGATGGGCGTTCCCGGGCACGCCGAGCGTCTGCTCGGCAGGGATCCGCGCGTCATGGCCAACTCCGGGGCGGAGGCAGGGGCAAGGGAACCAGTTGTCCGGCGCCGGGCTGGCCATGCAGGGACACGGCCCGGCGCACCGCGGCGCCCAGGCCCGGCAGCGCAGCCCATTCCCAACCCCTGGCCGTGGGCACACCCAGCCAGGCGTCCGCCGCGCGCGGGGCCACGGCATAGGCGCGGTCCAGGCCGAGATAAATAACGTCCAGCTCCTGATCCGGGCCGGCGCCGGCCCGGACCAGTTCGCGGCTGGCCTGGACCGTGGACTGCCAGGCATCCATGCGGCTGTAAATGGCGCAGATGGCCTGGGCCTGGCGCGCCAGCACGTCCGGCGCGGCGTTGGTCGGCATGGCGGCCAGTGCCAGGAAGTCTGGCGTCAGCTCGCGGGCCAGCGGCGGGGGCAACTGCGGTTTCCAAGTGTTGAGGCAGTCCGCGGCATGGCGCAGGAGGGGCTCCAGCGCGGCCAGGTCGGCGCGGTCACGGGCCAGCGCGGTTTCGCGTTCGGCCAGCTCCTGATTCGCCGCAATGGCGCGGGTGCGGGCGGCGGCGAGGGTCGACTCGAGCTGCGCCTGCTCGCGGGCCAGGAGGTTGGTTTCCGCGGCCAGCGCGGCGCGCTCCTGGTCCCAGCGGGCGGACTCAGCGGCGCCGGCGGAGCGCAGGTCTACCCACTCGGCCACCAGGCCTTCCAGCGTGGCCAGATCCCCGGGCCGGCCCGGGCCGGGGTCGGCGGCGACTGCGCGGGCCAGGCCCAGGCCGGCCAGCAGCAGGATTTTCCAATGTTTGGAAAACCGGCCTTCGATTTTTCCAATGTTTGGAAAACTCCGCGCGCTCATGTTTCCGTGCATTGCGGGGGTTTATAGACCGGGCCGGCGGCGGCGTCCAGCCCGATAGTCGGGGGTATGGCCGAGCACCCTATCGCGCCGCCGCGGCGTTGGTGGGCGCCCCGCCCAGCGGCACAGGGGAACGTGCACTTGGCCACACAAAACCGGTCCCCACCCGGCACCGGGGCATTGCCACCCGGCCGCGAATCCATTACATACATGGCATGCAAGCCAAACGTTCCTTGCGCCGGGGCTTGGGGGCCGTGCTTCCCTGGGCGGCCATCCTGGCCGTGGCGGCCGGGTTGCGGTTCCAGGGGCTGGACTGGGATGCCCGCCAGCACCTGCACCCGGACGAGCGGTTCCTGACGATGGTGGTTGCGGCCATTGCCTGGCCGGACAGCGCGGCCCAGTACTTCGATTCGGCCGCCTCGCCCCTGAACCCGTACAACCGCGGTTTCGGCACGTACGTCTACGGCACAGCGCCGTTGTTCCTGGCCAAGGCCGTGGCCGGCGCGCTTGGTATGGGCGACTACGACCGCGTGTATCTCGCCGGCCGGTTCCTGTCCGGGCTGTTCGACCTGGGCACCCTGCTCCTCGTGGGGCTGATCGCCCGGCGGCTGTACGGGCGCGGGGCCGGGCTGCTGGCCGCGGCGCTCTGGGCCGTGGCCGTGTTCCCCATCCAGCAGGCGCACTTTTTCACGGTGGACAGCGCGGGCACGTTCTGGGTCACCTTGGGCCTGTGGTTTGCGCTGCGCGTGGCGGCGCGCGGGCGCTGGTACGACGCGCTCGGGCTGGGTGCGGCGTTCGGCCTGGCGCTGGCCTGCCGCATCAACCTGCTGCTGTTTGCGGCCCTTGTGCCGCTGGCCTGGGCGCAGTGGTGGTATGCCGGGCAGCCGGGAAGGATCTCAAATCTGAAATCTGAGATCTCAGATCTCAAATCGACCTTGCTGCGCGCAGCCTGGGCGCTGCTGGGCTGCCTGCTGGCGCTGGCCGCGGCGGCGCTGGTGTTCCGCGTGGCGCAGCCTTACGCGTTCGCCGGGCCATCGGCATTCAACCTGCGCCTGTCGCCGCACTGGCTGCAGGATATTGCCAACGTGGCGCGCATCAGCGACGGCACGAGCGACGTGCCGTTCACGCGCCAGTGGGCCGGCCGCGCCGCCTACGCGTTCCCGTGGATCAACCTCACCCGCTGGGGCCTGGGCTGGCCGCTGGGGCTGGCCGCCTGGGTCGGCCTGGCCGTGGCCGGCTGGCGCCTGCTGGCCGGGCGCGACGGCCGCGGCCTGCTCCCGGCGGCCTGGATTGTGATCCTGTTCGCCTACCACGGCCAGGTGTTCCTGATGACCATGCGCTATTTCCTGCCCCTGTACCCGGCGCTCGTGGTCCTGGCCGCGGCGCTGCTGGCCGCGCTCTGGACCGCGGCCGGCCACGCGCCCCAGGCGTGGGCCCGCCGCACCCTGCGCGCGGTGCCGCTGGCCGTGCTGGCGCTCACCGCGGCCTGGGCCCTGGCGTTCACCGCCATCTACCGCGCCCCGCACCCGCGCATCGCCGCCAGCCGCTGGCTGATCGCCGCCGCGCCGCCGGGCAGCGCGATCGCCAACGAGCACTGGGACGACGGCCTGCCCCTGCGCGTGGATGGCCAGGACCCGTTCGGCGGCCGGTTCCGCCCCGTGGAGCTGCCGTGGTACGAGGACGACTCGCTCGCCAAGTTGGCCCTGGTCCTGGACCGGCTGGAGCAGGCGGATTTCATCGTGCTGTCCAGCAACCGCCTCTACGACAGCATCCCGCGCCTGCCCGGCCGTTACCCCATGACCATCCGCTACTACCAGGCGCTGTTCAGCGGCGCGCTGGGCTTTGAGCAGGTGGCGGAGTTCAACTCGTACCCGCGCCTGCCCGGCCTGCAGTTCCCGGACCAGGCCGCCGAGGAAGCTTTCCACGTGTACGACCACCCGCGCGTGCGGGTCTTCCACAAAACCCCGGCCTGGTCGCGCGACAAAGCCGCCCGCCTGCTCATGGACGGCGTGGACTGGGCCGCCATCCGGCCGCACCCGGGGCGGGACGCCGCGCGCCTGGCGCGCGACCTGAACCTGTCCCCGGCCCAGGCCGCGGCGGTGCGCGCGGGCGGCACGTGGGCGCGGCTGTTCGACCGCCAGGGATGGGCCAACCGCCACCCGCTGCTGGCCTGGTTCCTGGCGCTCGAAGGCCTGGCGCTGGCCGCGTTCCCGCTGGTGAGCCGCTGCTTTGCGCGCCTGCCGGACCGGGGCTGGCTGGTGGCGCGGGCCGTGGGCCTGCTGCTGGTGGCCTACCCGGCGTGGCTGCTGGCCAGCCTGCGCATGGCGCCGTTTTCCGGCCGGCTGCTGTGGGGCCTGGGCCTGGTGCTGGCGCTGGCGTCGGGCATCGTGCTGCTGATTTACCGGCAGCCGTTCACGCAGTTCCTGCGCCTGCGCTGGCGGCTGCTGGTGTTCGAGGAGGGCCTGTTCTGGCTGGTGTTCGCCTTCTTCCTCTGGATCCGCATGGGCAACCCGGACCTGTGGCACCCCTGGATGGGCGGCGAGAAACCCATGGATTTTGCCTACCTCAACGCGGTGATCAAGAGCGACTATTTCCCGGCCTACAATCCCTGGTACGCGGGCGGCTGGATCAATTATTATTATTTTGGCCACGTCCTGGTGGCCGCGCTGATCAAGGCCACGGGCGTGGTCCCGGAGGTGGCGTACAACCTGGCCGTGCCCACCTGGGCGGCCCTGGCCGGGGCCGGCGCGTACTCGGCCGCGGCCGCGCTCACCGCGGCGTTCTTGGCCGGCTGGCGCCGGCGCCGCGCGGCCATCGCCGCGGGCCTGGCGGCGATCGCCCTGGTGCTGGTGTGCGGCAACCTGGTCGAGTGGCGCCTGCTGGGCCCGGCAGGCCGCAACATCAGCCGCACGGACTGGTACTGGGCCGCCACTCGCGCCATCCCCCACCCGGCGGACGAGGCCGTGCCGATCACCGAGTTCCCGTTCTTCACCTTCCTGTACGGCGACCTGCACGCCCACATGCTGGCGTTCCCCTATTTCCTGCTGGTGATCGCGCTCGGCGCCCAGGCCATTGCCCGGCCGCGCGCGCGCCTGCGCGTGCTGGCCCTGCTGGCGCTGGTGACCGGCCTGCTCTACCCGCTCAACGCCTGGGACTTTCCCACGGGCCTGGCCATCACGGCCTGGGCGCTGCTGCTGGCGGAGATCCGGCGCGCGGGCCGCGCGCCGCCTGCGCCGCGGCTGCGCATCCTGGTCAACTGGCTGGTCAGCGTCGTGGCGGTCGTGGCCGCGGGCCGGTTGCTGTTCGCGCCGTTCTTCGCGTATTTCGTGGCGCCCTATGGCGGATTCGAGTTCTGGCAGGGCTCGCGCACGCCGATCCCCGTGTACATGCTGCTGCACGGCCTGTTTCTCGCGCCGCTGGCCCTGGTGCTGCTGTTCCTGCTGGTCGCGCGCCGCCGCCTGCCGGCCGCGGGCGCCACGGCCCGCTGGTATTTCCTGGGGCTGGTCGGCCTGGCCGCGGCGCTGAGCGTGGTAGTGGAGTTCATCGTCCTGGCCGGCGACATCAGCCGCATGAACACGGTGTTCAAGTTTTATCTCCAGGTCTGGCAGATCTGGGCCGTGGCGGCGGCGGCCGGGCTGCCGTTCCTGGCATTTCCAATCCTTGGAAAAATCCAGGCCGTATTTTCCAAACATTGGAAAAATCGCGGTAGCCCTGCAAACCACCCCGGCCTGCGGCCACCCCTCCTTGAAAAGGAGGGGAGCCCAGCCGGCGCCGGTTTCCAAACATTGGAAAAATCGACGGCCCTTTTTCCAAACATTGGAAAACCCGGGGCAGCCATGCAAACCACCCCGGCCTGCGGCCACCCCTCCTTGAAAAGGAGGGGAGCTTTACGGTCCCGGTTTCCAATCCTTGGAAAAATCGCGCGGGCCGCGGTCCTGGTCCTGGAAATCGGCGCCCCGCTGGCCGTGCTGGCGCTCTGGGCCAGCGGGCTACTCTACCCCATCAAGGCCATCCCGGCCCGCTGGCAGGACCGGTTCCGGCCCGAGCAGGGCCGGGGCCTGGACGGCCAGGCGTTCATGCGCGACGCCACGTGCCAGGAAGAGGGCGAGGCGTTCGCGCTGCTCTGGGACCTGGCGGCCATCCGCTGGCTGCAGGACAACGTGACCGGCACGCCGGTGATCGTGGAGGCGCACCTGCCGGAATACCGCTGGGGCTCGCGGGTGAGCATCCACACCGGGCTGCCCACGATCATCGGTTGGAACTGGCACGAGCGCCAGCAGCGCGCCGGCCTGCCGGGCGGCGCGGTGGAAGCGCGCGTGGACGACGTGCGCCGGATATACAGCGAGCCGGACCCGGCCGCGATCCGCCCGCTGCTGGACCGCTACGGCGCGGAGTATGTGTACCTGGGCCCGCTGGAGCGCATCCGCTACCCCAAGGAAGGCACCGCCAAGTTCGAGACGGCGCAGCCGGGACTGTGGGAGATCGCCTACGAGTCGCCGCAAGTGAAGATCCTGAAGGTGCTGCGGTAGGCGCGGGCCCGGCGGGCGCCGGCGTCAGCCGCCACGTTTCCGGCGCCGGGCGGCGGGCGGCTGGTCGAAGACGCGGTAGTCGATCCACGGAAAAATATTGTCGAGGATTTCGAGGGCCTGGAGACGCCGCAGATCGATCGTGTTGCGCGTGATGGATTGGGCCAGGTAATTGAACCGCGCCAGGTGATCGCGGACCCGCTTGCGGGCGTAGTCCACGTTGGTGGCCGCCTTCATGATGAACGGCCAGTCCGAGGACTGGGCCAGCAGCAGGTTGCGCGCGGCCTGGTTCAGGGCGCGGCGCACCCGGGCTGCCGGCGGGCGGCGCGCGCGGGCATGCGCCAGGGATTGCATGCGCTCGGCCGCCGCGTGGAGGTAGGGATACAGGTAGTCGGTCTCGTCGTTCAGCCAGTACTCGTTGTAGCCGTTCATGCCCCAGCTGGAGGCCGAGGGCGTGACGGTTTCCAGGTCCGACCGGCCGGCCAGGCAGTCGGCCGGCGTGGCCAGCGCCAGGCCGGAGTCCGGCCGGGCCGCGGCGCGCAGCAGGGTCTCCAGCCAGTGGGCGCCCTCGAACCACCAGTGGCCGAACAATTCGGCATCGAACGGCGCGACGATGCAGGGCGCCGCCGGCCGGCCAGGCCCCTGGCGGGCAAGCTGCTCGCGCTTGGTTTCCAGGAAATGCCGGGCATGCAGCTCGGCCTTGTGGCGCGCCCGCGCCGGGTCGTACGGTTCCTTGGGCCCGGTGGGGCCGGTGATCCGGTAATATTTGAAGCCCGTGGCGGAACGCGCCGGGGGCGCGGGCAGGTAGGGTTGCAGGTAGTTCAAGTCGAGGTCAAACCCCACGTCGCGGTAGAAGTCGCGGTAGTCGAAGTCGCCGGGATATCCTTCCGCGGCGCTCCAGACCTGGCGGGATGACTCGGGATCGCGGCCGAACGCCGCGACGCCGTTGGGGCAGCGCACCGGCGCAAGCACGCCGTGGCGCGGGCCGGGTTGGGCGTGCAGCAGGCCGTGGGTTTCCAGGCAGAAGTAGCGCAGGCCGTGCGCGGCGAGGACCTCTTCCAGGCCCGGGTAGTACCCGCACTCCGGCAGCCACATCCCGCGCGGAGCGCAGCCAAACGCCTTGCGGAACGCCTGCGCGCCGACCGCCACCTGGGCGTGGACCGCGGCGGGCACGGCCCGCAGCAGCGGCAGGTAGGCGTGGGTCGCAGCCGTGGTGAGCAGGTCCAGCAGGCCGGCGTCCCGGAGGCGGCGGAACGCCCGGGCCAGGTCGCTGCCGTAGCGCCGGGTATAATCGTGGAGCGCCGCGCTGTAATACTCGCGGTAGAACAAGGCCAGGCGGTGGAACGTCCGGTCGTAGCGCGTGCGGTGGACTTCCTTCTGCGCCAGGTCCAGCCGGGATTTCAGGTACAGGCGGCAGCGCTCGCGCAGCAGGTCGTCGGCCAGCATGCCCAGCAGGGTGGGCGAGAGCGACAGCGCCAGGCGGGCCGGCACGCGGTCCTCGGCCAGGCGGTCCAGCAGGCGCAGCAGGGGCAGGTAGGTCTCGGCCACGGCCTCGAACAGCCAGGTTTCTTCCAAAAACTGATCGTACTCCGGATGACGGATGAACGGCAGATGGGCGTGCAGCACCAGGCAGAGGCAGCCTTGGCTCACCCGCGCCTCCCTCCGGCCGTGTGGCTGCCGGCGACCGCGACGGCGACCGGGCGCGGCGCGGCGACCGTCTCGGCCCAGCGCCGCAGGATGCGCGGGCGCCCGGCCGGCGCGAT
>CAZAYP010000045.1:0-46345 GCA_964489425.1 uncultured Verrucomicrobiota bacterium | reverse complement strand
TCCCGGCGGCTTGTCCGAAGCTGGCGCGGCGTATGTGTTTGAGCGGAATGCCGGGGGCACGAATGCGTGGGGCCAGGTGGCCAAGCTGACCGCGTCGGACAAGGCGGCGGAAGACTACTTTGGCAATTCGGTGAGCGTGGCGGGGGATGTGGCGCTGGTCGGGGCCTTTGCGGCGTCTCCCGGCGGCACGGCTAACGCCGGCGCGGCGTATGTGTTTGAACGGAATGCCGGGGGTACGAACGCGTGGGGGCAGGTGGCCAAGCTGACCGCGTCGGACAAGGCGGCGACCGACCTCTTTGGCAATTCGGTGAGCGTGGCGGGGGATGTGGCGCTGGTCGGGGCCTATTATGCGTCTCCCGGTGGCGTGTCCCTTGCCGGCGCGGCGTATATCTTCGAAGGGCTGATCAACAGCAACACACCCACGCTCGTCGTGCTGAACGATTTTGGCCTCCGCGAGGAGAATGGGCAGGTACAGGTCTGCTGGCAGACCGCTTCTGAACTCGACACGCTTGGCTTCGACGTGTTCCGCGAAGAGAACGGCGCGTGGGTCAAGGTGAACAGCGCCATGATTCCGGCCGAGGGGTGGCCCAATGGCGGCGTGGGTGCGAGCTATTGCGTGGCGGATGCCGGCGCCAAGGTGGATGGCACCTACCGCTACAAGCTGGTGGAATACGAAACCACTGGCGGGATGCGAGATTACGGCCCGTTCGAGCGTTCGGCGTGGACCCCGCGCATGAGCAGCTTGGCGGCCACCCCCGTGGGCGTGGTGATCCAATGGCAGAGCCGCGCGGGCGCGGTTTATGACGTGCTGAAGGCTTCGAACCTGCGCGGCGTGTACCTGCCCGCGGCCACGGGCCTGCCGGCCACCCCGCCGGTGAACGCCTGGACCGACCAGGCCGAGACCGCCAGCGGTTTCTACCGGATCGAGGCGCGGTAGGCAGGGCCTCGGTTCCCCGCTATCTTCAGAGTTCTGTCCGTCAAGTTCAGCAAATTGGGCGGTCGTGATATGTCTTGGAGAGGGATCGGCCATTCACCGATATCTGGGCCCCCCGCAGCCTTGCCTGGTGAAACGGATTGAAAAAGGCGCCGGGGTGCTTATCATGGCGCCATGCAATCACATGCCGCCATCGACCGCCGCAGCCTGCGCTTGGCGCAGGCGATATCAAGGAAGCTTGAAGGGGGCGATATCCGCGGTGGTCTTGAGCACGCGCGCGCGGTCAACCGCCGCTGGCGGGAACTGACACCTTCCCGCTTGCACGACGACTGGGCGGCCATCCTCGCGGGCGAGTGGCCGGCGATTCGCCAGGCCATGCTCGATGAATCCGCGCGGGGCGCGCAGTTGAGGCAGAACAGCCCCTTTTGCGGCATTCTCTCGCCCCGGGAACGCTGGGCGGTTTACAGGGAGCTGAAAAGCCATGAAACGTGAACACCTGGAGCATATTCTCCGGGCGGCCGCGGCGATCACCAATGAGCGGGAGTTCGTGGTGTTGGGCAGCCAATCCTTGCTGGCGGCCGTGCCGGATTTGCCGGCGCCGCTGAACCAGTCCATGGAATTGGATTTGTATCCACTGCGGAATCCTGCGGCGGCGGAGCTGATAGACGGAACCATCGGCGAGTTGTCGCCCTTTGACGAAACCTTTGGTTACTATGCACATGGGGTGGCGCCGGAGACCGCGGTTCTGCCGCGGGATTGGCAGACCCGCGCGATCGTTGTCGAAAATGCGAACACCGGCGGGGCGCGGGGCCTTTGCATTGCGCCGGCGGATTTGGCGGTATCCAAGCTGGCCGCGGGGCGGGAGAAGGACCTGGCGTTTGTCGCCGCGATGCTGGCCGCTGGGATCATACAAAAATCACATGTGGTGGCGGTGCTGGGCGGGCTGGAGAACCACCCCCGGCGCCTGGTTGAGGAACGTCTGTCCCGGTTGTAACGGCGGCGGGCGCCGCTGGCTTTGAGGGCCGCCTGGCGTCAATCCGGCCCAGTTTTGAAACAGGAAACGTTCTGGCCGTTGTGCCATTGGCATGGCCCGACGAAACCCATGGAGCGCAGTTGAAATTCGGTTGAAATCGGTTGTAATTCTCACGAAATATTCACATCCAGCTTGCTCGCCGCGCCTACCTCGAGCTATATTTCTGATTCCGCGATGGCATTTGGGAGGTGTAATGAGAAAATCAATCGTTCAGGCCGTTATTCTGTCATTCCTTGCCGTGACGTACGGTTTCGGACAAGAACTCAAGAGTTCGCAACTGTCTTTGGGTACGTCTTCATTCATCAACTCACGCCGGTTGATAACCTTGGGCGAGAGTCCGTCCCTGACCACCATCCAGGCGCGGGGCGAACCGTTGGACCCGAAAACCAGGCAGCGCCCGGACGGGACGACCGTCGCGCGCGCCGCCAGTTCTATGGCGCCGGCCGATACCCTGCGCCTGGTGCAGCTCCCGGGCGGCCTGGACGACGCCACGGCGCGCGCGCTAAGCACGTCGGGGATGCGGATTATAGGCTACATCCAGCACAACACGTTTATTGTCGCCGTGCCGGCCGCCAGGCTGAAAGCACTGCAGGCGCTGCCGGCCGCGCGCTGGGTAGGCGATTATGAGCCGGCCTACCGCCTCTCGGACGAGCTTCAGGACGTGGTGCGCGGCTTGAGCAATCCGCAGGCCGACATCAACGTCAAGGCGGCGTTCCTGCGCGACACGCGCCTGGCAGACTGTGTCAACGCCGTGGCCGCGCTGGGCACGGTGCGGTCCACGGAAACCACCCTCTCCGAACACGTGGTCGAGGTGACCCTGCCGGCCTCGCGGCTGAACGACCTGGCGTCCCTGCCATGGGTGGTCGTCATTGAAAACGCGCCGCTCGACACGTTCCACAATAACATCGTCACCGGCATCATCGAGGTCCGGACCCTCTGGACCAACCGGATGCTGATGGGCTCCAACGAGATCGTGGCCGTGGCCGACAGCGGCATCGACATTGGCACCAATGCCAGCGAGGTCATCCACGCCGACTTCCAGGACGGCGCCGGCAACTCGCGCCTGTTGTGGACGCAGGATTATTCCGGCGACGGCGTGCAGGACAACGGCTCCGGCCATGGCACCCACGTGGCCGGGATCGTGCTGGGCAACGGATTCATGTCCGGCTCTGATCCGACTAACAATTATTTCCCCGACACCTGCTATGCCGGCGTGGCGCCCAAGGCCGGCCTGATTTTCCAGGCCCTGGGCCGCAGCAACGACACCGTCGGCACGACCGTCTACCTGCCCACCGACACCGCGGAACTGTTCCAGGGAGCCTACACCAACGGCGCGCGCATTCACCAGGACAGTTGGGGTTCGGCCGTGTCAGGCCGCTATGATGCTCGCTGTCGCGAAATTGACCGGTGGAACTACGAGAACCCCTACATGCTGATCTGTTTCTCCGCGCAGAATAGCGGGCGGGACACCACGCCGCGCAACGGCATCGTGGATTCAAATTCCATGCAGCGGCCGGCCACGTGCAAGAACGTGCTGAGCGTGGGCGCGACGGAGAGTTACCGGATGGACATCACCAACGATTACGCGTGGTATTCATCCGCCAACTTCCCCTCCAACCCGATCCGGAACGACCTGATGGCCAACGCCCCGACCGGCATGGCTGCCATGTCCAGCCGCGGCCAGTGCGCAGACGGACGGATCAAGCCCGACCTGGTGGCGCCGGGCACGTGGATCATTTCCACCCACTCGCACGAAATCCACCGCACCAACACCCTCTGGGGCGTACTCCCGGGCAACACCAACTATTGTTACGGCGGCGGCGCCAGCATGGCCACGCCGCTGGTGTCGGGCGCGGCCGCGCTGCTGCGCGAATACCTGCGCAACCAGCACGGGATGACCAACCCCTCGGCCCCGCTGCTCAAGGCCCTGCTGATCAATGGAGCAATCGACATCAGCCCCGGCCAGTACGACGCCGATCACCGGGAGACCTACGAGGTCCCGAACTCGGTCCAGGGCTGGGGCCGCGCGCGCCTGGACGGCAGCCTGTTCGGGCCGGCCGGATACCAGGTCTATTTCAATGACGGCGCCACCAACCCGATCATGGGACCGTGCAACACGGGCCTGACGTTCCAGGTCGTGGACACGAACTTCCCGGTCAAGGTGCACCTGACGTGGCTGGATATCGAGGCGTCCCGGCACACCGTCAACTGGACCTGGTCCTCCATTGTCGGCGGCGGCATTGTCAACGACCTGGACCTGCGCGTGATCGGGCCCGGCAGCGAAGTGTACCAGCCCCGCGCCGCGAACACGCTCGTGGACCTCTACTATTATCGCTCCAATGACGTGTATGGCTATTATTCGGATTCGGCCGGGCTGAACCTGTACCTGGCCCAGCAATGCACGGCGCCGGAACTGCCGCTCACCGTCAACCGGATTTTTTACATGATAAATGACACGGTCGGCAAAGCGTCTAACCTAACTCTCTATGTGTGGGCCGGCGGCAACTCGTCCAACGACCCGCCGGGTGCGATGCTCAGCCAGACCAACGTGGTCGTGGGCGGCGCCTTCGGCCTTCTCTACTACACGGTGCCCCTGCCGACGCCCGTCGTCATTACCAGCCGCTATTTCTTTGTCGGCTGCAAGCAAGCCACTACAAATATCTGCCTCTGCTATGATCCCAGCAACGCGGTTTCGGCCAGGGCCTATGCGACCTTCGACACGAACAACTGGGCCGCGGGCCGCGCCCTCAACGGCGATTTCTGGATTCACGCCATGGGCACGGCGCCCTCGAACGACCACGTCAACAACATCGAGGGCATCGTCATCACCAACCCGGCCCTGGGCACCTACCAGGTGGTCATCGACGCCATCAATGTGCCATACCCGCCGGTGCGGTACGGCCTGGTCATATCGGGCGGGTTGGCGCCTGTTTCGGCGGTGGTGCTGTACGATTTCTACCTGCACGCGGAAAACGGCATCGTCCAGGCTTGCTGGCAGACAGCGTCCGAGACCGACACCCTGGGCTTTGACCTTTATCGCGAGGAGTCCGGCGCGTGGGTCAAAGTCAACAGCACCATGGTCCCGGCGCAGGGCTGGCCCCAGGGCGGCATCGGCGCCAGTTACTGCGTGGCCGACGCCGGCGCCCGTGCCGACGGGACCTACCGGTATAAGTTGGTCGAATACGATACCACCGGCGCGGTCCTGGAATATGGTCCCTTTGAGCGCTCGGTTTGGACGCCGCGCTTGAGCAACTTCACGGCCACGCCCACGGGCATGATGATCCAGTGGCTGAGCCGCGCCGGCGCCGCCTACGATGTGCTCAAGGCCCAGGACGCGCGTGGCCCCTACGCGCCCGCGGCCCTAGACCTGCCCGCCACCCCGCCGGTCAACACGTGGATTGACCCGGCCCCGTCCGTTGGCGCCGCGTTCTACCGCATTGAAACGAAGTAGGCCGCGCCGTCCCGGCGGGTGCGTGGGATTGCTGTTGTCAGGTCTGCCGGGAACGTCTAGCTTCGGGCGCTCATTCTTGAACGATGGTTGTGAAGCCTGGGAGGAACGTGATGAGAAGTGTAAAAAACAGCGTGAAGTACCTTTTCCAATCCTTGGAAATATCCAGGCAAAAAATTCCAATGATTGGAAGTTTTCCCGCCCAAAGTTCCAATGATTGGAAAATTCTGTTTTTGCTGGTTGCTGGCCTCTGCGCGGGGGTTGGCGCGTTGGCCGGTGGCGGGGCGGCGGCGCCCAAGGATGTGCCGCCGGAAGTGTGGGCGAAGATCGGGCCGCAGGTCGAGCGGCAGATGTACGCCTTCGATGCCGAGGGGCGGGCCGCTAATCGCGAACAGGATTTCCAAGTGGCAGCCGAGTTCGCCGGGCTGGCGGTGAACGATGCCCTGCGCTTGCGGGCCACGGCGCTCAACGGCGAGCCGCTGCCGGAAGTCGCGCCGGTCATCCGGGAGAACCGGGTGGAGTATCCGCGCGGCGCCGTGACCGAGTGGTTCGAGAACCGCAAGGACGGCGTGGAACAGGGATTCACGATCAACGATGAACGAGGAATGATGAATGAGGAAGTTCAGCTGACCCTCGCTTTTGGCGATGGTCTGTTGGTCGAGGTGGCGGAGAATGGGCAGGAGGCGATTATCACCCAGGGGGCTGCTCGCTATCGCTATGCGGGCTTGAAGGCCTGGGATGCGACCGGGCGTGAACTGTCCTGCCGGATGGCTCCTGAATCTGAAATCTCAAATCTGAAATCTCAAATTGTCCTTCTCTGCGATGCGCGCGGGGCGCGGTTTCCCATCACCATTGACCCGATCCTGACGAGCATGGAGACTAAACTGACCGCATCGGACAAGGCGGCGGACGACCAATTGGGCTGGTCGGTGAGCGTGGCTGGGGATGTGGCGCTGGTCGGGGCCCATTTGGCGGATCCCGGCGGCTTGAGCGCTGCCGGCGCCGCATATGTGTACGAGCGCAATGCCGGGGGTACGAACGCGTGGGGCCAGGTGGCCAAGCTGACCGCGGCGGACAAGGCGGCGGATGACTACTTTGGCAATTCGGTGAGCGTGGATGGGGATGTGGCGTTGGTCGGGGCCTATGCGGCATCTCCCGACGGCGTGGCAAATGCCGGCGCGGCGTATGTGTTTGAGCGGAATGCCGGGGGCACGAACGCGTGGGGCCAGGTGGCCAAGCTGTCCGCGTCGGACAAGGCGACGGACGACCAATTGGGCTGGTCGGTGAGCGTGGATGGGGATGTGGCGCTGGTCGGGGCCTATCAGGCGTCTCCCGGCAGCTTGTACGCTGCCGGCGCGGCGTACGTGTTTGAGCGGAATGCCGGGGGCACGAACGCGTGGGGCCAGGCGGCCAAGCTGACGGCGTCGGACAAGGCGGCGGAGGATTACTTTGGCAATTCGGTGAGCGTGGATGGGGATGTGGCGCTGGTCGGGGCCCATTTGGCGGATCCCGGCGGCTTGAGCGCTGCCGGCGCCGCATATGTGTACGAGCGCAATGCCGGGGGTACGAACGCGTGGGGCCAGGTGGCCAAGCTGACCGCGGCGGACAAGGCGGCAGACGACAACTTTGGCTATTCGGTGAGCTTGGCGGGGGATGTGGCGCTGGTCGGGGCCACCGGGGCGGATCCTGGCGGCGTCGCCATGGCCGGCGCGGCGTACGTGTTTGAGCGGGATGCCGGGGGCACGAACACGTGGGGCCAGGTGGCCAAGCTGACCGCGTCGGACAAGGCGGTGGGCGACCGATTTGGCATATCGGTGAGCGTAGCGGGGAATGTGGCGCTGGTCGGGGCCTGGTATGCGTCTCCCGGTGGCGTGCTTTATGCCGGCGCGGCGTATGTGTATGAGCGGAATAGCGGGGGCACGAACGCGTGGGGCCAGGTGACCAGGCTGACCGCCTCCGACAAGGTGGCGGACGACTACTTTGGCTGGTCGGTAAGCGTGGGGGGAGGGGTGTTGCTGGTCGGGGCCTGGCATGCGTCTCCCGGCGGCACAACGAATGCCGGCGCGGCGTATATTATCCCGTTCAACCGCGCGGTCTGGAGCGAGAAATCCAAGCTGACCGCGTCGGACAAGGCGGAGGACGACCAATTTGGCAATTCGGTGAGCGTGGCGGGGGATGTGGCGCTGGTCGGAGTCCCTCAGGCGAATCCCGGCGGCGTGGGCAATGCCGGCGCGGCGTACGTGTATGAGCGGAATGCGGGCGGCACGAACGCCTGGGGCCAAGTGGCCACGCTGACCGCCTCCGACAAGGCGGCGTTCGACTACTTTGGCTATTCGGTGAGTGTGGCGGGGGATGTGGCGGTGGTCGGGGCCTATCAGGCGGATCCCGGCGGCGTGTCGGGAGCCGGCGCGGCGTATGTGTATGAGCGAAATGCCGGGGGCACGAATGCGTGGGGCCAGGTGGCCAAGCTGACCGCGTCCGACAAGGCAGCGAGCGACCGGTTTGGCAATTCGGTGAGCGTGGTCGGGGATGTGGCGCTGGTCGGGGCTTTGTTGGCGTCTCCCGGCAGCGTGTCCTCTGCCGGCGCAGCGTATGTGTTTGAGCGCAATGCCGGGGGCACGAATGCGTGGGGCCAGGTGGTCAAGCTAACCGCGTCCGACAAGGCAGCGGACGACTACTTTGGCAATGCGGTGAGCGTGGCCGGGGATGTGGCGGTAGTCGGAGCCAATAATGCGGATCCCGGTGGCTCGAATGCCGCCGGTACGGCGTATGTGTTTGAGCGGAATGCCGGCGGCACGAACGCCTGGAGCCAGGTGGCCAAGTTGACCGCGTCCGACAAGGCGGCGGGCGACCAGTTTGGCTCTTCGGTGAGTGGGGCCGGGGATGTGGCGCTGGTCGGGGCCCGTTCGGCGTCTCCCGGCGGCTTGTTCTATGCCGGCGCGGCGTATGTGTATGAGCGCAATGCCGGGGGCACGAACGCGTGGGGCCAGGTGGCCAAGCTGACCGCGTCGGACAAGGCGGGGGACGACAACTTTGGCAATTCGGTGAGCGTGGCGGGGGATGTGGCGCTGGTCGGGGCCTATCAGGCGGATCCCGGCAGCGTGTCCGCAGCCGGGGCGGCGTATGTGTTTGAGCGGAACGCCGGGGGCACGAACGCCTGGGGCCAGGTGGCCAAGCTGACCGCGTCCGACAAGGCGGCGGGCGACTACTTTGGCAATGCGGTGAGTGTGGCGGGGGATGTGGTGCTGGTCGGGGCTCCTTATGCGGATCCCGGCGGCACGAATAACGCCGGCGCGGCGTATATCTTCGAGGGGCTGATTTACAGCAACGCCCCGGCCCTCGTCATCCTGTACGACTTTTCCCTCCGCGCGGAAAATGGCCAGGTGCTGGCCTGCTGGCAGACCGCGTCCGAGACCGACACGTTGGGCTTTGACGTGTTCCGCGAAGAGAATGGCGCCTGGGTCAAGGTGAACAGCGCCATGATCCCGGCCGCAGGCTGGCCCAACGGCGGCGTGGGCGCGAGCTACTGCGTGGCGGACGCCAGCGCCAAGGTGGCTGGCACCTACCGCTACAAGTTGGTGGAATACGAAACCACCGGCGGGATGAATGAATACGGCCCGTTCGAGCGGTCGGCCTGGCTGCCGCGCATGAGCAGTTTCGCGGTCACCCCCGCGGGCGTGGTTATCCAGTGGATGAGCCGCGCCGGCGAAGTGTACGACGTGCTGAAGGCGTCCGACGCGCGCGGCCCGTACCTGCCCGCAGCCACCGGCCTGCCCGCCACCCCGCCCATCAACGCCTGGACCGACGGCACCGAATCCGCCGGCGCGGCGTTCTACCGGATCAAGGCCCGGTAGGGCAGGCGCTACGAGCCTGCCTTCTGATCCGGCTCTTTAGGCTTGCGGCACGGCAAATAAAAAGAAACTTGTTCTGGAAACGTAACCGTTGGCGGTTCGCATGATGGCGCCCGCTTGAACCGGCTATTAAAGGAAAAGCAGGATGAAACAGCGGGATGTTGTCGTGGCGCAGGCGGTTTTCCAATCCTTGGAAAAAGTGCGCGAAAAATTTCCAATCCTTGGAAAACCGTTGGCGGCGGGTTGGATGATGGTTCTGCTGGCATCGGCCGGGGTGGGCGAAGCCATGACCATTTTTGTGGACTATCCGCTGAATGCCGATTCGTGGCCGCTGGATGTCGAGGCCTCTGATTCAATCGAGAATGTTAAGGCAAAAAATCAGGACGCGCGCGGGATTCCGCCGGAACAGCAGTTTCTCTATTTCGAGGGCAAATGGCTGGAGGATGGACGGACCTTGTCCGATTACAACATCCAGAAAAGCAACACGCTGACACTGACCAGGGGTGGCCTGCCCAGCCGAGGTCCGTGGTCGGGCGGAAACCCCGTGACGATTCACGGGGCCAATCTGTGCGCCGGGGGCGACGTGACCAACGTGTTCCTGTGCGGCGTGGCGGTGGCGAGCGTGGATAACGCCACCCCGACCCAGGTGGTCGTGACGGCGGGTGTCGGGCCGACGACCGGCGCGACGGGCGATGTGGTCGTGTGGTCGGAAAGTCTGGGCGCGAAAACCTACACCAACGCTTATGCTTACAATCCGGCCGGGCAGATTGGCTGGACCACCTACGGCCCAAGCGTCTGGACCCACCTCGGTAGCGGGATGAACGCAACCGTTTGGGCGTTGGCGCATGAAGGGGCGAACCTTTACGCGGCAGGCGTGTTCACCGATGCGGGCGGGATGGTGGCCAGCCGGATTGCCAAATGGGATGGCTCGAGTTGGACCAACCTCGGCAGTGGGATGAACGCAGCCGTCTGGGCATTGGCGCATGACGGCGCGAACCTTTACGCAGGTGGCACCTTCACCAACGCGGGCGGGGTGGTGGCCAACCGGATCGCCCAATGGAATGGCTCGAGTTGGACCAACCTCGGCAGTGGGATTGAAATCTCCGTCAACGCGCTGGCGCATGACGGGACGAACCATTACGCGGGTGGCGCCTTTACCAACGCGGGCGGGGTGCCGGCTAGTCGGATTGCCAGATGGGATGGCTTGAGTTGGACCAACCTTGGCAGCGGGATGAACGCTACCCTCTTGGCGCTGGCGCATGACGGGACGAACCTTTACGCGGGTGGTGACTTCACCAACGCGGACGGGGTGGCGGCCAACCGGATTGCCCAATGGAATGGCTTGAGTTGGACCAACCTCGGCAGTGGGATGAACGACTTCGTCCTTGCGCTGGCGCATGACGGGACAAACCTTTACGCGGGCGGTGCCTTAACCAACGCGGGCGGGACGCCGGCCAACCGGATTGCCCAATGGGATGGCTTGAGTTGGACCAACCTCGGCAACGGGATGAACGACTACGTCTATGCGCTGACGCATGACGGAACGAATCTGTACGCGGGCGGCTCATTCACGAACGCGGGTGGGATGGCGGCCAACCGGATCGCCCAATGGGATGGCTTGAGTTGGACCAACCTTGGCAGCGGGATGAACGCTACCGTCTTGGCGCTGGCGCATGACGGGACGAACCTTTACGCGGGCGGTGACTTCACCAACGCGGGCGGGGTAACGGCTAACCGCGTCGCCAAGTGGGGCCCTACGTTGGTCGAAACCTCCGGCGTCGAGCCCAATTCCGGCTCGGTGGCTGGCGGCTATCAAGTTGTTATCAGCGGCCAAAACCTTGGCAACAGCGCGGACATCACAAATGTAACCCTCTGCGGCGTGTCCGTCACGAACATCGCCAGCCAGTCAGCCACGCAGGTGGTCGTGTGGGCGGACAATGCCGGGCATGGTATTTCCAATGGCGCCGTGCGCGTGTTTTCTACCAGTTATGGCGAAACGGTGAAATCCAATGCCTTCACTTACGAGGGGCCAACGATCATTGTTCTCTATGATCTCTATCTGCGCGACGAAACCGGCCAAATCCAAGCCTGCTGGCAGACCGCGTCGGAGACCGATACGCTGGGGTTTGACGTGTTCCGCGAAGAGGCTGGCGCGTGGGTCAAGGTGAACGCCGCCATGATCCCTGCCGCGGGTTGGCCCAACGGCGGTGTCGGCGCAAGCTATTGCGTGGCCGATCCCGCCGCCAAACTGGATGGCACGTACCGCTACAAGCTGGTGGAGTACGAAACCACGGGCGGCATCAACGAATATGGCCCATTTGAGCGGTCGGCTTGGCTGCCGCGCGTGAGCAGCGTCGTGGCCACGCCCGCGGGCGTGGTGGTCCAGTGGCAGAGCCGGGCAGGGGAACTGTACGACGTGCTGAAGGCCACGGACGCGCGTGGCGTGTATGTGCCCGCGGCCACCGGCTTGCCCGCCACCCCGCCGGTGAACGCGTGGACCGACCCGGCCGCATCCGCCGGCGCCGCCTTCTACCGCATCGAAGCCCGGTAGGCCGCCGCTCTCCGCGCGGCAGGCCCTGGTATGCTGCTGCGCTCAGAGCAGGGCGCTCGGAAAGCGCTCGCCTGCTGGGCGCGGCTGCCAAGTCATTTCATCCCCCGGCCAACGCGCGTTCTGGCAGGCGGAAAAACTCTTTATTGATCAATAGCAGATGTGATGAATCTGGAACTCAGGAACTCAAAGAAAAAATTCCAGTGTTCAGCCTGGAAAAAGCATCTGAACTACGAAACACGCGAAGGCATACCTGAATTTCGCGTGATTCGCGTGTTTCGTAGTTAATTCAACGGCTGCATTTGGATTCAGGGAAATACCCGTTCCGTTCCGGCTTTCCTGAGTTCCCCATTGAATTCTGCCTGTTGACCGGCAGGATCTGGGGCTTTTCATAAATGGCCTAGCATACCCATAATATACCCATATGTGAAATTTGCCATGGCGAACCGTTTTTATAAAAATGCAGGCTATTAATGTGGAGGTTTACATGACACTGAAGATGCTTTGGCTGCCAGGCGATTCGGCCCGGGTTTCCAATGTTTGGAAATCCGCGCCTGCATGTTTCCAATGTTTGGAAAACCACGCCCCTGATTTTCCAATGTTTGGAAAACGCCGGCTGAATTTTTCCAATGTTTGGAAAACCATGGCCGCGGCCCTGGTGGTCCTGGCGGCCGCCGGGATGACCGCCTCGGCCGCGGACATCACGCCGGTCAGCGGGCCGCTGGCTGGCGGCAACCTGGTGACAATTTCCAATGCCGTGCCGGACCTTGGTGACGGGACCGACATCACCAATGTCGTGGTGGACGGCCGCAACGCGCTGGCCATCCCGGGCCAGGGCTCCGCCTGGGTGAGTTTCCGGGTGCCCGAAGCCGTCGAGCCGGGCATTGTCAGCATCACCGTCCAATCCACCAGCGTGGGCAACACGACCTTGGACGATTTTTACTACTATAACCCGGCCGGCCTGATCGGCTGGATGGAGGAGGACTGGAACCACTGGCAGGAAGTCGCGCCGCTGCCGGCACCCGCGCGGATCTTCGGCGCCGCCACGTACCGCGGCTACATCTACATCACCGGCGGGGTCGGCACCACGACCAACGCGTTCCGGTTCGACGGCACGAGCTGGTCGCGCGTGGTCGGCCCGCCCGCCGGGCGGTATTATCATGGCATGACGGTGCGGGAAAACTTCCTCTATCTCGTGGCGGGCGACAACAGCGGCGGCGCCGCGCAAACCAACGTGTACCGGTTCAACGGCACGAACTGGACCGAGGTGGCGGGAGTGCCCAGGGTCCGCGACCGGCATGTGGTCAGCACCTTCAGGAACAATATCTACACGGTCGGCGGCTACCCGGCGACCAACGGCGTTTTTGTCGGTAATGGCGCCACGTGGGCGGACGGGGTCCAGTTCATCAGCAACGAGTACCAGTTTGCCGGCGCGGTCATGTCCAACCGTTTCTACTGTTTCGGCGGCGGCACCACGGGCACCAACCTGGTGGGCTGCTTTGACGGGCAGACCTGGACGGAAGCGGCCACCCTGCCGCAAGCCCGGCGGGATCAGGCGGCGGCGACCTTCGAAGGCCAGTTGTATAGCATTGGCGGCCGCGCGTCTGGCGATGGCCACACCAATGTGTTCCGTTACAATGGCAGCACCTGGTCGTATGCTCCGGGATTGCCGGAGGGACGGAACGCGCTGGGGGCGGCGGTGCTGAACCATGGCCTGTATGCCATTGGCGGCCAGACCAACATCGTGGCCCAGACCAACGTGTACCGCTATCCGCGGATTGTCAGCAGCCACGGCGGCGTGCAGCCGGTGTCGGGCGTGTTCACCGGCGGGTACCCGGTCGTCATCACGGGCAAGTACTTGAGCGACGGCTCGCTGGGCGACGTGACCAATGTTTCGCTGTGCGGGATCGATGCGGCCGTGGTCAGCGTGGCGGGCCTGACCCAGATCGTGGTGACGGTTGGCGCGGCCGGCGGCCCGGCCACGGGCGCGGTGCGGGTCTGTTCCATCAACTACGGCGAAACCGTCAAGGCGGCCGCCTTCACCTACCAGGGCCCGACCTGGGTGGTGCTGAACGAGTTGGGCCTGCAGGCGGAGCAGGGCCTGGTACAAGTATGCTGGCAGACAGCGTCAGAAACCTACACGCTCGGGTTCGACCTGTACCGCGAGGAGAACGGCGCGTGGACCAAGATCAACGCCGCCCTGGTCGCCGCCCAGGGCTGGCCGCAGGGCGGCATCGGCGCCAGCTACTGCGTGGCCGATGCGGGCGCCAAGGTGGATGGCACGTACCGTTACAAGCTGGTGGAATACGAAACCACCGGCGGCACCCGCGAATACGGCCCGTTCGAGAGGTCAGCTTGGACCCCGCGCGTGAGCAGCGTCGTGGCCACGCCCGCGGGCGTGGTGGTCCAATGGCAGAGCCGGGCCGGGGAGTTCTATGATGTGCTGAAGGCTGCCGACGCGCGTGGCGGGTACGCGCCCGTCGCCGCCAACTTGCCCGCCACCCCGCCGGTGAACGCCTGGACCGATCCGGCCGAATCCGCCGCCGCCGCGTTCTACCGCATCGAAGCCCGGTAGGCTTGTTTTATTCGACGGCGGTGAGCCCATCCCGTGCATTGCAAGTTGATGCCACGGGTCCCTTCGGGTATAGAGTATTGCACAATGTCTATCGGATCGTCTGCTGGCCACGCTGTGTTGCAACCGTTGGTGAGCACGCCCCAAGCCGGGTAGCGCATCCTGTTACGGCTGGCTGACCACGCTTACCGCCGCCCAGGTGCGCGATGCCGTGGAGTGGGGCGTGGCCGGCACCGGCCTGCCCGGCCAGTTCCCGCAGGTGAGCGGCATCGAGTTCGCGTTCAACCCCACCAACCCGGGCCAGCGGCTGCGGTCGCTGGTGGCGCGGCGCGCGGACGGATCCCAGGACTTGCTGGTGGAGCACGGGCAGTTGCAAGGAGACTCCAACCGCCCGATCCGCATGGTCACGCTCGACTTTCTTGCCGCGGGCGGAGATAACTATTACCCCCTGACCCTGGGCGTGGGCGCCTCCAACCTGTTCAGTGGCGCGACCAACACGTTTGACGTGGTCGGCCACGAGCAATATGCCTTTGCCATGTACCTGACCAACTCCGCGGAGGTGGGCGCTGCGGACACCGAGGCGGCGTTGAACGAACGCCTGCAGAACCTGGCCGTGCGCGGTGATACCGTGCCCGCCCCGGAACTCGGCGCGCTCGCGCGCAGCGGCGGGCAGTTGGAATTCACCGTCACCACGCTCACGGGCAAGACCTACAGGGTCCAGGCGGCTGGCGGTTTTGTTGGTGCTTGGGCGGACGTGCCGGGCACAGAGATGGCCGGCGATGGCTGGCCCCACGCCGTTGTGCTGCCCAACCCGCCGGCCGATCAGGTATATAGTGTTTTGCAGAATAAATGTCCGAAATAGCCGGCAGACGGCGTCGACGGAGCGCCGCCCTCCACCTGATGAATAATCATCGCGCCAATGGAGGGCGCTCCGTCGGCGCCGATAACGGACAATCATTCTGCAACTCCCTATATTATCGCGTGTGGCGCGGTCCGTGACGTAGCCAGCGCGCATAGCCATGACTGATGCGTTGACACCGCACGGCATGATGCTATGATGCAGGCATGCGAACAACATTGACCATAGATGATGATGTCTTGGACCGGGCCAGGGCCGTGGCGGGGAAACTGCGCACGCCTTTCCGCCGGGTGGTGAACGAGGCGCTGCGGGCCGGGCTGCCAGCGGTTGAGGAGCCAGCGCGAGTCCGGCCCTACCGGACCCGCCCCCACAAACTGAGCCTCAAAGCAGGCCGGAGTCTGGACAACATCCAGGAACTGATCGCCCAGATCGAGGGGGAGGAGCAGCGGTGATCCTGGTGGATGCCAACATCCTGCTGTACGCCGAAGATCGGCTCAGTCAGCACCACGCTCCGGCCCAGGCGTGGTGGGACAAGCAACTATCCGGCCCATCCCCGGTGTGCCTTTGTTGGGCCGTGCTGGGGGCCTTCATCCGCATCGGCACCAACCCGCGCGTGTTCGAGCACCCCCTCTCCCTCGATCAAGCGCTCACCTGTGTTCAAAGCTGGCTCGACCAGCCATGCGCCAGGATCGTGAACCCCACCGAACGCCATTGGGCGATCTTTCGTAAAATGCTCAGAGCGGGACAGGCGGTCGCCAACCTGGTACCTGACGCGCACCTGGCGGCGTTAGCCGTTGAGCATGGTTGCGACCTCTACTCCTCGGATTCTGATTTTTCGCGGTTTCCCGGGATCCGCTGGCGCAATCCACTGGTCTGACAAGCCATGGGGCGGTAGCCTGTGCGCCGTTGCCGCTGCCGTTGTTGTTTTTTCGACTCGTTAACGATACCTTAATGCAAGAGCCGACAATTAGGAGGAACTCGACGTGACAATTAACAGGTTGGTTTTCGTGGCGATTCTGGCCGGCAGTGTATCGGCGGCCCAGGCCCAGCCGCCCGTGTTCCCGGGCGCTGCAGCCAAGCCGGCGCGCATTCCCAGTTCGTGGTTCACGGGGCACAAGGAGTATGCCAAGGCCGTGGAACTCCAGAAAACCACGGGCGCGGATATCCTGCTGATGTTCTACCGCATGGCGCCCACGGACGAGAAAGGCCTCTGGCGCTGGCTGGAAACCAAGGGGCTGTCGCAGCAAAAAGTGGCCAAGAAGCTGGACGACTACATCAAGGTCAAAATCCTGCTGGATAACAGCGACGAGGTCGCGGCGCTGGCCACCAAGTTCTACGTCAAAAAGTCGCCCCGGCTGTTCGTGATCCATCCCGACGGCCAGTGGCAGGACGTCAAACCCTTTGACTGGCCCGGCGGCAAGCCGGAGATCGCCTCGGCCGACGAACTGCTGGCGCGCCTCGTGCAGGCCAGCAGCCCGGCTCCGACCGCTGCCGCGCCTGCCCCCTGAGCGCCGTGCAGCGCATCTCGGTCATCATCCCCGCGCACAACGAGCAACGCTATCTGGGGGCGTGCCTTGATTCCGTGGCGGCCGCGGCGGCGCGCGTGGCGCTGCCGGTCGAGACCGTCGTGGTCCTGAACCGCTGCACCGATGGCACCGAGGCCGTGGCCCGCGCGCAGGGCGCGATCGTGGCGCGCGAAGATGCCCGCAACCTCGCGCGCATCCGGAACGCCGGCGCGCGTTGCGCCACGGGCGACGTGCTGGTCACGCTCGATGCGGACAGCCGCATGAGCGCCAACATGCTCGCCGAAATCCGGCGCAAGTTGGACAGCGGGAACTACGTCGGCGGCGGGGTGCGCATGAAGGCCGAGCGCATGTCGCTGGGCATTTTCTGCAGCTGCCTGACATTCATGCCGTGGCTGTTTTGGCAAGGGTTTGCCGGTGGCCTGTTCTGGATGTGGCGCCGCGATTTCGAGGCCATCGGCGGGTTCAACGAGCAGTGGGTGAGCGCCGAGGACGTTGATTTGTCGCGCCGGCTCAAGGCGCACGGGGCCGCGCGCGGCCTGCGCTTCGGCGTGATCCGCCGCGCGTATATCGTGACTTCCTGCCGCAAGTTCGATCATTTCGGCGACTGGTTCCTGTTCCGTAACCGGCCGCTGGTCGCACGCATTCTTGGTGGCCGCGACCAGGCCGCCGCCGACCGGTTGTATTACGACTGCGAGGCCGGGCGCTAGAGCATGTTAAAACTTATCCTATGAGGATCCTGGAATGGAAAAACAGCCCTTGGCATACAAGATCACCCGGGTTTCCGGGCCGATCGAGATCGATGGCAACTGGGACAAGCCGGCCTGGACGAACATCCAGTCGCTGGCGCTCACCCAGTCCATGGGCCCGGCGCCAGCATACCGCCCCAATGCCCTCGCGAAGTTGGCTTGGGATGACGACGCGCTCCACATCATTTTCCGCGTGGAAGATCGTTTCGTTCGTGCGGTAGCCAGGAAATATCAGGACCCGGTCTGCAAGGACAGTTGCGTGGAGTTTTTCTTCACGCCGGGTGCTCAACTCGGATTATCGTATTTCAATATCGAGATTAACTGCGGCGGCACGATGCTGTTCTGGTGGCACCCGCAAGGAAAGCCGGCCGTGCCCGTGGCCGCCGAATATGGCGCTCAAGTCAAGGTCGCGCACAGCCTGCCAAAAGTCGTTGATCCGGAAATCCAAACCCCGACCACATGGACCGTGGAGTGCCGGCTGCCGTTGGACGTGGTCCGGAAGTATTGCCCGGCAGCCAGCGCGCCGGCGCCGGGCGTCTGCTGGAAGGCTAACTTCTACAAGTGCGCGGAAGCGAACTCTCATCCCCACTGGCTGACCTGGTCTTTTGTCGATCATCCCACGCCGCAGTTTCATCTTCCGCAGTACTTTGGAAGTTTGCAGTTTGAATAAGGATGGCCGTGAAGGAATGGCCGCCAATGGGTGATTATAGTGTTTTGCAGAATAAATGTCCGAAATAGCCGGCATCGGCGTTGACGGAGCGCCGCCCTCCCCCTGAGAATAATGATCGCGCCGATGGAGGGCGCCGCTCCGTCGGCGCCGATAACGGACAAGCATTCTGAAAAACCATAAATATTCTCGCGCAAAGACGCTAAGCCGCCAAGAAGCCAGATCCGGCTTTGCGTCGCTGCGTCTTGGCGAGATATTATTCCGGTCCCGATTACTGCATGGTGGGCTGGACTACCGCTGAAGATCTGAAGCCAGGCGGGGCGAACGGTCCCCGTGAGCCGTCCGGTCTTTCCGGACCATTCTTATGAAAAACCCTATATCACCCGCCAGCCGTTTTCCCAATGTTTGGAAAAATCCGCCTCAGGTTTTCCAATGATTGGAAAAGCCTGCCCGATATTTTCCAATGTTTGGAAAAGTCTCCGGAAGCGCGCTCCGCGTGTTCATGGCCCGCCGATCCCCGCCAGCAGCGGCGCGCAGGGCGCCAGGCGGGGATCCCGGGCTACCTGGTCCCTGACCCCGTCCCCGCCCGTGCGCACGGCCTGGGCCAGCGCGTCGCGGCACGCGTTGGATTGGCCGGCGCCGAGATGGGCCGCGGCCAGCTCCAGCCAGACCGGGGTGCAGAACGGGTAGCGGGTTGCCAGGCCGCGCAGTAGTCGCGTCGCGGGCTCGAACTGCCGGGCCTCGTGCAGCATCCCGGCCAACGAGCGGCTGACCTCGAACGGCAGGTTGGATACGTTCTCGATTTGGCTGGCCAGGGTGGTGAACCGGGGCAGGGCCTGGAGCTGCAGGTACACACGGCACAGTTCCATGGCGTCGGCCAGGCTGCCGCCGCGGGCCAGGCCGGATTCCAGGTCCTGCCGGCGCTGGTTCGCCGCGGCCAGCGCGCGCGCCTGGTCGCGCATGGCGCGGGCCGGCGCGCAGTGCGGATCCTTGGCAATATGCTCGTCCAGCAGCGCCGCGGACTCGGCGAACCGGCCCTGCGGCAGCAGCACCTGCTGCACCAGGCGCAGGCGCGCCTCCAGGTTGAGCGGGTACAGGCGCAACGCCTCGCGGTACGCGCGCTCGGCGTCCGCGGCCATGTTGCGGGCGGCGTATAAACCGGCCTGCGCGGTGCGCAGCTTGGAAAAGCTGCGCTGCGCCATGACGTCGCGGCGGAAGGCCGGTTGGCTGAGCAGCCGGTCGGTGTACCAGCCCCAGAACGCATGGTCGCGCGCCACCAGCGCCGGGTCAAGCTGCGCCACGGGTTCCGGATTGAGTTTCATGATCAGCCCGTGCGGCGTCAGGTACGGGTACATCCAGGGGATGACATAGCTTTCCTCGACGTAGAAGGCGTGGCGGCTTTTGTTGCGGTCAAAGATCATCCCGGCCAGCACGCCGTTGATCCACATCACCGCCTCGGCGCCGCGCACATTGATCCGGCCATCCGCCGCGGCCACTGAATCCTTGAACGGGATTTGGCCGCTGGCGGCCTGCTCGTAGAACAGGCGGAACGCGGTGTTGCTCTCCGGCAGGCCCGGCGTCCAGATGGCCTCGCGGAAAATGCCGCGCAGCTCGTCCAGGTAGCAGGCGTTGGCCAGCGCGTTCTGCGTGATCAGGTTGATGTCCGGCCGCAGGCGCGCAGAATAGATCATGTAGGTGGGCACAAAGCGGCCCGGGTCGGTGCCGCCGAACAGGATGGCGCCCGGCTCCATGGGCGGCGGGTAGTCCGCGTCGGGCGGCGGCGGGTCGCCGGGCCGCAGATCGTCGCGGATCGCCTTGGCGCCGTCGAGCTGGTACGCGCCAAACTGCCAGCCATACGCATGGCCCAGCTGGTCTGCGGCGCCCACGGTGTCCAGCAGGCGGTTGTCATAGGCGTTGCGCAGGATCGGCACCGTGGGCAACGCCAGCACGGCCGCGGCCAGGCTCACGGCCAGCCAGCGCGGTGACCCTCCAACGCGCAGCATCAGCGCGCCGGCCATGAGCAGCCCGTACCCGATGAGCACGGCGTAGACCATGTGGGCGGGAATGTACTGGACCCGCTTGACCAGGGAGTCGGCCACGCTCAAGTCCGGGTTCTGGACGACCATGAACACCACGCCGGTGAGCAGAAAACAGCCGGCCAGCACCGCCAGCCAGCGCCGCGCCAGCGCGCCGGCCCGCCAGCCGGCCGCCAGCGGCAGCAGCCCGAGGAGCGCCAGCGCCAGCGTGAACTGTCCCGGGATCGAAAACACGCTGGCCGGTCCATAGACAAACTCGCGCAGTTGCGCCACGAGCCGGCCGGGATCGGCCAGCACGCTGGCGGCGCTGACCGGCTCGTACTGGGCGCGGAACAACACGGCCTTGAACGCCTCCCACGTCTGGGGGTAGCCCCAGTTCATCGGCGGGTCGCGGCGCGAGGCCATGGGCAGGTAGATGTAGATGGCGAGCCCCGCGCTGGCCAACAGCGTGACCCACGCGATCCGGCGCCACTCGCTCATGACCCAGCGGCCGCCGAGACGGTGGAGCAGGGGCATGGCGCCGGCCAGCGAGAGCAGGGCCAGCGCGCCGGCGGCCAGTTCCGTGGCCCCGGTCTTCAGCCACAATCCATACGCCCCGGCAAGGATCGCGCCGGCCAGTGCCAGGTCCCGGAACAGCCGCCGGTCACGCGCGGCCACGGCCAGCAGCAGGCCGGGCGCGATGAACACAAGGGTTTGGTGGTTGGCCAGGCCGCCGCCGAACAGGAAGGCGGTCCAGTACAGCAGGCGGTTGGTGGGCGCCCGCAGCCACTCGAACGCCAGCCACAGGATCAGCGCGACAAACAGGGCATTGAGCGCGTACACCTCGGCAATCACCGCCTGCGACCACAACACCGGGCTGAAGGCCAGCAGCAGGCCCGCCGCCACGCCGGCCGCCGCGGTCAACCCGGCCGGGGCTGCCGGGTTGATCTTGTGGAGCCACAGCGCGCCGCTGCGGCGCACCAGTAGCGCCACCAGGCCGCAGGCCGCGGCGGCGCTCAAGGCCGAGAGGAACGCCACGCCCCAGGCCGGGTTGGGATGCCCGTGGAAGGTCACGAACGCGAAGACGCGGCTGCACAGCCACGCCAGCAAGGTCCAGAGCGGATACCCGGGCGGGTGGGGGACCCCCAGGTAGTCCGCGGCCACGATCAACTCGCCGGAATCCTCGAGCGTCACGGTCGGCGCCAGGGTTGCGGTGTAGCCGGCCAGCGCGGCGGCAAAGCAGGCGCTGGCGCAGATGATGTCCCAGCGGTCCAGGCGCAGGCGATGCGGCGGCTCGGTGGGACACCTCGCCCCACCATGGGTTGGTTCCACGGGCGGTGGGGCGGGCGGCGGACAGGATTTGGCGGCGGCTCTTTTGGTACGGCGCATGGTGTCTCCCGGTTAAGTTGTTATGCAAACAGGGTGAGTAATGCACAAACCGTGCCAAATCGGTCACAATCGGACATGGCAGATGAGGTGCGCGGGGGTAGCGCAGACGTCCCGCCTGCATTCCGGCGGCTTGAACTCAAACCACCCCGGCCTGCGGCCACCCCTCCTTGAAAAGGAGGGGAGCTTTTATTGGCCGTGCCGTTGCACCGGCGGCCGTGACTTGTTGGCCGGGGCGATCGTCGGGACGTGCCAATCTGGCACGGGCGGCGCCTGGTCGCGCGGTGGGTTGTTGGGGATGCGCTTGCGACGTCTGTTTTCATCGCTATCGGAATCGATTGCGATCACGACAACGACAACGACCACGATCACGACAACGATTACGATTACGATCACGACGATGACAACGAACACGATGCCGATTACGACGCTGAATTGACAAGGACCTCCGGATGCGGCATAAGCGGGGACATTGGAATCGAACCACCAACAGGAGCTATGACCATGACCGACGTGCAGAAAAAGACAGCGGGTATCGCGGTGACCAGCCTGGTGCTGGGTATTTTGGGCTTCTTCTGCCTGGGCCCGCTGGGCGCGATCCCGGCGGTGATTTGCGGGCATGTGGCCATGAGCCGGATCCGGGCCTCGGCCGGGACGCTGCAGGGCGAGGGCATGGCGCTGGCCGGCCTCATCATGGGTTACGTGGGCATCGCGCTGATGGTGCTGGTGCTGCCGATGTTCGCCGCCATTGCCATCCCGTCATTCGTCAAGGCGCGGGAGATGTCGCAAAAGAATGCCTGCGTCAATAATATGCGGGTGATCGATAATGCCAAGATGCAGGCGACGGTTGAAAACGATTACGCGGATGGCGACACCATCCCGGACGCGGAAATCAGCAAGCAATTGACCGGGCTGGTATGTCCCAAGGGCGGGCAATACACGGTGAACGTGGTGGGCAAGGACCCGGAGTGCTCGGTGCACGGCGCTTTGCATCAATCCTCTGAATCGCCCCCGAGCCGCGCCGAGTGATCCGGGGTGGCGCGCGTCACTTCCCGCGCGGCCGGCCTGCTACTCCAGCAACAACAGGAACGGGCACAGGGGGAAGACGGTGCGGGCAAAAGAAACCGCGACGCTGTAGTTGTCCCGGATGTCGGCCAGGGTCAGGGTTGAGCCGCCGATCTGGATAATCTCGCCGTTAAGGTACCACTTGGCCACGGAGTAGCCGAACATACTCTGGGCCGTAAACGTCAGCGCCTGCCCGGTGAGCAGGATGATGTTGGTGGGGGAAATGGATCCACCGGCGCCCGCTGCGGCGGCGTTCACGGCATAGGTTCTTCCCGGGGAATACATGGCGATCCCGGATGCCTTGACGCCGAACGCCGTGTCGAAATCTCCGCCCACATAGAGGTTGTTCGAATAGGCCATGACGGTGGTGGCCAGGTCATTCACCCCGCTGCCTACGCTGGTCCAGGTCGAGTCGGCCCACTTGGCGACCCGGTTGGCCGCCTGTCCGCCGGCGTTGGTGAAAAAGCCGCTGACATACATGGCGCCCGTGTCATCAAAAGCCAGCCAGCAGGCGCCTTCATCCACGCCGGCGCCCAGGTTGGTCCACGCGGTGCCATCCCACATGGCCACCGACTTGGCGGCGCGCCCGCCGGCTTGCGTGAAATAGCCGGCCACGTACAGGCTCTCGGCTTGGAACAACAGGTAGAAGGCCGTCCCATTCAAGCCCTCCGCAAGATTGGTCCAGGCGTGACCGTTCCAGCGGGCGACCCGGTTGGCGGGCGCGCCGCCGGCTTGCGTGAACCAACCGCCGGCGTACAGCTCGTTTTGCGGACTGAACGCCAGGTCCAGGATGGGGCGGTTGACCCCTTCGCCGAGGTTGGTCCAGGCTTGGCCGTTCCAGCGGGCCACATGATGGGCCGGTACGCCGCCCGCCTCGGTAAACCCGCCGCCGGCGTAGACATCCCCGTTGGTTCCCAGGATGACCACCACCACCGGCCCGTTGAGCCCGCTGCCCAGGTTCGTCCAGGCCACGCCATCCCACCTGGCGATGTAGTTGGCCGCCTGCCCGCCGGCGTGCGTAAACCAGCCGCCGACCACCAGGTCGCCGTTGGGCGCGACCGCGATGTCGGTGACCAGGTCATCCACGCCGGCCCCGAGGTTGGTCCAGGATTGTCCGTCCCAGCAGGCTATGCGGTTGGCCGCGCACTGCCCGGCCCGCGTAAAATTCCCCCCCACGTAAATTTCGCCGTGGCGGCCCGGCATGATCACCTCCACATTTTCACGGTCCATGCCGCCCGCGAAGGTCTGCAGGTCTGTGAACGGCTTGAAGTGGACGTCCACCCGGTGCGCGGCCGAGATGTTGGTCAGGGTCAGGCTGCTGCCGCCCAGCTGCACGATGGTTTGCGTATCGAGCACCCAGCGATCCACGCCATAACCGGCGGTGGTGGGCGCCGCCGTGAACGTGGCCTGGCCGCCGGCGGTGACTTGCGTGGCGGCCGGGGAGACCCACCCGTGGCTGCCGGCGAAGGCGCTCACGGTAAAGGCGTTGGCGCCGGCGTCGATGATATCAAGCGCGCCCGCTTGCGCCGTGGCTGCGCCGGCGAGCGCGCAGACGAGCGGGATGATCCAGAGCAGATGCGGGTTGCGATGGGGTTGCCGTTTCATTGATTCCTCCATGGGCAGGGTGGGTTGTGGCGCCGGGACGGATCAGTCGGGATCGGCCAGTGCCGGTTGCTGGAGATAGTACTGTTGCACCTTGTTGATCCACCAGGAGTCGTCCGCCGAGGCGGCCGTGTCCTGGGCGCAGGCGAACGTGGACGAGTCGCGCCCGACGCCCGGCCCGTTCAACAGCGCCGCGATGCCCAGGCCGGGCAGGCGGGCGATGGCCGGCGCCCAGCGGATATCGCTCTTGGAAACCATCACGTCCGCCGCGCGGGCGGGGTCGTAATCCGCCCATTCCGAAGTGGCGAAATAGTCCGTGCGCCGGGCGCCGCCGGGGGAGAAGGTATCGCCCAGCCAGAAGGAAGCCGACGAATCCTCGAAGCTTCCGCCGTTGGTCGCATTCGACAGCGGCACGTAGGGCCCGCCGCCGGGTTTTAAGGCGTCGCTTTGATTGATGTGGCCCATCGGCATCTGCCAAAGGATGATGGGCAGGTTGACCGTCTGCTGGACGGAGGCGACAAAGGCCAGGTAGTTGTTCCAGTGGTCATGGTTCCAGAACCAGGTGCTGCTGGCCGGATCGTCCACGAAGCCCTTGGACGCGGCATCGATGCCGTAGCGGTCGATGAACAGGTAATCGGTCTGCTGGGCAATGCCCACGCTCAGGTAATAACGCGCGATGCCGGCGGCCTCGCCGCGGATGTAGCCCACCAGGTCGCCGAACCCGTTGGGCGGCGTACCCTGGCCGGTGGCATCGGTCCAGCGGATAATGCCTTTGCCGACGCCGAAATCCGTGCCGGTCGGCTTGCCGACGTTGGTGGTGTAGCCGCCGCCGATTTTCGACGCCCAGAGGTTGAGCTTCCAGCCGATCATCACGTTGTCGCCAAGCTGGGCGCCCTGGCCGTCCAGGGTGAACGGCTTGCGGAAAATATGCGGGATGCTGGTGGCGAACCCCTTGAGCGTGTTGGGGAAGTTGGTGCGTTCGTCTGCTGCCAGCAAGGGTTCCGTGTTGAACACGCAGGTGTTGGTGCCGGCGCCGTTCACCTGGCTCGGGCCCGCGGTCTCGGCGGGGCCCGTATCAAACGCTCGCGTCACCTTGAACGAATAGTTGGTGAGGTTGACCGTGATGCTGTTCGTGTTGGGGTCCACCGGTTGCCCGAGGTTGGCGGACATGTAGCCGATGAAGTCCGGCTCGATCACCACCAGGCACGGCCACCCGTCGCTGGTCGTTTTATACAGGCACTCGCGCATGACGCGGATCGTGCGGTGGTAGTACAGCGTCATGTAGTTGGTCTGGGGCACCAGCCCCCTGACCCAGGGCATGGTCTGGGTGTAGCCGCCGTAGCGGCTGTCGTCGGCCGACCGGATGCCCGGCGTTTCGCTCACCGAGTAGAGCGCGCCCATGGCGCTGTCGCCCACGCCCGAGGGCGGGATGCAGTAGAAGACGATGCAGGGGATGCGTCCCTGGCGTTTGCAGGCCCGGATGAAGTTGTACAGGTACTTGCCCGGATACCACGCCGTGTCCCAGTCGCTGTTCTGGTACACCCAGCTGCAGGGGCCGCCCTGCATATAGATGTCGATAATGTCGGTCCGGTGCGCCAGCGCCGGATCGGTGTTTGCGCCGTTCTGGTACCATTTTTCCACGTCCGGGTTGCCCATGACGGCGCGCGATCCGATCGGGGTGTAGGTGGTCGGCAGGCCGATGGCCGCGCCGTTCGTGGCGCGCACCAGGACCCCGTAGCTGATCGCGTTGGTGACCCAGGCGCCCCACGTGTGGTCCGGGTTTTCCACGTTCCAGTCAAAGTAAAGGCCGCGGAGCTGGATGGCGCTGACCCCGGGCGCGCGCCCGAGCAACTGCACGTTGGTCGCGGTGCCGTTGACGACCACGCTGGCGGCCAGCAGGTTCGTATTCATCACGGTGACGGACTGCACGTTCACGGGGCCGGCGGCGTAGGTGTAGACGCCCTCAAACGTGGCGACCTCCCCGGCGCGCACCACGACGATATCGCCCGTGGGCGCCATGGACGCGCTGTTCTGGACGGGCCAGGCCGCGGGTTGGGCCTGCGTCGACGCAGCCGTGCATAACAGCAGGAACCCAAGTATGATTCGCTTGGGCAGATGGTGCTGCCGAATTTTTAACGCGCTCCGCAAAGCCATTGCCTGTTTCATGGTTACCATTCCTCCCTTGCGACGGTGGTTTTCGCGTCAATATCATGGGCGACTTTGCCCTTCCCGGCGAGCATCTCAACTGGGTATTTTATGGGTATGCTGAGTGGGCGGCGGCGCCAGGGGCCGGCGCTTATTCGTCCAGCATCAACTGCAGCCAGGGCAGGCCCTTGGCCATCACGGCCACCCATAGCCCGGCGCCGGTTGGCTCGCCGGAGATGATCTGGTTCAAGGCCGTGAGCCAGTAGTAATAGGTACTGCCCATTTGCGGCTCCGTGTCCTGGTACGACGTGTTGGTGGTGGACCCGATCAGCACGGCGGTGGCCCAGTCGTCGCTGGTGCTGCGCCACACGCGGTACTCGTCCACCACCGGCAGGCCGTCCCAGCGGATGTTCACGTTACCTGGGCCGGCGGCATCCACCACGATGTTGGACGCCGCGTAGGACAGCGAGCGGGTGTCGAGGGTGAAGCCGGGGGAGACCTGGGAGCCGGCCCGCCCGGGCAGTGCCCCCGCCACCAGCCAGCCCGCCACCAGGATCATGATTTTAGATTTCATGTGCTATCCCTTTATTTCTTTTTGTCCGTTGACAGGCCCATTTTTTTCTTGATCCAATCCAGGATGCCGCCGGCCGCCTGCTTGGTGCCGGTGGGCAACGGGGCGGTGATGATCTCCTTGCAGCCGGTGATGGTGTAATCCGCCGTGATGTCGGTGGTCTTGTCGATTTGCTTGTTATACTCTTTGGTGGCTTCCTTGTTCTGCTGGTCCGTGCTTTGGCTGTCGGCCGCACACTCCAACACCTTTTGCCGCGCCTTGCGCGTGGCGGAGCAGGCCTTGGTGAACTTGCCGCCCCGGTCCATCCAGATTACGACCACCGCGGCGCCGCCCAGCGCGAGTATAACCGGCAGCACGATCTGTCCATCGGGATCGGCGTAATAGAGCGGGTTGTTGGCGCAATAGGTGTACAGGTTCAGTGACAGGGCGATGCCCAGGGGTTCCTGGGCGGTCCAGCGGCCGAACAAGGGCGCGTAATCCCGGTCCCCGAAACGCAGCAGGCCGGTTTGCGGATCGAACAGGCCCCCGCCAAACCCGAACGGCAACAGGTCTCCGGTCACGGCCTGCAAGGCCCGGCCAAACTCGTCGTAATCCATTTCCTGGGCGATCACGCCGGTCGCGGCGTCAACCACCCGGCGGGGCGACCCCTGGGCGTCGCACACCACCTTGTAGACCACGCCGCTGCGCACCAGGTATTCCGGGGCATTCGGGCGTTGCCCGAAGACGAAGCGGCTGAGCAGGCGCCTTTGGCCGTCCAATTCCGCCACCGGCTGCAGGTCGTTGGCATAAAGGAACTGGCGGGTCATGACCCCGTCCACGCGCTTGCCCACCCGCCGGCCGGCAGCGTCAATGACGTACTGGATGTTGGTCCCATCCTGGCTGACCTGGCGCAGTTGCCCCAGGGCATCGTAGGAATACGTCGCCACCCGCGTGGCATCAGTGACCGCGGCCCAGGCGCCGTTGGGCGTGTGGCCGCATGTCCGGCCGGCATAGGTCAGGACCCGGTCCTGGTCATCATATGTGCCGGATTCAACACTGCCGGCAATCTCAGCGGCCATCCGGTTGCCGTTGGCGTCGTACTCGTAGCGGTTGGTGTACTGGCCCCACTGGCCCTGGTACCGGACTTCGGCGACCTGGCCGATGGCGTCATAGGCATAGTCAAACCGGTTGGTGGCCCCGGGGGTGGTTTCGCGCCTGGTCGCGACCCGGCCGGCCGGATCGTACTGCAGTTCATAGGCGAAGAACGGGGCGCCGCTGAAGGCGGCCACCATGGACGTGACCGCGCCGAACTGGTCGTAAGCGTAGATCTCGACCACGTTGCTCAGCGTGGCGCTCAGCAGCCGGCCGCTGGCCGGATCGCGCGCATAGACGCAATCGCCGGCCGCCAGGATGAGGCCGTCGGCGTCATACTGGTAGTTGATGGCCTGGGCGCCGTTGACGGCCAAGCTGCGCTGCCGCAGCCACGCATCATACCCCGCCGACACCCGCCCCGTGACGCTGCCCTGCCAGACCACCGACGTGACCAGGCTCCCGTCATACCCGAACGCCAGCGAGGCCCCGTTGGTCGCCAGGATCGCGCCGGGCCGGGTGCTGGCGCCGGCATAGAGATAGGTCTGGCGGTCCTCCGGGATGACCATTTCCACCAGGCGGCCGACCTCGTCATAGAAGTTGGAAATGACCGAACCGTCTGGCCGGCGCGCGCCGGTCGGGAAACGGTCCTGGTCATAGTAGAAGGCCGTGCCCGTGCCCACGCCGCTGACCAGGGGCGGTTGGAACGTGATCGGATCATTGACCGCGTTGTACACCCAGCGGTAGGCCGGCCGGCCGGGGGGCTGGCACTTCACCAGGTTGTTGTTGGCGTCGTAGGCGTACTGCGCCGACTGCCCGTTCGCCAGCAGGACGTTCGTGACCTGGCCGAGCGGGTCGCGCTGGTAATGGGTGGTGCCGTCCAGAGGCTGGGTCACGGTGCTGATTTGTCCCTGGGCGTCAAAAGTGGTGGTGCGCGCGCGGGCGTTGGGTCCGTCGCCCTGGTTGACCTCGGTCAGCTGGCCCAGGCCATTATAGTGGTAATACACGGGCGCCAAGCCGGGCATGGAGAGCGCGCTCAACAGGCCGGCCTCATCGTATTGCAGGCGGGTTTCGCGGCCAGCGGGCGACCGGACCAGGGTCTGGCGGTTGCTGGCCGTGTAGACCGTGATCCACTCCGCGCCGTTGCGGCGGTCGCTGGTTTCGAGCGCGGCCACGCCCAGCGGGTTGGCCGGGTCGAGGACAACCGCGACTTCGCGCTCGTTGGTGCTGACCAGGCCGGCCGGGGTGCGGATGACGGCCGTGCCGGGGAACGGCGCCTGCATCTTGAAGCGCGGGTCAGGGCTGAGCAGGGCGGTTTGCTGGGTTCCGTCCTCCTGGTCCAGGGTGATTCGGCCGTCCGGCATGGTCGTTTCCTGGTAGTCCAGCACGCCGCAGCAGGGCCGGTTCTGGGTGGTGCGGTCCGCGCCGTCGTCCAGGGTTTCCGCGCGTACGCTGGTGACCCGGCCCATGGCCGAGGTGGCGTAGACCTGATATCCGCCGGACCAGTCGGTCCGGCCCAGGGCCGTGGCGGCGCCGGCGGCATTGATAATGCGGGTTACTTGTGATTCGCCATTGTATTCGATGGTTTCAACCTGGCCCAGGGCGTCCACCACGTTGGTCACGAGGCCGCCGGCCGCGTAGCGGAACTGGCGCTGCTGGCCGGCCGGGTTGATGATGGCGGTGAGCTGGCCATTGGTGGTCACTTGCAGCTCCGTGCGCTGGCCAAACGGCGCGACCACGGCCAGGGGCGTGCCGTTTTCCGCGCGTTCGATCATGGTCGCCAGGCCAAAGGCGTCCGTGACGCGCGCCAGCAGGCCGTTGGTGGTATATCCGAAGGTGTAGATGTTGGAGCCGGTCAGCGAGTCCACCGTGCGCAGGTGGCGGCCGCCGTCGTTGAACACGAAGATGCGGCCGCCGTCGCTGGAGGGCACATGGTGCTCGCCCAGGGCAATGCCGGGCGCGGCCGGCCGGACCTGGCGGATGCGGTAATTATTGAGGTCAGCGATGTAATAGGACCCGTCCGGGCCGAACTTGACGCCGTAGGGCCGGTGCAGCATGGCTTGGGCCGCCGGGCCGCCGTCGCCCGCAAACCCGTAGTTGGCGGAGCCGGCCACCGTGTTGATGATGCCGTCCGCGCCCACCCGGCGGACCCGGTGATTCAGGTAATCAGCAATGTAGAGTGCACCGTCCGGACCAAAATAGACCGAGGCTGGATCGTAGAGACTGGCCAGTTTGGCGTCGCCGCCATCGCCGGAATAGGCGCCCGTGCCTGTGCCGGCCAGGGTGTTGATGATGCCGTCGGGCGTGATTTGACGGACATAATGGCCGACATATTCGGTAAAATAGAGGCTGCCGTCCGGGCCCAGGCACATCCCGTGCGGCGAGTTGATCAAGGCATTGGTGGCTGGGCCGCCATCGCCATTGTGGCCGCGGACGCCTTTGCCGGCATAGGTGCTGATGATGCCGTCCGGCCCGATCCGGCGGATGCGGTCACCGTCCACCTCGGCAATGAAGATCGTGCCGTCCGGGGCCACGGCCGCGCCGGCGGGATATTTTACTTGCGCGTTCGTGGCGGGGCCGCCATCGCCACTGAACCCGGGCGACCCGTTGCCGGTCACCACCGACACGGTGCCGTCTGGGGTCACTTTCCAGACGCGTTGCCCGTGATAGCTGCCGCCATACACGGAGCCGTCCGGTCCCAGGGAAATGGAAAAGAGTTCTGGAACATCCGCCAAATTTGTAATCATCCCGTCCGGCGTGATTTTGCGGAGCCGGTATTGATCAGCCACATAAATCGTGCCATCCGCGGCCACGGCTATGTCCCAGACCACGTTGAACGTGGCGTTGGTGGCCGGCCCGCCGTCGCCCGTGCTGCCCGTGGCGCCGGTGCCGGCCATGGTTTCAATAATCCAGTCCTCGGGACTCACGGACCGGTAGTCGCCATTGCCCATGACGAGGCGCCGGCCAATGGGGTCGTAGAAGTGGTGCGGGCTGAGCGTCCAGTTGCCCAGGCCGTAGCCGGAGGGCAGGGCATCGCCCACGCTGATCTGTTGTTCCTGCCACAAGGTGATGCCGTTGCGCGCGGGGATGCTGCCGGGGATGATCGTGCCGCTGGCCGCGCCGAAACTGGCGCGCATGCTGGGCGGCATGATGTAATAGCCATCGTACACGTACCCAATCCGGATTTGGGCGGTTGGGCTGCCGTTCACCTTGCGGCCATACACGTCCAAGCCGTCCCACTGCAGGTGATGCACAAGGTTGGCCGCGGGCGCGTACTCGGCCCGGAACTGGCGGCCGGCCAGGAACACCTCGCAGACCACCTGGTTGACGTTGGTGGGGGCGGTGGCATCGGTCAGGGGGATATCCAGCGCAAACGGCGTGTCCGCGCGGCGGCTCGAATAGTTCAGACTGAACGGGGTGCCGGCGATGGCAGCCTGTTCGCGGAACACCTGGTTGCCGATTTCCAGGTCGCCGCCGATCTTGCACTGCTTGGGATCCTCGTCCTTCTTCTTTTTCTTGGGATCTTTTTTCTTGGGCTTCTTGGCGGGGTCCTTGGGCTTGACCCCGTAATTGCAGTCGTAGGTGCTGAAATGGGTGATGGGCACGCGCCAGAGGCTGTTGGTGCAGGGCTGGTACTTCTGCGCCAGCATCAGGCGTTCCGCGTCCGTGAACCCCAACGCCTGCAGGGCCAGCAGCGCGGCTTCCGTGCCCGCGGGCACGAGCGAGATGCGCGCCAGGCCCAAGGCATTGGTGCCAATGAGTTGGATGACCCGGCCGTCCGGCGAGGGCACCCAGGCGCCCGTATCCTTATTGTAATAGCCCATGGGCACGGGAATGCCGGCGGGCATGCCGAGAAAGTTGTCGGTGTAGAAATACACGTTGGTATTGAACAACACATCCCGGCCGGCTTCTTTCCGCTGCGCCTCGGCGCTGCCAAGCTCGATGGCATAGGTGTAGGCCACGGTGGCGGGCAGGTCGCCGGGCATGGCGGCCGCGCCGTTATCGCCCACCGTGTACTCGGTCAGGCGCGTGGTCAGGCCGTCCACCGCCTGGGTGGTGCCGTCGTGCGCGATGATGGCTGCGGCCACGCCGCCGGGGAAGTACACGCCGGCCTGGCGCCGGCCGTCGCCATCATTGATCACGCTGGAGGTGGCCCATTGCGGCGCGGACGTGGGCGCCACGGTGATGGCGCTGACCACGCTATCCTGCCGGCTCATCACCACGTCGTCCACCGGCACGTAATCCTGCCACGGCACGTCGTACACGCGCTGCAGGGCCAGGTAGTCGGCCCGGTTGTAGTTGACATGAAAGGTCGTGCCGCCGTTCAGCGCCAGGTCATATTCGCCGTTGGTGCGCGTGTAGGTCTGGCCAAACTCGGGATGGTCCTCGATGGTGATGGTTACGCCCGGGATCGGCAGGCCGGCCTGGTCCTTCACCACGCCATGCACGACGGCTACCCGGAGCTGGTCCATGGTGCCGGTGGCCACCCCGCTCTGCACGGCGTTGGGCCCGGAATACAGGAACGCCATGGTCTGGCCGGGCAGCGAAGCCTCGCCGTTGGCGGGCGGCGGCGCCTCTTTTTCCGGGTCAGGTTCGGGCGCCGGCACGGCGGTGATGCGCACCTGCATGCCGGTGTCGTATTGGCCGGGCCAGTCGGCGTTGGCGTTCCAGACGATCGGCAGGTTGGTGCCGGCATACGCGCGGCCGTAGCCCGCGCCGCTGAACTGGACCGCCGGCAGGTCAAACGCCGCGCCGCTGTTGGTCGAGACCTGCACGCTGATGTTGGCGCCCCAGGCGTTGGTGGTCTGCAAATCAAAGGTAATATCCACCATGCGGGTGCCGACCCGCTGGCCGGCGGCGACATGGCTGACCTGGGGATCCGCCGCGGATTCCTGGCCCGGATACATCAGCAGGACCATCAGGGCGAGGCGCGCCGCGCTGGAGAATCGGGGTGTGGTTCGTTGTGAAAGAGATGAAGCTATAACGTGGGCTGGGGCTTTCAATACACGCATCGGTTCTCCCTTGTTATTTTCGGCACGTTACCATCTGCACGATGGGAGCGCAAACGGAATGCACGGTGATTCCACTAAAAAACGGCCCGAACCTGTTTGACACCCATGGATCGTCCGGGCATAATCATTTCCAGTATGCGAGGGATGGAGAGTTGGTATGAATGCACTGAATAAAGGCAGCATCCTGGTGCTGGACGATGAACCGTCCATTGCCAAGGTGCTGCAGCTGGGGTTGCAGGCGCAAGGATTCACGACGCGCATTGCCAATACCTCCGTTGCCGCGCTGCAGGCCATCCAGCACGAAATGCCGGACGTGATCCTGCTCGACCTGGTCCTGGACCGCGACGAAAGTGGCTTTGATTTCATTGAAAAAGTCCGGGCGTTGCCCGGCGCGCAGGATATCCCGGTCCTGTTCATGTCCGGCTACGCGGACGTTGAAAATCGGCTGACGGGGCTGAACCTCGGCGCGCAGGATTTCATCCAGAAACCGTTCGATATCCGCGAGGTGGGCGCGCGCATCAGCCTGCACATCAAGATCTGGAAACAGCAGAAGGTCCTCAGCCAGCGCAACCAGGAACTGGCCAACGCCTATGACAATTTGCGCGCCGCCCAGAGCAAGATCATTGAACAGGAAAAGGTGGCGGCCTGGGGCTCGCTGTCTGCGGGCCTGGTGCACGAAATCACGACGCCCTTGAGCTTCGTCATCAGCAACCTGCGGTCGCTGGTCGATTACATGAGCGACCAGGACGCGGTCTTTGAGCAAACCACCCGCTTGCTGACCCTGTGCCGGCAGCAGCCTGTGGGCAGCGAGATTCGCCAGGCTGCAGACCGCGTGGACGAGGTCAGCCGCCAGGTGGACCTGCCCTTGCTGCGCCAGGAAGTCCGCGCGATCTGCCAGGACTGTCTCGACGGTACCGAGGCCCTCGCCCGGGTGTCCGCGGACCTGCGCGAGCTGTTCCAGGATGATGCCGCGGACTTCGTGTTCGCGGATATCAATGAGCTGCTGGACAAGGCGCTCAAGCTGACGCGCACGGAACAAACCCAGAGCGTGGTCATCGAGCGCGATTTCGACCATCTGCCCGCGTTGCGCTGCGTGCCCGGGCGCCTGGCCCAGGCGTTCGTGGGCCTGATGGTGAACGCGTTCCAAACCATGCCCGGCGAGGGCATCCTGCGCCTCCGGACCCGCTGGGAGAGCGGGCAGATCGAGGTGCGGATTTCCGACACCGGGTGCGGCATCAGCCCCCAGGACTTGCCGCACGTGTTTGAGCCGTTCTTCACGACCAAGGCGAAAAAGAACAACATGGGTCTGGGCCTGACCATTGCCCAGAAGATCGTGTCCTTCCATCGCGGCGCCATCCGCCTGGAGAGTGACGTGGGCCGCGGCACCACCGCGGTGATTACATTCCCCGTGGCCGTGGCGTCGGCCGGATCCACCGTGGGCAGCCTGGCCCCGGAGGCCGTGTCGCTGAAAGATTGATGACGCATGGCGGATCCCACACCCATAGTCCCGGCGGACCCGGCGGCTGGCATCCATCCCAACGTGCTGATGGGCTTTGCCCAGAGCCTGCTGGTGGCCATGGAAATGCGCAACCCCGAGCTGGCGGCCCATGCCCGGCGGGTGGGGCACTGGTGCCGCGAGCTGGCCAAGCTCCTGGGCGAATTGCCGTCCCATGAAATCCTCGAAATCGAGGTGGCCGGCCTGCTGCATGACGTGGGGTTTGTGATCTGCCCGATCCGCGGGCGCAACTCGTTCAGCGAATGCGAGCCCGCCAGCAACGTGTACCCCCATCACACCATCCTCGGGCACCAGATGCTCAGCCGCATCCCCGGGTTCCAGTCGATTGCCGATGCCGTGCTGCACCATCACGAGGCCGTGGATGGCAGCGGGTTCCCCCACAAGCTGTGGCGCGAGAAAATCCCCATGTATGCCCGGGTGGTGGCCGTGGTGGACCAGTACGACGGCGAGTTGTTCAGCGAGGGCTCAGCCCATGACGCCTCGATGCAGCGCGCCCGTAAGCTGCTGGTCATGCAAAAAGGCAAAACCCTCGACCCCCACCTGACCAACCTGTTCCTGTACCAGTTCACGGTGCAGGAGCCGGCGATGATCCAGCAGAACACCCGCGAGGTGCTCATCTCCCCGCTGGCCCTGATGCCGGACATGGTGTTGTCGCGGGACCTGGTGTCGATCGACAACATCCTGCTGCTCAAGAAAGGCGTCCGCCTGACGTCGGACATCATTGACCGCCTGATGTCTTCGCCCAAGGCGGAGTGGATGGGCTGCCAGGTGTACGTGGATGCGGATTCGATCCGCGCCGCGCCGGTCCGTGCCGCCGAAGACAAGCCGCGCGTGCCGGTGCCGGACACCACGGTGGACAAGGCGGCGGCAGGCCAGCACACCGCCAACATCCTGGTGGTCGACGATTCCAAGGCCGTCTGCAACGCGTTGCGCCGCGAGCTGGGCCGCGCGGGCGTGTCGGTGGACTGGGTCACGGATCCCGAGGGCGCGGTGGACCGCTTGGGGCGGTATGCCTACGATGCGCTCATCACCGACCTGGTGCTGGCCGACGCCAGCGGCTTTGACCTGCTGCGGCTGATCCAGCAGAACCATCCCGGCCTGCACTGCGTCGTGCTCTCCGGCTACCCCACGCCCGCCAACATCCGGGCCTTGCAGGAATTCAACAACGTGGTGCGTTTTGTCACCAAGCCCTGGAGCCCGCCGGTGCTGCTCGAGGCGGTCAACGATGCCGTGGCCCGCACCAAGGGCAGCGCCCAGGCGGCGGGTTGATCCGGCGCCCAAACCATGGAACCTGAAGACCTGCTGCGCATGAACCGGGTGCTGCGGCATCGCCTGCGCAATTCCGCCGCCGGGCTCAAGTCCTCGGTCTCGTACCTGTTCAAGGAGCTCGGTCCCAAGCTGACCCCGCACGAGCAGGAATATTTCCCGCTGATTCTCCAGGAGTGCGAGGCGCTGGCGGACCTGACCCAGCGGATGCACTTGTTTTTCGAGCCGGCCGTCGCCGGGCCGCCGGCCACCGTGGCCGAGGCCGTGGCCGCGGCCGCCAGCCCCCTGCGGGCGCGGTTTCCGCACAACGACCTGCGCCTGCAGATCGAGGCCGCTGCGGAGACCCGGCCGCTGGCTGCGCGCGCGGCCCTCGAGGTGCCGCTGGCGGAGGCCCTGGCCAACGCCTGCGAGGCCGCGCCCGGCGGCATCGTGACCCTCGCGGTAATCCTGCGCGGCGACCAGCTTGAGGCGGAGGTGTCCGATCCGGGCTTGGCGCCGCCGCCGGCTGCCGGGCTGTTCCAGCCCTTTTTCACCACCAAGCCGCGGCATCTTGGCCTGGGCCTGGCCATCGCCCGGCATTACTTGGCGCCGGCCGGCGGCACCATCCAATTCGAATATGAGCCCGGTTCCGGCGGCCGGGTCCGGATCCGGTTGCCCGTGGGCGGCCCCGCCGCCCCCGTCCCGCCGCCTGCGGCCGGCGGAAGCGTATGAATCGGGATTGGCAAAGCGCGGGGCCTGGCCTATGATGTTCCTCGAAATGAGTGGCGCATGAAAGAACTGCGAATACTGGTGATCGAAGACGATCCGCTAACCCGCAAGTCGCTCTACGACCGGCTGCGCAAGTGGGGCCATGATGCGCTGGCCTGCGACTGCCTGGCCGAGGCGCGCGCCTTCCTGGACAAGCAGGACTTCGACCTGATCATCTCCGATATCCGGCTTCCCGACGGCGACGGCCTCAAGTTCATGGCGGAACAGAAAAAAGACCGGCCCGAGCTGGACGTGGTCATCATGACCGCGTACGCCGATGTGCCCACCGCCGTGGCGGCGATCAAGAGCGGCGCACGGGATTATTTGCCCAAGCCGTTCGAGGTTGAGCACCTTGAAAAGATCGTCCGCAACGCGGCTGAGCTGCGCGCCCTGAGCCGCCAGGTGCACTCTCTCGCCCAGCTCGCGGTCAAGGAGGTCGGCGAGGTGCTGCGCTTTGGCGAGATGATTGGCGCCTCCACCCTGGGCCCCATTTTCGAGCGCGCCCGGATGATCGCCCAGGCGCCCGATACCACGGCGCTGATCATGGGCGAGAGCGGCACCGGCAAGGGAATGCTGGCCAAGGCGATTCACCTGGCGAGCCCGCGCGTCAACGAGCCGTTCGTGGACATCAACTGCGCCGCGATCCCGGAACAGTTGATCGAAAGCGAGCTTTTTGGCTACGAGAAGGGCGCGTTCACCGATGCCAAGAGCCGCCGCGCCGGCCTGTTCGAGGCCGCGGATGGCGGGACCATTTTCCTGGACGAGATCGGCGACATGGACCTGAAGCTGCAGGGCAAGATCCTGAAGGTCATCGAAGACAAGGCGTTCCGGCGCCTGGGCAGCGAGAAGATGACCCGCGTCGACGTGCGCATCGTGGCGGCCACCAACCGCGACCTCAAGGCGCGCGTCAAGGAATCGGCGTTCCGGGAAGACCTGTATTACCGCCTCTCGGTGCTGCCGATCGTGATGCCGCCGCTGCGCGACCACCGCGAGAACATCCCGCCGCTGGCGCACTATTTCCTCAAGACCCTCGGCAACCAGATGGGCGCCAAGGCCCGCGAATTTTCAGCGTCCGCCATGGCGGCCCTTCGGCAATATGACTGGCCCGGCAACGTCCGCGAGCTGCGCAACGTGGTCGAACGCAGCATTATCTTGACCCCCGGCCCGATGATCGAGACCGGGGTGCTCGGCTTGCCGGGCGTTGATCCGCTGGCAGCGCCGGCGTTGGCGCCAGGCGCCGGGGTGCCGATCATGAGCCTGGCCGCGGCGGAAAAACAACTTATCCAGGCCGTGTTGAGCTCCGTGGCGGGGAATAAAAACAAGGCGGCGGAAATCCTTCAAATCCACCGCACCACGCTGTATAAAAAAATGACCGAATACAAGCTGGCCTGATTTTGGTGATGGGTATGTGTGCAGTAAATTGTAAAACGGGAGGGTTCCTCATGGAGACGGTGTATCCTTATTATCACTCGGTGCTGGTTTATCTCCAAAACAACACGGGCCATGTGCTGTTCTGGATCTGCTCGTTCCTGGTCATCCTGGTGCTGTTTGTGCTGTGGCTGTCCGCGCGCATCACGGCCAATTCCAGCGCCAAGGCCCTGGACCTGGCCAACATGAACATCAAGCGCATCGACGCCACCCAGGCCAAGCTGGAAAAGCTGGAGCGCTACCTGGAAGATGTGTTCCAGAAGGATGTCGGCGCCGCCATGCGCAATTTTGATCAGACCGTTTCTTCCGTGCTGACCGTGATGCGCGAAGACCTTGGCCGCGGCATCACCCAGATCGAGAAGATCGAGGCGGCGGTCAAGAGTCGCCAGACCGTGGACACGCGGGTTGTGGAAGGCGTGCGCGAAGCCCGCTCGCTGCTGGGCGCCCCGGTCCAGGCTGCGGCCCCCGCCGTCGCCCCCGGCCCCCAGGCGTAACCGCCAGCTCCCCCGGCATGGTCACGCGGAGCGCGGACGAGACGCGCCAGCTTGCGGCCGCGCTGGCCGCCGAGTTGGTGCCCGGCGATGTCCTGGCCTTGCTGGGTGACCTGGGCAGTGGGAAAACCTGCTTTGTCCAGGGCTTGGCCCAGGGCTTGGATTGCGCCGGGCCGGTCACCAGCCCCACCTTCACCTTGATCAACGAATACCCCGGCCGCCTGCGCGTGTATCACGCGGACCTGTACCGCCTGCACGGCCCGGACGAAGCGCAGGCCGCCGGCCTGGAGGAATGCATGCAGGGCGCCGGGATCACGGTGATCGAGTGGGCCGACCGCGCCCGCGTGCTGTGGCCGGAACGGACGATCGAAATCCGGTTTCAGCCCGGCGCCGCCGAGCAGGATCGCGAGATCCTGGTCCGTTGGCCCGGCCGCGGGCAGGGGCTGGTATGAAGCTGGTCGCCTTGGAGCTTTCTTCCCGCCAGGGGAGCGTGGCCCTCTGGCAGGATGGCGCCGTGCTGGCCGCCGAAACCTGGGCGGAGCCGCGGGGAGCCGGAACCCTGGTCTTTGAGCTGCTCCCGCGCGCCATGGCGGCCGCCGGGTGGGCGTGGCGCGAGGTGGATGCCTACGGCGTCAGCCGCGGGCCCGGCACGTATTCCGGATTGCGCACGGCGTTGACCGTGGCGCAGGCCCTGGCGTTGCCGGATCAGAAGCCCGTGCATGCGGTCAACAGCGGCGAAGTGCTGGCCTGGGGGGTGGCGCGGGATCACGCGGCGCCCACGGTGGCGGTGGTGGGCGATGCGCGCCGGGGCCAGGCTTGGTGGGCCGTGTTCGCCCACCGCGGTGCGCAGTGGGTGGCCGTGAGCGACTACGCCCTGACGGCCTGGCCGGACCTGGATGCGGCCCTGCCGCGGGATGCCCTGCGGGCCTCCGCGGAGTGGACGCGCATGGCGGCGCTCCTGCCGCCCGCGGCGCCGGTCGCCGGGCAGTGGATCGCGCGGGATGTGTTCCCATCGGCCGCGGATGTGGCCGCGCGCGTGGCCGACCGCATGGCGGCCGGCGTGCCGTCCGAGCCGCTGGTCCCGCTCTACCTGCATGCGGCGGTCATGGGGCCGGGAATCGCGCCTGCCCCGCAGCACGTTTGAGCGCGGATCCGCAGGCCGGCGGGTGGTGTGAATGCCGCGATAAAAAATTTGCATTGCCTGCAATTTGCTCTTCCCATGTTCCACGCTAGCTTATATATTTGGCACTCGCGTATAACTTGTTCGCAATAAGGAAGTTTATCGGCAAACTCCCATGACGTTGATGCAGGGGCAAAGAAAAGTCTTATCAGACGCTGATAAGATGAGGATGATAGCTGTTTTCATCCTTTGCGCGGGGCTCTGGCTTGCGGCGCTTCTGCCAGCGCTGGCCGGCGAGTTTTCCATCCTGCAAATTGCCGATGAAAACCTCGTCAACCGCGAGCCCGTGGTGAGCGACAGCCTGGTGGCGTGGTATGCCTATGTCGAGAACCCCGACCAGCAGGCCAATTCCCAGGTTTTTATTTATCGCAACGGCAAGCGTGAAAACCTGACCTCCGATCCCAAGACCTCCCACGCGCATCCCCATGTGTACAAGAACACGATTGTCTGGGAAGGGCAGTTCGCCGAGGTGCCACTGAACGCGGACCAGCCCGGAGAAGGCACGGCCGGCACAACCCCCAGCAATGCGCCGCCGGCAGCGGCGGCCGGGGCTGAGCCTGCGGCGGCGGATACCAACGTGGTGACCGGGACCTTTGGCCCGGAAGGCGGCAAGCAGTTCCAGGAGCATCCCGGGAGCAGTCCGTGGAACATCTTGATGTCCCGGGACAGTGGCATGGTGCCGCTAGGCCCGCCCGCGGCAGTGAATGGCATTGCCCCGCGGTGCGGCGAACGCCTCACGGTCTGGCAGCGCGCCGCCCCCTGGCCTTGCGGTTGGGAGATCATGGTCTGGCAGGAAGGCGCGATCCGCCAGATCACCACCAATTGTTTTTATGACATGAGCCCCCAGGTGTACGGCGACCAGGTGGTCTGGTTCGGCTGGGACGGCCAGGACTACGAAATCTACCTGTACAAGGCCGGCCCCAACAGTATCGAGCAGTTGACCGACAACAGCTACGACGATATTTCGCCCGTGATCTGGGACACCATGATCGCCTGGGAAGCCTACCCGGCCGTGGATGCGGACATCTTCATCTGGAAGGACGGGTTGTCCCAAAAAATCAGCGATAATACCGAGGACGATACCAATCCCCGGATCTGGAACGGCCAGGTGGTCTGGCAAGGCCTGGTGGAAGACGACTACGAGATTTTCTATTACGACGGCAAAAAAACCATCAAGCTCACCAGCAACGATTTTGATGACCTGGAGCCGGACATCCGCGACGACATGGTCTGCTGGGTGGGCTACCACAACAACTGGGACGCCGAAATTTTCGTCGTGGAAAAAATCGGCGAACGCCCGGTCATGCTGACGGACAACGACTACGAGGACCGCAACCCGCGCACGGCGGCCCGGCGCGTGGTGTGGGAGGCCAAGCGCGCCGGCAAGCCGTTGATCTACCTGGCTGAACCCAAGCCATAACTACAGCCGCGGGACGGGAGCCTCGCGCCACGCGGCACGGCCCTCCCGGGCCGTGTTCCCGGGTCCGCGCCAGCGAGATCAGGCGTGTCGCAGGAAACGCCGCGGTTCGTGGCGGATCCGGCCTGAAAAATATTCAATAAAAGTCTATATACAAGAAACCGGGTGCGGGTTAAGTATAAATATGTTTAGGTCGTGATCAGGTCAGGGCACGGGCGAAAATCCCGTGAATTCTGAATAAAGTTAGGGTGGATACAGTTTGTAGCCCATTTCGGGAGGGAGCGGTATTCCAGGACCCACCCCAACTCCTGATCCGATCCCCACACCCGCTCCCCTCCCGATCCTTTCCACCACCCCCGCCCCCGGCGGGGGATTTTTTTGGAATAGCGCGGATGGTGGGATCGCGAGGTGGGGCGGGGCCTCCGGACCCGCCGTCAGGGGATGTCGCGCATGCCGGGCCGGACGCCCCGACCCGGTTTCTCGGCCGGGCCGGGCGCCGCCTCTGGCAGATCCGACCGAAGAAATCCGTGCTTTTCGTTCGACTTGCCGCCGCCTGCGGGGTATGTATATTTATGGATGCAATACAGGCGCCAAGCGCCTGCGGGTTAACCATAATAGGGACATAGAGGCATGCGCGGCAAACAGGCTGGACCCATTCGAACCGCCGGGTTCACGCTGACGGAACTGCTGGTGGTGATCGTCATCATGGCCGTCATGATGGCCTTGGCCCTGCCCGCATTCCAGGGCATCAACAAGGGCGGCGCCATGCGTAGCGCCATCCTGGAAGTCAAAACCAAGCTCTCCCTTGCGCGCCAATACGCCATCACCCAGCGCACCAAGACCTACGTCGTGTTTCCGGACAACCAGAACGCGTCGCCCGCCACGTATGCGGACAAAGACGAGAAGCTGTTTCGCGCGTACCGGGCGTTCAACGTGTACAGCGAAAAGGATGCCGCCTACATCAGCGAGTGGACGTACCTGCCCAAGGGAATTGTGTTCTACGATGGCAAGTTTCTTGGAAAAACAGTGATGGGCAAGATGTTCGATCGTGACTACGCACAATTGACAGCAACGCTCCCTTTTGACACCACGCTCAACAAGCGCAAGTTGTGTGTGTTCAGCTTTTCCCCGGATGGCAGCGCCGGTGCTGCGGGCAGTTCGGATTATTCCATCTACATGTGCGAGGGCTGGGCCGTGATCAATACCAACGGCGGCAAGTATAGCCTGAGCCCGGCGCTTGGCGAGTACGGGGTGATTACCAACAGCGGCCTGGTGAAAATATCGGTCGGTGGTTTGACCGGCACGGTCAAGGTGACCCGGTGAGTCCCGTGCATCATACGCTGCGCCGCCGGGCGGGGTTTTCGCTGGTCGAGGTGTCGCTGGCCATCCTGGTTGTGGCCATCGGCCTGCTCTCGGTGTTCAGCCTGTTTCCCGCCAGCCTGGACTTCGCCAAGAAATCCGTGGATGAAACCCACATTGCGTTTTTCGGCGAAGAAGTGTTGAACCAGCTCCAGGCCTTCGTGCGCGGAAGCCGGGATGCGCCAGACGTTGTGCTCAAGGATATCGAAGACGGGATAATTTATATGGATATACCGGCGCCGGACCGTTGGTACGGCGCCGACAGCCTGAAAATCACAGCGGACGGCCTCGGGAAAATCAATACCATCGTATTCCGGCAAGTGGATGACCAGGAGCTTGTCAGCCATGCCCTGCGCTATTCGCTGGCCATCAGCCAACCCTCGCCCCGGCGCTTGGGCGCGTTGCTGCGGGTCTGGAACGGCGAATACGGCACCACCAACCTGGAAGACGCCGTGGATTTTTACACGGAATTCTTTTACACCGGGGTGCGCAAGTGAAAACCCGGCAGGGCTTCACCGTCATCGAACTGCTGGTCGCCATGGCCATCCTGCTGATCATCGTGATGATGATCGGCCAGATCCTCACCGGCAGCACCAAGGCTTGGGACACCGGCACCAACCGCGCGCAGGACAACCTGGCCGCGCGCGCGGCCCTTGACTTCATCGGCCGCCACCTGTCGCAGGTTATTGCGGATGACGTGGTGGGCCTGCGCCTGGACACCAATGAGAAGAATGATAAGACCTACGGCAACCTGCTCAGCGACCGCCTGTATTTTGCTTCGCTTTCGAATATTCCGGATTCGGCAAAACCGCGAGAGATCCAAGAAAATAGGGTCTATGTAAAACAGGCCGTAGATGATGTAACAAAGAAAGTTCTGCCTGGACGTTTCCAACTTCGGTATGCGTATCGTAATGGACTGGACGAAATAAAATCCTATAAAGATCCCGTGTGGTGGGAGAGCGCGGATTTCAACTACGATGAAGTCATCCTCGACAACGTCGCGGAGTTCGACGTCTGGTGTTTCGGGTATGATGGCACCAACGAGTATTATTCCGTGCCGGATTACAACAGCCTCAATAAGAATTACAGCAAGGGCATGTGGAGCCCGGCCGATCTTTCCTTGACGATTCACAAGCTGCCGGCCTGGATTGACATGTATGTGACCGTGTTGCAGGAGAGTGATGCCATCCGCGCCGCGTTGTTGGTCGAGGCCGGCAAGGACGCTGACGCGCTTGACTTCGTGATTCGAAATGGCAAACGCTACACCTTGCGCGTGTACCCGCAAAACCGCGAAGGCTATGCCATGGGGAACGAGTGGAATTTGTAGGGACGACCATGCCAACCCATCTTTCATCCAGCATAACCACCCCGGCCTTCGGCCACCCCTCCTTGCAAAGGAGGGGAGCCCAGAATGGACGTTCCTGCCGGAATTGGCCGGTGGAGGGCGCCGCTCCGTCGGCGCCGGTTTCCGGACCGGATTTGACGGAGCAAATCCCTCCAGGCGATGGACCAAGTGATGGGCCGTATCCGGAAGCTCACACGGAGCCACGGAGAGCACAGAGTTTCGCGAACGGGGAACATGATTCTCCGCGGTCTCGGTGCCTCCGTGAGAAAAAAGCGCTCCGCCTTTCACTAGGGAAATGGGGTGCTGCGCAAGGCCGAAACATAAAAGCTCCCCTCCTTTTCAAGGAGGGGTGGCCGAAGGCCGGGGTGGTTTCTGATCCCCGCGCCGGGATCGCGCTGGTCATCGTGCTGGGCATGCTGGCGGTGATCACCACGCTGGCTGTGGGGTTTGCCGTCTCCATGCGCACGGAACGTCTGGCCACCCGCAACTACGTGGATTCCGTGCGCAGCCGCATGCTGATGAATGCCGCGTTGGCCCGAGCCATGGAGGAAGTGGACAACAACATTGGCGATGATGTCTATACTTCCGGCAGTAAATGGCCTCTATATGCCTTAAGTAGCAAAACGGGGTCTCGTACTTGCAGCGGCCTTGTAACAAACCGGTCTATAACCTCCAGCTACATTCCGGCACAATTGCATGGGGATGTATGGAATCAGCCAGTAAAATGGGATCCACTTATAGTACCAAACCTGAAAAGCACCAATTACTATGCATTTCTGGCTGTAGACTGTTCTGGGTTCCTTGATCCAAACCATGTGACCGGCAAGACCCGTAAATATGGCTTGGAACCTGCAGAAATACCGTTTCCTCAAACCTTCCCGGATTTTAATGCTGATACAATAAAGGATTATAGGGCTTACTGGGTACGCTTCGAAACGCTTGCGGAGTTCAACGAGTTGGGCAAGAAGAAAGTTACAGCACTACCAGCACAACCACCAATAAAGGTGAATCAGCAGTATTCCTTCTTTTTCTTCCCGTTTTCCTATTTCCCGCTGGGCCGTGATGGAGAGCGCAGCAACGACTTGGTTTGCATCGTCAGCAACTCCATGCTGGAAGGTGCGACGCAAGGGCGGGTACAGGGCCAACTGGAGAAAATGAAGACCGAAGCCGGCCTGGCCATCCCGGACACGGCCATGTTCATGCAAAACATGATCGATTACGTGGATCCCGGCAATGTGCCCAAAAAACTGGACAGTATTTGCACGGAACCCGTGCCCATGATCAATGAAGTGATCGTGGATAACAAGTTTACCCTGGATGGCACCAAGGTTAAAAACGAGTATCGCATCCGAATTGAGTTCTGGTACCCCTTTGTGGGCAAGCAGAATAACAACAGTTACCTGGTGCGGTTCGCAGCCCCATACACAAGCAAGTTTAGCGACCTGAACCCCGCGACGCCCCAACCCAACTCGATCGCACTGTCCAAAGCCTCCTGGTCCGCAGGTGATTATTTTGTCGTGGAGAGCGCCTGGTCGCCGGCGGAACACGACTTTGAGGACGATCCCTTGCCGATCCCCGCTGATTTTGCGGATACCGTGGTGCAGGTGAGTGTTCGGTTCTTTGAGAGCGGGGCCGGTGGTGGCGAGGTGGATTGGGCGGGCATGGATAAAAACTCACTCCTCGAAATACCCATTGGCTTGGCGATCAAAGATAGCGCCGTGCTGTTCGACACGGAGTTTCATTACGGCATCGCCGCCAACGATCCGCGGATCAACTGGAACGGCAAAAACCTGTCCCAGTGGAAACCGGTTAAAGAGACAACCCCTGGTGATAAAAACAGTACATGCACATGTCCAGAAAGCGATGGTTGGAAAATGTACGTGGCCAACAGCGGCATCCAGTCCGTGGGTGAACTCAGCTTCCTGCTGTATGACGCGACCAAGCCATGGACCACCGTGCCGATCCGCGGCGATAACCTGATGCCATTTTTCGATTATTTCACGGTCACCACCAACTTTTTCAGCCGGGGTCTGGTAAATCCGAACTCAGATATGAATGAGGTGTTGAGCGCGGCTTTTTTGGGTATGCCCATAGAAGAGTATCCGGGATCGGGTGGGGCCCTGGTTGCTGCGGAACAGGCTGATAAATTGGCCGTTGAATTGAAGAAGGTACAACCCATTAAAAGCATCTCAGAGCTTGGCAAAATCTCTGATGCTGCTATTGATGCTGCTTTCGATCCAGTCGTTCTTAATCCCCTTAAAAAAGATTCGCTCATCCGCAACAGCGTGCATTTGTTCAGCCCGCGGCAGCAGATCTTCACGATCTTCCTGGCCGTGCAAGCCAAGTCCGAGACGGGCGAGACAGTCGGCGAACAACGGGCTGTGGCCGTGGTGTGGCGCGACCCCTACAAAGACGAAAACGGCTTGCACCGCATGTTTGTGCGCCAGTTCAAGTGGCTGTGGGATTGAGTCTGGGTCCGATTCCGGCTCCCCGCCTTTTCAAGGCGGGGTGGCCGAAGGCCGGGGCGGTTTGTAGCCGCAATCATTGA
>CAZAYP010000044.1:0-47810 GCA_964489425.1 uncultured Verrucomicrobiota bacterium | reverse complement strand
GGTATGCGCCGGCGCAGCTCGCTCTGTTGGCCGGGCTGGCCGCCGGCCTGGCGGGCGTACGCACGCGCCGCGCGTGGCCCTGGGTGCTGGCGCTGTTACTGCTGGTGCTGAATATACATATCCATAGGGCAGGATATTTATTGGTGCTCATATTGGTTTTGCTGTGGCTGGCCAACGTGCGGTGGTGTTGGCCGCTGGGTGGTTGGTCCGGCGACCGCTGGCGATGGGGCTTGGTCATGGTGGCTCTGGCCATTGGCAGCGGCCTTACGGTTTTGTGGATTGAAGGCAGCAATTCGGCCTGGCCGCGGGTCTGGCACGACCTTCTCCAGGGGGCAGGCAATCAGTACGGGCGCCGCTACGGTCTCTTTCTCGTTGAGCAACTGGGCTGGCCGGCCATGGTCTTGCTGCCCTTGGGTGCGCTGGTATCGCTACGGCACAACTGGCGAACGGCCGCGCCCCTGCTGATCGGGGCCGGCTTCTATTTCTGGGTCCTCAGCGAACACACTTGCTTATTCGCGTTTCGTTACCTAGCCCCGTTGATGCCCCTACTGATCTTGTTCTTGGCGCGCGCGGTCACCAGCCCCATGGTCCTGGCGGAGAGGGGTGGGCACGCCGGGTCTGGCACAACTTGGATGGTGGGCGTGGTCCTGATGCTAGGGGTGGCCACTACAGGTCACTATAACCTAGGGCCACGCGCGGACTATTACCTGGGATATACGGAGCCGCAGCCCGACTGGCGCCGGGCGTTTGCGATGATTGCGGAACGCCATGCGCGTCTGGGCCGCCCGGAGCAGGAGTTGGCCGTGATTTCGGCATTGCCGATGCTGCACGACATCTACTTGGGACCTGATACCGGGGAAAAATATTATGTCCCTATCTCCCATACCGGCCAGACAGGCGACGTGCAACGCCACCCGCCTTACACTACCGCGGTCACGCTGGAGCGCCTTGGCCAGGTCCAAGGTATAGCCGGCTACCTAATCCTCGATGATTTCAGTCTGCGCATGCTGGCGTTGCCGGACATCCGCGCCTTCTATTCGCACCGCCAGCCGGATGTTTTGCTCCCCGGCCGGTACCCGGTCTATATTTGGATTATTGGGCCGGATAGCGCCGGTTTGTAAAGCCACCGCGACCTGCCGGTCGCCATGGTCGATCCGACCTTGGCTCTGCACGGCATGTGGGTGCGCTGGTCCGTGTCCATCGTCTTAACGCCGTATCGTTGACAGGCAGCCCGTCCATTGCGCTGGCTGCTCGGTTAGTTACTCCATGACCACCAAGCAAGCCATGATGGTAGAGCCTCACGCGTGCGGGCGCAGATCGAAAAAAGATAAATGCTTGACCACAGCTGAAATAGCCATCAATATGCCCTAGAGAATCACCTAAATCGTAGCGGAGTGATGCCCATGAATAAACGCATAGTACTCAGCGGAAGCTTCTTGCTGGCTATTTTAAGCGCGACGTTGATATACAGCCAGCCGCAAAACTATCTATTATTGTTGACGGATGCGCAAGATGTAAAACCCACGCCAAGCCCGACCAGTACCGCACCAACCTCTACCCCCACGCCCACCCCTACGCCTACACCGACACCGACGGCGACGCCCACAGTCGTGCCGCCCACACCACCTGCCGGCATGGTTTATGTTCCTGCCGGCACATTTATGATGGGGGATGCCTTCAGCGAAGGTGGAACCAATGAAAGGCCCGTTCACGCAGTTAATATAAGCGCTTTCTTCATGGACTGCACTGAAGTTATGAAGGCCCAATGGGATCCCATTTTTGCATGGGCGACCAACCACGGTTACGCTTTTGGCCCCATTAGCACCGCCGCGAAAGGCACAAATCATCCGATTCCTGGGGTTTCATGGTATGACAGCGTAAAATGGTGCAATGCTCGTAGCGAGTTTGAGGGGTTGACCCCCTGCTACTACACTGACCTTGGGAAAACTGCAGTTTACCGTTCAGGCACGATCGACATCATCATCTCATGGGTGCGGTGGGATGCCGATGGTTACCGACTGCCGACGGAAGCGGAGTGGGAGAAGGCTGCGCGTGGAGGGGCGGTCGGGAAACGATTTCCCTGGGGTGATACCAACATTATCAGCCACAGCCTTGCCAATTACAGGGCCAACGGCACAGAACCGTATGATGAGAGCGCAGGCTCAGGTTATCATCCTGATTGGTCAACAGGGCTGATGCCGTACACCTGCCCGGTTATGACCTTCAGCACGAATGGCTATGGCCTTTTCAATACAGCGGGGAATAGCCTGGAGTGGTGCTGGGATTTCCATGGAAACACCTACTATTCATCCTCGCCAGCCACTGATCCTCGAGGGCCAGATGCCGGCACCTATCGCGTAACACGAGGAGGTTCATGGGCTTATAACGCATACTCGTGCCGTGTTGCCAACCGTCTCACCACCAGGCCGAACGAGACTAATAATATCATGGGGTTTCGTACCGCCAGGCACTGGGATCCATCTGCTACTCCCACGCCCACACCGACGGCGACACCCACACCGACACCGACGGCGACGCCCACGCCTACGGCAACGCCGACGCCTACACCGACGCAGATCCCTGTGGAGATGGTCTTGATCCCGGCGGGTAGCTTTGTGATGGGCGCGACTACCAACGTAGGCCATGAAAGCTACTCGTCCGAATTACCACAGCACACGGTGACTATCAGCGCGTTTTACATGGGGCGGTGCGAGGTGACCAAGGGGCAGTGGGACGAGGTGTATGTTTGGGCAACCAACAATGGCTATCAGTTTGACAATGCCGGGAGTGGGAAGGCCACGGACCACCCGGTACAAACGGTGAATTGGTGTGACGTGGTTAAGTGGTGCAACGCGCGGAGCCAGAAAGAGGGTTTGACGGCGTGCTATACCACGAATGGCGGTGTATATCGGACAGGCGGGGTGGCGCCGGACTGCAACTGGACGGCACGGGGGTACCGGTTGCCAACCGAGGCGGAATGGGAGAAAGCGGCGCGTGGCGGGGTGACGAACCACCGGTTTCCGTGGACTGGGGTGGACACCATCGACCACAGCCTAGCAAATTATTGTGGGGTTCCCTCCGGCTATACCTACGACTTGGGGTATGCAGGCTATGACACGAACTACATGGCGGGCGAACCTCCGTACACCAGTCCGGTAGGATCGTTTGCGGGCAACGGGTATGGATTGCGGGACATGGCGGGGAACGTAATGGAGTGGTGCTGGGACTGGTACGATGGAAATGACTACAGCACCTCGCCGGGGACGGATCCGCGTGGTCCTGCGTCGGGCTCGGTCCGCGTGTTTCGCGGCGGCAGTTGGACCGACCGCGCCGACTTCTGCCGGGCCGCTTGTCGCAGCTACTACGACCCGGACCGCGTGGCCTTCAACTCCGTAGGCTTCCGGGTCGTCTTGCCCCCAGGTCAGTAAGGTGTGAGCCAAGCGGCGGGTAGGATGGCTAGGCCGGGGCGCTGTAGGTGATGGCGCCGGACGGCGATATGGCGTACTCGAACCGCTTCATCTCGTTGGTCAGCACGTCCCGGGCGGCCGGCACGCTGCGCCGGGCGTCCTCCCATTCGGCCTGGGGGAAGTACGGCGAGGCGATGGACGGGAACGTGAAGCTCTGGTAATCCCGCTCGGTCGGGTCGGTGCCCCTGGTGAACATGTCGAAGAACCAATTGCGGCCTTTGGGCGTGGAAATCAAGACAGCCCAGCCCATGGTCTGGCCGATGGTGGGCCGCAGCACGTAATGCCACACGTCCGGCGGGATGCTGGCCGCCTCGTCCACCACGATGCCCTGGAACCCGTACCCGCGGATGTTGTCGGGGTTGTCGGCGGACAGGAACCAGATCCGCACCGACCCCTTGGCGCCCGTGAACTCGACCCGGACAGGAGCCCGGCCGCTGATGGCAACGAACCACTCGGCGATCTGGCGGAACGCCATTATTACATCTGCCATTGACATCCGCCGCCGTGACCGGAACCGTGAGCGACGTGAATTACCAGGACTCAGCCACTGCCAGCCTGGTGGTGGCCAAGGCCAGCCAGGTAATTACCTTTCCGCCGAGTAGAAGCCAGGTGATGACCAGCCGGGTGGTTTTAGCGGCCACGGCGTCAAGCGAACCTGGGGGTGTCGTTCGCTGTGGTCGGTGGGTTGGCCGCATCTCCGGCGGCACGAACCTGACCTTCAGCGCTGCCGGCCTGGTCTCGGTTGTGGCCAGTACCCGAGCAACCTGCTGTACGGCGCCGAACTCAACCTCGGGACGGACCAACCCAGCGCGCGCCCGTTCCAGTCAGCGATGGGCGGACACCGATGGCGGGTACCTTCTACTGGACTGTACCTTGGCCCCACCATCTAGCTGCCGGATAAAAAAAAGAAAAAAACTCTATACAAAATTTCGAGCTTGGGATATTTTAGTATGCAGTGAGTACGAGCATGACAGCTGAGAAAAATAGAATGGCGGGCGAGCAAATACGCAACCTTCGCCAGAAGAAAGGATTAACATATCGCCGGCTAGCTGAATTAGCCGGCATCCAGTTCGGCAGCCTAGCGTCCATTGAGGCCGGCCGGAGACCCGTTGGGCTACTAACAGCACTTCGTATTGCAGACGGTCTCGGGCTTGTTGATCCCGAGCGTGAGCGCTTCCTTGAGCCGTTTCAGGAGCGGGCGCGGCCAGGGGCGATTTTTCCCATGGCCAAGGTAGCCATGGAGGTTACAAAGGTGATCGAGCATGCCCTGCGCAAACGGGGAATACCGCCCGGGACAAGGCTTCATTACGACGGCGCGAGAACAGTGGCCGACTCTGGTGCGGCCGAGCTGTTTTTTTATCATGGCACCGAACGACTCGTGGTCGAGGTGAAGGTCCAATAATTTTTTACCGAGATGTACTCATTGCGAACATCAAGTGCGCGGGCCCAGTTCAACGGCCGGCTTATGCCAACATGATCAACAACAAATTATTAGCGAGGGAACAATGAATCCAAGAGAAATTACGGATCTGGTGGTGGCGCCGGATGTAAAATCACCCTCAACCAGCGTCCTGCCGCTGCCGGTGACAAAGCCGTCGGCCGATCCCGCGGAAATCGTCAGGGCCCTTAACCTTATATTAGAGCCGGGCCAGGTCACCGAGTTGCGAGCGTTGAAAGTCAAAGACGGCAAGCGGTTTTCAACGACCCGGACCGGATATTTCGACCATGCGCACATTAACGACCTAGCCGCCGAAGCGGCGCGCTTGACCGCTGGAGGCATTTACTTCGTCCCGAATCCTGTGCAGCCCGAGCTTCTGGCCAGATGCGCCAACCGGCTGGGAACAGAGAAGGATATCCCTGGCACCCAGGACCAGAACATCCTCGCCCGGCATTGGTTACTGATAGATTGTGATCCCAAACGCCCGGTAGGTATTTCTTCAAGTGAGTTGGAGCACACTGCGGCGCTGGTCAAAGTGTTGGACATCTGCGACACGCTGCGCGGCGCAGGGTGGCCGGAGCCGATCGTGGCCGACTCGGGTAACGGGGCGCATCTTCTGTATAGCGTGGACCTGTCCACCGACGACGGTGGTTTGGTTAAGCGCTGCCTGCAAACCCTCGGCGGGCTGTTTGATGATGCGGTTGTCCAGATAGATCAGACGGTGTTCAACCCGGCGCGGATCTGGAAATTGTACGGCACGGTTGCCGCGAAGGGGGATGCCACCGCCGAGCGGCCGCACCGGCTCTCTAACATCCTCCACGCTCCTGCCCCATTGGAGATCGTGCCCCGCCAACTTCTGGAGGAACTGGGCAAGCCGTTTGAAAAACAAGACCGGGCTAAAAACAAACCGCGGCATAAATCAAAAATTGTCACGATCGATGCCGGCCGATGGCTCGACGACTGGATCGCCAACACGTTGACACCCTGGCGGGATATCAGGGGCCTGCCGGCGCCGGCAGGCCCGCTCCCATGGCAGTCGCATGACGGAAAGCCGGGCAGGAAGTGGGTTTTCCCCGTTTGCCCTTGGCGGCCGGACCACACGGACAACAGCGCGTTCATTGTGCAATTCGATGACGGCGCGATTGATGCGGGTTGCCAGCATGATTCCTGTAAAGCTGAGACGTGGGATAGCCTGCGGAAATTGGTGGAGCCGGGAAATCAAGATGAACCCCATGACCCCAACGATCAGGGCAGGAACATTCGACCGGCTGATGAGTTGATCCTGGCGGCGGACCAGGCCGGGCTTGACCTATTCCATCCCGCGAACGGCGAACGTGAAGGATACGCCTCGGTAATGCACGACGGTCACCGGGAAAACCATCGCCTAGATCAAACCGCCTTTGAGTTTTGGCTGCGCCGGGTTTTCTTGGACAATTTCGGCAGAGGTATCGGGCCCGTGGTCATCCAAGAGGCTGTTCAAACGCTCAGCGCCAGGGCGGTGTTTTCGGAGCAGGTCTACCCGGTGGCTGTCCGGCTGGCTGAACACGATGGCGCAATATGGCTCGACCTATGCGACGACAAGTGGCGTGCGGTCAAGGTCACTGATCAAGGCTGGGCTGTGGTGGACGATCCGCCGGTCAGGTTTATCCGGCCGCGCGGGCTACAGCCGTTGCCTGTGCCAGAACAAGGCGGTAACCTTGATTTATTGCGGGCCTTGGTGAACGTGCCGGATGATGACGCCTGGCTGCTGCTTTGCTCATTTTTGGTTGCGGCATTCCGGCCCGGCAAGCCCTGCCCCGTACTGAATGTGACCGGCGAACAGGGGTCGGCTAAATCTAGCTTGTGTAGGATGATCAAGGCGCTGATCGATCCGAATCAGGCGCCACTGAGGGCCGAGCCCAGGGAGCAGCGCGACTTCGTTATCACCGCGAAAAACCAGCTTTTACTTGCTTACGACAACCTGTCCCAAATCCCGGCCTGGCTCTCCGACGCGATATGCCGCATGTCTACTGGCGGCGGATTCGCCACGCGTGAGCTATATGCCAATGACTCCGAGATAATTTTTGACGCGCTGCGGCCGGTTTTAATCAATGGGATCGAGGACTTGGCCTTCAGGTCCGACCTGCTGGATCGCACGATCACGATCACCCTGCCGACAATGCCGGAAGCCAAGCGCCGGACGGAAGAGGCGATCTGGGCAGCATTCAACTCGGCTCGCCCGCGTATCCTGGGCGCCCTGCTAACCGCCCTGAGCGTGGCGCTGCGGAACCTGCCGACCGTGAATTTGCCTCGGCTGCCGCGGATGGCCGATTTTGCGCGGCTGAGCGTGGCCGCTGAACAAGCGCTGGGGTTCAAGGCCGGTAGTTTCATGGCCGCCTACGGCGATAACAGGGCCGGGGCGCACGATCTGGCCCTAGACGCCTCACCGCTGGCGCCGGTGCTGATCGGCTTTGCTGAACAACAAGGGCATTGGTCAGGGGTGTCCAGGGAACTGCTCAACGCTATAAATGGATCTCAGCACTTCGATGATAATAAACGGCATCCAGCCGGCTGGCCTAAGGACCCGCGTGGCCTTACAGGGCAATTACGTCGCCTTGCACCAAACTTACGAGCACGAGGCGTGGAAATTACGTTCGGTAGGCATGGTGCCCGTGGGGTGGTTATAACAATAATACATGTACCGAAATCGTCGTCAGCGTCGTCACTGTCGTCACGGGGATGTGACGTCGCCGGCTTACGTGACGAGCCGATGACGTCGACCAGTAACTCGTCGTCATGCGTAACAACCTGGGGAGGATCATGTTACAATGGCGATGACGTCGATGACGACGATCCCGCCATATCAGATAATTTGATTTTTATACCTATCGAGGAAATCGCCAGGCGAATGCAGGCGGGGATGGCGGCGAAAAGTGGATAATGGGGAAACGACGTCATTCTCGTCATCACGTCATTATCGCCTGTTTTTTTATGAAGTCATAACGACAAGGAATATATAATGAATAATTATGGGAAACACCAGCCACTAGAATTGGCGGCGCGCGAGAACGAAGACCGCGCGGCTATGGATACGATTGTAGTGAAGATGCTATCATTGATAAAAGAAAATAATAGCTGGCCACATGAATTCAAGGCCAGCGTGATTGATAACTGCGCAAAAATATTACGGCTATTGCGCACCGGCGGATCCTGGAATGAAATAATTAACCTAACCGAAAGGATGGATTTATTAATAAAAATGTACGCCCCACCCGGCTGCGGCGCATAATATGATGACGGCCAGGGGAAAAGCCTTGACCGTAACAATTAAAATAATCCCCTTGTGGAATATAGAAAATAAATATCATCGGCAATATGGCCCTGCCGTTGATTAAAATATACAAAATTGGAGGAGGGCGTGAATGTGAGTTGGTATTATGGATCGTTTAACAAGCAATTCGGGATACATGCGAAAAAAAGAGACAGCCGATTACCTTGGCGTCAGCTTGCGGCAGGTGACGGTGCTGATGCGGCGTCGGATGCTGCCATATTCCAAAATCGGCGGAAAGTTGGTGCTGTTTCGCCGGGCGGATGTGGATGCCGCCGTGGATAAGTTTAAAATAGGTGCCGTTGGCGACAACTGAGCTGGTTCAACAGCGAATTAATGAGCGGCGCGGTTAGATTCCGCGCCGTTTATTTTTATGGCGGCGATCAGCTGGCGACGCCGATCTTGATGACGTTGCCGGCCTTTATCGCCGCCGGCATGATATTGAAGTAGGCCCTGGCCTGGGCTTCGCGGTTTTTGGCCAGCCCGCGATAATGCCGGAACAGGATCGCGGTGCTGGTATGGCCGACTTCCAGCGTGACCGCATCCAAGCTTTTGTGCAGGGCCAGATGGTACGTACAAAAGCAGTGCCGCGCCACGTCCGGACACCACTTCACGCCAGCTGCCTTCACTGCCCGCTTATGCCAGCGCGGGATGGTTCCCGGCGCCGGCGCTATGGATCCACTGGCTTGGCGCTTAGCAGTCAGCCATTGCAGAAGGTTGTCGCACACATGGACGATCCGCGTGGAATGGGTTTTCTGCGCCCTAACGGTCAACTCGTTAACCGTCCAATCCAGACCCTCCCAACAAGCTGCCGCCGCTTCCGTTGGCCGCAGGCCGCCGAAGAACGACAAGGCATAGTAGCACGACATCTCCGGGGCCACGGCCTCGACCGTCCGCATAAATGCTGCAACTTCGTCTGGTGTGAGGATAACGGGTGGATGGCGATCCGGTGTCCGCGCCTTCATTCTTGTGGCCGGGTTGGCGTCCACCAGATTGCTGTCCATCGCCCATGCGAACATGGCAGACACGCAAGCCTTGATGTTGTGCGCGTATTGTTTGCCGGCATCCCGATCATCCAGCCATTGGTCCAGCAGCGTGGCGTCCACGGCCGGCAGCGCCGTGTCGCCCAGGTCTTGGCATACGAGGTTCAACTTCTTGCGCGATCCCTTATAGGTCAACGGCCGCAGTTCCTGCCGCGCTACCATCCCGGCCAGGTGGTCGAGGTACTTGTCACGCATCCCGGCCAAGGTCATCGCCGCCGTTAACGGGTGGTGCTTCAGGTAGAACCGCACGGCCGCCTCCAAGGTGCTGCTGCCTTTGAGCAAGGCCAGCGCGGTGGTGGCGTCCAATCGTTGGGCCACGCTCATTTCTTGTGCAGTCACGCCCAGGCGCTCCTGTTCGGCGAGGTAGAAATCCACGGCGCCGCGGGCAGCTTCTAGCGTTGGGCACAACTTGAAGGTCCGTTTTCCATCGCGGGCGGGGTACTGTACCTGCCAAGCGCCGCCGCGATTTAGCCGCTGGCGGATGGTAACTCCCCGGTATTTAACTTTTGTTCTTGCTGATTTTGTCATTTCGCGGTCTCCTGTTTACCGGAAAGGTATAGGCCCATAGAGGCACCTTGTACAAGAAAATAATGCAACCAATATGCAACCATGCATTTTATAGACAACGCAATATGCTACTCAATAGCATGTTACAATTTATGACGCGAGGTCTGCAAAACCTCTATGCATCGGTTCGACTCCGATCCGCGCCTCCAATCTAAATCCCTTGAAAACACGGCATTTAGCCAATAAATAAGGCTCATCCGACAAGTTCCTGTCCGGATGACCTGACGATAACCGCGTCCACCTCGGGCTGGTTCCCAGATTCTACAGAGCGGATCTATCACCACGAAGGACACGAAGGTTACAAAGTCAGAGGCAGAAATAAAAAAAGCATGACAGGATGAGCAGGAAGTTCAAGAAACAGAGCCGGTTGGCGATATTAAGGATTCTGGCGCGTATCCCGGTCTTCTTCGTGGTCTTCGTGACCTTCGCGGTGCAATGATTCTGCAATGATTTCGACGGTTCCAAAACAGGGCGAGATTGCCTATCCAATCAAGCACTCTGCGCCGGATTGCGCTGAACGGTGATGATCACGCGGCAGACAGGAACTTCCCGGATGAACCGCCTTTTGCCGCCTTTTGCTTGACGCTGAGTGGAACAAATGCGCAATATGCCGGCGTATGCTGGAATCAAGCAAGGCGGCATTTTTTGCCATGAAAACCGCTGGTTTTTTCTGGCTGAACCCGGTCTTCACGAAGTCCGTCTTCGCCACGCGGACTGCATCCGATAAGCGTGACGCGCCTGGACCGTTCTCTTGTGGCCGTGTTGGACCGCCCGGGTCGGGTTTCCGGCCAGAGGCGACTTAAACCGGACCGTGCCCCATGTCCCGGCACCTTGTCACCGCCATTCTTTTCGATGGGTCCCTGGCGCTCGAGTGGGACGAAAGTTCCCTCGTGGACCATCATGATCGGCAGCGGCTGGAGAAGGTGCTGCTTGAGGCCTCGCAGGCTGCGCGCGGAGACCAACCCGGCCACTGGTTGATGGTGCTTGGGTTGTCCGATAGCGCCATCCCGCTCTCTCCCTCCCTGGACTTTTGGCGCGGATTGGCAGCGCGATGGGTCCACCACGCGCGCACGGCGCCAGAGATCGAAGACCAACGCGGCGCATGGACCAGCGAACTTCCCGCCGCGGATGCCGCGGCCTTGGTGCAGCGCATGCCGGCGATGGTCGGCATTGACCGTGCCGACACCGGGTTCGTGCAGACCGTCTGGCGTTCGATTCAGACGGCCTTTGCCAGGGACATCCACGACTTCAAGGGCTCCGTTGAGGATTACTTCCAGAAGACCGCGCCCCGGTCGCGTCACGTGGACCGCATCCACTTCCACCTGGTCGAAAATCGCAAGGACGAGCAGCGGCCTTTCGCCTTTCTGGCGACCTATACCACGCGCGTTGACGAACAGGGCCGGACCCGTCACCTGCCGCTCAGGCACGCCCTGGAGGAGTATCGGAACAGGAAGGACAAGCTCCTGGAACTGCTCGCCACGGTCAACAAGGTCGCCCGGAAGAACGCGCTCATCGCCGCGCTGGTCGAGTCCGGCGAACTGTTCCATCCGGTGGCGTTCAAGCCCGGCGACGCGTTCGCGTTCTTGAGCGGCGTCCCGGATTTCGAGGCCGCGGGAATCCTCTGCCGCATCCCGCGCTGGTGGAAAGGCGCGCGCAAGGTGGCGGTGGCCTTGGCGGTGGGCCAGACCGCGCCGTCCCGACTCGGATACGACGCCCTGCTGGACTTCAACGCCAGCCTGCAACTGGACGGCGAGGAGATCTCCGCGGCCGAAGCCCGGCGCATTCTCGAAAACGCCGAGGGCCTGGCGCTGATCAAGGGCCGCTGGGTGGCGGTGGACACGGAGTCCTTGCAAAAGACCCTGGACGCGCTGAAGCAGGCCGGCCGCCTGGCCGATTCCGCACAACTTTCGTTCGCGGATGCCATGCGCATGCTCATGGGCACCCGGGACACGGAATCGGTCGGACTGGCGAGCGGGAACGTGGAAGTGACCTGTGGCGACTGGCTCAAGTCCGTGCTCCAGAAGATGACCGATCCCGCGCTGATCCGGCACACCGCGCCGTCTCCAAATCTCAAGGCGGAACTGCGGCCGTACCAGCAACAGGGCCTCAACTGGCTCAATTTCCTGCACGCGCTGGGCTTTGGCGTGTGCCTGGCCGATGACATGGGCCTGGGCAAGACCGTCCAGATGCTGGCCCATCTACAGCAGCTCAAGGAGCCGAGCCGCACCAGCCTGGTCGTGGTTCCCGCCTCGCTGCTGGAAAATTGGCGCCGCGAGATCGAGAAGTTCACCCCGGACCTGCGCGCGGTCATCCTCCATCCGCAGGTGTCAAAGGATGCCTCCCTCGAGGAACATCGTCATGAGCTGGCCTCGTACGACATTGCCATCACAACGTACGGCATGCTGAGCCGGTGCCCGTGGATCGCGGCGCACAAGTGGTTCTACGTCATCTGCGACGAAGCGCAGGCGATCAAGAATCCGGCCACCAGGCAGGCGAAAGCGGTCAAGGCCGTCAAGTGCGCGCACCGCGGGGTCATGACCGGAACGCCGGTGGAAAACCGGCTGACCGACCTGTGGTCGCTCTTCGATTTCATCAATCCCGGCCTGCTGGGCTCGTTCGGCGAGTTCAAGAACTACGCGAAGGGCCTGGACGACCATCCCGAAGGCTATGGCCGCCTGCGCCGCGTGGTGCATCCGTACATCCTGCGCCGCAGCAAAACCGACAAGGCCATCATCAGCGACCTGCCCGACAAAGTGGAGATGAAAACCTTCTGTGCCCTTTCCAAGGCCCAGACGGTCATCTACCAGGATCTCGTCCGCCGCCTGGAGCAGGACCTCAATGAGGTCGACGGCATTCAGCGCAAAGGCATCGTGCTGGCGTATCTGATGAAGTGTAAACAGATTTGCAATCATCCGGATCACTACAGCGGGTCCGGCGCCTTTACGGCGGCGGACAGCGGCAAGTTCCAACGGCTGGCGGAACTCTGCGATACCATCCACGAGAAGCGGGAGAAGTTGCTGGTTTTCACCCAGTTCAAGGAGATCATCGACCCGCTGGCCGGATTCCTGGAGCAAGTCTTCGGCGCGCCGGGTTTGACGTTGCACGGGTCCACCTCGGTCAAGCAGCGGAAAGCGGCGGTGGACCGATTCCAGGGCAACGACTACCTGCCGTTCTTCATCCTTTCGCTCAAAGCCGGCGGCGTGGGCCTGAATCTGACCGCGGCCAACCACGTGGTGCACTTTGATCGCTGGTGGAACCCGGCGGTGGAGAACCAGGCGACCGACCGCACGTTCCGTATTGGCCAGCAGAGAAACGTCATGGTACACAAGTTCATCTGCAAAGGAACGATCGAGGAAAAGATCGATGCGCTGATCGAGGACAAGAAGCAGTTGGCCGGCGCGATCGTTCCGGAAGCGGCGGAAAACTGGATCACGGAAATGAACAACGACCAGGTGCGCGACCTGTTCCGGTTGACGCTGACGTCCGCGCATGAGTAACTCGCGGCATAGCAAGAGAAGGGAGCCTGATCATGAGTTGGGGCCGCAGCAGTGGCAGATATAGCCGGGGTGGGTGGGGCGGATTCGCCCCTTACGTGACGCAGGCCGAGCGCATGCGCCAGGCCGAGAAGGCCAGGGCTGCGCTGCTTAAAAAGAAAGGCGCGGATATCCAGCCGGTCCTGGTGGAGGGCCGTGCCATTGCCCGCACGTGGTGGGGCACGGCGTGGACCCAGAACCTTGAACGTTATGCCGACTATAGCAACCGGCTGCCGCGCGGCCGTAGCTATGTTCGCAACGGTTCGGTGCTGGACCTCAAGATCGCCGCGACGGCCATCACCGCCATTGTCGCGGGCAGCCGCCCGACCCCGTACGATGTCACGATCAAGATCAAGCCGCTCGCACGGCCGGTCAAGCAGGCGCTGATGGCCAGGAGTCGCGCAGCCCTGGATTCCATGCAGTCTTTGCTGTCTGGAGAGTTTCCCGCCGAGTTGAAGGAGTTCTTCCTCGCCGCGGGCACGGGCCTGTTCCCGGCGCCCCAGGAGATCGAGTTTTCCTGCTCCTGCCCTGACTGGGCGTCCATGTGCAAACACGTCGCGGCGACCCTGTACGGCGTGGCGGTCCGGTTGGACGAGAAGCCGGAACTATTCTTCGTGCTGCGCGGGATTACGATCGATGACTTCGTCGGCCAGATGGTCAAGCGCGAGAGCGAGAAACTGTTGCGCAAGGCAAAATCGAAGAGCGGCCGGGTAATCGAAGCGGAAGCAGGCGATGTGGCCAAGCTGTTTGGCATCGCCATGGACGGCGGGCCGGCGCCTGCCAACCCGGCGCCGCCGGTGGCTACGCCGGTCCCGGCCCGGAAAGGCACGAAGCCCGCAAGAAAGCAGTCCAAGAAACAGCCCCGCAGCAAAGCGAAGGGGAAGGGGAAGCGCTTGTCGGCGTGAACCCGGGGCGGCCAATCCCGATTCCGCAGCGCCATCGAGCGCCCAGCCATGCTGATGGGTGAGCCCGTGATCTACCGCGCCTCGATGCAGTAGAACGCGGCGCCGGCCGCATCGGTCCGGTCGGTCCAGGCGTTGAGCGGCGGGGTGGCCGGCAGACCCTGGGCCATCGTCTGGTACGCGGCGCGCGGGTCCGCCGCCTTCAACACGTTGTACACTTCCGGCGCCCGGCTGGGCCACTGGATGACAATGCCTGCGGGCGTGACTTGGAAGTTATTCAACCGTGTAGTCCAGGTTGACCGTTCGAACGGGCCATATTCGTTGATCCCGCCGTTGGTTTCATATTCCACCAGTTTATAGCGATACGTACCATCCGCCCTGGCGGCGGGATCGGCCACACAGTAACTGGCGCCCACGCCGCCCGCCGGCCAGCCCGTAGCCGGGACCATGGCGTTGTTGACCTTGACCCATGCGCCGTCCTGCCACCGGAACAGGTCGAAGCCGACACTGTTCTCCTCCGCAGCGGTGCGCCAACAGACCTGAACTTGCCCATGCGTCGCAAGCATCACGAAGTCATACAGCACCACCCGCGTGGCATGCCGATAGCTGAATGCGCCGGTTTTTTCCGTCAAGCCATAACTCGTCGAATAAACCCGCACGCTGCCATTCGTGATCGCCATACCGGCGTTGCCCGCCAGCACCACGATCTGCGTGGCCGACTGGCGGACCATGCTGGCCGCATTGATCCCGCACAGCGTCACGTTGGTGACATCCGCTCCGTCGCCCAGGTCCGTGCCGCCGATGACTACTTCATACCCGCCGGTTACGGAGCCGCTGACGGGACTCACGCCGAAATGCACCTGCCCGAGCACCGACCGCAGGACATTGCTGCGTCCGCTGGTTGTTCCCCCGATGGCATAAAGAGAACCGTTGAATTCGGATGCAGCGCCCAAGTATAGCGTATAAGGCAGGCTCAAACCCTGCTTCCAACGTGTTCCGTCGAAGTATAGCGTATCGCTGCTGGCGACCGAGGTCTCGTAATACCCGCCGATCGAGTAGAGGCGATCCCCTGTGGCAACGGACGCCGCCCAGGGAAGCGCGCGGTCCAAGCCCGGCGCCGCCGTCCATGCCGTGCCGTTGAAGCGCCAGGCATCGGTTTGACCCGGATACATGCCGCCCACGACATAAAGATAATCTCCCTGCACGCCGGTCGGCACGCTTTCCTGATTCGCCGCGACGGGAATACCGACCGTATCGCTCCAATTCGTCCCATCGTAAACAAAAACGTTGGTGGCGGAGGCGCCGCCAGTCACATACAGGCGATTGCTGAACACGGTCAGCACTGGATTTTTCCGTGCCGCAGGGAGCGCAGCCACGGTCGTCCATGCCGTCCCCTCGTACCGGTACACGGCGGTGGCATTGTTGCCTGCCGCGTAAATCGCCCCGTTCCACACCGCCGCGCCCAGGTTCATCGCTGCGGCGGGCAACCCCGCCACATAACTCCAGTTGGTGCCGTCAAAGCGGCACACGTTGGTATAGGTGGCGCCGGCAAACGCATTTAAACGCCCGCCGATGACATACAGCGCATTGCTGTAATTCACCATGGCGACGCGCGTGACGCGGTAGGGCAGCGCGGGCGCCTGCTCCCAGGCCGAGTCCGGGTCACGCCAACCGATCACGCCCGGAGGATTGTAGGTGTAGGTGTCGCCAAAGGTGGTTTCGCCGACACTCCCGGACTGCACAACCAGGTCCGCCTTGCCCGCATTCGTCGCCGCGCCCAGGACAAACGTCACCCAGTCCGCGCCCTGATCGTTCACGGTCGCTGCGATGCCACCAACCAGCACGTTGGTGATGTCGCTGCCATTGCCGATCGCCGCGATATTCGTCAGCGTCACCGTGTTGCCGCCCGCGTACGGACCGCACCATGACGAGAGATAAATGTACGTGAAGACATTGCTGCGCACCGTTTCGCCGAACGACGTCGAATAAACGCGCACGTCGCCATTGGTCATCACCGACGACGCGCCCGCCAGCACGACGATCTGCGTAGCGGACTGGCTGACGATGTTCGTCGCGCTGATCCCGCAGAGGGTCACATTCGTCACATCGCTGCCGTTCCCCAAATTCGATCCCCGGATGGTCACGGGGTATCCGCCTGCCAGGCCACCACATGAGGGACTCACGCCGGTGTAATCTTTGCTGAGCACGTACTTGTACACATTGGTCATGATTCCCAATGCGTCAGTATATCCGCCGATGCTGTAGAGCGTGTCATTCAGCACCGCCGCCGCGGAACAATACATGCTATACGGCAAGGCCGCCGCCGAACTCCATGTGGTCCCGTCAAAGCAGTACACCGTGTTCACTCCGAGGTCATTCTGGTCCAGACCGCCGAGCGCATAAATCCGGTCGCGCCAGACCGCCGTGGCCATGTGGTAGCGCGCCGCCGGCAGGCCGGCGACGCCTGTCCAAGCGGAACCGTCATACCGCCAGGCATTCGCGCTGGCCCCAACGCCCAGCCCGCCGCCCGCCGCATAAAGATAGTCGCCGATCACGCCGCCCGCGCCGCCGAACAAAGTCGCGCCGCCTGGGATGGGAGCCAGTTCATTCCAACCGGAACCGTCATAGTCGGTCACGTTGGGCACATTGCCTGAGATCACCACCGGACGGTTACTGAACACGGCCATGACCGGCCAGGCCCTCGCAACGGCAAGGTTTTCAATGCTCGTCCATGATGTGCCGTCGAACTGCTGCACGCCGACGCTTCCGCCCCCGCCGCTTGCGCCCCCGGCCAGACAGATGTTGGTGCCGTCGCTTGTTGCACCAATCTCCGCCAGCCCACCCGGCAGCGATGCTTCAACCGTCCAGTTCGTGCCGTCGAAACCATACACCGTGTCGCGTGGGGAACTGAACTCATCGTAGCCGCCGATGGCATACATCCGATTGCTGAGCGCCGCCGCGGCCAGCATCCAACGACCTTCCGGCAGGCCGGCCACCGCCGACCAGCTATCCGGAACGGTGTAGCCGATGAAACCTGCCGGGTTGTAGGTGTAGGCATTGCTGATCGTGAAGTCCCCCACGCCGGCGCGCTGCAAGGTGAAGTTCTTTACGCCGGCGGTGCCGGCGGGCGGCATGGTGATCACCACATTGGTCGTGCTGGCGGAGTCCGGCGTCACCGTCACCCCGCCCACCAGCACGTTAGTGACCACGCCGTTCAAATCGTGCGTCACCGTCACCACGTTGCCCCCGCCGAATCGTCCGCTGTTGGGCGTGACGCTGATCACCGCCGCATTGTACCGATAGGCATTGGTCAGGACGAAGTCCGCCGCATCGGCCCGCTGCATCGTGTAGTTGACCCATCCGGCATATTCCAGCGCGGGCATCGTAATCGTGTAGCGGTTCGTGTCCGCGTCCGATGTCGGACATGCAACGCCGGAGACCACCACGTTGGTCACCACGCTGTTCAGCCCGTGCGTCACCGTCACCGCAAGCCCCCCGGCATAGGGCCCGTTGCTGGGCGTGACGACGAACCACGCCGGGTCATACGTAAAAATATTGGTGTAAACGACATCCGCCTCCCCGGCCCGCTGCAATACGAAATCCACCGCTCCGGCGGTGATCGCCCGGGGCATGATCAAGGTGAAATAGTCACTGAACGACGCCGTCGGGATCACCGGCGTCACCGCGTCCACCAGCACATTCGTGACCATGCTGTTAAGCGGATGCCAGACCTCGACCTGGGTGCCGCCCGCGAATGGCCCGTTGGTGGGCCCCGCAAAGAACGCGGCGGCGGAACCGGCCAAGTTGACGATGCGCGCCGGAAGCGCCGCACTATTGCTGAACGCGAGCGCCGCGCTGAAGTTCCCCGCATTCGTCGGATGGAACACTACGCTGATATTGCTGGCCGTTCCCGGGGCAATGCTGCCCGGCAAGCCCTGCGCGCTGAACAATCCCGCGTTCGTGCCATTCGTCGCCCAGGCGGTCAGCGCGATGGTTTCTGACCCGGAATTCGTGATGGAAAACACATTGGTGAACCCATACCCAATCAGCTGCGTCGGGAACCGTGTGCCCTTGGCCGCCGTGGCCGCCTCGCCGCTGGTGATCAACGCGCCGTTGGTTCCGAGCACCGCCAACGGCAAGGCCACCTGGTTGAAATTCGTGCCGACGATAATATCGTCCACCAGCGCGTAACCGCTGTCGCCCCAGTGCGCGATGTAGAACCGGGACGACGTAAACGTAGTGCAGGTCGAGGCCAGCACCTCGTGCGGATCTGTTTCCAGCGCGGCATCAATCCAGGCGCGCATCACCGAACCCGTCGCGTAAAACTCGATTTCCGCCGTCATCCGGTGCCACGTGCCATAAAGCCCCGTCAACTCCACCGGCTTGGGGACATTCCAGGTGTTGTTGGCCGGGGAATACGTGATGAGTTCGCCCGGTTTGCTCGCCTGGGATTCGATGGAAATACCAAATCCGCCCAATGTGGCGGAAACATGGGTGTTCGCGGTTTCCGGCGTGTACATATCCGCACAGAAGTAGTATTTCGCGCCCGGCGACGTATCCGCCGTGTTTTCCAGGTCGCGGTAAAGCCGGCCACCGTGCCCCCACGCATAGGCGGTCTGCGGCGCATACGCCTCATACTCATTCGTACCGAAAATCGCCGCCCTGGGCACCGGATGTCCCGGTTGCTGCGTCAAAGCCACCTGCCAGGTGTTGGTGCCCCACCCCGTGCCGCCATCGTAATACCCAGGCACATTCGTATCCCACCGCGTGCCTTCATAATCAAACGGCTCGGTCACAAGGACGCCCGCCGAAACGGACGCGGCACCCCAAAGAACAACCAAGACGATTTTTCCAATGATTGGAAAATTCCTTGACCATTTTTCCAATGATTGGAAAACCCCGCAACTACTGTTTTCCGTATCGGTTACTGCGCCCATAATCCTCCTATAATTCTATTTCACGGGCGCTCAATTTATTGCACCACGCCATGAATTCCAATGTATTTCAGCTTTCAGCGGAACGCCCTTGCCGAAAATATTCAGTTCCCGTGCACTTGAATGAGGTTGCGGTTGTTATTAGGCGAGGATGAGGGGCGCCACCAACCACTTGACCGGGTTTTGCGCTCCCGGATTGTCGCGGCCAGCGAGCGCATGGCCAAAGATGGCGTACGGGGGCTGGGCGTCGCATGGCGCCGGCTGGACGCGATGCCGAATAAAAGCGAGCGCCGGGAGGTGAAACGGGATCTAGTATTCCTGGGTTGGGTGGGCATGGATGATCCGCCACGTCCGGCAGTGAAAACAGGCGTGGCCGCCTGCCGGGCGGCGGGCAGGGTGCGGCGGGACGATAACGGCACCACCAGCGGGGCGGCGCTCGAAGCGGGGCGCGAGCATTGGCAAAGCATGGCCTTCACGATGCTGACCATCTTGAAACGCGACCCTCCGTGCCCGGAACTGGCCCGCCTGGGCCGCCGCCTGGCCGATGCACCCGCCTGCGATACCCGCGCCCACGCGGCCTTCTTGCACGCCATGCTGCGCCAGGGGATCGATCTGCCGCCGGCGCAGCTCGCGACGGCGTTCATCTCCTCCGCTCACATGGCGCGGGAGGGGGATGCTTTCATTGATGCGCTACCGGACGGCCTGCACCAGCACCACGATTCGCTCCTCCCGGCAGGTCGGTTGAACGGCAATGACCACATCACGATCTGATCATGATCAGCATCATCTTGAATCGTTCGACCGCCTTGAGCGCATGCGGCTTGTTGGCCGGCATGATCAGCATCTCGCCCGCGCTCACCCTAACGGGCTGGCCGGCAATCTCGATCTCCGCCACACCATCGATCACCTGAACCATGGCGTCGAACGGCGCCGTGTGTTCGCTCAAGCCCTGCCCCTTGTCAAAGGCAAACAGGGTCACGGTACCAACCTTCTTCTCAATCAAGGTCTTGCTGACGACGGAGGCTTCCTGGTACTCAACCCGATCGATTAGTTTGCAGGCTACATTTTCCTGGTGCATGAAACTCTCCTTTGCGCTGGGGCCACGGTAGGAGCCTGCGCCATGAGCGTCAAGCACTACCGCACGCACGCCGCCGCAAAACCGGTCTTGGCCATTGCTCGCCGGAGAAACACGTGATAGGTATAACCTTATTATGCCAGTGATGATCCATCGTGGCTTGACGCCGTTCGCCATCCTGATGAGCGTCATGCTGGCCGGTTGGGCCGGTGTGGCGCTGGCGATAGCGATCCGCCAGGGGCGACAGGCGTGGCGCCAAGCGCCCGGGCTGCTTTTCTTCCTGCTGGCCTGCGGTTGCTTGTGGCCGGCGCTCCCGGCCGGCGCGCGCGCGGGGTTCCTGGCCGGCGCCATGGTTTTCCTGACCTGGCATGTCAGCCTGCACCAGCGCGAGATCATCGAGCGTGAACCGGACGATCCCACCGTGCTAAAATCGGCCAGATGGTATTTGGGAGCGACACTGCTCCTGGCCGGGCTGTTTCTCTTTTGGAACCTGGACGGGTTTGCGGGTCTGCTGCTGGTCTGGGAATCGCCGGTTGTCCAGGGATTCGGCAAGGCCCTGCTGGACGACCAACCGGCATGGCGTTACGCGTTGGACCAGTTTTTGTGGGATGACGGTTTGCTGAGTTCCGGTCAGCACAGCTTGCTGTATGGAGCGCCCACGTATGCGTTGTTCCGCGCCGCTGGGATATCCATCTATAACCTGCGCCTTTTCCCGGTATTGGCCACGCTGGTCAGCATCCCGCTGGCCTTTGCCCTGGGCCGCAGGTTTTTTGGCCCCCGGCTGGGCGCGGCGCTGGCCGTGCTGCTGGCGCTCAACTACCCGACCCTCTTTTACGGACGGTATGGAAGTTCCCCGGCCGCCGGCTTGCTGGCCACGCTGGCGGCCATCTATGGCGCCTGGTACTTGCTGGATCGGGAAAAACCAGCTTGGTGGGCCGGCCCCCTGGCCGGGGTGGCCGTGTTCGTGGCCACCTTGCACTATGCGCCTGCGCGCCTGATGGTCCTGGCGCTGCTGGCGGTGCTGGGCCTGGCCGCCGTGTGGCCATGGCCAAGGTTCGCGTGGCGCCGGGCGCTGGCGGTGTGCCTGCTGGCGCTGACCGTGGCCGCGGCCGTGGCCCTGGAATGGCATTGTGGCCGGCTGCGGGCCTGCTTCAATGCCCGCGGCGAGCAGGTCATGGAGTTCTTCCGCTCGCCGGCTTATCTCCGCGCGTATTTGGGACGAGACATAGCCCCGGACCAATTGACGCACCGCGACCGGATCGCGCTGGTTCACCAGGTATTGAAAGTTACCATCCCGCAATATGCCTGGTTCTGGCAGCCGCACCCGGTGGTTGATCCGCCGGACGTGTTGCGCCGCGACCCGCCCCGCCTGCCCTTGTATCCTGCGCCGCTGCTGCCGTTCCTCCTGCTGGGCGTGGGATGTATTGCGCTCCGGGTGTGGCGGTCCTGGAAGCTGCTGTTTTTAGGGCTGTGGTGGAGCGTGGCCAGCGCGGCGCTATTGATGACCAACCGCGTGGATGCGCACCGCATCATGCTGCTGAGCCTGCCGCTCGTATTTGTCACCGCCCTGGGCTTGCGCGAAGCGGCGCGGCTGGTGGCGGCGGCAGGTCTGCCGTGGCCGGCGCGGCACGCCATGGCGGGCTTGCTGATTGCGGCGCTGTTTTACGGAGACTGGGCCGCGCTGACCTTTGGCGAGCCACCGGCGGTGGCCGACGCCCGGGCGATGGCCGGGTGGTTGCGCAACCAATCCGGCCCGCTGGTGGTCGGCCTGCACGGGGACGAACGGCTGAAAGGCTGGCTGAACATGAACCTGCTGGAGCGGGCCCGCCAACGCAGGGCGGACGGCGCGTTTCGCCTGCTGGATACCGCGCTGGCCAATACGCTCTGCGCGGCCAAAGCGCCGGAAGAGGTTGCCCCCTCCGCGCTCGCTGACCTGCCCGGCGGGTTCACGAACGCGACGATCGTGCTTGCGCCCAAGGCGGATTTCCATCCCGTGGCCCAGGCCATGGAAACGCGCGGTTGGGTCATGGCCACCCAGCGTTCCGGGAACCTGGCCTGGCTGGTGCTCACGCCGGCCGCGGCGCCACCCCTGCCGGACCGGCCGCCGCCGGATGACCGCCTTGCGCCGTGGATTGGGGCCTACGTCCCCTTGGACGACTTGACGCCGCTGGCCGTGGACTATGGATTCAAGCCGCCCCGCAACGGCCGCACATGGGATGATGGCCCGATCATCATGGACGATGTGTCTTACGCCCATGGCGTGGGCATGCATGCGCCCTGCCGCGTGACCTACACCGTGCCGAGCAACGCGGTGGCGTTTCAGGGCATGGTCGGCTACGCCGACAAAATCCGCAAGGCACAACCAACAGCGCGCGCCGACTTCCGCATCGAGCAGGGTCCCGGGCACGTGCTGTTCAACCAGATGCTGACCGCCGCCGACGCGCCCCGCGCCGTGCGCGTGACCCTCAATGGCAGAGACCCGCTGACCCTGATCGTCACCGAAGGCATGGATGGCCGCGACCACGATCACGTGAACCTGGGCGACGCCGGATTTTTGATCCCGCCCACTCAACCGGACCGGTAACCCGGACCATCGTGATAATGATGCGCGGCGTGGAGGACCCGAACAGGATCCTCAGGCCAATGGGCCAGTTCAAGTGATCGATCGGGCGTTGTTCGAGTTTGCCGCTTGCCTCCGGCGGGCGGATGAATTACCGTTCGGCCTGTTTTGAGCCAAAGGGCGGTTATCAACAAAAGGAGATAAGCTATGTCGGAAATCACAGATGTCCTGGCACGCGAAATCCTGGATTCGCGCGGCAATCCCACGCTGGAAGTCGATATTGAGCTGGCCTCGGGCGTGACCGGCCGGGCCGCGGTGCCCTCGGGCGCCTCCACCGGCGAAAACGAAGCCATTGAACTGCGCGACGGCGACAAAAAGCGTTATAACGGCAAGGGCGTGCTCAAGGCCGTGGCCAACGTGAACGACATCATCGGCCCGGAACTGCTCGGGTACGACGCCCTGGACCAGGTGGAAGTCGACCGGACCATGATCGCCATGGACGGCACGGAAAACAAGGGCAAGCTGGGCGCGAACGCCATCCTCGGCGTGTCCATGGCCGTGGCCAAGGCGGCGGCCAATTTCCTGGGCCAGCCGTTGTTCCGCTATATCGGCGGCACGAATGCCAAGGTGCTGCCGGTGCCGATGATGAACATCCTCAACGGCGGCGCGCATTCCGACGCGCCCGTGGATATCCAGGAATTCATGATTGTGCCCAAGGGCGCCAAATGCTTTGCCGAGGGGCTGCGCATGGGCACCGAGGTGTTCCACGCGCTCAAGAGCATCCTCAAGGAAATGGGCCTGAGCACCGCCGTGGGCGACGAGGGCGGGTTCGCCCCCAACGTGGCCAGCAACACCGCGGCGCTGGATGTCATCATGAAGGCCATCGGCAAGGCCGGCTACAAGGCCGGCAAGGATATCTTCATTGCCCTGGACGCGGCGGCCAGCGAGTTCTGCGACGACAAGACCGGCCAGTACGTGTTCAAGAAGAGCGACAAGTCCAAACGCTCCGCCGAGGAGATGGTCGCGTTCTACGCCGACTGGATCAAAAAATACCCCATCATCAGCATCGAGGACGGCCTGGACGAAGAGGATTGGAAAGGCTGGAAGCTGCTGACCGACAAGCTGGGCGACAAGGTCCAACTCGTGGGCGACGACCTGTTCGTCACCAACACCAAGTATCTCAAGAAGGGCATCGAGCTGGGCGTGGCCAACTCGATCCTCATCAAGGTCAACCAGATTGGCACGCTGACGGAAACGCTGGACGCCATTGAGATGGCCAAGCGCTCCGGCTACACCGCCGTGGTCAGCCACCGCTCCGGCGAGACCGAGGACTGCACCATCGCCGACATCTCCGTGGCCGCCAACACCGGACAAATCAAGACCGGTTCGCTCAGCCGCACGGATCGGATCTGCAAGTACAACCAGTTGCTGAGGATCGAAGAACTTCTCGGCGACGAGGCCCTGTACGGCGACGGGTTCTATCGTCCGTAAGGCGCTCTTCATTCCATGAGAGGGCGCGCGCAGCAAGCCTGCGCGCGCCCTTTTTCTTGCCGGGGGGGTGCCATGAATCCGCTTGTTTTCCATCGCCGGCCAACGCATAGTCACCAGAAATTACGGGGCCGGATGGCGGCACCGCGGGATGAAGTCGGGCAATGAATGTTTGGCGAGTCATTGGCAGGTTCTCATGGGTGACGCTGGCGGCGGTGTTCGCGCTGGGGCTGTTGCTCATGTTCTGGCCCAAGTATCATCAGTACATGGAGTACCAGCGGCGCGAAAGGGACCTGGCGGAAGAGATCCGGATCGAGGAAGAAACCATCAAGCGCCTGAAGCGTTACCAGGAACGGTTCCCCGCTGACTCCCAGTTCGTGGAGCGGATTGCCCACGATGCCGGCATGGTGCGTTCCAACGAAGTGATTTACACGTTTGTCCCGGATCCGCAGCCCGACGCCCCGGCTGGCGCCACCCCGTGAAAATCGAGGCTGGGAAGAATTTTGCCAGCCGGGAATGTCCCAGCTGCGCTTGCGAGGTGCCCGGCAACAACAACCGCTGCCCCATCTGCGGCTACGCGTTTCCCCAGGCCACCACCACGCAACTCGGCCTGCGCTGGGGGGGGGCGCTGATCATGCTGGCCATCCTGGCCTGGGCGCTGCTGCGCGGCTGCCGTTGATCCCCGGCGCACGCCCGGCCCGGCGCGTCCTCAGAGTTCCATGAAATCCAGCGGCCCGGATCGCACGTAGGCGCCGCGCCCCAGGGGCAGCTTCATCAGCAGCTTGGACGGGAACCCGTTCAGCAGGACCAGCACGCGGTCGCCGCGCGCCTGGAGCGCCCGCGCCAGGGCCGGGGTCGTGGCCCCGGCGTCCGGGTGCGCGTCAAGCAGCACCAGGCGGTATTGCAGCGGCAGCGGCCCAAGACCCAGGCTCATCGCGCCATACGCCAGGATGGCGGTTGGCCGCGAGTCCAGGACCGCCTGGGCCGCAGCCATGACCGCCGCATGTTCCCGGCGCTGAGCCCGCCGCACCCGCCAATCCTGACCCACATGGGTCGCCAGCGCCCAAGCCAGGCAGGCCGGCAGCAGCAGGTTCAGCACCACCGGGGCATGGCCACGCCGCCACAGCCGCCAGCCAATCACCAGGCCCACGGCCAGGAGCATGGGCAACAGGCCGCCCAGCACCTGACCCAGCACCGGCCAGGACGCCGAGAACAGCACCCCGCCGGCCAGGCCTGTTCCCAGCGCCAACCCGGCCACCTGCGCCCACGGGGACCAGGGCGCCGTCTCCATGGTCCACGCCACGGCGACCGCCAGGAACGGCAACAATTCGATCAGGTTGACCGGATTGACCGTGGTCCCGGCCGGGGCACGCCAGGCGGCCAAAACCGCCCAAGCAAAGCCAGCAGCTACCAGCAAGGACAGCATCCGGCACTCCCGGTTGCGCAGCTCGCTCAAGTGCGGCCGCACCCGCCAGGCGGCCGGCAAGCCGAGCAACGCCAGCAGGGCCCAGGGGCAGGCTTGCAGCAACGCCCTGGCCGGCGTGTCGGACCCGTGCGCCGTCCCTTGGTACGCCCCATCCACCACCAGTCCCAGCCCGCCGCGCAAGAGATCCCAGCCCGCCCGCCAGGGCTGCTGCGCCAGGCTGAAGGCGCAGTCCGTCAGCCGCCCTTCCGCGCCCGGTCCCAGCAGGCTCCAGCCCGCCTGGCGCCCGTGGTTCACATAGACGATCAGCGCCACCGGCAGGGTCAGCCCGAGGATGAACGACAACGTGTTCGACCAGCGCCGCTGCGGGCTCCACGCGCACAGACCTGCGCCAATGATCGCCGCCAACGCCCAGTTTTCGTAGCGCACACCGATGGCGGCGCCGGTCAGCAACCCGCCCATGAGCGCGGCGATGGGGATGGCCTGCCACCGCGCCACAGACGCCAGGTAAAACCCGCCCATGACCAGGGCGGTGGACAAGCACGCCGGCCAGATGGCTTGGCTGTATTCCAGCGTGTAGCTGCCCAGGCACCAGGCCAGCATGGCGATCCATGGCGTGCCTGATTCAAAGGCGAACCGGCGGGCATAGGCAAAGATCAGCGCGCCCGTGGCCAGCCACGCGAGGAGATTCAGCGTGAACGCCGCCCGCCAATCAACGAGGCTCAGCGGCCAGGCCAGCAAGGCATAAAACGGCGGCGCCGGGGTCGGCACCGGCATGGCGGGGGACGCCTGGGGATCCGCCTCGAAATACTGCCACTCGACGCTGGCCGGCAAATCCGCCGTGTGGGGCACCGTCCAAGCGCCCTGGCGCAATCCGGCCAGGGTGACCAGGCAGCCGGTCTCGGCGCGGTCCGCAACGCCGGGGACCATCGTCCATTGGCACCAGGCGCCCAGGGCCAGCAGCGCCAGGGCCACCCACCAGCCGCCCGCGATCCGCATCATGAGGGCAGCGCGTCCTTGTCGTCGTGACGCGTCGTCCCGCCGGGGGATTGCGGGTACGCCACGCGGTCGTGGCGCATCTTGGCCAGCGTGAAGACAAAGGCGCTGCGAATGGCGGTCAGTTGGGCCATGGTTAACTGGCAGTCATCGAGCTGGCCGTCGCGGATCTTGGCGTCCACGATTTCCTGGACCATACTTTCGAGGCGCCCGGCGGTTGGTTTTTCCAGCGAGCGGGAGGCGGCCTCCACGGCGTCGGCCAGGGCCAGGATGGCCATTTCCGGCGCGCGGGGCTTGGGGCCGGGATACCTGAACTCCGCCTCGCTGACCGGCGGCGCATCGCCGGCGGTAGCCTGCTGCTGCTCCGTGGCCCGCTGGTAGAAGTAGCGAATCAGGCTGGTGCCATGGTGCTCCCGGATGGCATCGGCCAGGGGCGCCGGCAGCCGGTACCGCTGGGCCAGGGACAAGCCTTCCTTCACGTGCGAGATCAGGACCAGCGCGCTCATGTGGGGGGTCAGCTCGTCATGGGGATTGTCATGGAGGCGGGTGTTTTCGATGAAGAAATCCGGCTTGGTGAGCTTGCCGATGTCATGGTAATAGGCGCCCACGCGGGCCAGCAGGGGGTTGGCGCCAATGGCCTGGGCGGCGGTGTAGGCCAGTTGGGCGACCATGAGGCTGTGGTGGTACGTGCCCGGCGCGTTCATGGCCAGGCGTTGCAGCAGGGGCCGGCCGGGATCCGAAAGCTCCCACAGCCGGATGTCCGTGGTGATCCCGAACAGGCTCTCGAACACGGGCAGCAGCAGCAGCGTGGTCCCAGCGCACAGCAGCCCGTTGGCCAGGCCCATGGCGGCCTGCGACAGGAACAAGGTCAGCGAGTACGGGTCGGCGAGGTAGCCGGCCAGCGCGCAGATGACTTCGGCGGAGCCGATCAGCAGGCCGGCGCGGAACAGGCTGGCCCGCCGGTGAATCTCGTGGCGCAGGCCGACAGCCACGGCGGTCATCAGCAGGCCCAGGACCAGCGTCATGAAGTCCTGGCCCAGCAGCAGGGCCATGCCGAGGCTTTGCAGGAAGCCCACGGCCATGGCCACCGGGACATTCATCAGCAGCGCCCCGAGCAGCGGCCCGATCCCCAGCGGCAGCAGGTACAGCAGGTGTGGCGCCACCCAGTTGGTGGTGCCGGCCAGGTACAGCCACCCCTTGGCCACGGGCTGGGCCATGAACGCCAGCAGCAGCATCAGCAGGTACTGGGCCGGGGTGTAGTGATAGCGGGCGTCGCTGGGCTGGATGATGCTGGCAAAGACCACCAACGCCATGAGCAGCAGGGTAGCCGCCCCCAGCAGGTGGTTCCAGCGCTCGCGGGGTGCGCGCAGTTCATGCAGGCGGCGGTCGTGCTGCCGCAGCTTCTCCAGGATGGCGGGGGTGATGCGTTCCCCGGCCTCGACCAGGGTGGTGTCCGGCGCGATGACCAGCTCCGCCGGCAGGACCTGCGCGGCGGCTGCTTCCCGCAGGCGCGCCGTGGCCACGGGATCGTACACCAGGTTGGGCTTGATCCACGGCCGCAGCAGCGCGGCCGCCATCCGCGGCGGCAGGTCGGCCGAATCGCCGGGGTACGCCTTGCGCGCCGCAGCCACGGCCGCCGCCAGCGCGCCTTCGGGCGTGGCCAGATCGCGCAGGGGCACGGCGTTGGTCATGCGCCCGTCCGGCCAGGCCAGGGAAACCAGGCCGGACGGCGCCAGGGCGGCCAGGGCCGCGCTCCCGTCCTGGGCCTCGAGAATGCCCGCGCTGTACGTCAGGCGCAGGGCCTCCTTGAGGGCGTTCAAGATCTCCTGGGCCTGGAGGGCCGGCACGGTCCGCAGCAAATCCGCGGCGTCCATGTCGATCCCCAGCAAATCCAGCGTATGCGCCAGGCGCTGCACCTGCTGGTCCGGATCCTGGGTCGCGGGGTCGGCGCGGACCTGGTCCAGGCGCTTGAACAGCTTGTCCTGGGCCCGGGCGGCGATGGTGGCCTCCTCGAACGTCACGTTGAAGACCGGCGGGGTGGCCTCGGCCGCCTGCTGGCGGAACAGCGCCGTCTTTTCCGGGTCCTGGCAGGTGAACTCCACGAGGCTGACCACGGTGATCGGCGCCTTCTGGCCGACCGCCAGTTGGGCCGCCGGCTCGCCGCCGCCGATCGACAGCAGCGCCAGCATACCAGCCAGGTAGAGCAGGCCCAGCAACAGCACGCTCCAGCGGGTGGCGCGCGGGCGGCGCACCGGCGGCGGAGCCTGCTGCCGCTCGCGCTCCCGCGCCTTCTGGTGGCGCCATTTGGAAATGGACCAGGGCATGGTGCGGCTACGCCGGGCGGGCGGCTCCGTTGGGCCCGCGCCCCGGGGGCGATGACCGCGCGGCGCGGTACGCCTGGATGATGCGCTGCACCAGGGGATGGCGCACCACGTCCTCGTCGCCCAGTTCCACCAGCGCGATCCCGGGCTCGCCGGAGAGGATCTGCCGCGCTTCCTGCAGGCCGGAGGTTTTGTGCGGCGGCAGGTCCACCTGGGTCAGGTCGCCGGTGATGACGCACTTGGAGTCAAACCCGAGCCGGGTGAGGAACATCAGCATTTGTTCAGTGGTCGTGTTCTGGGCCTCGTCGAGGATGACAAACGCATGGTTGAGGGTGCGGCCGCGCATGTAGGCCAACGGCGCCACCTCGATCACGCCGCGGGCCATGTGGCGCTCGATGTCTTCCGCGGCCATCATGTCGTAGAGCGCATCGTACAGGGGCCGCAGGTAGGGCGCGACCTTCTGCAGCATGTCGCCCGGCAGGTAGCCCAGCGCCTCGCCGGCTTCCAGGGCGGGCCGGGTGAGGATGATCCGGCTCACCTCCTGCCGCAGCAGGCCGGCCACGGCGGTGGCCATGGCCAGGTAGGTTTTGCCGGTGCCGGCGGGCCCGATGCCAAAGGCGATATCCTGGTCCATGATGGCCTGCAGGTACCGCTTCTGCCCGAACGTCCGCGGGAACACGGCGGGTTTCCCGGGCCCCACCTCGATGCGCAGGCGGAGCAGTTCCTCCCACTCGGCCGCATGGCCATCCTCGATCGCCCGCAGCGCGTACACGATGGCCTGCTCCTGCAGCCAGGCGCCCTGGTCGCGCGCGGCGCGCAGGCTCTCGAAGAACCGCCCAGCCTGCTCCACGGCCGGCGCCGGGCCTTCCAGGCGCAGCCAGGCGCTGCGCGGGGTGAGCTTCACGCCCAGCACCTGCTCCATGCGCGCAATCAGGCCCGGGCTGTGTCCCGTGATGGCGTGGGCCTCGCGGGCGTTGTCAAAATGCAGCGTTTTTTCTATTAATGCGGCGCTCATGTCGGTCGGCAGGCTGGGCGGCAAGGTCCAACCTGATTTCAAGTATATGGTTCAGGGTAGAGCGTTGCGCCGCTGATATCAAGCTTTCCGTGCTATTGCGGTTTGGCGCGGTTTTATATACAGTGCCGGCAAACAGGGATTAGGCATGCTGGAAATTGCGTCGATCAACCTATCCGTGGCCAAAGGCACGGCCAAGCAGCCGGCGCCCGCCGCCGAGGTTACGCCGCTGGGCCTGGCCGGCGATGCCCATGCCGGTCACGGCCACCGCCAGGTGAGCCTGCTGGGAGCCGCTGCCATCCGCGCGTTCGAGCAGGAAACCGGCCGCACGGTCCATCCCGGAGAGTTTGGGGAAAACCTCACCGTGCGTGGCCTGGCCGACAACCAGGTCCGGCTGCTGGACCGCTTCCGCAGCGGCGCGCTGCTGCTCGAAGTCACGCAGATCGGCAAGCAGTGTCACGGCGACACCTGCGCCATCTTCCGGGACGTGGGGCGCTGCATCATGCCCAAGGTGGGCGTGTTCTGCCGCGTGATCCACCCCGGTCCGCTGCAAGCCGGGGCCGTGCTTGAGTGGGAGCCGTTCACCCTGCGCGGCGCGTTGATCACCGTGAGCGACCGGGCCAGCCGCGGCGAGTACACCGACCGCAGCGGGCCCTGTCTCCGCGGCCTCGTGGAGGCGTTCTTCGAGCCCCGGCCATGGCGCCTGGCGCTGGAGCAAGCCCTGGTTCCCGACGACCTCGATCGCCTCCGTGCGGAACTGGCGGCGCGGGTGGCAGCCGGGACCGACTTTATCTGCACCCTGGGCGGAACCGGCCTGGGGCCGCGGGACGTGACCCCGGAAGCGGTGATGAGTCTCGCACCGCGGATGATTCCCGGGATCATGGAACACCTCCGCATCAAGTTCGGCGCCCAGCACCCGGCAGCCCTGCTGAGCCGCGGCGTGGCCGCCCTGGCCGGATCCAGCCTGATCTTCACCCTGCCCGGCAGCGTCCGCGCCGCCGAGGAATACGGCCCGGAAATACTGCGCCTGCTCGAACATGCCATGTTCATGGTCCGAGGCATTGACCGACACTAAGGGACATACCATGCAAATGGAACCGCTACTTCCCCCCCGTTCAAGACCCCGCGCCGCGCGCGCCAGTTTCCATCTCGCCGCCGCGATGCTGGCGCTGCTGGCGGCCAGCTTGCCGGCGCCCGGCGCAGACGTTGACCATGTGCCGCGCGCGGGATTCGAAACGCCCAGGGTTGCGGCGGTTGATTTCCCGGTCAACCAGGAACTCGTGTACCGGATTTACTGGGGCTGGATCCCCGTGGGCGAGGCCGTGGTCACCACCGGCTGGACCAACTCCCTGGGCCGGGACCTGCTCTTCATCCGCAGCCGCGCCAAGACCAACAAGGTCCTGAGCAAGCTGTGGCCGGTGGATGACGTGATCGAAACCCTCGTGGACCCGGAGCGGTTCCGCCCGGTCAGCTTCATGAAAAACCTGAAAGAAGGCGGGTACCGCTGCCATGAGCTGACGCTGTTCGATTTCACCAACCGCGTCGCGCGCCAGCACAACTTCACCAACGGCAACGATGCCGAGTTCCCGATTGATTCCGATACGCGCGACCTGATGACCTTCATGTACTATGGGCGGGCCATCGACTTTGAAGCGGGCGGCAAATACTATTTCCGCGTCATGGCCGATGATAAAACCTACGACCTGTACGTGACCGCCGAAGCGTACGAGGATGTGGAAACCGTGCCGGGCGAGGAGATCCCCAGCGTGCGCTTGTTCCCGGAAGCCGCGTTCCAAGGCCTGTTTGTGCACAAGGGCAAAGGCTGGATGTGGGTCGCCCGCGACAAGCGCCGGCCGATGACCAAGATGGCCGTCCAGGTCCCGGTAGCCAGCGTTAAGCTGCTGCTGGACGAGGTGCGCAACACGGGTTCCATTCTGCACATCGATCTGCCCCCCGTTGCGCCGCCGCCGGCGGCCACCCCGGAAGGAGGCCCGGCCCATGTCCCTGCCAGCTGATCGCGCCCGCGAACTCTTAAGCCGGTTCCGGCAGCAACGCATCCTCGTCGTGGGTGACCTGATGCTGGACCGCTACATCCATGGGGCGGTCCACCGCATCTCGCCGGAAGCGCCCGTGCCCGTCGTCCAAGTGCACCGCGAGCAGAGCGTGCCCGGCGGCGCCTGCAACGTGGCGTGGAACGTGCAGTCGCTCGGCGGCCAGGCGGTGGTGGCGGGCTTTGTCGGCAGCGATGCCCCGGCCCGCCAGCTCGACGAACTGCTGGGGCGCGGCGGGGTCATCCTGTCCGCCGACCCCCTGCCCGGCGGGCTGCCGACCACGGTGAAGACCCGCATCGTGGCCGAGCACCAGCAGGTTTGCCGCGTGGACTGGGACAGCCTCGTGACCTATGACCCGCCCACGCTGGCCGCGTTCCGCGCGCGCCTCAGCCGCGAAATCGGCCAGGCCACCGGCGTCATCATCGAGGATTACGGCAAGGGCGTGGTGCAGCAGCCCGTGGTGGATCATGTGCTGGCCGAGGCCGCGCGGCGCAAGGTGCCCGTGGGCCTGGACCCCAAGGACAACGAGCAGATGGCGATCCCGCGCATCACCCTGGCCACGCCCAACCGCAAGGAGGCGTTCGGGGTCATGGGCCTGCGCGAGACCGCGCCCCTGGCCGACCCGCTGCAGGACGAGCCCCTGCTCGAGGCCAGCCGGCTCCTCCAACGCAAGTGGAACACCGACCTGCTGCTCGTGACCCTCGGCCCCAAAGGCATGCTGCTGGTCACCGCCGACGGGCCGCGGCGCCATATTCCGACGCGCGCCCGCGAGGTGTATGATGTCAGCGGCGCGGGCGACACGGTGATTGCCGTCTGCCTCACCGCGCTGGCCGCGGGCGCCTCCTACGAGGAGGCCGCGGAAATGGGCAACTACGCCGCGGGCGTGGTGGTCGGCAAGCTCGGGACCGCCACCTGTTCGCCGGACGAACTGCTGCAGGCGATCCACGAAGATGCCGGGCCAGCCTAGGAGCGCCATGCCATGGACACCCCTACCCCACTGCTGATTGGCAAAACCGCGGATGGCCGGCCCGTGGTGTTGCACCCCGCCATGGCCAACCGCCACGGCCTGGTCGCCGGGGCCACGGGCACCGGCAAAACCGTCACCCTGCAGCGCCTGGCCCAGGAATTCTCACGGCGCGGCGTGCCGGTGTTCACCGCGGATGTCAAGGGCGACCTCGCCGGCCTGGCCCGGCCCGGGGTGCTGACCCCGCGCATCCAGGCCCGGGTCACCCAGCTGGGCCTGGACGACTTTGCGCCGCGCGCCTGCCCGGCGCTGTTCTGGGATCTCTACGGCCGCCGCGGCCACCCGGCGCGCACCACGCTCTCGGACATGGGCCCGCTCCTGCTCGGGCGGTTGCTGGACCTGAACGAAACCCAGCAGTTTGCCCTGCAACTGGCGTTCAAGCTGGCCGATGACCAGGGCCTGCTGCTGCTGGATGTGAAAGACCTGCGCGCGCTGCTGGCCTGGATGGCGGACCACGCCGGCGAGTTGAGAGCCGATTACGGCCATTTCGCCCCGGCCACGGTCGGCACGATCCAGCGCAACCTGCTGACCCTGGCCGAAGCCGGCGGCGAGACGTTCTTCGGCGAGCCCGCCTTGCGCATGGCGGATCTTATGAAGCAAACCGCCGCCGGCGAAGGCATGGTCAGCGTTTTGGACGCGACCACCCTGGTCCACGATGGCCGGCTCTACGCCACGTTCCTGCTCTGGCTGATCTCGGAGCTGTTTGAAACGCTGGATGAAACCGGCGACCGCCCCCTGCCCCGCCTGGTATTTTTCTTTGATGAAGCACACCTCTTGTTCCGCGACACCCCGCGGGTGCTGGTGGAGAAGATCGAGCAGGTGGTGCGCCTGATCCGGTCCAAGGGCGTCGGCGTTTACTTTGTGACGCAGAACCCGCTGGACCTGCCGGAAAGCGTGCTCGGCCAGCTCGGCAACCGCATCCAGCACGCGCTCCGCGCGTTCACGCCCTTGGACCAGAAAGCGGTGCGCGCGGCCGCGGAAACGTTCCGCGCCAACCCGGCGCTGGACACGGCCCAGGCCATCACGGAGCTGGAAGTGGGCGAGGCGCTGGTGTCCACCCTGGACGAGCAGGGCCGGCCCACGGTGGTGGAGCGCACCCTGGTTGCGCCGCCCGAATCCCAGCTTGGCGCCATCACCGATGCCGAGCGCGCGGACCTGGTCCACCAGTCGCCCCTGGCCGGCATCTATGACCAGGCCGTGGACCGCGAGTCCGCCTACGAGCTGCTGAAAAAACGGGCTGCCGCCGCCGCTCCACCACCCGCGCCCGCGCCCGCTCCGCAGCGGCCGGCCGCGCCGCGGCCTCCCGCGGCCGCCCCACGCAGCCGCCAGGGCGTGGGGGAAACCATGATGAAGTCCGTGGTACGCAGCATCGGCTCGTCGCTCGGGCGCCAGCTCGTCCGCGGGCTCCTCGGCTCACTGCTGGGCGGCCGGCGCTGAAGGCGGCCCGCGCAACCCGGCCAAAGGAAGCAGAACGACATGAGGAAACCCTGGGACAAGCATTATGTCGTTGAACCCTACGAGGATCCTTCGTTCACTTGCGACAAGCAGGGACAGGCAACCATGCGGGCGGCAGCGGCGAAAAAGGACTGGATGGTGACACTGTCACTCCTCGGGATGCTCGGCGCCTTTGTGGTCATGCTGGGATCTGGCCTGATGTGGTTCGTTCCCGGGCTGGGCATCGGGGCGTTGCTCTTTGTCGGGGCCGCGCTGTCGAGCGCCATGCTGGTCCTGGCCGGAAGACCGCCCTTGCGCTGCAGTGGCTGCGGCCAGCCCATGAGAATCAAGTGGGGTCCCATCCCAAACCAACGCGATGGCGAGTACCAAATCTGCCTCAACTGCCGGACCTTCGTGTACAATTACCGGGTATCCCGTGAATGAACGGATCCGGCGCGCGCGCGGCAGCAGCGCGCTGCCAAGGTGCCCGCAGTGAACGCCACGGCCACTGGTCCGGGGTTGTCCGGAGACCCGGCCAGCCCCATCTACGAAGCCTTGCTGCGCATCAGCCAGGCGATTATGGGCCGGGTCAGGGGTACTCGGCGCCGATGCTGTAGAATCCCACGCCCTGGCTGTTCGTGACGGTCACGGTCTGCACCCCACCGGTTCCGGACAGGTTTTGCACAGGTTGCCATGGGGCCCGCCACAGGTTGGTTGTGCCGTGCACCTGGTACTGGCGACGCGGCGAACTTTCGAAGAGCAGTTGCCCCCGGTTCATAGTTTGGATGTGCAAATACGAAGCGGCATTGGTCGGCTGGGTGTCGGCGCCGTACTCCTGGTGATTGTCAAAAGTGTCCGCGTCCGGATCGTCGTCGGCGCCGTTGTAATTGGCCGTGGTCTTGGGATCCAGGCCCATTTCCACCTCCCAGGGGTCGGGCATGCCGTCGCCATCCGTGTCGGCGGACTGAGGGTTGGTGTCCAGCGCGGATTCCTCCTGGTTGGTCAAGCCATCCCCGTCAGGGTCCAGGTCGCGGTCGTCAGCGTTCAGCGGGTCGAGATTGTTCTCCACTTCATAGCCGTCGGACATTTCATCGCCGTCCGTATCCCAGTTGTTGGGGTCTGTGTTGTCATTGAACTCGTCGTAGGTGGTGCGGCCGTCGTTGTCCAAGTCGTCATCCGGCGCAATGGTGACGCCGCCGGCCGCGGCTTCGGCGTCGGCCAGCCAGGCGTCCGAGATGCCGTCGCCATTCGCGTCGTCGAGCCCGGACATGGCCGACGTGACGTTGTTCGAGCGCGCGTAATTGCCGGCCTGATCCAGGGCGCGCATCCCGAAATAATAGAACGTCCCGGCTTGCGGCAGTACCAGGCTTGCGCTTTCCGCGCTGCCGGCCGCGGCCGGGGCGACGGCCAGGTAGGCGGGGGTCGCATTGCTCCAGTCGGTCTCTGTCGTGCTGTAACGCAGGTCATAGGCCAGCGCCTGGCCGTTGGTGCCATCGCTGCCCGGCGCGGTCCATTGGAGATGTACCGTGAACGGATCGTCACCGGTCAAGGCCACCAGGTCGGTAATGGAGGCCGGCGGGTTCGTATCGCTGGAGTTGGGCGCGAAAAAGGCAACCACGCCGCCGTTGGTCAGGGTCACGGTGTAGCTTGACTCGAGCGGGACCAGGTGGCCGGGTGTTTCCAGCCAAGTCAACGCAAAGTCATCCCATTGCCAGGTGCTGGCCGAAACCAGGTCCACACCGTGCAGCGCGGCAAGGTCAAACCGGATCGTGGCGCCCACGCTGTTGGAAGAGTCCACCGGCGCGCTGAGCATGGTGAAATGCAGGGCCGGCCCGACCTGGTTGGTGGGCGGTTGCCCCGCGCCGCCAGGCAAGATGACCGGCCCGTTGGCTTGGTAAATGAGGCCGATGGTTTCCAGTTGCTCGGCGTAGATGCCAGGATGAATGGCCGGGCCGGACACGCTGTTGGTTGCGGACACGGCGATCACCAGGTAGTTGTCCAGCGTGTCGAGCGTCTGGCCGTTGGAAGCCACGCAGGATATTTCAAACAGGCCGCGGCGGTCTGCCAGTTCAACGTTCCCTTGGAAAGCGCGCGCGTCCATGGACACGTTTTGCATCGTTACGGTGCTGCTGCCGCCTTCATCGAAATGCACAACCACCGCCGGCAAACCGGCGAGCGGCACGCTCGAACGCAGGGAGAAGGTATAGTTGCTGAGGCCCATGAGACTTCCGGACAAAACGAGTCCCAGGCGGTTGGTGGCCAGCGGCCACTGCGCCGCATGCCTGGTGGCAGCTTCAAAATCCAACGTCAACGGCCGCGGCGTGTCTGCCGCCAGGACCTGCGTCAACCGCTGCCCGTTTCTGAAAAGTTCCAGCGTATCGCCGGGCGCCCAATCCAGCAGCAGGGCTTGGCCCCTGGCATCGGTCCGGCCCGCCGACAACAGGCGGCCATCCGCGGCACGCCGTAGCGCAACCCGCGCACCCGCGGCGGGCGCGCCCTGGTCCAGCACCACGAACTGCAGGCGGCCCATCCCGCTGGCCAAGCGCCGGCCCGGCCCGCCAACGTCATAGGGACCCTGCCACGGGCCATCGTCTATTTTGACGCGGCAAACGCTGTAGGGCCGGGGGATATCGAAGGAACTGTCGCGGTCGTTTGAGGAGGATTTGCCGTTGGCGAAAACGCCCGGCCGCTGGCCGATCAGACGGACCGGGACCACCTTGCCCCCGAAGGAATAGGATTGGTCAAATCGCGCCTTCAGGTACTCCCAGCACGCGCGATAGCCGCGATGGAAATAGTGTTCGGATACCCAGCGGGCCAAATCATTGTAGCTGGGGGGATCGTTGGCCGAGTAGCCGTCGGGAACGTAATCGTTGTAATCCTGGATGTAATCGTTGGCCGAGGACAGGTGGTTGGCGCTCTGCCCTTGCATCGTGCCGTAATTTCGGGGGAACAAGTCGGGATAATTGGCGTTCCATCCCCAGTTGGTGTCCACGGAATCACCGCCCGTGGCCGGCTCGTATTCATCCCGGAAATTCAAGCCGTAATGGCCGAACTCGTGGATCAGGGTACGGCCGAACGCGCTGTAGGTATTGCTGGCAGCATTGTTCCAGCCCAGATCCTCCATGTACAGGTCGATGTCATCCGAGCTTTCTCCGGATTCGATGGCATTGGCGTAGGTGGCGCTGGTTCCGCTTTCGGGGATGACGACCACGTCTTCCCGGCGCAAATCATGGTCCGGCGAACTGATGAAAAGCTTGCCCAGCTTCATCTGGCCATGGGTGATGCAATAGAGATATTCGGACGCGCGGCCCAGGCCTGCGCGCATGTTGCGCAGGTAGTCATCATCTACCGGCGCGTACGCATCGAAGGTGAGATTCCACTCGAACACGGGGTGACCCAGCTTGACGTACACCACGTCGCCCCGGCGCGCACGGGCAATGTCGTCGCTGTCCAGGCGGTACGCTTTCCATTGGCCGGTCCAGTTGTTGTCGTCGCGGCCTTCGTCGCTGTCCATCCAGAGGGTCCACATGATGTCGTCCACCACGCCGTGATGATCTTTCACGGCCGGCCGGGTGGTGATCTGCTGGCGGGCAAACACTTTTTCCGAATGCAGGATGGCGGAATTGATGGCGGCGATACCATCAGCGCCGCTGGTAACGTTGGCGTAGGTGCGCTGGCCGATGTAAAAAGGCATGTTGGCCAGGATTTCACCGGGATCGTATTGGCCATTGCTGTTGTAGTCAAGGTAGGCGGCGACCTTCCAGTTGTCCGCGCCCACGGTCAATAGCGCGAACGTGGACGAGGTCACGGACTGACCGCGAGCCTGGAGGCGCGCGACCATTCCGTAGCACTCCTGCATGTCGAAATCGCGGCCGGCGTCCCAATGGATTTTCCGGTAAGCACCCGGCTTGACGTTATAACCGACATCCCCGCTGACGTTGGTGAGCCCAATCGTCCAGGATTGTCCGCGATTGCCGGACATGCTCAGAGCCACAGTAAACACATCGTTGGTCTCACCCAGCAGTTCATAAGATATGACGACATCCCGGGTGCCGTCGGGCTGGTAGGCCTTGAGATTCTTGATGGCACTGGGCCGCAAGCCCACATCGCGGCGGTTGGCCCCGGCGTGCAGATCGATCACGCCCCACGGCTCGGTCGGGGTGTACCCCTTGCGCCCGCACGTGAAGAAAATGTGGTTGGTAGCAGGCAGATAAGCCTCGTACCAGCCGCTGATATCCGTGGTGCACACCCGGTCGCCGCACAACACATTCACATTCTTGATGCCGGTGCCCAGCAGCGTATTCGTGACGCGCCCGTAGATCCGGTTGCGCTCGACAAACTCCGGCGTCACCGTGATGTTGCTGTTCACGGTGACCGTCGCCACCTGGCTGCGGGCGGAGGACGTGGGCCCTTTCCAGCTCTTGAAATAGTACCCGGGCAGATTGGTGGCAATCAGCAGCACCGGTGAACCGTAGGTGTAGCCGGCCTGGTCCGGCGCCCGCAGCACGCCGCCGCCGGTGACCGCCGGGATGGTCAGGGTGAACTGGCGCGGCGCAAGTACGGTCATGGCCACCTGGACCACCGCCGTGCCGTTGGAGCCGTGCACGGTGATGGCCGCGGTATGCGTGCCCTGCGCCAGGTTGGTGGTGGTGTACCAGATCTGAAGCGCTGCCTGGCGCGTGAACCCGCGCTGGTTGGTCGCGGAACTGGATGGAAATACCTCCAGCCAGCTCGCATTGTCCGTGGCGTAGTAATTAAGAATGCCGCTGGACGCCGTGTTGCTGATGGTCACGTACTGGCGCGCGGTGGGCTCATAGCGATAGGTCGAGGGCGTCAGGTTGGTTGGATTTGCCGCCGGCCTTGGAATTACCGGCAGCGGGGCGACGACATCGAAGATAATGGCCGTGCGGTTGGTCTGGCGGCTGTTGTCGCCCACGACCATCACCTGGCCCGTGTAGGTGCCTGCCGCCAGGCCGGTCGGGGAACAGGCCAGGCGCACGTTGGAAACATTGTTGGATACGGTTCCGGACCATTGCAGCAGGCGCATCCATGACCGGTTGGTGGTCGCGGTGTAAGAGAAGCGGCTGTCACCGTCGTTCCAAACCGGAACATCCAACACGGCCGGGCTGCCGTTGAGATCCGCGGCCGCCGCGAGTTCCGCCATCATCGCGATCACCGGCGGCCGCTGGTTCACATTCGCCACCACGGTCACGACACCCGGCGAGTTGGTGCTGTTGGCCGTGACCGTGACCCGGCCGGTGAATATGCCGTCCGGCAGGGCGTACGGCTTCACATACACCTTGAGCGTGTCGGTCTCGCCCGTGCTGGTGCCGGAATCGGCGCTGAAATAGATCCATTCGACATCGCTGGTCACCGACCAGATCATCACGGAATTGCCCGTGTTACGGATGCCCAGCGCGTTGGTCAGGCTGCCGTCCATCAACAACGGCACGTAATTGCTGAAGACGCCGGTGCTCAGCCACAACACCGGGTTGGCCGCAAACAGCATGGCGCAGTCAGGTGGACTCATCAGCGAATCGGACGCGGCGCTGAAAATCGTCGTGCGCTGCCCGTCCGCGCGCCGGATGTTGACCAGGCGCCGGGCGCCGTTGCTGTCGCGCGTGGCCAGGCTGACGACCTGCTCGCCGTCGGGCCGGTACACCGCACCCAGGAACTGCTCGTCACCCGCGGCGGCCAACTCGCGTTCCCCACGGCCCTGGGTCAACTCGCGCAGCGACTGACGCCGGCCTCCGGACGGAGCCTGGTACGTGTAACACAGCGCGTTGCCGCCCGGCGCCACATCCCCCCAAGTGCGCACCCCGGCGGTTTGCGGCAACAGGGTTTGTTGCGCCCTGGTGTCCAGCCGCAAGCTGCGCAAGCTGTCTGCCCGACCGCCCACGGGCCGCCGCGTGTAGAACAGATATTGTCCGGCCTGGTCGGCGCCAATGACCTCAAACAGTTCGCCCGGCGCGTTGAACAGATTATCCAACCCGCCGTCCAGGATCCGCCGGGTGAGGTATGCGCCGCGGCCATAAACCAGGCGCGCCTGAACCAGGTCGTTGGAAGGGTTCAACCACGAGCAGGGGTCAAACGTATCCAGCGCCGTTTCCTCTCCGCTGATCAAGTCATACGCCATGATGCGGCTGGCAGCCGGTTCCTCGAACACCACCTGGGTCCCATCAAAGCTGACGCGTGGGGCGTACTGGTCGCCTGTTTTTCCGTACAGCAGGCGGCGGTCGGAACCGTCCGGCCGGATGGACCAGATATCCTGGTCAGGACGGCCGTCCAACTTGGCGGAGAACACCAGGCGCTCCTCGAACTCTCCCATGACCGTGCCGACCTGGAGCAACACCGGTACATCCAGCGTCTGATGCGTGCCCACAACGCGCAGGGCGCCGCGGTAGACGCCGGGATGCAGGCCGGTGGTGTCAAAACTCAAGGTCACGAAGTTGGTTTCGCCCGCGCTGTCGCCGCCCGGCGAGTCGCACTCGAACCAGAAACTGTCGCCAGTGATGGTATAATAAACCCGGTTGGTGCTGCCCGCGTTCCAAATGCCCACGGTCACGTTGCTGGCCAGCCCATGTTCCGGCACCTGACAGATAATCGGCGTCGGCGTCACCCGGATGTCCGACGCCACATAAAAGAACACCGTGGTGCTGAGCGGGCTGTTAGGGGCGTCAAAGGCCATGATGGTGATCCAGCCCTCGTGCGCGCCTTCCTGCAAATCCGCGGCCGACATGGTGACCTGATGCGTCACCCGGGACTGGCCGCAGGTGGCGGTTTCCGGGGAGATCTCGAGCCACTGGGGCTCGCCCGCCATCACGCCTGCACTGGCATCGTAGGTCATGGCCAGATCGGATCCGCAGTTCCAGACCTGCATGGTCTGCACAAGGCTCGCGCCGCTGCCCGCCGTCACGGTTCCCGCCAGGCTGCCCGTCACGGCCAGGCTGTACGGATAGGGCCGGACTACCACCGAGATGCTGCAATACTCAGCGTCATCGTCATCGGTCGATCCCGGGGGCGCCACCTTGATGCTGTCGGTATACGTGCCCGGCAACAGGCTCTGAACACTGAAATGGCAGGCCAGGGTCTCGGGCTGCTCCATGTGGGTAGACCCTTGATGGGGCGAAACCGTCAGCCAGGGGCTGTAATTGGTGGCATCAAACGGCAACCATCCGTCACCACGGTTAAGCACTTGCAACGACCGGTCGGCCACCCACACACCCTGGGTCACGACCAGGCTGATGCGGTTGGTGGAAAGCCCCAGCTCCGGCGGGGTTTCGATGATGCTCAGCACGACCGTAGCGGCCACCGGGCTGTTGCTGGCCGGCATGCCGGCATTATAAACATCCACTCGCCCGGTATACGTGCCCACGTACAACAGGGCAAAATTGGTCAGCACCAGCGTATGCACCACCTGCGTCCCGGTGCTAGAGCCGGACGGGTCGCGCGCCTCAATCCACGAGGCCGCCGGCATGAGCGTCCAGGAAAGCGGCTGGGCCAGGCCCGGCGTGGCCGCGTTCCAAACCGCCAGCGTGCACTGCGCCTGGTTGGTGCTGCCATACACCACCGTCACGTGCTGGGTGGCCGGCTCCACGCCATACACGCGATGCGACGGCTGAACGCGCAGCGCCACGGGCAGCGTGACGGGCGTATTGTCCGCCTCCGGCGCCTCAATCGAAATCGTGCCGACATACGCGCCAGTGGCGAGGCTTTTGGTGGCATAGTTCACGGTAACCGAGGCGCTGCCTTGCGGGCCGCCCGCAAAGGATCCATTGGCCGGCACGATCGACAACCAGCCGGCCGATGAACTGACGCTGTAATTAAACACCGTTGCGTTGCCGCTGGATTGGTAAATCTCGAAGGTCTGACTGGACGGGGTTAGTCCCTGCCATGTCTGATTGCTCAAAGCAACCGGCGTGACCGCAAGTTGCGCGCACCACCCTTGGGATGCACTACCTAGAAATAAGGCCGCGCCAAGCCCAAGCATTATCTTCTTCATTGCTTCCGCCTTTCCGGGTGCTCCCGCAAGAGCAGTTTGCGCTGCATGGAGATACCCATGCCGCCCTCAATGCGCGCAATACAAATGCCGACATTGAACGCCAGGCTATCAGGCGTCAAGCCTGTTAAAAATAAACTTTGGGGCGCCTCAGTGAGGCTGGCGGGAGCCGATTGCCGAGCGGACGCTCGGCGTTCCCGGGAACGCCAATCGTCTGATTGGCATTATACGAATCATCAGCTGCCAGCTTTGATGCCAGCGCTTTCATTCCGCAGGTCCGCCATTGACACGCCACGCGGATGCCGTTATGTGTCGAACCAGATCACTAGCCATGAATATACAGGTGAAACCATGAACGCTTCGACCGCCAGCGGCCCGCAATCCAAAGCTCCGGTTTACAAGATGAATATGACCAGAATAATACTTGGCTTGCTGCTGGCGACGCCGCTGGCCGCGCCCGCGCAAGAAGTAACCAACAACGTGGTGGCAGCCATCAGCCTCTTGCTGGACGAGAGCGAACCCGAGATGATGTCCATCCCCGCGGGCAGCTTTGTCATGGGCTACTCGACCAACCTATTCCCGGCCAGTGACGCCTGGACCGCCGAACTGCCGCAGCACTCGGTGGTGGTGAGCCCCTTCTATATCGGCCGCCACGAGGTGACCAAGGCGCTGTGGGACGAGGTTTGGGCATGGGCAACCAATAACGGATATGTTTTTGATAATCTTGGCAGCGGCAAAGCCACGAATCACCCCGTCGCCTCGGTGAACTGGCACGACATGGTCAAATGGTGCAACGCGCGCAGCCAGAAAGAGGGATGGACGCCCTGCTATTACACCACAACCGAGATGACGTCGATTTACCAGGCCGGCCGGACCAACATCGGCAGCGAGTGCGTCAACTGGAACGCCAATGGGTACCGCTTGCCGACCGAAGCCGAGTGGGAAATGGCCGCGCGCGGAGGCGTCGCTGACCATCGATTCCCGTGGACCGACTCCGACGACATTCAGCACACGCGGGCCAATTACAGCAGCACCAATGCCTTGGATTATGATACGAGCGAAACCCGGGGCCCCCACCCGGCCTACAACGACGGCGTCCAACCCTATAGCAGCCCGGTGGGCAGCTTTGCGCCCAATGGCTACGGATTGTATGATCTAACCGGGAACATGTGGGAACGGTGCTGGGACGGGTACGACGCGGCGTATTATGAGACATCCCCTGCCGAAGACCCGCGGGGGGCCGGAATCGGAACATCCCGGACCCTGCGCGGCGGCAGCTGGTCCGGGCTGGCTATCTATGGCCGGGTATCTTTTCGCGCCGGCGGCGCATCCGGCGGATCGTACAACAACGTTGGGTTCCGGCTGGCCCGCTCCGCTGTGCCATGAGGCTGGAGGGCGCCGAGATGCTGGCCGCGCCATGCGTTCCCACGTGTTGAAGGACATCAACGGATAGCGGGAATCTACACCGCATCACGGCGTCTCAACCTCGAAGAGCCCTTCCTTCTCCAACGCCCTGATGACCGCGTAGTCTTCATCGACCACGTCCGAATTCTCGTGCACCAGGGCCACCTTGCCTGGGCTGGTCTCCATGTCGACGGTCAAGGTGATGGAACTGCCTGGCAACGCGACATCCGCCCCATAGAATGAGGGCAGCCGCCGGATCATCTCTAGCCCGGGCACCGCGCGCACCCGGCCGACCTGGTGCGAGATGAGCAGTTTGAGCATCACGGTTTTTTTTAGCTGGTATGGCGTGGCCATGCGGCGGCAGAAGCCAACTGGATCGAAATAACAGTCGAGGGTCAGGTCGACTTGGTTATGCCCGATGCACTCGTCCATCATGTCCGGCGAGAGCGAAGCGCCCGCGCAGCGGGCGCCGGTCTCGATGAGCACGATCCCGTCGGCGGTCAGCATCAGCTCCGAATGCGCCGGACCATTCTTGATGCCCAGCGCGTCAAGGCATCCGAAAAGGTAGCGGAGATCCTCGTTCCATTCCGGGCCCGGATACGGCTGGAGCATGGCAAAATCGTAGGCCGGCGATGAGGCCGCCGAGAGCACCTTGCGGTACTGCCAGAAGTCGGTGAGAAAATGTTGTCCATGGCAACTGACCGTGTCCATGATGAACTCGACCCCCTTCACCCGCTGCTCCAGCAGCACCTCGGTGTTGGGCCCTCCTGAAGCATCGCTCCGGTCGATGATGGTCCCGCGCCACTTTGCGATATCCTCTGGCGTTGAGCAAAAATGCACCCCGTCCGTGCCGGCGCCCTTCAGCGGCTTAATCACGTACGGCCATTCGGCGGTCGCCTCGGCCCAGGAGAGCAGGTCGTCGAGGCTGGACCCGCGGTAGTAATCGACGGTGCGCAGACCGCGGGCGCGCAGCGCCTCTTTCATCAGGAACTTGTTCCGGCGCGCCGCCGAGAGCGCCGTGCCGTTGGTCGGCAGGCCCAACCCCTCGGACAACGCGTCGGCCAGCTCAACCCCGGCCTCGAACCCCGGCAGGACGAGGCAAGGCGCATAAGGACCAAGCGCAGCCATCGTCTGCCCTATGTCGTCCCCATGCACGATGGTCGCCAGGAGCGGCAACCGGGCCGCAAAGGTCATGTAGTGCTCGCGCTCGGTCGCACTGCTGATGACGTGAACGCAGTCGAAGCCGCGCCGCGCCAGGCGCTCAGGGAAGAACTGTCCGGTGGAATAACAGTCCACTACGGCGACAACCGGCCTGGGCGGCGGCGAAGAGCGTCCGCCAGATTCCGAGGAAGACCTGTCCGCTTTCATCATGGTCCAGCTCCTGGGCCTGTTGCAAGCCGCGCGTGGCGTTCACGGGCCACCCCCGGCAGGCCGGGAACCCGCGCCCGGCAGATTAGAAATCCGTGCAGCCATGAATTTGCAAGGGATTAGCAATAAAATGCTGCTGTAAACGCCATCCATTTGTACTCGCAACAGGCAAATAGCCAACCCGCCGATGGAGGGCGCCGCTCTGTTGGCGCCGATAATGGACACTCATTCTGCAATTCCCTATAGATGCGGCGACACCGTCTAAGCGCGCCGCACGACAACATATTTCTCAATCCCCCAACAACAACAGCGCCCACGGTAAAGCGGTGAGGAAATCCAGAGTGGCCAGTCCCCGCTGCGCGGTGCCATTGGCTTGGGTGAATTCACCGCCCGCCAGCAGCTTGCCATTGAAAAAAGCCAGGGCATTGACCTGGCCGTTGGCGCCGGGATTCCCGCCAAGCACGTCGGCATGATAGCTGGTGATCCTGGCCAGGTTGGCGCGGGACTGTCCACCGACCCACTGGAAATCACCGCCGATATAAAGATCGCTGCCTTGTTGCACAAGCGCCGCCACGCGGGCCAACTCGCCGGAAATCCCGGCGTTCCATCCGAAAACCGGGAAGGCCGAGTCTTTATCCAGCTTGGCCAGGCAAGGGACGTTCAGTCCGCTGATGTGGTCGAAGGCCCCGCCCACGAAGAGGGTGTTGTTGGTGAACAGCAGGGCCGCCACCGCGCCATCCGGGCTGGAGCGCCAGGCGGGGTCCGCCGCGCCGGACGTCGGGTTCAGGCGCGCCAGGCGGGGGACGCTTTGTCCGCCTATGCCCAGGAAGCTCCCGCCCACATGGAGCCAGGACCCGTCCATTTTCAACACGCTGACCGTGCCGGATGCCATGGCATTGAATTGCGGGTACGCCTGGCCGGTGAATGGGCTGAGCTTGGCGATATGGCCGCGGGCCAGGCCGCCGATGGTGGTAAAATAGCCGCCCGCATAGAGCGCGTTGTAGGCGGGCGCCAGTTCCAGCGCATAGACCTGGTCGTTGGGTTCGGGCGCCCAGGCCGTGACCAGGCCCCCGGTGCTGTCGAGCTTGGCCAGGCGTTGCCAGTCCGTGTCGTTAATTTTGGTGAACCCGCCGCAGATATAGGTGTTGGTGCCGTCGCCGGTCACGTCGTAAACCGTGCCGTCCACCATCGGTTTCCAGTCCGGATCCACCATGCCGTTGGGCCAATAGCGCACCAGCGACTTGCGCGGCGCAACGCTCACGGCCTGGAAATTGCCGCCCACGATCAGCTTGCCGTCCGGCTGCCGGAACAGGCACTCCGCGGAACCGGCATAGTAAAGACTCGGCGCGGGTTTGGATTCAGCGCTGGTTTTGTCCAGCAGCGCCACGCCCATGGCGGAGCTGGCGCCCATGACGGACACCACCCCCGCCAGCACAAGGTGGTTGCCGGACTGCAGGACGGCCGCCGGATAGCAGTCGTTCTTTGGCGGCGCCCAGGCGCTGTGCTCGCCGAGCGTGTAAGCGAGTTGCGCCACGTGCCAGCGCAGGACGCCGTTCATGGTGGTGAACGAGCCGGCGGCGTAGATCGTATTGGTCGGGCCCGGCGCCAAGCAGGTGACCGAGTCATTGATGATCGGCTGGAAAAACGAGAGCGAATCGGGATTCGCCAGGGTGTTGAAGCGCGCCAGGCGATAGCGCGCATTGGTGACGCCCATGGCGGTGAAGTTGCCGGCCACATATAGATAGTTGCTGTACACCATCAAATCGTAAACCCAGCTGTTGGGCAGGGGATTGAACGCCGAGAGCACACCGTCCGAACGTCCCACCCGGGCCACGTGAAAGCGGTCGGCCCCGTTTACCTGGGTGAAAAAACCGGCCAGGTACACGGCGTTGCTGCTGACCGCGATCGCCATCACGTCGCTATTGGCGCTGACCGGCCAATACATCTTGGCGCCCGTGCCGGTGTGGATCCGGGCAACGTTGGTGACCGCGAACCCATTGACAGAGCTGACATGCCCGCCGATATAGACATCGTTGTCCACCACGGCCATGTCGTAGATGGTGCCATACACCTGCGGGCTCCAGGCGGTCAGCTGATCGGTTGCCAGGTCGATGCAGGCCAGGTTCCGGCGGAGGGACCCGTTGATGTTGGTGAAGTAGCCGGCGAGATACAGCTTGTTGCTCAAAACGGCCAGGCAGTTGATGGAGCCATGGACCGTGGGCTGGAAGCGGGTATCCAGGGTGCCATTGGTGTTCAGGCGGATCAAGGGGCTCCGCGCCGGCCCATCCACATAGTCAAACTGGCCACCCACGACGACCTTGCCATTGGTCTGCCGGGCCAGGGCATTCACCACGCCCTGCTTGCGCAACTCGTAGCTGAACACATCCACGTCCTGCTTCTGGGCGTGGCCCAAGGCTGTGTCGGCGATGGTGGTAAGAGGCTGAAGTAGAGAGAGGTGTGCGGA
>CAZAYP010000043.1:0-49046 GCA_964489425.1 uncultured Verrucomicrobiota bacterium | reverse complement strand
GCGGGCCGTGGTCGGCCCGATTAACGCGACAAATCAGGCTTTCTTAATTGCTGCGGTGATTGGCTCGGTAACCAAGCGCATCCGGTTTTTGCGATGTCAAAATCATCCGTTTCGCGGTCTCCTGTTTTGTGGAGCGCGGGCTTGACCGCGTAGCCGCCGCCGCCGTGAGGCGGTGGTTTCCGGTTGGCGCGCTGTTGCATAGCCGCATTGCTTATTTCGGCGATACTTTTCCCTGGCCACAAATTCTTTTGCCAGGCCGTGGCGAGCACATCCTGATCCGCGCCATTCCGAACGGCACGCCGCTTGCTAGCACCCATTCCGCCGGGACAGCCCTGCCCCACGGGGCGTGCGGCGGCCCTGGCGGGAGCGACCAGATGCAAACAACCATAGCCCGGCCTGAGGCCGGATCGGCGGTGCCGGCCACGGTGGAGCAGGCCTTTGCCTTGTATGACCAGGGCCGGCCACAGGACGCGCTGGGCGTGCTTGAATCCATCCTCTGCCGGCAGCCCCAGAGCTTCGACGCGCTGTTCGGCGCCGGGGTGGTCCAGCACCGGCTGGGCGCGCTGCCGGAAAGCATCGCGTGGTTCACCCGCGCGCTGGCCGTGGCCCCGGGCGACCTGAACTGTCGCCTGAACCTGGTGGGCCTCCACCTGCAGCGGGGCGCGGTGGAGCCGGCGCGCGAGCTGGTGGTGCTGGGTCTCAAGCTGGCCCCGGACCAACCCGATTTGCTGCGGTTTCGCGCGTGGCTGGCCCGCCGGGACAAGCTCCAGGACATGCCGCTGGCCATCGTCAGCTTCGCCGATTTGCTGCACGCCAACGCCGCCGTGCGGCAACTCGATGGCGACCACTGGTTTGCCCGGCACCTCACCCAGGCGCTGCAGGCGCAGGGCGCAGTGATCGACGCCCAGCATGCCCGGGCGCTGCTGCTGCTGCACGGCCGCATGCCAACACAGGTCAATGCCACGTACCAGAAGCTGTACCGCATGGTTTGGATCCACAGCCACCCGGACTGGCTGACCCCCGCCGCGCTGGCGGATTTCGACCACGTGTTCTGCATCTCGCCCCGCTACACCCGCACCCTGCAGGCGCAGGGCGTGGCCGCGGAACCGCTGATCGGCGGGACGCTGCACAGCCCGCCCGCCGCGCCCGTGCCGCTGCAACACGGCCTCGTGTTTGTCGGCAACACCCGCGCCGGCGGCGCCATCCGGCCGATCATCCGCGACCTGCTGGCCCTGGGCCCCAAGTGGCAGCGCCGCCTGGAAGTATGGGGCCGCGGCTGGCGCGGCCTGATCCCCGACGAGTGCGTCCGGGGCGACTGCGTGCCCAACCACGAGTTGCCCGCGCTCTACGCGGGATCGGTCGCCGTGCTCAACGATCACCACGAAGACATGCGGCGCGAAGGATTTCTCAACCCGCGCATCCTGGACGTGATGGCCGCGGGCGGCGTGGTGGTGTCCGACGATCTGGCCGACGCCGGGGCCCTGTTTGGCCAGGCGTTGCTGGCCTACCGCACCCCGCAAGACCTCGACGGCCTGCTGACCCGGCTGTTCGAAGACCCGGCCTGGCGCGCAACCTGCCGGCAACGCGGCGCGGCCGCTGTGGCGCCGTACCGCTTTGACCAGGTCGCCGCCCGGATCATCGACCACCTGGTGAGCGTGGATGAAGACCTTTTGGCGCGGCGCGCCAAGCAGCACTACATGGAAACCGTGTGGGCGCCGGTCAAGGGCAAGCTGGATACGGGCCGCATCCAAAACCTCAAGCGGGCCACCGCCGAGCAGTGTGCCGGCCGCACCCTGGATATCGGCTGCGCCAACGGCGACTCCACCGCGCTGATGAAGCAGCATCGGCCGGACCTGGAACTCACCGGGATCGAGCTGACCGAGTGGGGCTGCCGGGCCGCCGCGCAGAACCATCCCGAGCTCCGCGTGGTGCAGGGCGATGCCGCATGCCTGCCGTTCCCCGATCAATCGTTTGACACCGCCGTGCTGGATCATGTCATCGAGCACCACGCCGACCCGGTGCCCCTGCTGTGGGAAGCCCGGCGCGTGGCCCGCGCGCGCGTGGTGGTGGGGATCCCGGTCATGCACCTGGACGACCCGGACCACAAGGTGGCCTGGAGCGTCGAAGACTTCCGCCGCCTGCTGGAAGGATTCTTCCCGCGGGTCAGCCTGCGCGGCCTGCGCGAGCCGGACGGCGTGGAGGTGTGGGATCCGCAGCAGTTCAACTTCGTGGTCGGCACCGGCTACCTGGCGCCGGGGGATCGCAAGGAACTGGCCGGCGCCCCGCCCTGGAACTTGCACCTGGGCTGCGGGAAAAACCGCCTGGCCGGGTTCGTGAACATCGACGTGATCGCCACCCCGGCCACGGACCTGGTCTGCGACGCGCGGCGCCTGCCGCTGGTCGCCGGCAGCGTGGCGCGCATCGAGACCTACCACATGATCGAGCACCTGTCGCGCCACGGATTCGTCGAAGCCCTGTTCGAGTGGAACCGGGTTTTGACGGAGGGCGGCGACCTGGTCATCGAGTGCCCGGATTTCGAGGCCACGGTGCGGGACTACGTGGCCGGCCGGAAATTCAGGATCAACAATATTTTTGGCCTGCAGCGCCATCCGGGCGACTTCCACCGCTTTGGCTACGATGCCGCCACGCTGCAGGAACTGCTGGAGATGACGGGGTTCGGCGGCTGCGTGGCCGAGGCCCCCACCGACTACCACGCCGCCGACGAACCGTCGCTGCGCGTGCGGGCCGTCAAAACCCGGACCGCCCGCCGCCCGCCGGCCCTGCGGGCATGGCTGGTGCAGCGCGCCCAGCGGCAATATGCCGCCGATCTGGCCCGATGCAAGGCGCCGGCCATGGCCGACGGCCCCGCCAGCCAGATGTGGAAGCAGCGGCCGCCGGGTTCCGGCTAAAAAAACAGTTTTCATTGCCCGCGCAAGTCTGCTACATATCCTGCCACGATTGACGCGCGGCATGGCCGGGCGTTGGCGGCGGTTGAGAAACAGTTCGATTTTCCAAGCCTGGGGAAGGTCGGCGGTTCATCAGTTGATCAGGCCGCGGCAGGCGCCGCGCACCAAGAGGAGCATGTGACATGTGGGAAGGCGCATATACGGCCGTCGTGACCCCGTTTGCGAAAAACGGCGAGGTGGATTATGGAGCGCTGCGGGCGCTGATCGATTTCCAGATCGCCGGCGGCATTGATGGCGTGGTGCCCGTGGGCACCACGGGCGAGTCGCCGACCCTCGACGTGCCCGAGCATCTCAAGGTGATCGAGGCCACGGTGGCGGCCTGCCGCGGGCGCGCCAAGGTGGTCGCCGGCACGGGCGCCAACTCCACGGCCGAAGCGCTCGAACTGACCCGCCACGCCAAGGACGCCGGCGTCGACGCCACGCTGCAGGTGACCCCGTACTACAACCGGCCCAACCAGACCGGGCTGATCCGCCACTTCAGCGCCGTGGCCGACGTGGGCCTGCCGGTGTTCCTGTACAACATTCCCGGCCGGACCGGCCGCGAGATCGCGATCGAAACCGTGGTCGAGCTGCGCAAGCACCCGAACATCGTGGCGCTCAAGGAAGCCGGCGGCCAGGTGGAGCGCGTCAGCCGCATCCTCGACCGTTGCCCGATCGACATCCTGTCGGGCGACGACAGCCTGACCCTGCCGATGATGGTCGTGGGAGGCGTGGGGGTGATCAGCGTGGCGTCGAACGTGGCGCCGGAGCCCGTGGCCCGGATGGTGCACAGCGCGCTGCAAGGGCAATGGGCCGAAGCGATCAAGCTGCACCGCCAGTATTTCCGCCTGTTCACCGACCTGTTCCTCGACACCAACCCGATCCCGGTCAAGGCCGCGCTGGCTCTGATGGGGCGGGTGGCCGAGGAATACCGGCTGCCCCTGTGCCCGATGAAGGCGGACGCCCGGGCCCAGTTGGCCAACACCTTGCGGGATCTGAACCTGCTCTAGGATCCCGCCGCGCGGGACCCGATCGCATTGCGCACGCCATGAAAGTGCTCCTGGTTGAAGATCAGCGCACAGTTCGCCTGTGCATGAAAAAGATCATCGACACCCTGGGCTACGAGGTGGAGATGGCCGCCAACGGGCTCGAGGGCCTGGAGGTTTACGAGCGCTTCCACCCGGACCTGGTCATCACGGACATCTGCATGCCGGAGATGGACGGGGTCACGATGCTGGAAAAGATCCGCCAGAAAAGCGCGGAGGTGATTGTCATCACCGTGACCGGCATGGGATCGGAAGACCTGGCGGTGAACGCGTTCCGGCGCGGGGCCAACAACTACCTGAACAAGCCCGTCAAGCGCGAAGACCTCCTGGCGCTGCTGCGCAAGTACGAGCAGATCCTGTACGAGCGATCCACGACCCGGGAAATCCAGGCCCTGATGCAGGAGCACTACATCAAGCTGCAACTGGAAAACCGGCTCAAGCAAAGCTCGCAGGTGGCCACCTTCCTGGCGGAACAACTCGGTCCGCTGTTGCCGGACACGGAACGCCTGGACATCATCCTGGGCCTAGACGAACTGATCTGCAACGCCATCGAGCACGGCAACCTCGAAATCACCAACGAGGAAAAACAGGCGGCGCTGGCCGAGCCCGAGGGATTGGTCCGGCTCTACCGGCAACGCCTGGAGAATCCCCGCCTGGCGGCGCGCCGGGTCACCGTGGAGTTCCGCCAGGATCAGCAGCATGGCTGCGCATGGACCATCGCCGATGAAGGCCAGGGCTTCGATTGGCGGGACGTGCCCAGCCCCCTGGAAAAGAAGCAGCGGCTGAAAAAAAATGGCCGGGGCATTTTTTTGAGCCGCATGATGTTCGACGCGGTCGAGTACCAGGGCAAGGGCAATGTCGTGTGCGCGCGCAGGGATTTGTCCAAGACCAAACCACCCCCGGGGGAGATACCTGATGAGCATTAAAATTGTCGTGTGCGGCGCAGCCGGGCGCATGGGCCAGGCCCTGGTGCGCAGCCTGGCCGCCGGCGTGGTCAAGGATCTGCAACTGGCGGGCGCGCTGGAAGCCGCCGGCCATGCCCGGCTCGGCCAGGACGCGGGCACGATCAGCGGGGGCCAGGCGCTGGGGATCCCGCTCACGGCCGACCTGGCCCAGGCCGCGGCCGGGGCGCAGGTGTTGATTGATTTCAGCGCGCGTACGGCCACCGCGGCGCACGCGGCCTGGGCCGCCGGGCACGGCAAGGGCATGGTCATCGGCACCACCGGGCTGGAAGACGCGGAAACCGCCGCGGTGCGCGACGCGGCCCGCTCCATCCCGGTCGTTCTGGCGCCCAACATGAGCCTGGGGGTGAACCTGCTGTTTGCGCTGCTGCGGCAGGCGGCCCGCGCGCTCAAGGACAAGGGTTACGACGTGGAAATCGTGGAGCGGCACCACCGCCGCAAGAAAGATTCGCCCAGCGGCACGGCCCTCGGCCTGGGGCGGGCGGTGGCGGCCGGGTTCGACTGGGATCTCGAGCAGGTGGCGGCGCACGGCCGCGCCGGCGTGGCCCCGGGGGACCGCCCGGTCCGGCAGATCGGGTTCCATGCCGTGCGGGGCGGCGACATCGTGGGCGACCACACCGTGCTATTTGCGGCGGACGGCGAGTGCCTGGAGTTCAGCCACCGCCTCACCAGCCGCGACACGCTGGCTGTGGGCGCGCTGCGCGCCGCGGCCTGGGTCGCCGGGCGCGACCCGGGTATGTACAGCATGCAGGACGTGCTGGGGCTACAGTCATAAACATCACACCAACCGGAATGGTACTCATGGAAATCGGGTTCAGCTTGGGTTCGAATGTCGGGGATCGCCTGCATTATTTATCCGCCGCGCGGCGGCAGATCCTGGCGCAGGAAGAGGCGCGGGAAGTGGCCGCGTCCCCGGTGTATGAAACCGACCCGGTGGATGTGCCGCCGATCTGGCAGAACTACAAGTTTCTCAACGCCATCCTGATCGTGGAGTCGCCCTGGCCGCCCAACAAGTGGCTGGCCGTGGCGCACAAGGTCGAGACCGCCCTCGGCCGCGCCCGGACCGCGGACCGCAACGCGCCGCGCACGATCGACATCGACATCATTTACGCCGGCGACCGGGTCTTTGTGCAGCCCGGTCTGGAAGTGCCGCACCCGCGGTGGCTGGAGCGCGAATTCGTGTTGCGGCCGCTGGCCGACGTGCGGCCCGGCCTGGTCCTGCCCGGCATGAACCGGCCGGTGGGCGAAATCTGGCGCGAACGCGCGGCCACGGCGTCCTCGAAGGTGTCCCAGACCGACTGGTGACGGCGCGGCGCCCCAAGGAGTTGAACCCATCAATACCTTCGCCCTGGTCCGTGCCGTGCGCGCCTGTGCCCGGAGCTTGGGCGTAGCGGCGGCCGGCTTGACCAGCGCGGCCGCGGCCGACGGCGTGTACCTCAGCCAGGCCTGGATGGCGCCGTATACGTTCCGCAGCTACCGGGAGACGACGGATACCAACCACTTCGCGCTCGCGGGCACCGCCATGGGCTGGCATGGCGACAGCGGCAGCTATCTGCTGCCGCTGGGTTTTGGGTTCCCCTACTTCGGCCAGTCGTATACCGCGGTGTATGTCAACGTCAACGGAGTCCTTGCCTTTCAACCCGCCACGGGCCTGGACACACCAAACCTGGCCACGCTTTCCGCCACGCGCATGGTGGCCGTGCTGTGGGACGACCTGACCACGCAGGGATCCGCCAACCCGACGGAAGATGTCTACGTGCTGTACGGGAGCGATGCCGTGACCATCCGCTGGCAGGCGGAAACCCGCGCCGGCGCCGGCCCGATCAACGCGGCGCTCATGCTCCGGACCAATGGCTCCCTGCGGTTCAGCTACGGATCGCACAACGACGCCGGCGGCATGATCGGCCTGTCCGGCGGCGAAGGCCACGTGCTGCTCAGTTCCAACAGCCAAAGCGGGGCCATGTGGTATTCGCGTGACATTGTGTTCACCCCGGTCACGGCGACCAATATCAGCATGGCCTTGTTTTGCGAAGGATTGGGATCCACGGACGCCTTCCTGGTCGAGGCCTGCGCAAGCCTGGGCGCCCAACCATGGTTTCCGTTGTTCAGCTACAGTTCCGGGTACGGCTACGGGTTTGGGTATGGCTATGGGTATGGGTTCTATTATTCGCTGGCATTCCGTGAAGTTGGCGGCGGCTTCGAGTGGTCCAGCAGCTATACTAATTCCGGACATCATCTCTACTACCGCATCAACGCCCAGTAGCCCCATGGAACTCCGACGGGTCACTGCGCGCCCTTGGGTCGGGCTGGTACTGCTGGGCGGGCTCACGCTGTGGGGCTCGTGGTTGCGGTTGGCCGATCTGGGCCGGCAAAGCCTGTGGCTCGATGAAGCCGTGGTGGTGGCCCAGGCCCGCGGCATCCTGCAATTCGGCGTGCCCCGCAAAGACAACGGGATAACGGATTGGAACGCTCCGGTCACGACCTATCTAACTGCGGCGGGTCTGTGGGTCATCCAGGACCCCCATGTGGGCGCCAGGCTACCTGCCGCTGTGTTCGGCAGCCTCGCCATTCCCCTTGCCTTCCTGGTCCTGCGGCGCCTCGCCGCGACGCCGGCCGCCCCGCTGATTGGCGCGGCGCTGATCGCTTTCTCCACGCCCCAGGTCGCGTGGAGCCGCCAGGCCGATGGCTATATGTACCTGCAATTTTTCCTGCTCGCTTGCGCCTGGTGCCTGCTGCATCAGACCACGCGCCGGCGCGGGGTCTGGCTGGCTGGCGCATATCTTGCGGCAGTGCTGTGTGCCGGATCCCATGCCGGCGGCTACCTCGCGGTTTTGCTGGTGTGGTTCCACCTGCTTTGGGTTTTCTTCCGCCGTGCCGGAGCCAGGACGGCTGTACCATGGCCGGAACTGGGCTTCATGTTGGGCCTGCTGGGGCTGCTTTACTTCCTGCCGGCGGGCCACAGCCGGATCCAAAATGTCCTGGCCCTGTTGCTTCACCCGCAGGCCGCCGGCTATGGCTGGCCATACGCCGTGGCGGGCTGGCACTTGTTTTCGCCGGTCGGTCTCGCCTGCGCCGGCGCCGGCCTGGTCGTTGGCCTCCGGCGGAATCCGCCGGTGGTGGGCGCCATGGCCTGCGCCGGGGCGGTTTACTTGCTCGCGATTTCCGAACTCGTCTGGCTGTTCGCCGAGCGGTACTTGTTCCCGCTGTCCGGAATCGTGGTGCCCTGCGTGGCGCTGGGCTTGGATTTTTTGGCGCGCGCCGCCGCGAACCGGCTACCCCCATCCTGGCGTGGCCTGGCGTTCGGCGGGCTGCTGGTCCTGGCCTGCGCGGCAATCGCCGCCACCACCGGGGCCACGCTCCTCCCGCAGGCTGCGTACTGGCTCGGAAACACGGCGCCCCAGCCGGACTGGCGCCGGGCTTATGACCTGGTTGCTGCCCGCCATCGCGCCAGCCGGGATGCCGGCGCCGCGTTGACGGTGATTTCCCCCTACCCGGTCCTGCAGGACATCTACCTCGGATCCCCCCCGGAATCAAAGTTCTACATTCCCATCAGTTTCAGCGGGCTCCCCGGGGACGTGGCCCGGCACCCGCCCCACACCCGCGCCACGCCCGTGGCCCATCTTGAATCCATGCCGGCGCGGGCGGGCTACTTGCTCATGGACCAGATGGCCCTGGCCGGAATCGCGGAGGGCCGGCTGGCCGCCTGCCTGCGCAGCAATGCCCCGGACGCCATCGTGAACGGCAAGTACCCGATCTTCATCTGGCTGACCCCAACGCTCCGGTTGCGTACCCCCTGAGCGCCGGGCAAGCGCGCCCCATTACTCGTCCCGCAGGGTTTGCAGGCGCATCCGGTTCCCCGCCGGATCCAGGCGGACAATGAACCGGCGCAACACGTTCATGCCCAGCAGGCCGTCAAGATCGGCGCCGGGCCGACCAGGCAGCACAATGGCCGCCACGCGCCGCAGGGTGATATCGCCCACGGCAAACGAATCCAGCACCACGCCGCGGCCCGTGGCCGTGCTGCCATCTGCCAGCGACACGGTGACGGACGGTGCCCGGGCCAGGTTCAGGTTGAGGCGTTGCGCGGTGAACTCGGAGATGGTCACCACGTCCGCGCCGGTGTCCACGACCATCCGGGCATTGAGCGCGCCGTTGATGCGCGCCGTGACCTGGATGCCGCCTTTCCGCCCTTGGTACGGTATGTCGTGCTGCTGGATTTCCGCCTGAAGTTCCGCCAGGCGGCGGTCCATCTCGCGGAAAAAAAGGTCAACCTGCGCGGCCGCCGCGCGCGGATACTGGTTGCTGCGGGCGGCCGCGAAATGGGCCGCGAACACCGGCAGCTGGTTGATGTAGTCCGTGACGGTTTTTTGCGCTGCGGGCGCGCGGTCCTGGAGATTGACCACCTCGTTGTGCACGGTGGCCATCTCGGCCTGCTGGCGGTTGAACTGCGTGACCAGCTCATTGTAAGCCTTGACGTTGGCCTTGGGGTCCATGACCTTGAGCTCGGCGCCGGCGATGGCGGTTTCCTCCCGCAGCCGCGCGAGATCTTTTTCGCGGGCGTCCTTTTTATCCGGCAACCCGCGCAGAAAATCGAGGGCCACCCGCGCCGCACTGTGCAGGCCCTCCAGATCCTTGAACTCCGCGGCCAGCCAGCCCAGGCCTTCCGGGACATACTTGTCGTGCGTGAAATAGCGCGCCTGCCACTGGGCGCGCAGGCGCGCGGCCGCCGCCGGATCAGAGCGCTGGATTTCCGCCACTTCCGCGGGTTTGAGATTAACCGAGCCGATCCCGATGCTCAGCACGATCCGGTCCGCAGTCTGCTCCGTGACCAGCCCCTCCAGCTCGTGCCCGTTCCGGAGCCGGACCGTGTCGCCCGCCACGATCATGGACAACGCCAGCCACGCGGGGATCGCCAAGCGCCAACCGCCTGTAAACCGCAAGCTCATGGCGCAAGCAGGCGTTGCAGCGCGGCCGGATCCAGGCTGCCGGACCCGTAAGGGTGACCCGCCGTTCCGGCGGCCGGCGGGGTCAGGGACTGGCGCAATCGCGCCATGGCTTCGCTGGCGGATGCTTCCGGATGCCCGGCCAGGTACTGGGCCAGGGCGTGGGCCACGTAGGCGCTGGCAATCGAGGTCCCGGCATAGCTGCCCGGCGGCCCCTTGTATCCCACCGGGAAGGTTGCCGCGCCGGGCGCCGCCAGATCCACGAAATCTCCGTAATTCGACTGATCCCACAACCCGCCCGCCGGGGTCAGGGCACCCACCGCCAACACCCCGGGATACGCCGCCGGATACACCGGCTGGCCCGTGGGCTCGTTACCGGCAGCCGCCACGACGATCACGCCCCGGGACTGGGCAAAGGCCACGGCGTTGGCCAGGAAATCGCTTGGCGTTTCCGTGCCCCAACTCAGGTTAATGACCCGCGCCCCCTGGCTTACGGCGTAATCCACGCCCTGCATCACGCTGTAGCTGGTGGCCCGGCCGTTGGCATCAAACGCGCGCACCGCGATGATCGGCAGGCCCGCGCCGGCCGCGGGCTGGCCCTGCGGCGCCACGGCGCCGTTGGCCACCAACGCCATCTGGGTCCCGTGGCCCACCGGATCGCCCAGGGCCTGGCCGGGATTCACGGCATCCAACTGGCCAACCACGGCGGTTTCCAGGCCGGGCTGCATGGCCAGGCCGGAGTCCAGCACCGCGATCCGGGCCGCACTGCCCGCGTCCGTGACCACCGGCTGCACCATGGCGGCGGGGGTGCCCGCAGCCGCCACGCGCCGCGGTTCCGGGCTGCGGATGGCATAGTTGGCCTCGGCCTGGTGAATGATGGCGTTGCGGCGCAACTGCTCGAGCAGCGCCGGGATGTTGGTCATGGGCGGAAACCGCACGCGGTAGATGCCCAGGGCCGGGATCACGTCCACCACCGTTCCGCCCAACTGGTACAGCAGCAGGTTGAACTCGGCCGCGCTCACGCCGGGATTGACCGCCAGCAAGACCTCGTCGGCGACGTATTCCGGGCCGGCGGCATCCGGGCCCCGGGTTATGTTGAAGTGGGCCGGGGCGGGTTGCAGGAGGATCGCGGCGGCGGGTTGATCGCGCCGGAACACGCGGACTTCTTCCAGGCGCGGCATGGGCCCCAGCGGCCCGGCCAGCACCTGCCACACCAGGGCATAGCCATACGGCGCGCAAATATCGGTGAACGCTTCGTCAGCCGGCACGCGGTCCAGGTTGAAGCTGGCACGCTTGCGAATGGTAGGATCCGCCTTGACCCGGACCCCCAGGTCGGCCAGGCGCTCCAAGACCTGTTGCAGGGTCACATCAGTGGCCCGGAGTGTCAATTCCTGGCCCTGCAACTTGAGCTCGAACGCCGCGACCGCGCCACAGCATAGACATCCCAAGGCCAGCATTGCGCCACCAAGCCCGCCGCGCCAGAACCGTCCCGACCGCGGCCGGCGCAGGACCGGCTGGCGCTCCCCCGGGCTTTGGGCATATAATACCATTTCCGCCCGAGAACAAGCATCCGAGCTCCCCTCCTTTGCAAGGAGGGGTGGCCGCAGGCCGGGGTGGTTGTGGATGGTCCGCGCCCCGATATCACGGTGGGTGGAACCCGGAACAACCGCCCCACCCTTCGGGTCCCCCCCGCCTTGAAAAGGCGGGGAGCCCAGACAAGTACCGATCATCATGCGGAAATGGTATAAGTGGATCACGCGGCCATCCTATCACGCCCGGGGCTTGGACTCAACTGCTTCCGACCCCGCAGCTATGCGCGGGCCAAGCCGGCCAGGAAATCGATCCAGGCGTCCAATCCCACGCCGGTTTTGGCGCTCAGCTCGAACAGCGGCACCGCGGGCTGGATCCGGCGGACGTTGCGCCGGCAGGCGACCCGGTCCCAATCCACGTGCGGGGCCAGGTCCGTCTTGGTCAACACCACGGCGCAGGCGATCCGCCCACGCAGCCGGGTGAGCGTTTTCTCCAAGAGCAGGGTTTTGCCCGCGCCCGGGGCCGAGACCAGGTTCAACGCCACGACGCCGCGCGCCGCCAGCCACGCACGGTTGGCCGCGGCCAACTCGTCGTTGTGCCCAAGGATGTTCTGCTTCAACACAATGGTTCGGGCTGGTGACCGGCGCAATGGTTTTGGGACATGGTCGTGATCGGCCGCGTGATCATGGGCGTGCCGCGCCGCCACGTTCCCGCGCTGCGGGTGCGATGCTGAGCTTCCCGGGATTCTTGATTTCCGACAACCGCAATCCGCGCACATAGATCACCTCGACTTGAATGCCAAGGTCAATGTAGCAGGACCGACCCGTTGCATCAATGGGCAACTGACCGGGGCAACGCCGAGACCGCCATGCGCGAACAAGCTGGCCCGAGGCCAAGTCCAAACCAACCCGCGGCCGGTCCGGAAACCGGCCTTGCATGCCCGAGGCATGGCCGCGCGGTGGTCAGACCGGGTCTGCGACCATATCCCGGGTCTGGTCGGCTCCCGTGTAACTGCGCACCTTGGCATGCAGGGCGAGAATATTGCAGGGCTTGGGCATGCATTCGGTCGCGCCCTCTGCCAGGGCCAACTGGATCAGATCGTGCGTCGCCGAACCGGTCAGCATGATGATCGAGGTGGTGCGGCATATCCGGCGCAACTCGCGGATGCCCTCAATGCCATCCTTATTCGGCATTTCATAGTCGGTAATCACCAGGTCAGGACGATTCTCGCGGAACAACCCGATCCCCTCCTCCACGTTCGCCGCGCACAGCACATGAAAGTGGGTGCTGAAAACACGCTTGAGCAAAGCTCGCACGTGGATGTCGTCATCGATAATCAGGATCGTTCGCGGTATCGCTTGCTTGATGCCCACCATGGCGTTGTTAATCATGACAATGCTCCTTCAGTTACTCAGTCCTTTTTACCAACCTGGTATTACAGCCCGTTCTGACGCTCCATTCACTTCTCATAGTCGTTGGGACCGGACCTTTTCTTCCATTCTGCGGCAATATATTTTGCCCGGCAATTCGGCACAGACGCATCCTTTTGGCCGGCAAATGGTTGTCAATTCAAAACAACGCAATATATTTTTGCGGCGAGACGGCGGAAGCCGTTATGGAAAGCGCAAGCGAAGGGGCGGGCGGCAGGCTTTAGAAATGCCAGATTCCGGAGACATACACCTGGTGTTTCTGGATATCCGTCGTCAGGCCTTCCTGGTCTGGCACCAAGGTACCCAGGACATCGTTGCCCATGGTGTAGATATAGGCGATATCAATGATCAGTTTGCCTGGATCTTTCCCCACCGAGAAGCCAGACCCCAGGCTGAAATCCCAATACTGGTCCGGCCGGCCCACGGCGGGCCGTTGCTCCCAGGCCACGCCGGCCCGCAACGGGATTTCCGTCTTGGGGTACACGAGCAGATACTCAGAGCCCCCGCGCACGGACCAGCAGTCATCAATGTCGGATTCGTCCGCCGGCCGGCCGTTCAGCGGGTTGATGCGCGGATCTCCCTCGGCCTTGAAGGAGAACTCGGACCAGCGCGTCTGGCTGACGTCCAGGGTGGAATAAAAGTTGTTAAGCCAGCGAAACACGCTGCCCACGGAATAGTAGAGCGGGAACGTGAACTCCATGTTCTTCTGGGTCCGGGTCTCCGTGGTGCTGACATCCACCACCTGGTTGTTGGCGGCATCCACGGTGGTGATGGTGTTGCGCACGGTCTTGGTCTGGGTCCCCTCGGCGGTCCACGGCAAGTCTAGGGTCACGCCCAGGCTCACAAACCGGGATACGGTCCACAACGCGCCCAGCGTGGCGTTATACCCGGCCAGGTCTGAAAAATCGTTGATTTCCTCGTACTCGCCGTTGATCAGCAGGTTGCGGTTGGGATAGGACGGCGTGTTCTCGTACTGGGGCTCGATCGGCCCGGTGCCCGCAAAAGGCACCTTCAGGTCCACCGGGATGACGATATCGTGATCGCCAACATGCACGATGATGTTGGTGCGGATATTGGCCACGCCGGTATAGTCGTACGTCCCGGTGGTCACGCGGCTGTTAAGAATGCTGGCCTGGCTGCCGGAGGTGCCCTGGTAGTGCGCCTTGACCTTGGAACGGATCTTGCCATTCGGCGCCAGGTCATCGCGGTAATAATTGAACGAGCCGCCCAGGGAAAAATTGGGAGTGACTTCAACCGCCATGGCCGGCGTCAAGGCGCTGATGTTGCCTTGCTGTTCAAAGGACAGGTCAGACACCATGTCCTGGGACAGCAGTTGGTCGATGGAGGTCGTGGCCTCGGTGGTCAAATGGGTGGTCAGGGTCATCGTGCCCTTGTCATTGCGATACGGCTGTGTTTTCGTGGAATGGTAGGTATCCCGCCGGCTCTGTCCCACATTTTTCGTGTCATACTGGGACAGATCAGCGGTGAACTCCTGCGTGAAATCGTAAACCTCCTGGTAGTTGGCGGACATGCACAGGTTGTGCTGGCCGAGGCGCATGGGCCAAACCAGGCTGAGATAGTTGAGATTGAACGAGCTGAAACGATCGCTGCCCACGTCAAAGTCGCTGGCATCCGAGGTGTGCTCCTGGCGCTCGGAGGTGTATCGTGTAACCACCGAAACTTCCGGGCGTTCGAGCTGGGTGAGGCCGGCTGGGTTCCATGAAGCCGCCGTGGCATCATCAGCCAGAGCCGTGAACGCCCCGGCCAACCCCAGGGCCCGGGCGCCTGAGCCGCTGGGCAGCGGCGCGGAAAAAATGGTCGGCGGCGTAAATCCGGTCGGCTGTGGATCGCCCGGCTTGATCAGGTCGCCTGTCGGCGCCACGCTGCTGACATCCACCTGCACCTCGCCGATGGGCGTGTTGATGTTGATGACGCCGGCCCAGGCCGGCATGGATGAAAGCAGGCCGGCCAAGACGCCGGTCATGGCAAACATACGGCGGCCCCCGTTGTTCCGCCGCCAACTCAGTAACGTGCTCACAAGGCCTCCTAATGTTGTAATATAAGTCGATTCAAACAGCTTGTATATTCCGTTTTTTTACGGCTTCGCACACCGCGATGCCGCCAACGCAGGCGATCCAACCAACCGCGCACCTCGCCCAACTCGCGAAACTTGTTGCGGATGAATTGGATGGAATCAAACAGGAGCTGCATCGCTCGTCAACAATGCCGCTTTGCCTTGATTCTGATTTCGAGAGTGGCAGTATCCCATGAGACCGCCATCCAGCCAGTGCCAAACACGCTTGGCCCAGGATGGGCGGTATCCGGAAAGGGCGCATGGGCATGAAAAACGTATGCTTTCTGGCGATGGTGGGGGCAATGGTCGTGGCGGCAAGCCTCGCTGCAGCCAAAAACCCCTTGGCACAAACCAATCTCGAAGCGGCCCTGGCCAAGGCCAAAACTGAAAACAAGCTCCTGTTCGTGCAGTATGGGCGGGAAGCCTGCGGCAACTGCCAGGCGCTCAAGGCCATGATCCAAAAAAAACAGGTTAAGCTGGCGGACGATGAGTTCATCTATGCGGACGTCAACTGTGATGACCCGGGCACCAGGCAGGCATTCGGCAGCCGGTTCAAGGTCGAAGGTTCAACGCTGCCGTTTGTCGTGATTGCGGATCCTGGCGGCACCCAACTCGCGGGGCGAACCGGGTATGCCAACGCTGCCGTGTTCACTGATTTCATCAGGGACACCAAACGAGCGTACGAGAAGCAGCAGAAAGCCATGCCAATGCCGGCCAAGCCGCCGGTGTTGGCCGGGCCCGTCCCCTTGACGGCACCCGGCATCCCCGCGGACGAGAACCGCGAACTGCGGCCCTGGACTTCGGCCAGCGGCCAACAGGTGACGGCGGCATTGGTCGAAGAGCACGGCGGCACCGTGGTCCTCAAAAAAGCTGATGGGAAACGCCTGCAAATCAACGCGGCTTCATTAAGCGCGGCCGACAGGGACTACATCGCCCGGCTTCGAGAAGATGCCGCAAAGACAACGGATTGAGGGCGGGCAGCGCCGGACCATCGAGATCAGATGACAGCTTGATGGCACAGCGCCCCCCCCCTCGTACGCCGTTCAAAATGGCCAAAAAGTAATTGACGACGGGCGCATCCTTGGCGACAATCTGACCGTCAGGGATGAGCCAGAAGCGACACGGTTCGTGAGGGGTTTATGAATCGGCATGGCGCCTCCAGCAGGACGGATGGTTTAAGGCATGGAGCAACCTCCATGGCCGGACATCTGCAGCCACGCTCAGCGGCAGGGTCCGGCCAGCGCAGCATCCCAATCCAACCAGCCCCCGCCCAAAGGATCACTCAATGAAAAAGCCCTCTCTCCGCGGGAAAACCAAAATTCCGGCCACGGAACTGCGCCGGCGGGCAACGGAGAAGCCGCCCGCGGACGAGATCGGAGCGCCAGATCTCGCTTCGCCCGCCACCATGCAACGCCTGCTCCGCGATCTGCGCGCACGCGAAGCGACGCTGGAGATGCAGAACCGCGAGTTGCGCCGGGTCCAGGCGGACCTGGAAGCGGCCTGGACGCGATACTTCAACCTGTACGACATGGCGCCCGTGGGCTATTGCACCCTCAACAAAAAGGGGATCATCCAGGAAGCCAACCTCACGGTCGCCTCGTTGCTGGGGGTGGCCCGCTCGGCGCTGCTCGAACAACCGCTGACGAAATATATCTGCCCCGAGGACCAGGGCGTCTATCAACAGTTTCGCGAACAATTGCTCAAGACGGGCGCGCCCCAGGTGTGCGAGTTGCGCATCCTGTTCGCCGGCGCGCCGCCCTTTGCCGCGCGGTTGAATGCCACGCTGGCCCAGCATGCCGACGGCGCCTCCGTGTGCCGCCTTGTGATCAGCGATATCGACGCGATCAAGCAGACGGAACTGGCTCTCAAGCGGGCCAAAGAAGAGGCGGATGCCGCCAACCGCGCCAAGAGCGAGTTCCTCGCCGCCATGAGTCACGAGATCCGCACTCCCATGAACGGGGTGATCGGGATGATCGGCCTGTTGCTCAACACCGAGCTGAAACCCGAGCAACGCCGCTTCGCCGAGACGGTGCGCACGTGCGGCGAGACTCTGCTGTCGGTCATCAACGACATCTTGGACTACTCCAAAATTGAGGCAGGCAAACTCAAGCTCGAACCGCGCGACTTCGACCTGTGCGATTTGCTGGATGATTTTGCCGCGATGCTCGCCCTGCGCGCCCACGACCAGGGCCTGGAGTTCATTTGCGCCGCCGCCCCCGACGTCCCGGCCCTGCTTTACGGCGATCCCAGCCGCCTGCTCCAGGCGCTCGTCAACCTGGCGGGCAACGCGCTGAAGTTCACCCACCAGGGCGAGATCGCCGTGCGCGCCACGCTGGCAGCCGAAACCGACACCGAGGCCACCATCCGGTTTGCGGTGCGCGACACCGGCATCGGCATTCCAGCGGGCAAGCAGGACCAGCTGTTCCAGAAGTTCACCCAGGTGCACGGCACCACGGGCGAGCGCCAGTACGGCGGCACCGGCCTGGGCCTGGCCATCTCGAAGCAGTTGGCCATCCTGATGGGCGGCGAGATCGGCGTCACGAGCCAGGAAGGCCATGGCACGGAGTTCTGGTTCACGGCGCGCTTCACCAAGCAGGCGGAACAAAAGCTCAACCGCGGCCACGTGCCCGGGATCGCGGGGGCGCGCATCCTGGTGGTGGACGAGAACGCCACCCAGCGCGAGGTGCTTTCGATCCAAATTCGGGCTTGGGGCGCGCGGGTGGATGCGGCGATGGACGGCAAAGACGCCCTGCGGACGATGGCCCGGGCATGGAGCATGAAGGACCCATTCCAGGCCGCCGTCGTGAACTTGCAGTCCTCCGGCATGGATAGCGCCGATCTGTGCCGGGCGATCAAGGAAGATGCCGACCTCAAGAGCACCCACCTGATCCTGATGACCCCGCTGGGCTGGCTGGGCGACATCCAGAGCCTGGAGGAGATCGGGTTTGCCGCCTGCCTGCCCAAGCCGGTGCGCCTGGCAGACCTGTGCGACAATCTGGGCGGCATTCTGAGCGGCGGCGCCGCGCCGATGCCGGAACCGCCCAGCGGCCCCCGGCCCGCGGGCCGGGTGATCCCCCGGGACAAAATGCGGGTCCTGGTGGCGGAAGACAATATTCCCAGCCAACTGGTGGCCTTGGGGCTCCTGCAGCAGTTTGGCTTGGCCGCGGATGCCGTGGGCACCGGGGTTGCCGCGATCAAGGCGCTCGAGACCCGCTGTTACGATCTGGTGATGATGGACGTGCAGATGCCGGAAATGGGCGGGCTGGAGGCGGTGCGCATCATCCGCGACCCGCAGTCGGCCGTGCGCCAGCACGATATCCCCATCATTTCCACAACGGCCCTGGTCATGCCGGGCGACCGCGAGGAGTGCCTGGCCACGGGCGCCAACGACTACATTTCCAAGCCCATTGATTCCCAAGCCCTGGCCGACGCCTTGGAGCAATGGTTGCCGGATGTTCCCGCCAGCCCGGCCGAACCACCGCCCCCGCCGTCCATCCCTGCGCCCGTGGCCGCCCGGGACCCAGGGCCCGCCCTGTTCGACTCGGCCGCCATGCTGAACCGCATGGCGAATAATGAAGGCCTGGTGCGCACGGTGCTCCAGTCTTTTCTTGTGGAAACTCCGCGACAGATCGACGAGCTGAAAAGCCGGCTGGCCGAGGGCAACACGCCGCGCGCCGAGATCCTGGCCCATGCCCTCAAGGGGGTGGCGGCCATTGTGGGTGGCGAGACCCTGCGCGCGGCGGCGGCCGACATGGAACGCGTCGGCAAGGCCGGCGATCTGACCGCGCTCCAATCCAAGCTCCCGGAATTCCTGGTCCAATATGACCGCCTGCAGGAAGCGGTGCGACAGTACCTGGGCGATTGATCGGCGGCCCCTGGGTCGCCTAGGCCCCGGCGGTTCCGCTGGTCAAAGCCCGGTGAACCGCAGCCTTCAGCTCCGTAAGTTGAAACGGTTTGCCCAGGAACTCCTGGGGCAGCTCGGTATGGTCGCCCCCCATCACCTGGGCCTTGTCGTAACCGCTGGCCAGCACCACCGGCAGGCCGGGGCGCAGGGCCCGGAGCGCGGCAATCGTTTGCCATCCGTCCATGACCGGCATGGTCAGGTCGCAGATCACGCAGCGGATCTGCGCCTGGTGCTGGTGGAACAGCGCCACGGCCTCGGCGCCGTCGGCCGCCTCGACCACCGCGAATCCCAGCCGCTTCAGCATGCTCGCCGCGATCTGCCGCACGTTATCCTCATCCTCGACCACCATCACCGCCCCCCCTTCCCGGGCCTCAACCCGCTCCGTTGGGGGCGGCGGGGGGACGAGCGCCTCCCCGGCCATGGGAAAATACACCTTGAATGTGCTGCCCCGCCCAAGGGTGCTCTCCACGGTGATACAGCCCTGGTGGGTACGGACCAGGCCGAGCACGGTGGCCAGGCCCAGGCCCCGGCCGATAAACTTGGTGGAATAAAAGGGATCAAATAGTTTATCGATTTCCGCGGCCGGAATCCCGCAGCCGGTATCCGCCACCGCCAGGCAGGCGTACGGTTTATTCTGCGCCTGCCAGTCCAGGGGCCAGCGGTGCCGGGCCGAGATCGCCGCGGGCGAGGCCGCCGTGGAGACGCTTAGCCGCAAAACCCCGGGCCGGCCTTCCAGGGCCTCGCTGGCGTTCGTGAACAAGCTGAACAGGATATGCTGTACCGCGTCGGCCTGGCTGTTGATGACCGGGCCCGGGTCCGGCAACTCGACCTCAAGGCTGGCGCTGGGCGATTGAAGGGCCTGGAGCAAGGGCCGGGACCGCCGGCACAAGCCGGAAAGCTCCATGGGCACCTGCGGGCCGGTCGCATGGCCAAGATAAGTCAGCATGGTCCTGCTCGTCTCCGCCGCCTTCCGGGCGGCCCCCATGGCGACTTGCAGCGGCTCGCGCAACTCGGCGTCTGCGGGCAGGGATAACAGGGACAGTTCCAGGGTGCCGATCACCGCCATCAAGTGGTTGTTGAACAGGTGGGCAATGGAGCCGGCCATGCGCCCGAGGCTCTCGGTCTTCTGAAGCTGCTGGACCTGGCGCTCCAGGGCCAGGCGTTGTTCCTCGGACCTTTTCTGGTCCGTGATGTCCATGATGTTGCCAACGACCGCGACCACGCGGTCGTTTTCGATCCGCGGGTGGCCCGTGGTGCGCACCCAGATCCGCTCCCCCGTGGCCCGGGCAAACTGCAGCTTCAGGTCGTAGGGCTGGCCATATTCCAGCGCACGATCGAACGCGCGGCGGATGACCGCCGCGTCTTCGCCGGCAAAAAAGCCCAGGGCCTGCTCCAGGTTGCTTGGATCGTAGGTCGCGGCCACGCCATAGATGCGGTAGACCTCCTTGGTCCAGGCAAACGTCCGGGTGGCCACATCGTATTTCCATCCGCCCAAATGCGTCATGGCCTGGGTTTCGTCCAGCAGTTGGTTGGCGTCTTGCAGCGCCTGCCGGGCCTGCCGGATGTCGGTGACATCGCTCGCAAATACCGCCACGCGGTTCACGCGGCCGGCGCCATCCAGGATCGGGTACAGCGAATGCTGGATCCAGCGGCCCTGGTACGTATCTTCAAAGACCCGGGCCTGCTTATTGCGCACCACGGCGTCCATCTCCGCGCGGCGGCTGCGGGCAAGATCCGGGGTCACAAACTCGGATATGCTGTGCCCCACCATCTCCGGCATCGTGTGCCCCAGGCGCCTGCAGGCCGTGTCATTGATCGCGATCAGCACGCCCGCGGGGTCCATGAGGAAGGCCGACTCGGTGATGGCGTCAAGGAGCGAGCGCAGGCTCTGCTCGCTTTCGCGCCGGCTGGCTTCCGCGGCGCTCAGGCGCTCGACGATCTGGTGGCGTTCCACGGCATAGCGCAGCACGCGATCGATCAACGCGCTGCTGGCCAGGCCCTTGACCACGTAATCCTGGGCGCCTTCCTTGATCGCGGCCAGCCCGGTCTGCTCATCATTATTTCCGGTCATGACCACGATCGGAATATCCGGGCACTGGGCCCGCATGGTACGCACTGTTTCCAGGCCAGTGCTGTCGGGCAGGGAAAGGTCCAGCAACACCAGGTTAGGCGCGTCCGTCTTCAAGGTCTTGACGGCTTCGGCCATGCGGAGGACATGCTGAATTTGAAACCCAGCCGGGTCCTTGTCGGCCAGCAACTCGCTGACCAGGTCGGCGTCTCCGGGATTGTCTTCCACCAGCAGAACTCGCAGCGGGTTACTCATCGGCGTCCTCCTTGGGCGGCAGGACCGCGATCGTCATCCAGAACATCTGGATGGCTTTGATCACATGCATGAACTGGTTCACGTCCAGCGGCTTTACGACATAGCAATTGGCGTGCAGGTTATAGCATTTAAGCACATCCTCTTCGGTGCGCGACGTGGTCAGCACGACCACCGGGATCCTTTTGAGATGCGCATCGGCCTTGAGTTCAGCCAGCACATCGCGGCCGTCTTTGCGCGGCAGGTTCAAGTCCAGGAGCACCAGGTCCGGCCGGGGCGCATCCGGATAGGCGCCCTGCCGGCGCAGGAACGCCATGGCCTTCTCGCCATCGCTGACCACGAACAGGCGGCTGCCCCGCAGGCTCTCCTGCAGCGCCTCCCGTGCCAGGTCGGCGTCACCGGGATTGTCCTCGACCAGCAGGATGTCGATGGACTTCAGGGTCGTGTCATTCATGCGCTTACCTCCGCCTGCTTGGGCAGGGCAAAGAAAAACGTGGTTCCCTGCCCGGGGGTGGACTCGAGCCAGATGGCCCCGCCATGCCGCTCGACAATGCGCTTGCACAGCGCCAGCCCGATCCCCGCGCCGGGATATTCCTCGCGGGTGTGCAGGCGCTGGAAAATCTCGAAAATGCGCTGGTGATGCTTGGCCTCGATGCCAATGCCATTGTCGCGCACTTCAAACACCCACTGGGCGGCCGCTTCCCGCGCCGCCACGTGGACCCGCGGGGCGGCCGGGCCGCGAAACTTGAGGGCATTGCCCACGAGGTTCTGGAACAGTTGCAGGAGCTGCACGGGATCGGCCAGCACCACGGGCAACTCGGCATGCGTTACCTGGGCGCCGCTTTCGCTCACGGCGGCGGCCAGGTTGTTCAGGGCATCGGCCAGCACGGCGCCGGCGCTGACCAGTTCGGCCGGCCGGCCCTTGCGCGTGACGCGCGAGTATTCCAGCAGGCCGTTGATGAGCCGCTGCATGCGCTCGGCGCCATCCACCGCGTAATGGATGTATTTCTGGGCCCGCTCATCCAGCTGGCCCGCGTAGCGCTGGGCCAGCAACTGGGTGTAGCTGGCCACCATGCGCAGCGGCTCCTGCAGGTCGTGCGACGCGACATACGCAAAATGTTCCAACGCCTCGTTGGAGCGCAACAGCCGCCGCCGCGTCTCCTGCGCCATGTCCTCGGCCTGTTTGCGGGCGGTCACATCGCGGAAACTACCGATCGACAAATGCTGGCCGTCCAGCTCGATCCTGGCCATGCCCAGGTCGCAATAAATCACGCTGCCGTCCTTGCGCAGGACCGGCAGCGCCGCCACCTCGCGCTCCGCGGCGTGCAAGTGGGCCTGAAAATGGGCGAGCACCGCCGGCAGGGTCTCCTCGGGGTGAATATCCGCCACGCCCATGCCCAGCAGTTCCTGCTCCGTGTATCCCAGCATGGCGCAAATCCCGGGATTGGCGGCCACGAACTTCCGGGTGCTTGCGTCAGCGATCAGCATGCCATCGATATGGCTCTCGAAAATGGCGCGCAACCGATGCTCGCTGGCCTGCAGGGCCATCTCGGCAGCCTTGCGATCACTGATGTCGACGTTGAACTCGGCCACCACCCAGCGGCCGGAGCGGTCCTGCATTGGGATCGTATGGACTTCCACCACGCGGCCGTTTTCACGGACCAACGTCTCCTCGGTGATGGTCACCTGGCGGGTGGCCAATGCCCGGGGAATGCCGCAGGAAGCGCATGGCTGGTCGCGCCCCATGAAATATTCGTAACACTTGCGGCCCTGGGGTTGGCCATAGACTTTCTGCCAGTTGGGATCCACGTACAGCAGGTTGAACTCGGCGTCAATGACGTCCACGCCGGTGTGCGTGATGCCCAGGATGGCTTCCAGCCGCTGCTTGGTTTCCGCCAGGTCCAGTTCGGCACACTTGCGGTCCGTGATGTCGCGGTGGCTGCCGCGCCGGCCGGCGCACGCGCCCTGCGCATCCCGCACGGATTGGCAGACATGCTCGATCCAGCGTTCCTCCCCCGCGCGGGTGAGGATGCGGAACGACAACTGGCACGCGGGCCCCTCGCCCGCCGCCGCGAGATGCTCGGCGACCCGCGCGCGATCGGCCGGGTGCGTGATCGCGACCAGCAAGCCGGGATCCGCCTGGAACTCGTCCGGCCGGTAGCCGGTGATCCGCTCGCAGGCCGGCGAGACGTAAACGATCTTGCCGTGGGGATCGCTCCAGGATTCCCAGCCGTAGGTAAAGTCGGCAATGGTGCGGAATCGCTGTTCACTCTGGCGCAAAGCCTCCTGCGCCTCTGCCTGGCGGCGCTTGCTTTCCATGAGCTGCCCCACCAGGGTGACCGCACGCTGTTGGCTATAGAGAGTGAATACAAAAACAACCAGGAGCAGGAACAAGCCCCCAGCCAATCCCGCAACTTGCTGCTGGCCGAGTTGCCGCACCTGGGCCCGGTAGAACTCATAAGAAAGCACCAGGACCAGCAGGCTGATCAGGGCCACAAGCACCCACCACGCCCAGGGTTCCCTGCTGTTTTGCGTCATGCTGCTGGACATAGGCCCATCATCCCTCAATGCGAATCAGCCCAGACACGCCCCTCTGCGCACATCACATACCAGACCTGAATGCAGGATGCGCCGGCAAACGGCCGATCGTCAAGCGCAATCCAAGGAACGCCAATCGCCTGATTGGCATTAGACGAATCACCGGCGGACGTAATGCGCGCTAACCCGACCTGGCCGCCGCGCCGGGCTTCAAGGCGCGGTCAAGAGCTGCGCGCAACTGCTGCATCTGGTAGGGCTTGCCGAGGCACACCTGGGGCAGTTCCGGATGCTCGCCGGCCATGACCTGATCCTCGTCGTAGCCGCTGGCCAGGATGACCGGCAGGCCCGGGGCCATGGCGCGCAAGGCGTTCAGCGTATCCCAGCCGTTCATGCGCGGCATGACCAGATCGCACAGCACCCCCATGATTTCGGACGGGTGTTGCTTGAACACCTCCACGGCTTCGACTCCGTCCCGGGCCTCGAACACCGTGTACCCCAGGCGGGTCAGCATGGCACCGGTCATGATGCGCACGACATCTTCGTCTTCGACCACCAGCAGGGCGGCGCCCCCTTGCGACGAGGTGACGCGCGCGGCTGGCGCAGGTAGGCGGGGGATGGCCAGCTCATTGGAGCTGGGGAAAAAGACGCAAAAGGAACTTCCCTGGCCGGGCGCACTCGCCACGGTGATGCCGCCGCGATGCGCCTTGACGATCCCGAGGGCCACGGCCAACCCCAAGCCGCGACCCGTGAACTTGCGGCTGAAAAACGGTTCAAAGATCTTGCCCAGGTCCGCGGCGGCAATCCCCTCGCCGGTATCCGATACTTCCAGGCAGGCATAGGGTTGGTCCTTCGGTTGCCAGTCCGGCGGAAAGCGAAAGGCGGCGGGGATGGCAGAAGTGCGGAAACTGGCGGTGGGCGGCGATGACGTGACGGGTGACGGTGGTGGTTTGGTGGGCGATGTCGATAAAGATGGTGACGATGATCGGCGATGCCGAGGGAAATCCTTTGCGATGGGTCGGGGCTAGGAACCTGGCGGGCTGTGAGCATGCACCGCAGCTTGGGACGTGGTGAATTCAGACGAAGGGTCGCAGATCTGTGCGGCGATAACCATGGCAGAGCTACGACGGAATGACTAAGGCAATTGCCAGAAAAACATCAGATTTTACCGCGTAGCTGGCGCTGGCGACCAACCGATGGCTCTGGGGCCTTGCGAATCTCGTGCAGGACAATCGGCAGGCAACGAGCAAACCTCGAAAAATCTGCATCGGTGGTGAAAATCGCCAATTCCTTCCGCACGGCAACGGCGCAAATCAGGAAGTCGGTGTTTGATGCTTGGATGCCTTTTGCGCGGCAGAGGTTGAAAAACTTGGCCGCCGTGACAAAATCCTCAATCTGTAAAGGCAGGTCGGCGAAGGCGGCCAGGTGAGTTTCCAGACGCTCAAACTGGGCGTGGTCACGAACGCCGGATAGCAGTTCCTGGCGGATAGGGCCGATGATTTCAACCTGGTGGCCAGTAATCAGCCGCCGCAACTCCGTAGCTTCGGGATTCGCAGCTGGACCAACACGTCGGAGCGCCAGCGACCAAACGCTGGTGTCAACGAGAACCCTCACGCCCGCGCCCTCTGCTGCTTGTAGTCGTAGTCAGGGGAGAAATCCATCTTGCCGAACAGCCCGAGTATTTTTTCCTGGCGCAGGTGGTCGATGTATTCCACCAGCGCATGCGTGACCGCCGCCTTCTTGGTTCTGTGGCCGCCAAGTTCCAGGGCCTGTTGGATGAGCCGATCATCAAGCTGTAGATTTGTAGCCATGTTTCCTCTTTACACATAGACTTACACAATCGCTTGTGTTGCGTCAAACAGAATATTTAGGTGGTGATGGTATATACCCGAGATATAACCCCTGGTTTTTACCTTCGGGCCGCGTGGGCGTGTACATGGCACGGGCACCAAGAGTTGAAGAAGCATTTTGGCGGGGAAAAATCAGCGAGCGGAGATTGCGCTCCCGTTGTTTCGGATGCCTAAAAAAATTGGGTGGGATCGCCATGCAGAGTGCGCGGATACAGTGGCGACATACCCGAGCATCGCTCCGCCGAGAGAAACGCGCCGAATCTGGTTGCACTTTGGTTGCACCAGATCGTGCATCCGGGTGCACTTTGAGTACATTTTTGACCATATTCACGCGGCTCGACGAAATGGCAAAAATCTTGGATAAATGGCGTATTTGCAAGGGATTTAAGATGGTGGCGAGAGACGGGATCGAACCGCCGACACAAGGATTTTCAGTCCTCTTATCGCATCGTCTCAAACATCTTATTTGCATCTACTAATGATTTATCATGATTCGCCAGGGTGCACTTTGGGTGCACTTTTTTATTGTCTATGGTGCCGCTTGGCGCCTATTCTAGCCGAAACATAGGAGGCGTCTATGGCACTAAAAACGAAAGAAAAATACAGCGGCATAACCATCCGAGCACGGCCCGAGCGTGGTACCTGGCGCGTGTGCTGGCCCAAGGTGGACGGCAAGCGCACGTTCAAGGACTGCGCGTCCAAGGCTGAGGCGCGTGGGGTTGTTGATCTGTACTTGGCTGAGCGTGAAAGGTTCGGAATGGTGGGTCATGGATTGACCGCGGACCAACGCTTGGCGGCGGTCAAGGCCGTAGAAATGTTGAAGTCTACCGGCGGCGATCTTGCGGCCGCCGCAGCTTTCTACGCCCAGCACCACTCCAACGCTGCCGGCCAGCAGACCGTGGGCCAATTTCTCGAGACGTATCTGGCGGACAAAAAAACGGCCGGCCGGCGCCACCACACCATCGCCGATGCCCGCCGGCGCTGCTCCATGTTCGCGGCCGACTACGGTGCCCGTGGCGTCCAGACCATCACCACCCATGATATCGAGCAGTTTCTTGAACGCTGGCCCGGCGACACGCAGCCGACTAATCGCCTGAATTACCGGACCGCCCTGGTGGCGTTCTTCAACCATGCCATTGAGAAGAAGCTCCGCGCCGACAATCCCGCTCAGGCCGTGCCTAGGCCCACCCTCGACCTGCCCATGCCCGAAATCTTCACCGTGGCCGAGGTCGAGCGCCTGCTGCTGGCCACCGGAGACATCTACCCACGCCTGATCCCGCCTATCGCGCTTGGCCTGTTCGCCGGCTTGCGACCGTCTGAGGCCGAGAAAACCGACTGGGCGCAAGTGGACTTCACCGGCAAGACCGTCCGCGTACTGCCCGAGGTGGCCAAGCGCCGCCGAACGCGGATCGTGGACATGAGCGACAATCTGGTTGCCTGGCTGCTGCCGCACCGCAAGCCGACCGACAAGCTGGGAGTGCCATACTGCGTATTCCGGCGCTACGCAGCCCGGATCATGGCCAAGGCCAAGATCACCCGCTGGCCACCAGACGTGCTGCGCCACTGCTACGCCAGCGCCCATTTCGCCATGCATGAGAGCGCGGACAAAACCGCCGCCCAACTCGGCCACCTGAACGCCAAATTGCTCTACGACCATTACCGGGGCCTGATGAGCAAAAAAGACGCCGTACGCTACTGGAAGATTTTTTCGGTCGGCGACAACGTCATAAACATGCCCGCCGCAGCCAGCTGAACACCGCTAAAACAAACGGCGCGGAACCACTCCGCGCCGCTCATTTTTCGCTGTTGAACCCGGTCAATTTTCGCCGACGGCACTGATCCTGAATTTATCCACGGCGGCATCAACATCGGCCCGGCGAAACAGCACCAGCCGGCCGCCCAGTTTCGAATATGGCAGCACCCGGCGTCGCATTAGCTCGGTGACTTGACGCAGGCTCACACCAAGATAGACGGCGACTTCCTTTTTGCGATAGTAGCCGCAATCGACATTTGCATCCATAGCTCAATCTCATTTCCGCCCTCCTCAAATGTGTAAATTGGTCCGCCGGCCCGGGCATTGGCCGCGCGGCGCTCATTAGTTGTTGCCTTCTGACTGGCTTGTAGATTCATGTTTCCGCACCAGAGTAGGCACTGTAACGCGCAATGACGTCACCCATTTTTAGTTGGCTCATCACCCATTAATTGCCGTAATTCCACCATTAGCTTATCCTTGATGGGGTTCTTGATTTCCATGTTGCCGCGGAATATTCGGGTGCCATTAACAAGGCGATTAACGGAATCCCAAAGCGAATCCAGATATTCCCCTGCTTTGATCCTGCGTTTCAGGCTTTTACACGGCACAATGCCGCTCAACTCACCGTGAAACTGGAGGGCATTCGTATACAAATCATTCGAGATCTCGGAAACCAACTTCAGCATCCTCCCCCGTATTTCGCGTTCCCTGTGGCACTCGGTATTTAGGTTCATCATCCTCCTCCTGGTACATTATTTACATTTTCGGCCGACAATACGACCCACGAGTCGCCGTTCCAGATTTCCACGGCCAGCCATGCCGACTTGGGGATCGGGGTCGGGCACAAAGCCCAATCATTCGGATCAGCACCGCGTTCGTAGCCGCACTCGGCCAGATGCCAGGCGTAATAATCAGCAACGCCAATGCGCCCGAAATATTTCAGCCAGGATTGCAGTCGCCCCGGATCAACCTCGATTCTAGCGATCGGTGGTGTATCGCCAGCCAGCAGGTCAGCGACCGCAAATTCCCAGTGATTGTTGATCAGGCTGGTGGCCTTGGCCGTGGGCTCCCAAACCGTCGCCCGGCTGGCCCATGCCACGTTACAAACCTGCTGACCATCCATATGCCAGCGGCTGGTTCGGATGTGACCGTCCCCGATGATCGATTTCAGTGCTGTTACGCTCGTATAATGCCATTGCCGTTTGCTGTTGATCTTCATATCGCCGACCGCGCTGTTCTCTTGGATACCAGCAACGCTATCGCCCGCAGATAGGACTCCCTTGATATTCGTTGGGGAAGACGGCCTTCGTATTGCTTGGTGTCCAATTTCCTTGTGGGATGGTTGGCTGTGGGAACATCCCCATTATTTAAGAGATAATAGAGATTAGGGGAGGGATCATCATGATGATCCTTCGGAGGGATCGTCTTGGCGATCCTTCCCGTAACCGCGTTTGTCATCACAAATTGTACGTCTCCATACCGATGTCGCCTCCGGACCACCCCCTGCCCCCGAAGGACCCTGATGGCACGTTTGATCGTGGCCGGTGAATATCCCGTCAGCGCGCACAGGTCTTTAATGGTGATGTAAGCCGTTGCGCCGGGTCCATACCTGAACTGGCGCAAAATGATTGCCAGCAGCACGGACCAAGAAGACGGGGTTCGCAGGCCAGCATGGGGAATCCAATCGGCCACTTCCTTCGGCACCCAGATGCCAGTGCCGGATGCGTGACGCGGCGGTTTATAGGGCGCGGGAGCATGGTCGTCGGCGCTTTCAATTGGCTCGCTGGGGACGAGTAGGTTCATGACGGCGCACTCATTATGTCTTGGAGCTTGTCCCAAAGTGGACGACCGGCATCATCTTCATAGCGGCGCTCGTACACGGCGACGTCCCAGCGAAGCGGAAACCCGGGCAGGACGTGTTCTACAGCCTTGGCGCAAGCGTAGTCCACGGCCGCGCGCGCATCTTCTATTTGATCTCGCCGGCATGAGATCAGAAAACCGTCATGTATAGGCGCCAGCAGTCGGACGTTCTGCCGGTCAAGGTAGATCACCGTCAACCGCATGATGTCCGCGCCGGTCGCCTGCATTGGCCAGTTCATCCAGGTGCGAACATTGCCTGCTGGCGGCACCTGACTGCGCCAGCCGCAGGGCGTGACGATCCAGCCGCGGTCAATAGAGCCTTGGACGATATGATCCGACCACTCCCAGAACTTGGGGAACAGGGCTCTGTGGTCCCGCAGCAAGGCCTCGGCCTGACGTTCAGTGATGGCAAGGCGGCTGGCGATGCCAAAGGCGGACTGGCCGTACAACACTCCCAAATTTACAGCTTTGTAAAGCTTGCGTACGTCCGGGTTGGTCGCCTTGGTCGCGTTGGTTGGTGCGGCGCCAGCCCGGATCGCGAACGCCATATGGCAGTCGGATGCCTCGTATACAGACCGCATGTTCCCGTCCCCCGACAGGGCCGCCGCGATGCCTATTTCTTGGGCCGTAAAATCGACGTTCACGAGAACGTGATCAGGCGATTCAGGTACAATAAGGAATCGCATCCATTTAGGACCGCCGAAAACAAATTTCCGAGGCTGATTGCGACCTGATACAGACCGAAACGCCGAGGCGCCATAACAATGCCGGCCCAGAACGGCATCAACAACGAGAGCCCTCCTCCCCAGGCCGGCCATAGACTTGCGCACCTGCCGGACGTCGGCAATAAACAGGTTGCGTGGCTCCATCGCCTTGAAGGTTTTTTCGTCCAACGGGTGATATGGCAACCCCGTGGTCTCGCTCATCTGCAATGGCCACCTGATATTTTCGCGGCGGCACCAGTTCATAAATGCAGATTTCTTGAAGGTCAACCCGTCGAAAACCGGGTGGGTCTTGTTGATGCCTTCGATGAGTGCCATTCGGATGTGGGGCCATGCTCTACGGATTTGCTCGTATCCAGCCACATCGAAGGGGATACCCCTAAGCTCCATGCGCGCAACGGCTTTCAAGTATTCAGTCCACCATCCCATGTGCCGCAGAACTTGCGGTTCTTGATATTGTCGACGGAACAGGGCCAGGCATCCGTCGCAATCGGTGTAGCAATAATCGATGATCCGTTGCATTTCCTCGGAATCATTGGGGTTGAACCTGAGGTGAAGGATCTGTTGCTGTAGATCATGTTTTTCCGCCGGTGCCAAGTGGGGCAGGCCCCGGCGGATCAAGCTGGCGGACAGCCCGGCTTCCGGCAGGCCGGGGGCGTTCGTCAACAAGCGCTCGGCCACGAACGTGTCATACCATTGCGCCGGCAACATAACGCCCAAGCGCAACAAATATTTCATCTCGGCGATAGCGTAATGAGCTAGGAACAGATCGTGAGCGTGATCGATGAAAAAGCCTGAAAGCCGGCTGTCCCGGCCAACGAAGTGCACCCGTTTCCCACAGTGCAGTTCTACGGCACACAAGCATACCGGCTCCCAGGCCGACTCGCAATCCACACGCCCGCTCCGGAAACCCCATTCGGAATCCAAGGACCAGACTGCCGGAAACTGAGCAATGTCCATTAGACCAGCTCTGACCCAGCGATGAGGTCCGTATAAATTGGATGATCAACCGTGCGGATAAAACCCTCCGGCCCCAACGCTTCACCCAACAACTCGTCTGTCGCCTTGGGTGACCAGGTCACCTCGCCATCGAACGGCTTATGGCGGATGCGATACTTACCCAGGTCCTTGTCCGACAAAACTCGGATCGCGTTGGCATCGAAAAACTGGGGCGGCTGACGTAAAAGCACGGCAAGCGACTCATACCATTCATTTGCTTCGGTGACCGGCACCACCCACAGAGCTTTGGTTTTGGTTGTCAGGGAATAGTACGGGAAAACGCGGACCGGCTTGAGCTCATCGGCAATCCGCACGCGCAGCTTCTGCTCAACAAAAAAATGCTGGGTATCCAATCCCTGGAGCCGCGGCTTGTGTAGCAGCAGTCTCGTGGTCAGCTCTGCCCTGCGATTCAACACGACCCATTCTCGGCGCTGGGGTTTACGGATTTTTGGGGCCATCATCTCAGTCGTATCCATCTCGCTCCCCGGTTCAATGTCGGCACCGATGTCCTCCCGTGGTACGACAAGCGTCCCGCCCGCACCAACGTCAATCTTCTCCGCCTCGTTCGTTCTGTCTTGCTTTTCCATAACTGTCCTTTAAAACCCGATTCTTCACCAGGCTGGCGGCGATTAAATACTGGAATACGCTGCGAGTGCTATCGAACGAGGTGTCCGATATCTGCAGGAGTTATCGGACAGTCGGATGCCGGCCTCTGTTGATGCACTCCATTACGGTGGAGCGCCCCTGGCCGGTTACGTGGATTAGGGCTATTTTAGCGATTTTCGTCGGACTGGTTATCTGATGGTTCTGGCTAAAAATTGTCGAAATTGGGATGTCGCAGGCTTCCAGCGCCCGGCAGTCGGGAAAGAACTTCAGCACGCCGGCTATGCTTTTCGCCCCATCCCGCAGGGCATCCCGGATACACCGGGTCAAACCCGTGGCATAAAGAACCAGATCGTCGTACGCAGCGGCCAATGATTCGTCTGTGTAAGGCGTTTCGGTCGGCCTATTTTTTTCGCCTCGTCAGCAGAAGTCGTGGGTGAGTTTGGGTTCGGGTAGTCGGCCAAGGTTATGATAAAGCGCTGTTTCCATAGCCTGATAGGTACGGAAGCCATAAGAACGTCTGGTGACCACACGGATTTTGTTGTTCAAGCCCTCCACGGCGCCGGTGCTGAGCTCGCCCTTGGCCCGAAACCAGTTGATGATCAGCGGCGCATGCGCGGCCAGCGTTTTGGCCACCCGCTGGATGGCGGGGATGCGGCAACGGCGTGCGCGTTCGATCCACACCTCCAAGTACAAAGCCGCCCAAGACGGGCTGTGATACTTCCACAAAGGATCCAGGGTCTCCTTGAACAAATAGGCCTTGGCGGTGGCCATCCCCGTTTGCAGCAAGGCCTGGAGCTTGGCGCGCATGCGGCCGCGCAACCGGGAACCCTTGCGCAACAGCGCCCAGCGCATGTGCTTGAGCCGTGGTCCCTGGCGGGCTTTATGCCGCTCGGCCCGGCGGGTCTGGTCGACGGCCTGATTGAGCAACTGGGTGATATGGAAGCGGTCCAAGACATGCAGGGCCTTGGGCAGCAGGCTGGCGATGACCGCCCGATAGGGCGCCCACATGTCACTGCACGCGTAACGGATACCGGCCAAGGCCACGGGTCCCAAAGACTCCAACCCCTTGCGCAGGGTGCGCTGGGTGCGGCGCCGTCCCACCCAGAGCAGGCGCCGGCAGCCTGCATCCAACTGGTAAATCACCGTCAAGAAGCTGTCCGCCTTCTTGCCATGGCCCCAATGGATTTCGTCCACGCCCACGGCCGTGATCGACGTGAGTTCACGCTGGGCCAGCCCCCACTGCACCACCCAGGCAATCGCGCGATAGACCGTATCCCAGGACGTTTTACAGGCGCGGGCGGTTTCCCGCCACGACAACCGGCGCGCCCAGCGCGCCAGAAACACCATCATGGCAAGGGTAACCTGGCGCTGACCCTGATTCCACGGCAGCGCCTCCACGACGACGCCATGCTGGGGACACGCCACGCGCCGCGGCGCGTAACGCAACCAGACCGGGATGTTCCAGCAAGGCACATGCAGCCACGACCGCTGCGGCAGGTGGTCATAGCCCGGCGCAGGTTGGTTACAGCGGGAGCAATGGGCTGGCCGCTGGCGGTGCGCCGCCACGTCCACCTCGATCCGTTCCGGCTGCCCCTGCGCATTGCGCAGCAGGCGGACCTGCTCATAAATAAATCCCGGCAAGGGTTGCGTCGCGTTCAAGAGTGTTTTAAGCTTCAAGTTCATAGCTGGTTTGGGGTTGTTGTAGCCCAATCTCAACGGATCGGGTTTCCCAATACCAGCTATTTCTTTTCGGGTTGTTATGGCCGCGTCAGGCTGTCCGGCGAGCCCCCCATCCCCATCTTGGGGGGCGGCTATAGCCGGACCGCCTGTGAACAACGTCTGCGTTGTTCAAGCGGGCGTAAACAACCCTACCTTACCCACAAAAACTGCGGAAGAGCCTTTTTTTCATGGGGCCTGATCATCTCCAGCATTTCCTGGCCGTGCTTCTTTGCCGCATGTGACCGGGCGTGCCACGCGGCATAACACCAGCGCCCGATGGCCATCATGCAATCCGCTCTGGCAATCGCGGCAATCGGCATAGATTGCATGATCGATGCCAATAGCTTGTCGCCGGAGCGTATCAGGAATTCGTCGGATCCGAATGGGAGTTCATCTTGGCACAGACTGCTGGTGTCGGCTTCCGATTTCGGCAGCTGGCGATTGGGGGCATCATGCCCAGCCTTGATCAACCTGTGCAGTTCGTCGTGCACATACGCTATGAGGTCCAATTTAATTGCCTCCAGCGTGACGCCCTCAGGGTTATATCTGTTCATGGCGCTGTACTGGCGGAAGTGATTGCGACCGTGGGCGTCCGAGACCTGAACCAAATCCGCTATAATATCTTCGTCCTGTGGCCCGTCAACAGCAGCGGCTGGACGACCAGCGGTTTGGCCTTTTGGGCGCGATATAGCCTTCTTCTTGCCGCCTTTCACCGCCGGCGTTTTCCCGATTTGGTTGCGCTTTCCGTTCGGCCTCGTGGCGCTATTCCTGCTCAAACCCATGGATGTCAAAACGCAAGGTGCGGCAGTTTTCGGTGACGGTGCGGACAACGTGGTCTGGTGCGCCGTCCGGGATTTCCGCCTCGATCTCCAGCGTCACTTTTACACGCGAACCGACTATGCCGGCCAGGTGGGCGACTACTTCGTCCGCGATACGCCCGGCATCGCGGCCAACGCGCCTGGCGTCCAGAGTGGCAGTTCCATGGAACCGGGTCGGGCCATGTTGTTGTGCCGGCGCTGGCGCGCTGGCGCCCGTGCCGCCACCAGACGGATCTGTGCTTCTGCCGGAACTACCCGTAGCCGAAGACTTGCCCCCGCCGGAAGGCGGAACTTCGACGGCTTGTTGGCGTTGTGCAGGCTCCGGCTTTACAAGAAGGCCAATGGGGTTGTCACCGTCAATAAAGATCTGGCGGCCGGATTGGAGGGCGCGATAGCGGCCGGCCGCCTCGTCATAATTCTCAGCATAGGCAAAGGAGTCGTTGGCCCAGGTAAGGAGTCCAAGTCCACCTCGAACCGCATCAATCAAAACGCCGGTATCGCGGAGCCTGGGCAGGTACAGATACCGGGCGAAATCTTCCGCTAGTTGCTGGATTTCCACGTGATTGCCACGCCAGAGCGGCACCTGGTCCAGTTCCAGGCGCAAGCGGCTGGCGGCCAGCCCAGAGATGAGCAGTTCGTCATTGCGGAGCTTCTTGCTTGCCCTGGCGGCGAGCGCATCCTGGCCGGTCAGGCGAAACGCCTGCCATTCAACATCGGCTTGCGGATTGGGTTGAACCGGAACCAACAGCCACTGGTAGGTCTCCGGCAAGCGGGCCTCCACGGCAAGTTTGGCGCTCTCTTTGCGTGCCTCGGCCTGCTTGGTCTGGTGCGGGTCAAGATTAAGGGTGACGGATTCCTCTACGATGGACGCCCAGGCAAGATATTGGCGCACCGCATCCTCCAGATCCTGCAACCGGGTCTTGTCGGCTGCCAGAAACACGAGCGCGTTCCTATAGAGCCGCGGCGCATTGCCACGGTTCTGTAAGTACTCCCGCGCCGTGGCCATTGCCAGGCTGACGGTATCCTTGGAATGGGGGTGCTCAATACCGAAAACAACCAGGCGCGCGTCCCTGTCATCCGGCACATCGCCGGACGAAGGGGGCAAGGGGTGGATGCGGCTGAAATCGCCCTTTTTCTGCAGGTCAGTGCGCAGCCAGCGCCCGACCTCGGCCGCCACAGCATCCGAATTGCCCTTTAGCTGCTCTGCACGATCATCCGCCAGTTTGGTCACCGTCGGTTGCGTGGAATACCAGTAGCGGACATTGTCCTGGTAAAGGAATTTGGCCGTCGCGCCCAGTCGGCGCAGAGCATCGCCAAAGATGGCCGGCGCTTCGCCCGGCATCACACAGCCGAGCTTGATCCGCCGGTCGCCTATGCCCTTGGTGGCCGCTTTAGACGTGGGGGCAGACCCCAGGTAGATCGTCCTCGCCACGCGGCGGCAGGCGGAATACTTGCCGAGGTTCGGCGTCTCGCCATCAATGCGCAAGGGCAGGGAATTGGGACCATCCACATCGGTCTCAATGACCGGAACCCAGTTGTCCGACAGGTAGCGGGTCAATTCGAACTGGACCCGTGGATCATCAATCGGAATGTTGGAGGGCAGAATCAATGGACTCCGGTCGCCCTTTTCCCAGAGGCTGTGGATCACGGAGGCCATGAGGCGCAATACGCCGCGCGTCCGCTGGAACTTCACCAGGGAAGACCAGTCCTGGTAAAGCCGGTCAAACACCTCAGGATGGATGGGATAAGCCGCCTTGAGCCGTTTTTCGTAGTCGCTGTCCAGGCATTCCGGCGGAAACTCCTGCTGCTGGGTCCGGTATAGATCGAAAAAAGCCTTGGCGGTTGTGTCGCGGGCAACGAACTGTGGCTGTTCAATCATGGTTTCAAACAGCCTGCGCCGGACAATCTCAAAGCTCTCTTCCGCACTGGCCGGCCGCCATGAAGATTCCACGCGCCCTACCGCTTGGCGGAGCGCATCAAGGGCTACCTGTCCACGTTCACCACCCACCTCGATGTCTTCGGCCTCGGCATGCGGCGATCCCGGTTTGACCGATGCCGGCAGACTGACCACCAACAGGCATTTTGGGGCCATGCGCGCAGATTCGGTGAGCGCCTGGGCAAAGGTAAAATGCGTCTCAAAACTTCCCCCTGGCAGGTCGGCATGGTCATGCAATTGCCGGGCATAAGCAACCCATTCGTCGATCAGGATCAGGCAGGGCGCATACTCGTTGAACAGCGCCCGCATGGTATCGCCGGGGCTGGTTGCCTTTTCATCATCCGCCGCCACCCGCTGGAAGGCTTTTTTGGCCTCCTTGGCGCCGCCACGGGCAAACCCCAGCTGCCAGGCCAACTCACCCCAGAGCGTGCGCACCACTGTGCCATCCGGCTTTTTGAGAGGGTTGCCAGGTGAAATCTTGTTGCCCACCAGAACCACGCGGTTGACCCGCGGCAAGGTGTCTACGCCGGCAGCCTTCAGAATGCCATCCACGCCGAACAACTCGCTGTGTGGCGTACCGGAAAACATGTGGTACAGCGCCAGCATGGAATGGGTTTTGCCGCCGCCGAAATTGGTTTGGAGTTGAACAACCGGATCTCCACTGGTGCCACTCAACCGCTGTGCGGCCCCGGTCAGCAAGCCGGTCAGGCTATCGGTCAGGTACGTACGGCGAAAAAACTCGACCGGCTTGCGGTATTCGTCACTGCCCTCACCGACGTGCACCTGCCACAAATCCGCGGCAAACTCCGCCTGCTGATACTTACCGCTGGCCACGTCCTTGTGCGGGTGTACCACCTCGCGCCACGGTTTCAGCGCGGACTGGGCCTGGGTTTCGATGCTCGTACCGGCCGCCTTGCGTTTTTCCGTGCGGACCTGCTCGTCGAACCGGACCCGGAGCAGTTCCATCTTCATCCTATCGACTTCATTCGACTCCTGGGCGGAAACGGCAGTGAGAAGCCGGGCGGCGCTATCCAATGCCCGATAGGCATCGTCCGTGCTGAACGGCCGCTGATGTGCCCACTGGTTTCGCACCTCCCGCAACTCACTGACCAGGGATCGTTCCGCATGGCCCAGCGTTTTGCGAAAAACGCTGTTCCACTGGTTCCACATCGTCACCAGGATCGCCGCCGCGTCCCACTGGGGCTTGTCCGGCGTGCCCAGTAGCTTAAGCTGGAATTCGGCCAGCGAGCGTTTGGTATCCGCGAACCAATCAGGCACAGCACCGGCTTCGAGTTCCCGCTCCACGAACGGCTGCAATCCCGCCGTCAGAAGTTCCAGCATCTTGCCGACACGTTCATGATTGGTGATGGCCATGTTTACCTCTCAAATATAGGCGCAACGCTTATGCATCGCGCAGGATAAGGGATAGGGTGTGGGTATGTAGCCGCAACAAACCGAGCCGGCACGCGCCACGCTCACTTGGAGCCTCTGGCAGTTTGTGTCCGCCGCAAGTCCGGCAAAAGAGTCCGCCCCCTGGCGGTCAGGCGGTATCGCTGCGTTGGGCTTTTGGGCGATCCGGGTTGGGACATTTCGATCAGTCCCGATGCCAGGGCCGGCTGCAGATAGTCGTAGAGGAACGTTGGACGGTGGCGCAGCCGCAACGCGGTCATGATTTGGCGGGCGCCGGCGGGCGCAGTCGCCAGCACGTGCAGGAGCCGGCTGACTTGTTCGGTCACTTGTTCGGTCACTTGTTCGGTTGCGGGCGGGCTCACCACCGTTTTTGGCCGCCAAAGCGTCTGGATAAACTGGCCGCTTTCCTGGCTAAATTCCGGTGCGCGGACCCCGGCCTCCCGGCAGAGGGCGATCATGTCGAGGAAGCCACTGCCGGCCTTTTCGGCGTAGGTTGCCAGGAACATGGGGTCTGCAATCAGCGGGTTGTGGGGGATGGAGGCATGCGGCTTGCGCAACGCCGCGATCGTCAAAGGCGCAGGAAGCTGGCCGGGATTCCAAACCTCCAGCCGGTCAGCAAACAGCATGACCTGCACGCTGGCATTGCTGGTGTAATCGCGATGCGTAACGGCGTTGACAATGGCCTCGCGAACCGCTTTCCAGGGCAACTCGTATTCGACATCGCCGGTGGCCCGGCCTTCGCGGGGTATGACGGCCCGGGCAAGTGTGGCCATGACGAAATCAACCGCCTGATCCACCAACTCGAACAGGGCGCCTTTGTAGATGTGGTAGGACGGAATCGGCTTGCGGACTTCCACCCCGTGGAAGTGCATGCACTTGACCTCCGAAGCCATGAGGAACTTCTGGGGCTGCTTGCCGAACAGCAGCACGGCGGCGTGCGTCGGTTTCCCTCCGTCCAGCAGGTTCAAGTGGGCCAGCGCCTTGCGGGGCGAAACACGTGGACCGATGGCGTACCCCCGTTCAGATTTCGCGGCGGCCAGGAACTCGGCGATTTTCTCCCGCGACAGATCGGCCAGTGTTGCATCGGGACAGGCGGAGGCGTCGAATGGCTTGGTACGCAATACCCCGGTGCGCTCCAGGTGCTCGATCAGGCTTGCGTAAACCGCCGCCGTCAACTCCGGCATGCTGGAAAAGCGCCGCCTGATCAGTTGCTTGCCGGCCTTGCGGATCAGGGCGGCCATCCGCGGGTGACGCACAGTATCGTCCGCGCCCTTAACGTAAATCAGCCGGGTTTTGCCGGCCGCCGTCGCACGGTCAAATTCCTGTTCAGTGGCCGACATGCCGCCTGCGCTGACCGGGCCATACTCGTTCCCGAACAGTCCGAGATAGATATCGCTGTGCGCCACCTCGTCCAGATACACGTTGTTGGCCTGGCGGTCCGACGCGGGCAAGTCCTCGAACAGGAATACGCCGAAGAAGCGGCGCAAGAGCGCATCGCCCTCGATAAAGTCCTTCAGCGCCCGGCGCTCCGCCGCCAGTTCCTTCTGCACACTGCTAATGAATATACGCGCGCAACTCATAAAACGAACCACGAATAAACACCAATGAACACCAATGTCATAGGACAAATTCGGACGAACCACGAATGGACACCAATGAACGCGAATCCGGAACGTCCTTGGCCGGCGTCTTCTGCCCATCCCATTCGTGTCTGTTCGTGTTCATTCGTGGTTCAAATATCCAGCTCTGCCTGCGCCGGCTTAGGCTGCCGCGACGCATCCCGCGCCAATTTTGCCAGCTCCGGCCAGCCCATGACCAGTTCGTTGTAGGCTTGGGCTTCCTGACTGCGCTTCTTGCTCTCGCAAACCGTGAACAGTTTGTAGGCCAGATCGCGGGCCACTTCGGCCTTGCTGCCGAGTTTGCGCAGCATCTCGGCGGTGGCGTGGTCGCCCTTCTTCTCGTGGACATAAACGCGGATCAGATGATGCGTCATTTCCCACACGGTCAGCCGATTATCGGTCGCCGGGTCCCAGTCAATGGGAAGTTCTTCGGGGTGGTACAGGCGCACCTGATTGCCCTTCACCTCCACGATCCCGGCGGCAACGAGTCCGTTGATCGCCGTCGCCTGCGCATTGGCAAGCAGGTTGGCCTTGCCGGCCTCGCCCCAGTCGAAGCCGGTCTCGGCAAACCAGGTCGCGGCCCAGCGCGTATCCTTGTCCAGTTCCTCGACCGCCTCGCCAAGCAACTCGTCCTTGATCCCGTTGATCAGCGCCAGCGCGGTGCGGACGGACATCGGCTTACCATTGCTCTCCAGCACGGCACTGTACCGGGAAAAGACCGCCATGCCGGGGCCGATGGCCGCCTGCGCGAAGTCCACCGGGGCGATGTTACCCTGCTGGAGGTGCCGCAACGCAGCCGGCAGTTCCCGCTTCAATTCCGCGACAAAGGCATTGCGGCTTGTACGCTGCGCCTCTGCCGGTCGTGGACGGCAAGCGAGCACGATGTAGGAGGCAAGAGCATTCGAACTCATAGCCACCAAGCGCCATTTCTGTGAGGCTCGCACAGGCCAAGTGGCGGTAATAGTGAAACCACCCGACACCAACGCCTCCAGCAACGTCTCCCAACCAGTGGTGAGGTCAACTCCGCTATTGGTCTCGCGGTGATCGCTGCCGCCATCTCCCTCATCGTCCTCTTGCTTGAAGGCGTAATAGACGGTGAGCGGAAAACGCTCGTCGAGTTGCTCGCGCAGATGGGTGAATGCCTTCCGAAAACCTGCCTCGAAATGCTCCTTGGCACGCATTTTGTCTCCTTCGAAACGACTCGGAGACGCGGTAAGTTCTGGCAGTTTTGGCACCAAGACGGTGCTGCAAACATCAGGGAAGTGATTCCCAATGGCCCGGCGTAACCAGACGTAGAAGAAGTCAGACAGGACCGCGTAGCCTATGTTGTTGTAGTATGGGGGGTCCGTACTGACCAACAGTCCACTTGAAGTTATCCCATCGGCAGCTGCATCGGTTTGACTACTGACGCCGAGAGGCGTCGCGCCCAGGAGCAATACCTCTAGCGCATCTGCCGTTATCTCCACCGCGTTCTGCCAGCAAATCGCCTTTTCGCTTAGCAAATTGGCTTCCGCAAAGTCCCACGCCATGGGAAGTGCCTGTCGCGTGAAGAGATGCATTTGCTGTTGGCCGCTCGGCTTCCACGTACTCAAGGCACAGTTGAAATCCGCGCAGCGGTCCACGGCAAGAGCGAGAAACGTGGATACCGCACAAGCGTAAGTTCTCGATTCATCAGTTGTCAGTCCGGCTTTCCGGCCGTCGCCCTCAATTTCAGAAACAGCGCCCTTCACGAAGTCGCTCAGCACCAACAATGCTGCCAATTGCCTATCGGTGAACAAGTGACCCCATGTCGTAAGGCCGTACGCAGAACATACCCCTCCAGTAATGCCAGCTCTGTTCGGCAGCGCACCAGCCAAGAAAGAAGCGCGTGCATCACCAAGAGTGGGAGACGTGGCGGCCTTCGCAATATCCTCCTGTGCTTCAGACGGCGAAAGATATGCCTTCCTTTTCCCGAGGTCCGCAACGACAGCCATCAACCGTTCTCGGATACGACCGGCCTTCCCTTCCGATTGGATGTACTCGCGCGTAATCGGCGTATGGGTTAAGAGACAGAGGAAGTCCTGTGCTTTTCCCGCTCGCGCACCAAGTCTCGCTGTAGCTACCTGCTGCTCGTTTGCCCGACCGGTCCGAACAGAAAATCGCCAACCGTCCAACGCCGAGTCATCGCATTCCGGTTGAACCCACGCAAGTTTCCCGGCCTTGGTCGAAAGCATGTAGGTCGCTGCGACCGGCACATGTGCCCCTTTTGCCGAGGGCTCCGGGCTAGCAACCGTTCGCGCCCAAAGCCACGCGATGACGTTGGCCTCGCCGCCGCCGTATTCCTTGGGCAGACGGACCTTCGGGTAGAGATGCCCGATCTTCTCCTGAGCACGCTGGCGTATCAGGCGCCCGTAGTAGCGGACATCGGCGGCAAGCCCCCGTGTTCCGGTCCATGCTTCCCCGCCGCCGATCTTGGCCCGGTCTTCCGGGTTCACGGGCGGATGGTTGTGCCAGCGGGGAGCGAGTTCGAGGTTGCACTTGTTCAGCAGGACGGCCACGGGGTTCAGGTCGGCGGCATGGGCCTCGAATCCCAGTCGCGCCGCCTCCAGTGGGATCGAACCGCCGCCGGCAAACGGATCCAGCACCGGCGGCAACTTGCCATCGCAATGCTTGAGCATTTCCGCCCGCGCCTCGGCATAGACTTCCGGGTGCTCGTGCAGCTTTTTGCCCATCATGCGGCGGATGATCCCGAACAACCGCTCGCGTTCAGCGTCCTGCTCCTGCTCGCTTTTGTCACTCCACGCTGGATCGTCAGAGGGATCTGTCACCACCGACGCAAACAGCACCGCCCGCGCCGTGGGCAGCGGTAACCGCGCCCACCAGTGGTGGATTCCTTTCGGATGCGGCCCAATGCCGGGCATTTTATCATAGGCAGAGGCGTCGTTGATCTCCGGGAGGGGCAAGGCGACTTCGATGAGTTTTTTGCGGACTTTATTCACATGGGCTGCTCCGCTCTGGCCAGCAAATCGGGGAAGTCATAGTTGACGCTGGTTACACCAAAATCGGGCTCGCGCTGGAACGGGCGGCGCACGTAATGGACGAGATGGCCTTGGTCTTCGGCAAACTCGATGATGGCCAGGATGAAATCATCGGGTTTATTCAGGGAGTACAGGATTTCATTTTTCGTGACGGTGATGGTCGGCGCACCAGCCACACGGCCCTTTACCTCGATGAACCGCAGTTTGCCAGTACCCGGGATTCGGCTTTCAATGTCGTACCCAAGTTTATCGGTTTCGCGGTCCGTGGGTTCAAACCCGAGATCGCGCTCGGTCTGCATGACGATGGCACGAGCCATGGCTGCGGATGCTTGAGTGTCAGCCGGAGTTTCTGGCGGCGGAGTTGCCCCGGCTCCCTGCATGACAGCCAGCAGGCCGGCCGGGATCACGAGCAACCCGCCCAGTATAACAGGGGGCAACGGGCCAATCTGCTTTTCAAGTTTCAGCTCATCCAAGCGTTTCTGGAGTCGCGCTTGCAGGGTGTCGGCCCGTTTCCGGGCCTCGTCGGAGTTCAGCCGGGCATTGGGCTTGCCGGCCTGTTCCTGGAGCTTGAGCTGCTCGGCGCGATGGTCCCAATAGCTGATTTCCTTGGTCAGCCGCTCTTGCACGGCGGCCTCGGTCTTGGCGATCAAGTTGAGGCGGCGTGACCGGACTTCCTCCAGGTGTTCTGGAACCACGTGGGCAACCGCATAGCCCTGGGCCTGCTGTTCCAAGGCGCTGCTGACCCAGGCGCATTCGGGCCGGGCAAGAAAGGCGTCCACGCCCGGCTCCCCCGCGGCAAGCGGGCGATAGTCCAAATAGGGGGCATAGTGCAGGTGCCTGGCATTGCCCGCTGCGTCGAGTTCAATGTAGAGCATTTGTCTGGATATAATTCGCCTGTCCCCGGTGCGTGTCAGGCTGGCGTCCTGGATGGCATGTTCCAGGTAGAACAGGACGCGGGGCGCGGTGCCGCTGTCGCGCTCATCCACCAGCACCGTGCCCCGACGTAACAGGTCACGGTGGCGCTCCAGGGTGAGATCGATCGTGGCGTCAAGCAGGGGGTGGCCGGGGCACAGGAATGCGGCCAGGGGTTGCCCCTGGGGTGCCGTCAGGTTCTTCTCGAACGCGATGCGCTCGTAGCGTTGTAAAACCGGTTGGCCGAAGCCAATCAAGCGATCCCGGTTACGGACAGGCGCGGGCACACGGGAAACCTCATATCGTCGCGGTTCCCGCTGCTTGACCGTGCCGCCAAGCCGGCGGAAGGCTTCCAGGAAAAAAGATTCGATGTAATGCGGCTGGAGGCGGCGGGCTTCGGCCCGTTCCATTTCCTCGCGCACGCGGAATACTCGCGCCGCGTCCATGCTGTCCCGCGCAAGTGCACGGTCTTCAAACAGGCCCTGAAGCTGGGCGGGATCGACGGCGTTTTCCACCACCTGCGTCAGGCGGGCGCGCACCTCGGGCCGTTCGCCGTACCGGATCGCTTCGATTAACAGGTCGCGCAGCGCCTTGCCCTCGAATTGGAGTTTGCCCAGCACGTCGAACACCTGGCCGCCCAACGCCTGGCGCGCTTTCTCCAGCTTTACAAGCAGCGTGCGGAAAACGTCACCCTCGCGAGTTTCCTCTGCCACCAGGTTCCAAAGGTGACAAACCTCTGTCTGGCCAATGCGGTGAATACGGCCGAAGCGCTGCTCGATGCGGTTAGGATTCCAAGGAAGGTCATAGTTCACCATCAGGTGAGCGCGTTGAAGGTTGATGCCTTCGCCCGCGGCGTCGGTCGCCAACAGGACCTGCACCACGGGATCGTGCTTGAACGCCTCCTGGGCCTTCATCCGTTCCTCGCGCCCCATGGCGCCGTGGATGACCACCACCGCATCCTTGCGGCCGAGGAGCGAGGATATCCGTTCGTCCAGATAATTGAGGGTGTCCCGGTGTTCCGTGAAAAGAACCAGCTTCTGGTGTGGCGATGGGGCTGGCGGCGGAATCTGTCCCGCGCCGTAGGGGGCCGCTGCTTCCGCCACGCATCCGGGCGTGGGACAGGCCGCGAACACCGCGCTGAGCAGCTTGGCCAACTCGCTCCACTTGCGGTCTTCCCCGCTCCGCCGCAGCGTCAGGGCCATCCCCTCCAGGCGTTTCAGCGTGGCGATCTCGGCCTTGAGTTCCGTAATCGTCCTGGCGGCGGTGGCCTGGTCCAGGATCTCTTCCTCAGCGGTCTCGACTTCGTTGTCCGGCGCATCCTCCAAGTCCTCAACGTCCTCGGCATCGAGCTCCGGGGTTCCGGTGGTGACGCCAGCCGCCACTTCATTGCCACGCTGGAGCAACTCCAGTTCCCGCAGCTTGCTTTCCAGCCGCTCCCGGCGCCGGCGGAGGGACTGGCAGATTGCCTCGGGCGATGAAGCGAGGCGCCGCTGGAGGATGGTCAGGGCGAAGCCGACCGTGCCGGCGCGTTTCTCGTTTTGCAGGGCGTCGGCCCGGTTGAACTCATCCCGCACGTAGGCGGTGACTTCCTTGTAAAGCCGGGCCTCGGCGTCTGATAGCTTGTAGGGCACCGTATAGGCGATGCGCTCGGGAAAAAGCGGCGTGGCATCGAACTTCAGCAACCCCTCCTTGACCATACGCCGCATAAGGTCTGAAACATCTGTGACATGGACCCCGTCGCGGAAACGGCCCTCAAAGCGATCCCCGTCCAGCAGGGCCATGAAAAGCTGGAAATCCTCCTCCTTGCCGTTGTGAGGTGTGGCGGTCATCAGCAGGAAATGCCTGGTCAACGTAGAGAGCAGCTGGCCCAGCTTGTAGCGCTTGGTATACTTGATCTCGTTGCCGAATATGCTGGCCGACATTTTGTGGGCTTCATCGCAGACAATCAGGTCCCATCGGCAGTCGGGTGCGCTCAGTTTGGCCTGCACATCTTCGTTACGGGAAAGTTTGTCGAGCCGGGCAATAACCAGGTTGGTTTCCAGGAACCAGTTGCCCGTGCGCGCCGCTTCGAGTTTATCGTTGGTCAGGATTTCGAATGGCAGTTGAAACCGTCGGAACAGTTCGTCCTGCCACTGTTCGGCCAGGCTGCCGGGACAGACAACCAGGCAGCGATGCAGGTCGCCGCGGGCGATCAACTCCTTCATCAGCAGGCCCGCCATGATCGTTTTGCCGGCGCCAGGATCATCGGCAAGCAGGAAGCGCAGCGGTTGGCGGGGGAGCATCACGTCATAGACGGCCGTAATCTGGTGGGGCAAGGGTTCCAGAACGGAAGTGTGCACAGCCAGCACCGGGTCGAAAAGATGCGCCAGTCGAATGCGGTGCGCCTCGGAAACCAACCGGAAAAGGCCCCCCCCGCCATCGAAACTCCATGGCCGGCCTTGCTCGACTACCTCCAGGCGGGGTTCATCGTGCCGGTATAGGAGTTCGTTGGCAACTTTACCGGCCGGAGTCTTGTAGGTCAGCTCCAGCGCCTCAGACCCGAACCATTGCACGCTGACTACCGTGGCAAGGGCATCCGGGAGGATGCCCTTTACCGCAGCATGGGGCTTGAGCTCTTCGAGTCGGCACATTGCTGTTCCCTGGGGCAGAATGTAGCCGCGCAAGCCACACAATGCCAGATCAAAGCGCCTCGGGTGGGCGCCAGCATCAAGAAGATGACGGGGGGAATCGATCACGTCCTCCTTGGGCGACTTACGCTGTCGGTCATCAACCAAGGGTCGGCTGATGATAATGCGCAAAGGTACCATCACAATTAGGCCCTCCCCTTAATTACGCCACAAAGGACGTTATAAATATGAGAGCGGGCCGTTCATCTTCGTGCACATTGATCCTGGCTCAGGCCAACTCCTGCTGCCCGGCATGGCCGTTCAAGCCATGCGTCACCCACGCCGGCGAGGCCCCGCCCCTCCGTAGCTGATGATATTTTCGACCGCGCTCAATGCGGTCACCTTTTGGTGGCCGCCGGCGCGGCAACCCCGTTGCGCCAGTTGCCACCTCCAACAAAGAAAAACGGAGGTGCAAAATGAGTCCGGCAGCAGGATTGGTGTTGGTTGACCAGATCATGCCCATAATCACGGCCACAGTGCCCCACACGGTCAAACCGGTCGGGGCGGAAGATCACGGTGAGATCATTCAGGACACGCTGACGATGGCGGCGCAGATGGTCGAAAGCTGCGAGGCTCGGGGGAAAGCTGTAATTCCGAATTCCGTTGCCTATTATGCGGTTCAACTGGCCAAAACAGGCCGACGCTCATACGGCGCCACGCGAACGGATGCACTGTGCCCCGCCGCTCAGATTGATGGAAATTCGACCGTGGCCTCACTGGACGAGGCGATCCCAGACCAGGGGGAGGAGGGAGAAACACTCCATGACATGCTGGCCGGCCCCGTGGAAGACCCGGCCCAGGCGGCTGGCCGCAAACTGGACTGGAATGAGATCATGGCTGACCTGAGTGACCGGGACATGGCGATTCTGGAAGCCACCGTCAACGGCGACCAGCTGAACCGGTTGGCGGTGCGGATGGGCGTGAGTGCACCACGGTTGACACAGATAAAACGCGAAATCGGCCGGCGGATCAAAGGCAGGTGGGGCGACGATGCCCTATCGGATGTGACGCGGATGCCGTTATGGGCGTGCACCATAAATGCTGGGCGGGAACAGTCCTTGTGCCAGCACTTACGGGCTAAGGCGTGGGCGGCTTGACGGAGTGCCGCAGCGCGCGGCCTAAATGGGGTGGTTTCATCCCCCCATTTTTACCTATGACACGCCGGGCAGCACAACAGGCGGCCCGTTAATATGCTAGCCAGTTGGGCACCGGCGCCGGGGCGTTGTCGAATACCGGCGGCTCGCCACGGTCCGCATCGTTGACGGCCATGGGTGGGCGGACCGGAAATTGAGGCTTCCATGCCAGGATTTCCTCGGCCAGTTGTTGCTTATAGACCTCGCTGCCCTGCACCAAATTCCTTTCTCGCCAGTTGAGCAGCATCACTTTGGCCACCGACGGCACCCTGGGTATCATTGGCTCCTGGTTCCGGCCGAAACGGGCACGAAAGACCAGGATATCGGATGCCGCCGTTTTGAATGCGGTGAACGCCTCGTCACCGTCAATCTGCAGCGCGCTGATCATCCGCATATACGTGACCCCACTAAAGCATCTGCGGCCCGTCTGGAGCATCGACACGAAGGCCGCCGAGCAGCCGATTTTCTTGGCCAGCTGCGACACCGTGAGGCCTTTTTTAATCCGCATCAGGCGCAAAAGTTGGGCGAATTCGAACTTCAGGGATTTTAGATTCCGCGTGTTGGTCGTGGCTTCCATGTTCATATCCTCCATTTTCTTCAGCCTCGTTTCTTTATGTGTTTCCCTGGCAGACCGGTTACATCCGGTTACGTGTTACAAAAGATACGGGATTCGATTGCGAGATTCGGGTTCGTGGGCGCAGCTGGGACGTTGCCTGGCCGGCCATGCTCGCCATCAAGAGCGGGCTTTTCGTGTTCGATTTCTAAAAACAATTTACCCCAAATTGCTTTGAATTTCAAGGCGGTATATGGGCGACGCGGGATTGGGGGGCGCATCTGCGATTCAGTGCGGCGCAGCCGGCTGCGTCCTGCCCGGCCAGAATCAGAGGTTGGATCTGGCAGGATGGCTGTGGCAACCGGCAGCGCCATACCGGGCATCGGGCATGCGGATCACTGCGACAACGCACCTGGCTGGCCCGCGGACAGAACGACCCGGAAGCCTATTAGATTGTACGCGGAGTCCGGGAGCCTGCCGACCCGAACGGCCACGCGGCAGCCAACAGCAGAGTGATACCAACTGCCGCCGCGGATCACGCGAACCGAGCCTGAAGGTGGACCGCTGGGATTGTTGCTCACCGACCCGCTGTAATAGTTGCCATCATAGGAGTCCCAGCACCATTCCCACACATTTCCGGCCACGTCCCGCAACCCATACCCGTTAGCGGCAAAACTACCCGCCGGGCTCGTGTAAGGGCGTTCACCCGTCAGATAGTCGGGGTGATAGCCACGCGTCGGGCTCGTATCATAGCTAATCAAGCCTGAGCAGTAGTTTGCGCGGGCATGCTGTATCTCGTCCGAGTCGCTCCACGGAAACCGGTGGTTCGCCACCCCGCCCCGCGCCGCGTATTCCCATTCCGCCTCCGTCGGCAGGCGATAGCCGGTAGCGATCCAATTCACACACTTGTTGTCCAGATTTGTCCAGCCAGCCCGATAGGTCGTGGTGCAAGCCTCTGTCATGTAATAGCAAGCCGTCAGACCCTCTTTCTCGCTGCGCGCGTTACACCATTTCACCACGTCATACCAGTCCACCGTATGCACGGGATGATTGGTTCCCTTCCCCGCCCCGACATGGTCGAAGTCATAGCCATGGGTCACGGCCCAGGCATACACCTCGTCCCACTGCGACTGGGTCACCTCGCAGGTTCCCATATAAAACGCGCTGATCGATACGGTATGCTGGGGCAGTTCATCCACGTTTCCCTCATCCGCCGGAAGCACATTCGTCGCGTTGCCCATCACAAAACTTCCAGCGGGTATCAGGATCACGTCCCCTGGCGTGGGCGGGTTGGTTACTGTGGCCACAACCCGGAACAACATGGGCACTACGCACGTAACCATTCCGCTGCCGTTGTGCGACAGGGCATCCAAAGAAGCCGCCGCCGTGGCAAAATTGGTCCATGGGCCGGCCATGGCCGACGCCCATTCCACCCGATATCCAACCGCATTGGACACCCCGTTGAATATCACTTTCCCAGCACGGTCAAAAGACTGGACAACCACTTCTTCCGCCATCGCGCCCGCCGTCAGCAGGGTCAACACCGTCATAATTGCTCGCAAAAACTCTCCAGATGTTTGTCCGAATCACATTTTGACTGGATTAGTATGACGCTGGCCATATTTAACACCCACGCACCATCGTGGCAATCTCATTCGCGACACAGCCGGGATTGAACCAGCCAGGTGCACTATCGGTGGGCGCAAGACTGGTGCCCGGCCTTCAGGATCTCATCTTTACCCACATCTTGACAAGCACGGTGCCGGAAGACGAGGTGGACCGGG
>CAZAYP010000042.1:0-53200 GCA_964489425.1 uncultured Verrucomicrobiota bacterium | reverse complement strand
ATATCAGCGCGCTACCACTGCCCACCCCCAAAACCGGGCTTTCTTAACCGCTGCGGCAATGTTCTCCATCTTTACAAACGCTCGCGGGGGGGGTATTTTAAATCATTCAAGGGGGATGTTGTCATGAGGTGGTGGATCATTGTTTTGGGCGGGGTGGCTTGGCTTGGCGCAGCACGGGCAGAACTTCTTCCCACGGAGCGCAACGCGCCGCCAGACCGATTGAAAGCCCTGGCGGCCGACTATGAGCAGCAGGGGTTGCCGCTCGAGGCCGCATCGGTTTACGAGCGCCTTATCGAAGTCGAGCCGGCGTCGGAATCCATTTTGGCCAAGCGACTGGTACAAATATATGCCGCCGCGGGCCAGGCCGACAACGCCTTGCGCTGGGCCAAGGTCGTGATGCAGACCAACCCGGAACCCCAAGCCTACCTGGCCGGGGTGTATACCGAGTTTGGCAACTACGCAACCGCAACGTCCATACTTACCAACGAGTTGGCCCGCGCCCGGACCAAGCCGCCGGCCATCCGGGCCGCCCTGGCCCTGCAGTTGGCCGACGTGCAGGAACGTGGCGGGGATTTGACCACCGCCCGTATCACCCTGGAACAGGCCCGGGAAGATCTTCAAGGAGAACCGGAAGAATCTCTCGTCGCGGAACGACTTAAGCACATGCAGGCCATCCCGCAACCCGGGGCGACCGGCACCACGCCATGAACAAAACAGTCACGCTGATCGGGCCATGGAACCGCCAGGCAATCCTGCCGGCAGTTCTGGGTGCGGTGTTGCGGTTGCCAGATACAGGGAACGGCGGCACCTGGCCGTGGATAAGGCCTCGCCACCCGGCCGGGTTCTGGCTATAGTTCCGGCATGGGCGCGCAAAAGCCAGGCTGCCTGAAATTGCTGGCCGGCAACCTGCTGGTGCTGGTGGGGTTGCTGCTGCTGGCCGAGGGGTTGGCCGGCTACTGGACGGCTTGGCGCGAGTATCAAGCCTTGCGCGCCGCCGCGGACCGCCAACGCGATGCGCCACCCCAGGTTGCCGAACGCCGCCACACGGAATACGACCCTCAACTCGGCTGGGTCAACACGCCGGATGCCCACGTCCCGGATATGTACGGACCCGGCAAAGAGGTGCGCATCAATGCGCAGGGATTCCGGGCCGATACGCCCACCACCACCAACGTGGCGCCGGGCAAGGTCCGCGTTATCTGTTCGGGCGACTCGTTCACCCTTGGCTACGGGGTGGCCAACGACCAAACCTGGTGTGCGCAGCTTGAGCAAAAAGATGCGCGCCTCGAGGTCGTGAACATGGGCCAGGGCGGCTACGGGATTGACCAGGCTTATCTCTGGTATGCGCGCGACGGCCGCCCCCTTGAGCACGACGTGCATCTGTTTGCGATTATCAAATGGGATTTTGATCGCATGGAAACCGACACGGTTTCCGGCTACGGCAAGCCCATCCTGACGCTGCAAAACGGACGCTTGGAGGTACGCAACACGCCCGTGCCGCGCAAGGCATCCTACGCCACCTGGGCCTCGCGGTACGGCGGCGCGTTCATGCGCCTGCGTGCGCCCCAATTGCTCTCCGAGTGGATCCTGGGCCGGCCAGCCTCCAGCGCAACGGGGACCGATGCGGGCACGACCCAACCGCGGCGTGTGGACACGCCAGCCGTGTGCGCTAAAATATTTGAAACCCTGGCGCAGCAAGACCGCGCGGCCGGGCGGATCCTGGTCGTGGCGTTCCTGCCCACCGAAGGCGACCGCAAACCCAACGCCGGGGATGTCTGGCGGCAGATGCTGCGCCAGTTCACGCAACAGCATGGCATTCTTTTTATCGACCTTGTCGATGACTTTCGCCGGTTGCCGGCAAATGCCGTGCCCCCCCTGTTTATCCCCGCGGGGGCGCTGCATTACGATCATGCGGCCGGCCATTATACCGAGGCCGGCAACGCCTACATCGCAGACCTTCTGTACCGCAAGCTGACGGCCATCCCGGAGGTGGCGGCGCGATTTGACCGGGTTGCGGCGGGGCCCGGAGCGGAACCGGCGAGCGGTCAGGTCCGGTAATGCTCGTAGCCGCCAGGCGCCAGCGCCTGCCGTGATTGATCGGCCATTCTTATCTCCAACCCGGCGCTGACGGGAAGGACCGTGCCGATCCGGGTGCATGGCAGGGTGAACGTCGCGTTCCAGGCCAGCTCGAACTTCTTGGCCCTGTCGGCGGGCACAGTGAACAGCAGTTCAAAATCTTCGCCGTCTTCCAGCGCATGCGCCAGGGGCGGCCGCCCATCCGCCATGGCGCCGGCATCCGGGTGCAGGGGGATCGCCGCGGCGTCTATTTCCGCCCCCACCCCGCTGCTTGCGCATAGCCGCGGCAGGTCGGCGGCCAGGCCATCGCTCACGTCCATCATGGCCGTGGCCCATGGTTCCGCCCGCAACCACGCCCCTTCGCGCACCCGGGGCTCAAAGGCCAGGTGGCGGCCCAGGCGGCTGCCGCCGAGGGCGCCGGTGACGTACAGCGCATCGCCCGGCCGCGCACCGGCCCGGGTCAGCGCGGTGCCTCGCGGCACACGGCCCATGCCAAACACGTGCAGTTCAAGCTGGGGGGTGGTAGTCATGTCGCCCCCGATAATCGTCGCGCCGAAGCGGCGGGCCAGGGACGTGGCGCCTTGGTACACCTGCTCCAGGCGGATCCACGGCAGGGTGGCCGGCGCCCCCACGTTGACCAGCAGCCACAGCGGCTCGCTGCCCATGGCGGCCAGGTCGCTCAGCACCCGGCCCACGGCCTTGTGCCCGATGGCTGCGGCCGGGGCATCTGCCGTGAAGTGGACTTGTTCAACCACGGGGTCAGTGGTCAGCACCCAGTCCCAGGATTCGTCCCCGCCGGGCACCACGGCGGCATCGTCGCCAATGCCCACGCGCAGGTCCGGGTGACCACCAGCCAGCTTGGCCAACCGGCGGACCACCTCGCACTCGCCTAGATCATGAAGCGTGGTCATCTGGGGTTGCCACGGAGATGGGAACCCGCATCGGCTCCCCTCCTTTTCAAGGAGGGGTGGCCGCAGGCCGGGGTGGTTTTAACGGCGCACGCAGCGCCACGTTTTGATCCGAATGTCTTTACGGCACCTTGACGCCGGAGCGATAGAATCGGCCGGCGCCGGTGTTGGTTACGGTGAACCCGATAGCGCTGCCATTGTCCGCGCCGCGCCGGTTGAAGTTGAACCCGGTCCAGACCTGGGGCGGCCGCAGATTGGTCGCCACCCACACGTCGTAGATGCGGCTGTTGGTGGTCGGCGGCCCGGCCCAGATCGTGATCACGGCCGTGCCCGGGAAGTTCGTCACGAAGTACGGGAAGCAGGAGTTCGGGTTGGTTGGATCCGTGTCTGCCACGAACTCCTCGTAGTTGCTGTCCGCATCGCTGTCGTAATTAGCGCCGGGCTGGCCGCTGGGCGAAGCCGGATCCAGCCCGTGGGCAACCGCCCAGCTCTCATAGGTCGGGCTTGGCGTTCCACCCCCGGTGGTTACGTTGGTGATCGCGGAGTACCCGCTGGTCTCCGAGGCGCTGACGGCGCGCACGCGATAGTAATAGGTGAAGTTATCGACCAGGCCCGTGACTACCTCGCTGGTGCCGCTGACTGGCCGGTTGCGGTAGCCAGGCACGAAGTCGTTGGCCGCGCCCCCGCCGCCGACCGTGAAGTCGGGGGTGAATTTGGCATAGGCGTCGAAACTGCTGCCGACCCAGTTGCCGCTGGTCGCTGCTTTTTGCAGCAGTTCAGCCTTGCTTCCCGTCGTGCCGTTAGCGGCCACATATTGATAGTTGTTGCTGCGCCCCAGGGTGGCGATCGTGAAGGCTTCGACGCTCAATGCCGGAGGAATTTCAGAGTTATTACCCGTAACATTGGCGCCATTGGTGACCCACGGCGTGGCGCTGCTCCAGCCAATGCCGTAGACGAACAACGGGATTTCCGCCGAGCCCTGGTAAACCAGGATGTTGTCCCCGGAGACCGACAGGTCGAAACTCCCGGTCTTGGTGAAGCCGTTTTCGTTGACATTGCGGTATGACAACACCGTGCCCGCGGTCACCGCGCCCGGAGCGACATAGGTCACCACGCCTTCGCTCGTCGTGCGCCAGGTTCCGTTGCTCCATCCGTTGTCGGTAAACATGATCGTGGCGCCCGGATCCAAGTCCACCAACGGAACGGCATCAAAGCCTTTTTGGGAGGTGGTGTTGGTGCGCGCATTGACCGTCACGATCATCAGGTCGCCCGGGTTCAGGTCGGTGGCGCGCCGGCCCGCGCTGTAGCGGAACGCTTCGTTCGTGGCCACGTCCAGCAGGTAGCTGGTAGCGCCTTCGGGCGCTGTCCAGTTGGCCGTAAAATGATTGGAGCTTACGGAGGATGCCGCGAGGATGCCGGGCGGCTGTAACGGGCCGGACACGGGCGTGGCGGAAACGGTATAACCCGAGGAGTACTCAGGCCCCGTGGCCACGGACCAGGCGCGGAACCAGTAGGTCTGGCCATTGGTCAGCCCGGGCTGCTGGAACCCGGTGCCGCCGGCCATGTAGAGCACCTTGCCGCCACCGAGGATTTCGCCGCCCACGCTGTAGGTCCCGCTCGGCTCGCCGAAGATCGAGGTCGTGTTGTAGGCCACCATGACCGGATCGCTGTTCGCGTTGAGCGTCCACGCCATGGTCACGGCCGCGTTGCTGCCCGTGGCGGTAACGCCAGACGGGTTGTTGACCCCGTTCCACGGAGTGGCCGAAGCCGCCACGCCCGAGGAATAGTTGGTCTCGCCACGCACCGACCAGGCTCGATAATAATAGGCTTGCCCATTGGTCAGCCCGGCCTGCTGGTAACCCGGGGCGCGATCCCGGAAGATGACCTTGCCACCGCCAGCGATTTCATTGCCCACGCCATATGTACCGGACGGCGCGCCAAAGGTGGAGCTGGTGTTGTAGGCAATCATCACGACATCGTTGCTGGCATTCGCAGTCCAAGCCAGGTCTACGACCGCGTTGCCACCGGTAGCAGAAAACGCGCTGGGGTTGTCGATGCCGCCGCCGCTGGAAACGGTGCCGTAAATCACCACGTCATCCAACCGGAATACTCCAGCGCCGCTGCTGGCGCGGGACCCGTTGGTCCAGCCTTGAATCTGCACCACAATGGGCGAGGTCTGGTTATCTACGCCCACCACGGCCTGGCTGACAACCAGGAGCGCGGCGCTGGGTGCATTGACTTCATACGTGGCCAATCCGCCGCCAATGTTATATCCCATTCCCGAGGGACCCGCCGACGTAGCATAAGCGCGGAAGAAGATGCCGTTGATCGTCACCGGGTAGCCCACCTGGGGCGTGATCGTGAACTGGTAGCACTTGGCCGCCGCCTGGCTCTCTCCATTCCACCCACCCGTCTCTTCGATTAAAGGCGGATTGGGAAATGCCGCAGAGGTAATATTAGTTTCAATGGTGCCCGCAGAAATGGACATGGCCGACACGTCGACATTCGCGTCCTTGGTCGTCACCTGCAAGTGCGGCGCCGAAGTGAAGCGGTAGGCCAAAATGCCTTCGGCGGGCACGGACGTGAAGGTTACGGTGACCGTCACGCCCGCGGCCGGCATCGTGAACGTGTTGCCGGTCACGGTCACGGGGTTCATGGCTGCATCCACCACGGTGATCGTGTCGGCCTGGTAGCCGCTGTCGGGCGTCGCGGTAATCGTCACCGTTGTTCCGGCCGTCGTTTCGGTCGCCGGGGTGGTGGAGACCGTCCCATGGGTGGGCGGCGTGATGGTGATGGGATACGTTGTCGGCGCGGTGACCACGCTGAAGCTCACCGTCTTGTTCGTGGACTGCGCGGCAGCGTCCGTCGCTGTTGCCGTGGCCGTAAAAGAACCGGTAGGTGCCGTGCCCAAAATGGTGAAGACATTGGCCACGGCCGTGTAATAGGTGCCGCCCAGCGTGCTGGACCAGCCGTAGGTATAAGGAGCGGTTCCATTGGCGGCGGTCGCGGTGACCGACGTGCTGGTTCCCTGTATCACCTGGAATCCGTCAGCCTTGTCCAGCGTCACCTGGAACACGGCCGGCCCGCCGGAACTGATGGCAATGCCATCCACGCCCACGTTGCCACCGACCTTGGTCACATAGTTGAAACGAACGAAGCGGGAGGCGCTGAGCAGCGCGTTGGTCGTCGGCACCGCGGACGAAGTGATCCCTGCGCCATTATAGGCTACCACATCCGACCAAGTTCCTCCATCTGCGGATTCCTCAACTTTAAATACATAAGCTCCGGACAGCGTATTACCCTTGATCCAGTAAGCCACCGTTCCCGGGGCGCTGTCAAAATTGACGGTGATCATGTCGCCGGAAGTATCCAGCTTGCCCGCGCCAAAGCCGGCGCCGTCGTAGTCGGCATACTGGGGCGTTCCCAAGCCGGTGAAGGTCCAACCCGCGGGTGGAACATTGTTAGACCATGGCCCCGTATGAAAAGCCGGCAACGTGGCTTGCGCCGACACATCTACGCCCAAACAGGCCACCAGGATCAGAATGCAGGTAAACAGGAACCGCGGAATACTCATTGCTTTGTCCTTTCCATACTTGCGAGCAGAACTTGTTTACCGCGCCGGGCAGGAGGCTCGCGCACCCGAACCAAACCGGCTATTTCATTCTGGTCGATACACGACCCGTTCCGTAAAGTCAATGATCGAGATTGAAAATTTCGCAGTTGCATCAGGCCACGGATCGAATTCTCTCCTGCGCCGGGCCGCCACCGCGAAGCCGGGTTGGAGTTTGCATGATGCGCGTCCCGGGGACGCGGCATGGCGCACCCGGCGAGACTCGAACGCGGAACCGCCCGACCCGCCGTCGCTTGTGAATTATTGCAATTGTCCGTTTTCGCGGGGTTTCCGCATCCCCGCAACCCGCTGCCGCAGGGCATATTCCAGGCGGCATGTTTTACTTCGGCGCGGGGTACAATGACGGCAAGCGCGAATAATCGATCTTCGCATTATGGCGCCGGTCCATCGGCATTTTCTTTATTTGATGAACCGGCACGCCGGACAAGCCGGCGGCCGACAGTGCCGCCTGCAACCTGGATAAGCAACCAGGGTCACCCGTCTCGACCACCACGACCGGTTGTTGGCCGGCTTGGATAAGCGCGACCCGGCGGACTCCGGCCACGGTACGGCCCAGCAAATCCAGTTCCAGTGGATAGATTGTGCGGCCGCGCAGGTTAGCCTTGGCCGAGCAACGACCAGCCAGCCACAGGTTGCCATCGTTGTCGCAGCAACCGGCGTCGCCCGTGCGATGCCAGACCACGTTCCCGGCCCGAATCTTGGTTTCCTGGTCACCCCGTCCCTGCCAGTAACCGGGAATGACCAGCGGGCCGGACACGATGATTTCGCCAATCCGGCCCGGCGCAAGGAGGGCGTCTTGAAAATCAGTTTCATTCTTGAACGCCAGGGACCTGCCCCATTGATCGCGCATAATCTTAACTTCCATGCCCGGCACTGGCCGGCCCAGCGGCAACAGGCTTCGATGATTGGCGTGCATCAGGGGCAGATCGTCCAGGGCCAGGGTGGCGATGGGTTCGGCCTCCGTGGAACCATATACGGCGACAATGCGTGCATCCGGCGCCGCAGCCTGGAGTTGCCGCATGAGATCCGGATATACCGGCCCGCCACCGGTGAACACCTGTTTCAACTGCGCCAACGCCTTCCGCCCAGGAGCCTGGGCGTTGCAGAGGATTTCCCAGAAAGCCGGCGACGCCCCGCCACGAGTGACCTGGAATTGCTCCGCCTGGGCCAGCACCGGGGCCGGATCGATGGCGGCAGGCCTAGCCACCGGGCCGCGCGGAATCACCGATGTCACCCCCGAAGCCAAGTTGGCCAGAAGGAAAATCGGCATGGCGGCAAGGTCAACCTGCCCCGGTTCAAGGCGCAACTCCCGCTCAATGACGGCATGTTGTCTTGCCAGGAATCCATGGGAACGGACGATGGCCTTGGGCTGGCCAGTGCTGCCGCTGGTGAAGGTTATCAGCGCGGGATCGGCAGCATCGCGGTGTTCCATGATGCCACCGCCCGGCGCGCGTGGATTGAGTTTCAGCGCGCGGCCTCTTGGCCACCAACCCCGGGTCGTTATGCGCGTTGGGATGGCGCCCAAGGCACGCGACGTCAGCGCCCAGGCATGGGCCATCCATGGTCCTGCCAGCGCCCTGGGGGGGATCATGCTGACGCAGGCATTCACCGTCGTCCGGGTCTGGCCGGGATCGATGAACATCGCGGTCAGCCCCGCCCGCCAGGCGCCCAGCAGCAAGATGTAGAGTTCGGCCGACATGGGTTGCGCCAGCAGAACCACGTCTCCGCAGGCAAGACCTGAGGATCGAAAGAGATCGGCGGTTTGCGCGCTGGCGCACGCCAGGTCGGCAAAGGTCCAGACCCGGTGACGGCCTCGATCCCAATCAATGATAGCGGGCTTTCCGGGCTGCAGATCGGCTTGTTGCCCAAGCCGCAGGGCCATGTTCTCATTCATCGCCAAGCGGCTTAACATACAGCGTGTATCGCCGCATAATTTCGCCGTACCTAGCGGTTATATTGGTCACGGGGTTGTCCGCCAGCGCCAGGGCGTGGATGACCCGCTTAAGGCCCGCGCGCGCGGCGGCGTGGTGCGTCATCTCGGCCATCAAGTTGCCCATGCCGGCGTAGAGACGCCCCGGCAGCACGGCGGCACTTTTAAGGATCAACGTGTCCAGCGGGTGGCCGGACTTGCGCCGGTAATAATCGGGGATCGAAAACATGAACCCCACGCAACGCTCGTGGTGCAGGGCCAGAAACACAAACGCGGGCACGATCTGCTCGCGGTACGGCAGGTATTGAGCGAGGAAATCTGGCTCCGCCAGGGCGGTGTAGAGGAAGTTATGCTCAAAAGCGACGACCGAGACGGAGTAAATGCGACGCAACTCTTGTTCGAACTGTGGCATGTCGAGCGTCCGGATCTGGACGCCGGCGGCCGCGAGGCGGTCCCGCACGCGCTGCAGGCGCTCGTCCACGCCGTCCAGTTTTGTGATGAGCGCCGACTGGTATTCGGCCAGGGGACGGAACCCGGCCGAGGCCCACCACCCGGGATATTCCGGCGGGTTGGCCGGCTCCATCATGAACAGCGCCTCGGACCCGGGATCGGTGATCCACCGATAGCGCCGCCAGGTGTTGCCGTCCATGGGGCCGATGGCAAATCGCCGGCCGGCACCCCGCGCGCGCCAGCAGGCCTCTGTCAGCACCGCCTGGGCCGAGGTTTCGTCCACGGCATCGAAATGTCCCAGCATGGCCGCCGGGCCCGGGGGATAGTCCGGAACCGCGGACCACCAGCACGAACAGCGGCCGACCACCACGCCGCCATCCACGGCCAGGACATGCAAATCGGGTCGGTGCAACTCCAGCCAGCGCGCATCGAACCGCGGCAGCGCGGGCGCTTGCGCGCGCGCCCCCATCATGGCGAACTGGGGCTCCTGAAAACATTCCACTTTCATAACCAATGACCTCCGGTGGCCAGCAGCAGGTTGATGGCACCCTGGATCAGCCAACGGATGTCCCGGCCATGATCCACTCGGCGCTGCAGTTCTACGACCTGAAAGAAGGTGGCCGCGACCAGGCACCCGCACCATACCAAGGCCACCGCCACGCCAACACCACGGGCGGGATTCGCCAGCGCCAAACCCGGGATTGCGGAGAGCGCGCCGACCGTTGCGGCGCCGGCCAGATGCAACCAGGCGGGTACTGGCGCGGCCTGCCATTCCGCGGCCGCCATGAGCGCGCAAGCGCAACCGAACCCAATGACATAGCAGAAGAAATCGGCCGGGCCGGGACTGATTCCATGCAGCATCAGCCAGAAACAAGCCGGACCCAGCACGGCCGAAGCAGCGCCGAGCGTATGGCGGCTTTCGCGTTCTGGCGACCGGTTCAGCAGGTAATAGACGCCCGCGGTTACCAGGGGCGGAACGAGCCATGGCCAACCGGCCAGGAATCCGGCCATGTAAAGCAGGACGGCGCAGCCCATCACAGCGGTTTCGTTCAACCGGGTGCCCTTGCGCCACCACGACATCCCGACGGCAATGAGGGCCAGCACCAGCAGGCGCACGGCCAGTGCCACGGTGTCAAGCTGCGCATACCGATCCGCCAGGATCCATACCAATACAGGAATAAAAAGATTGTCGAAACCGCGCAAGGCGATGGCTTCCACCAGCATGGTCAGCAACCCGATCAACAGGGCCATCAGGAACGCGTTCCATGGCGGCCGGTTGGCGCCCAACTGCAGCAGCAACCATGCGGCGACGAACGTTACTCCCAGGACGGCCAGCGACCCCTCCCAGGTTTTGGTGCCCTCATCGGTCGCGTAGACGTGCCGGCCCCAGCGCTGTCCCACCAGGGCGCCGGCGGCGTCGGCCAAGGTCAACGCGGCCACCGCCAGCAGATAGGGCGTGCGCGCCATGGAACTGATCGAAAACACCATGGCGACCCCGAGGGGAAAGCAGAACTCACCATAGCTTTCGCGGCGCACGCCATGCAACGCGCGGCGTTCCGGCGACGCGGCCGGACGCAGGACCCGGATGACGGCCAGCGCCAGCAGGGCCAGGGCGGCAAGCAACCACACGGGCCAGATGGCCCGGAAGATCCAAGGGAAACCCATGGCCAGGCAGCCCAGCAGGAGGTGCACGCTCTTGCGCCCGGTTTCCGCGGAACACGTGCCGCGGCGTACGCTATAGCCGGCGCCCAGCAGGATCACCGCCAACGCGGCCAACGCCAAGATCACCGCCAGCCACGGGTTCATGGGTCCAGCACCTCCTCCACGACCAGCCGGCTGTAGAACCAGGCCTTGTCGCGCGGGAAGAGCGCTTGGGCCACATCCGGCCGCGGGTCAAGCCGGTTAGCCAGGCTTTCCGGGCGCGAGCGGGGAACGAGCATGTTCCAGTAGACCAGCCGCGCCCCCGGCCGGGCCACCCGCAAAATGGCGCGCAGCAGCTTCTCCGTGTTGTCCGGCGCCATGTATTCAAAGATATCCGATAGATTGAACCCGTCCACGCTGCCGGGCGGCATGGTCTCCAGCACGTCCTCCAGCGCCCCGACGCGCCAATCCACCCGCTGGACGCGGTCGCGGATGGCCACGAAATGCTCCGGCCGCAACGCCAACGGCAACGCCGCGCCATGGCAGCCTTTCAGGATCCAGTGCAAATAGGGATTCTGATCCGGCTCCAGGACCACGAGCGCATGCCGGGTACGCTCCAGGATTTGTTCGGCGACCTTTCCCTGGACATAGCGGAAAAACTGGGGATCACGACCCAGCCACCCCATCAGCCGGCGCGAAAAAAACAGCCTGAACAGCCCGTGCCAGCGGCGGTTGGCCCAGACCTTGTCATAAAACTCACGGCGGCCGGTTGGATCCCGTTTTTGCAGCAGGCGCTCCACGACGCCACGGCCATGAATCAAGGGCAGCACGTAACGGCGGAACAGCGCGAAGTATTGTTCGAACTTGCCGGCCTGTCCAATGCCCCGGTCAATGTCCGGCAGGTGCGCATCCCAGAACCCGCGGCCGGCCTCCGGCAACGCCGCGCGGCATTTGGCGTATAAACCGCGGCGCGCGTCGCTCGCGCGCGATCCATGCAACGCCAGCCATTCAGCATGCTGCAGGGCTTGATAGGCCGCCACGCGCAGCCAGGCGCAGGCCCGCTGCGCCGGACTCAGGTCCACGGCGACGACTTGGGCCGGGTCCCCGGTCAGCAAGGCCAGGGTGTTGTCGCCGGCCGAGGTGATGCTGACCAGCGTTTGGCCCGGCGCAGGACGCAGTGCCTGCACCAGGATGTCGGCATCCTCCCAGCACTGGGCATACCGGATGGTGCCGAAATCGGCGCGCTGCGCGATCTCACTAGGCATGCGCCAACTCCCCCGGCAGCAGGCGGCGGACCGTGCCGGCCGCGCCGTCCAGCTCGATCCAATCGCCGGTTTGCAGCCAGGCGGTGGCGCCAGCCAGGGCCACCACCGCGGGCAGCCCCAGTTCACGGGCCACGATGGCCGAATGGGACAGCAGGCTGCCATGCTCCACCACCAATCCGGCAGCAGCAGGGAATAATATCACCCAGCCCGGATCCGTGCGCGATGCCACGAGTATTTCGCCGGGCAGCATCTCGGCGCCCTGGGGGGTGATGACCACCCGCGCCCGCCCGCGGACCACCCCGGGACAGCATGGCGTACCCGTTCGGTAATCCCCTTGCGCAGCGGGCGCCTGGATGGCGGCCTGGCAGGCGTTGCCGACATAGACCACTCCCAGGGTTTCAAACCGATCGGCCGGCGGCGGAGTGGCGCGATATTGCTCAAACTCACGCTGGCGCACGGCCACCATCCCCTTCAGATCAGCGCAACTCGCGGTGCCCTCCACATAACCCAGCACTTCCTGCACGGTGAGGTAAAAGATATCCCCGGGGGCCTCCAGCCGGTTCAAGGCCCACAGGCGCCGGCCGATTTCGGTGAAAACCCGGCGGACCCGCGCGAAAAGCCGGGTCCGGTCGAGGCGCAGATTCTCGCGGTCGCGCACGTAGCCCCGGGCCCGCGCCAGGACGCGATGGAATATCCAAGAGCGCACGGGATGAGCGGCCAGCGCGGCTCGCACCCGTTGTTCTGCCTGCTCCCGCGCGTTGTATGGCGCCCGGGGTTGGCCCTTCGTATGCCAGGCCAGCCGCCCAATGGCGCGGACCAGCAACTCGGGACCCTCGCGGAGCGTGGGGCTCTCCAACTTCAACTCTTCCATGCAGCGATCGCCGAACTTGTCCAGGTATTGCCGCAGCAACTCAGCCCGTTCAGGATCGCCCTGGAGCGCCGCGAGCGCCGCCTCGGGCCGGCCCTGGCACAACACCTGGGCCAGGCCGGGTTGCCGGCGCACCAGCGCGGCCAGCTCTTCCACGCGCCGGGCCGGCTCGGTGCTGACCATCCCGCCGCAACCGCCCACCAAGTCGTTGGCCAGCGACTCGGCGCCCAGCCATTTTCCGCACAGGCTGCGCAGCACGCCGAAATACACCATGGCCATGAAGTCGTTGATCATCGGCGCGTCCCAGCGGGTCAGCAGCTGCCGTTCCAGATCGCGATAGTGCGCCGCCAACTCATCCGCCCGCTGCCGGTCGAAACCGACCGGCGGTTCCTGCAGGGCGGCATGGAGCCGGGCCTGGAACGCCGCCTTGATTTTTGGCAGGTTGCGCCGCGCCGCCAGCAACCCGATGATGGTTGAAAACAAGTGCAGCAGGTCCGCAAGCCGGGCGCGCACGCTGGCCTGCTCGAACCGCCGCGCGAGATCCTCAGGCAACCCCTCCTTCACCCCCATCATTTGTTCCATGAATTGGCGGTTGAAGGTAAAGCCCGGCAAGAGGGCCAGGGCCTGATACCAATCCAGCATGCTGTAATAAATACGGCCACGGACCAGGCCGAGCATCCGGCCGAAGATGTCCGCGTGTTCCTCGAGCTTTTTTTCCGGCACGCCCAGCAGGCGGCAGAACTGCCAGTACACCTCCTCGTAGATGTATCGCGCGAAACTGTAGGTGAGCGGCGTCGTCACGCCGGCGTAGCTCTCCGCGATGTTGCTGTTGTCCCAGATTCGGCGCGTGGCGCGCGAATCCGCAACCCGGTCCAGCGCGGTGATCGGGCGGGACTGCAGCAGGAACAGCCGGCCTTGCGCCAGTGCCCATTCGATGTCCTGTGGCCGGCCGAAAAACGCTTCCGCGCGGCGGCTGAGGACGGCGACGTCCGCGATCTCGCGGTCGCTCAGCACCGGGCCGCCGGGCTCGCTCAACCGGCGCTCGCCAACGCGGCCTTCCAGGTCAACCTTGAAAGTGTCGGCATTCCGGCGGCCGGATACCAGCGCCTCCCCCAAGCCCCGGACGGCCGCGACCACCGCGGTATCCCACTGGCCCGCCACGGCGTCCGCGCTGAAGGCCACCCCCGCGCAATCCGCGGGCACCATGGCCTGGACCATCACGGTGGGACAGGGAATGTCGCCGGTCAGGCCATGCTCCTTCCGGTAGGCCAAGATGCGGTCCGAAAAACCTGACCGGCGCACATCCGCCACCCGCGCCGGCACGTCGGCGGCCGGCACATTCAGGAAACTTTCCAACTGCCCGGCAAAGGAGTATTCCGCCTGGTCCTCGTCCGCGGCCGAGGATCGCACGGCCCAAAGGGTGACCGCGGCATCCACCTGTTGCAAGGTGTGCAGCAAGGCGATTGCGGTTTCCGGCGGCAGGTCGAACGCCCGCCCCGTCACAGGCAAAACCGCCAGCCATGGCGGCACCGCAAACCCCGCCTGCCCGAGCAACCAGAGGGCGCGGGCCTTACCGCCCAGCGGGGCTTCCCGCCCGCCGGGGTCTGTCCATAAAAAGAAAGACGAACTCATGGCTGGATCCCAACTTTCACCAGCAGGGGAATGGCGCCCAGCGTCAGGTAAAGCACCATGGTCCAGATCCCGGAGACGGTTTCAATGGCTTTGGCGCGGGCGGTGCCCGGCTGGCGCAGGAACCGTATGGCCACCGCCAAGGCGCCCGCCAGCAGCAGCGCATAAATGGCCAGGGCTGGACCAACAAACTGGATCTGCGTGGCGGCCATGACGCCCAGGCCCGCGGTCACCGCCAGCGCGCCGCACCAGGCGGTCACGGCCCGCGGCCGCCCCCAGAGGAACGTGTAGGTCTCCACGCCGGTTTCTTCATCCTGCGGCGCGCGGATTTTTCGGCCCAGCTCGAGCGTGATGCCGTTAAAGAAGCTGACCGCCAGGAACCAGAACAAGCCGCGCGGCACCCCAAGGTGGACCGGCATCCAGTCGCAGGACGTGGCATAGAAATCCACCAGCGGCATGATGATCATGTGCGAGAGCATGTAAATAACGGGCCGCGCCTTCAGCCAGCGGCGGGCGAAGAACTCACGGGTCATCAGCGCCAGGTAAGCCCAGGTGGCCAGGAGTACGATCACCAGCCGCGCATCCAGCCAGATGGCCAGCAGGAGTTGCGCCAGCGCGGTGGCGGCCCAGATCCACCCCAGTTCCCGCAACCGGACCAGGCCGCGCGGCACCGGCCGGTACGGGCGATAGCGGCGGTCCTCCTCGAAGTCCTTGAACTCATCGGCAATGCGCAGATGGAGGAACGAGCACAGGCAACTGAAGAAAGCCACCGCCGCGGCGGGCCACGCCGGCAACCCGCCGCGCAGCTGCGCCGAATAGCTGACCGCGCAGAAGCTGAAACACGCGATCAACGGCCCATGCGCCGCGAGCGGAAACCGTTCCCGCTGATAAATCCAAAAACGGCGCCAGCCCTGTTGATCCGTAGTCATGCGTTGTCTGCCGGCGGCCTCATGGTTGCGGTTGGTCTGGGGTGGCCGCACCCCGCGCCAGCTTGCCATGCGCGGCGGCGAAATGACCGGCGCTCAATGCCGCGATGATGGAAAGCTCGCCCGCCAGGCACAAGGCTGCGCAGACTTCCGCCAGGGCGTTGGCCTTGCCGCCGCCGCGCAACCCCAGGATGTCCAGGCAGGCCGCCTGCGTTGGCAAGCCAGTGCCTCCGCCGACGGTGCCCACGATCAGGTTCGGCAGGGTTACGGTGGCATACAGCGCACCCTGATCCACCACTTCCAGGCGCGTCACGCCGACCGCGGCTTCGGCCACGCAGGCCACGTCCTGCCCAGTGGCAATGAACAAGGCCGCCAGCCCGTTGGCATAATGTCCCTGCACCCCGATGGTCCCGCTCAAGATGCCGCCCATGGCCGACATCTTCCAATAGCTTTCCATTTTGTCCGGCGTGGTCCGCAGCCGCGAGGCGACGAGGTCCGCGGCCAACACGACCTCGGCGCAAACCTTCTTGCCCCGCACCCCGAGGAAGGACTGCATGCTGGCCTTCTTGTCGCCGGACATGTTGGCTTCCACGAAAAACTCCCGGGGCTTGACCGGGGCATGCTCCACCAGCCACTGGCACACTGCGGCGGTGGCCAGCGTTACCATGTTCTGCCCGGCCGCGTCACCGGTTTGAAACACCAGGTGGAGATAGAGGTGGTTGCCTTCCATCGTGAAACGGATATCGTCCAGCCGACCATGGCGCGTGGTGGTCGCAACCACCTCCTTAAGTAAGGTTTCCTGCTCAGAGACCCAGATGGCGAATCGGCCCGCGTCGGCCACCCGCGCAAATATAAAGCCGGGGCTGCGGGACACCCCCTCGGCCAGCAGTACCGAGGTGCATCCCCCGGCTTGGGAAATCGCCTGGCAGCCGCGGTTATACGAGGCCACCAACGCCGCTTCGGTTGTGGCCAAAGGAAGATAGTAGTCTCCCGAAGCAAATAAGCCATGAACTCTTAAAGGCCCTGCCAAGCCTACCGGCAGCCGGACCTCGCCCAGCAGGTTCTCGATATGGCGCTCATAAACTTGCAAGGCTTCCGGATCTTGTTGAACGAGCGGCCGCACCGCATCAGGCTTGTTCAATGCCTTCCATCGGCGCTCCATGGAGGCGCGATCAATCCGACCCAGGTTCTGAATGCGCGGCGGCAATTCCGAAGTGTCCGCTTCGAGTTGATCCTGAATTTGCGACGCATCGCGTTCGACCAGCAAGCGGCGAACGAACTTCTGCACTTCTGCTTTGTTTAGTGACATACTCCCCCTCCCACGAAATACTTATACTGAAAACCATTGCTCGTTTCAACCCGGTAAATTGCGTTTTTTCAGGCCAACACTTTGATCGTAGTTCACGGCTGGTCAAATGGATCGAGTGATCATCAATCGCCGATTCTCGATCGCATTTGCGTGCAAAAGATGAAAGCAGCATCAGGCAGAGTTACCGCCGCGCCGACTGCATCATGGTCATCATTCCGAATGCCGGGATGCTGTGCCACTAGGGCTTTGTCGCGTCGGGTGTGCCGGGACGGGAGGTCGCCAGGGCGCGTGCGAGCGCATCGAGGAGTTCGCTCCTGTGATAAGGTTTCATCACGATGCCGGTAGCCAACTTGAGAATCTCGGCCTGCCGTTCGGCGGAGAGCAACGCGCCGGTGGCCAGGAACATGGGCGCCTTGCAACCTTGGCGGACGAGTTCTTGCAGGCAGACCGCGCCATTCATGAGCGGCATGTTCATGTCCAGGACAACGGCATCTATCCGTTCCCGCTGCGCGAGGTATTGTTCCAACGCTTCCTTGCCATTGCGGGTTTGAACGACTCGATATTGCTCGCGCTCCAGGAATCTGACGACCAAGCCCAGGTTCAGGGGTTCGTCCTCGGCGACCAGCACGGTCTTCCCTTCGCCGGCCGGCGGACCTGGTTGGGCCTTGGCGAGGCTGCTGGTTTCTCCGACTTGCGTGGCCGTGAGGGCCGGCAGATAGATACTGAACGTGGTGCCCTGTCCGGGTTCAGAGTAGCAGCAGATGTGACCGCCATGATCGCGCACGATGCCAAAGACGATGGAAAGACCGAGCCCCGTGCCTTCACCCGGCGCCTTGGTGGTGAAGAACGGATCGTAAATTCGGGGCAGCACGGCCCGGTCTATTCCCGTGCCCGTATCGGAAACCGCGAGCATGATGTGGGGCCCGACGTGGGTGTCGGGGTGGCTGTAAAGGTAAGCGCTGTCCAGGGTGACGTTGGCGGCTCGCAGGCGCAGGCAGCCCCCGCCCGGCATGGCCTGGGCCGCGTTGACCGCGAGGTTCATCACCGCCTGGTGCAGATGCGAATCATCCGCGTTGACCAGCCAGAGGTCCCCGGGCGTTTCCGTCTCGATGGAGATCGTTTTGGGTTGCGTGCGGGCCAGCAGGGCCGCCACTTCGTTGAGGATCGGTCCGGCGGCAATGGGCCGTTTCTTGCCTTCGGCTTTGCGCGAGGTGAAGAGCAACTGCTGGGTAAGCGCGCGCCCCTTCATGGCGATGTCCATCATCTGCGCGAGGCCCTGCTGGAGGTCGGCCGGAGCGGGCGGTTCCGCCAGGAGTTGCTCGGCCCAGCCCAGGATCCCCTGGAGCAAGTTGTTGAAATCGTGGGCGACGCCCGCCGCCAGCACGCCGAGGGCATCCATTTTCTGCGCGTGCAGCAATTCCTTCTGGAGTTCGCGGTACTCGGTAACGTCTTTAACGGTGTACACCAGGGCGGCCGGTTCGTGCCCGCCATTAAAGACCGGCGCCACGGATACCAGCACGTCGCGCATCCCCGGGCCAAAGCCGCGCAGTTCGGCTTGCACGGGGGCGTGACGGGCGAGAGCCTGTTTAGCCGGGCACGTTTCCGCGCCGGGGAGCTGGCATCGCATGGCCTCGTTGCAGGCACAACCCACCATGGCTGCGCAAGAAACTCCGCTCATCCGCGCCGCCGCCTGGTTGGCCCGGCGGATCGTGAGATCCGGGTTGAGGAGCAGCACCGGATCCTCGATGGCGTCAAAGGTCTTCTCCCACTCCTGCTTGGCCCGGGTAATCGTTTCCTTCGCCCGGTCGAGATCGCGCAGATTCGCGTCGGCGCGCAGGAGATAGCGCAGCCGGTAGCATTCGTGCAGCCAGTTAATGGGTTTTGTCACGAATTCCGTGGCGCCCGCCTCGAAGGCCGTGCGAATGGCGCATTCGTCGTTCAGCGAAGTCAACATGACGATGGGAAGATACGCCGCCTGCGGGATCCCGCGCAGGGCCCGGCACAGGTCGAAACCATCGGCATCGGGCAGCATGACGTCGAGGAGGACCGCGGCGGGCTGATGCTCCAGGAAGGTGGCGGTCGCGGGCCCCCCTTCGGCCAGGGCAATCACGTCGAAGCCGGCCGCGCCCAGGTAATGTTCGCCCAGCGAACGCACGGTCACGTCGTCGTCAACAAGCAGTATCCGGGGGCGGCCTGGCCCGGACTGTGTAACCGGGGTGGGAACTTCGGTTTGCACAGCATTCATATCATTCGTCCTCCTGCAAGATGTTCATCCGGGCGATCCGGTCTGCTTCCACGCGCAACAAAGCCAGGTATGGCGCGAGGCCATCCGTGCGGCCCGCCTTGCCCCGTTGCACCAGTTCGTCGGCCGCCCGCTGGCATGCCTCCAACCCCAGGTTCCCGGCGGCGCCCTTAAGCCGATGGGCCGCCCGGACGACCTGTTCGGAATCGCCCGCGGTGACCGCGGCGCAGAGGGCCGCGAGGTCGGCCTCCGTCTGCTTGATGAAAGCCCGGAGAAGCCGGCTGGCCAGGGGGCGAACCCCGCTGCACCGTTCGATGACGACGGCTTCCAGCGCCGGCTCGCTCCCCGCGGCATCGGCCGCGACCGCGGCCGGCGGCGCGGGGTCCAAAGGCCCGGCCCCGGGATCCTGACCCAGCCATTTCGCGAGGACGACGATCAGGTCTTTGACCTGGAGCGGCTTGGGGAGGTAATCGTCCATTCCCGCGGCCAGGCAGCGTTCCCGGTCGCCCTTCATGGCGTGGGCGGTCAGGGCGATGATCGGGATCCTGGCACCCGGGCAGTTCTGCTGCTCCCACGCGCGGATGGCGGCGGTGGCTTCGTAGCCGTCCATGCCGGGCATCTGGCAGTCCATCAGGATCAGGTCGCAGGCTCCTTCGGCGCGCGCGTCCATCGCCTGGCGGCCGGAGCCAAGGCACCGGCAGGCGAGTCCCAGCCGGGCGAGCATTTCGCGGGTGACCTCCTGGTTGATCTCGTTGTCCTCCAGCAGCAGGATCCTGGCCCCGGCCGGCACGGTGGCGGGCGGCGGCGCGGCGGCCGGACGCGCGGGCTGTTTCCACGAGCTGTTGGCCAGGGACATCATGGTATTGTAGAGCTCGGAAACGCGCATGGGCTTGGAAACCGCGGCCTGGATCCCGCATTCGGCCAGGCGTTCCGCGGCCGGTGCCGCGAACCCGCTGAGCAGGATCAACCGGGTCGCCGCGAAGCCCGCATCCTCCCGGATCAGTCGCGCCAGGCCATAACCGTCGATCCCGGGCATGCCAGCGTCCAGCACCGCCATAGTATACGGCACCCCGGCCTCGCGGGCATGCCGCAGCTCTTGCATGGCCTGGGATGCGTCGGCCGCTTCCCCGACCACGCAGCCCCACGTCCGCAGGCAGTCGCACGCGACGGCCCGCGCCGTGGCAGCGTCGTCCACCACCAGGACCCGCACGTCGCGCGGCACCACCAGGCCGCGCGCCGCCGGAGCGGTGGCGCCCTTGGCCAGCCCCAGACGCACCGTGAAGTAGAACGTGGAGCCCCGGCCGACCTCGCTTTCCACCCACAGGCTTCCGCCCATGAGCGACACCAGGTGGCGGGAGATGGCCAGCCCCAGCCCCGTGCCGCCATGCCGCCGGTGCATGGAGGCGTCGCCTTGCGAGAAGGACTCGAAGATGATCTCACGCTGCGCCGCGGGTATGCCCGGCCCGGTGTCGCGCACGGCAAAGCGCACCTCGATGCCGAACCTCGTTGTCGCCGTCAGGGTGGCCGTGATGTGGATTTCGCCCGCATCGGTGAATTTCATGGCATTGCCCACCAGGTTGATCAGCACCTGGCGCAGCCGGTTGGAATCGCCCACCACCGTTTCGGGCAGCTCGGGAGCCACGGCGTAGGACAGTTCAATGCGCTTGGCATCCGCCTTCTCGGCGAAGAGGCGGATCGCGTTGTCCACGGTGTTGCGGAGCACGAAATCCGCCGAATCGAGTTCCAGGTAGCCGGCCTCGATCTTGGAGAAGTCCAGCACATCCCCGATCGCCGTGAGCAGCGCATCGGCCGAACTGAGGGCCGCCGCCACGAAATGGGCCTGCTTATCCGTCAAGGGCTCCCGCTCCAGCAGCTGCAGCATGCCCGTCACGCCGTTGATCGGGGTGCGGATCTCGTGGCTCATGTTGGCGAGGAACTGCGACTTGGCCACGCTGGCCGCCTCGGCCGCTTCCTTGGCCTTCACCAGTTCATCCCGCGCGTTGCGTCGCTCCTGCGCCTCGACCGCCAGCGCCAGCAGGTCGGCGAGCGAACCGACGAAGTTCTCCTCCTCCAACGTCCAGGCGCGCGTCTGGCCCACGTGTTCGATGCAGATCGTACCCACGATGACCCCCCCGACCCGGATGCCGGCATCCAGCAGGGCCGCGATGTTCAGCGGGCGGAGGTAGGCTTCCGCGAAGCAGGCGGTGCGGGGGTCGGCGCAGGCGTCGGCGGCCGATAGCGTACGGATCCCGTTCAAGGCGTCAAAGTAGGCTTCGTGCCCTTTGCGCTCGATGCGCACGCCCCGGGAGTGGGCCTGGCTGCTGCGGTTGAACTGGTCCAGGCACTCGCTCGCGCCCGCCTCATCCACGAACAGCCAGACCCCGGCCTGTTCCACGCCGAGCGTGCTGGCCGCCATCTCGGTGATGCGGCGGGCGGCTGCCGCCAAGTCGCCGGCGTGCAGCGCCTTGTCGGTCACGAGCGCCGCCAGTTGCTGGTTCTGCGCGCGCACGCGCGCCTCGCGGTCCTGGACCGCCTGGGTCATCGCATTGAAGGTGTTCGCCAGCGCCTCGACCTCGTCCCCGCTCCGGACATCCGCGCGGGCGCTCAAGTCGCCGGCGGCCACCTGCTGGGCGGTGCGGCGCAGGCGCAGGATCGGGGTCACGCTACGCTTCGCATACACCACCGACGCGACCAATCCCACCAGGATGCATAGCGCGGCGAGCCAGGCCGTGCGGGCATAGGAGGCGCGGACGTTGGCCCGGTAGGTGTCCAGCGACAACCCCACGTGAATCCAGCCCCACTCGATGCCCGAGTAATCGAACGGGCGCGCGTAGTGGAACACCTCCCGGTCGAGGAAGGCCGGCCGATCCATCTGGTAGCTGATCACGCGCAATGCCGGGCGCCAGGCCGCGGGCATCTGCTCGCTGGTCCAGCCACCCCGGTAGTTTATCAGCCCGAACCCGTCCTTGCGGGTCAGCACCAGGAACTCGATGGAGGGGTCGCCCGCGAGCACCTGGGTGCAGTGGTCCACGACCGCCCCGTAGTCCTCGGTCACGACCGCGCCGGCGGCCACGTCCTGCAGGGACACGGAGACCCCGTGCGCCTTCGAGGCCAGGTTCTCGATGAAGGTCCGCTTCTGGCCGGGCAGCGTCACGGCAACAAACACCGTCATGGTGACCAGGCTGACGAGCCAGGCGAAGAGGGCGGTCTTGGCCAGGATCCCCAGGCGGCCGGGGCGGCGGCGCAGCGCGTTCATGGCGGTGTTCCTGGGGATGAATGGCCGGCCTCGCGGTCGAGCGGCCGCGCCGCAGCCCCGGCCGCGGTCGCGCGGCGGCGTTCGCAAAGGACCCGCGTCGCTTCGAGCGATATTTGGTCGGGCGGTTCGAGGCAGGTTACCTTTTGCAGCAGGAGCAACTGCCGGAATTCCTCGTCCTTGTGGACGGTGGCGAGGGATGCCCGCAGGGCGGCGCGCCGATCCGCGCCCAGGCTGGCGGCCAGGCAGAACACCAGCGAGAGCAGCCGCGGCGACTCGGCCAGCACCACCAGCTTCTCCCCCACTTGCGGGTTCATCTCGACCATTGCCGCGAACTCGTACCGGCTGACCAGGCAGGCGTCCGCCTGACCGAAAAAAACGGGCAGAATCTGCTTGGCCGGCTTTCGCTCTCCCTCGAGGACTTCGGCGAGCGTGGCCAGCTCCGGAAGGCCCTGGCGCGCCAGCAAATCGTTCAGCCAGGCGGATCCCGTGAACTGGTTATGCTCCGTGGCGACCAGGATCCTGTGCCCTTTCAAGTTCTTCAGCTCTGCGATCCCGCTGTCGCGGCGGACCAGCAGGACATGTACATCGCCGGGCTGGTCACCCCGCGTGACCGTGAAATCGGGCGTTAATCCAAGGGGCTCGCCCACCCGGAAGAACTCCTCCACGGGCAACATGATGAGGTCCCAGTGTTCCGCCGCAATCTGCGTGCCCAGGTTGGAAGAATCCTCGAACACCCGGGTTTCCGCGCCATCGTACAGGCCGCTTTTCCGGCCCCACTTCTCGACCCACACCTGTGATGCGACCCGGGCGTCGTTGGGATTGAAATTGACGAAGGCGGGCAACCAGAGCCCGATGCGCAGCACGCGGCTTCCGGGGGCGGCGCGGTCCTCGCCGCCGCCGGCCGGTTCCGCCGCCGGCGCGCGCCCAAGGCCGGCCCACAGGGCCAGCACCGCCAGGGCCAGCGCCCGGTTGACGCGCGCGCGTGTCATGGTGCGCCCTGCTCGATTTGCTGCCGCCAGCCGTTCAATAGCCGAACCGACCGCGCCACCTCCTCCGCCGTCGGGGACTGCATGCGGTCCGACTTGAACACCCGCAGCACCTGCTGCCCCGCGACCGACTCGTGGATGCGGAGAACCTCGCGGAAGAAGCGGTCCTTGGACGCTTCCGGCAGGTCGGCCCGGAAGGCGAAGAGGGTGGGAACGATCGGTTCGGATGCGGCCACGATGGCCAGGCGTTTGGCCACCTGCGGGTTGAGTTCCGCAACGCTCGCCAGGACGCCGCGCCGCACCAGGCAGGCGTCGGCCTTGCCGAAAAAGACGCTCAACACGGCCGCGGACGCCTTCTCGTTCAACTCCACGCTGGCGGCCGCGGACGCCAGCCGCCCCAGCCCGGCGGCCGCAACCTGCGCTTCCAGCCAGGCCATGGCCACGTCGGCCTGTTCGCCGTCGTGAATGCTCACCCGGGCGTTGCGCAGGTCCCCCACCTGGCGGACGGGGCCGTTCGTGGCGGCCGCCAATACGAACTCGACGAGCGTGGAGCCGTTAACCTCGTCCCGGAAGAAGGGGCCGCTCAGCAGTCCATCTGAAAAAACCGCATATTCGGGCAGGGCCAGGGTCAGGGCATCCACCTGCTGCCCGCGAATGGCGGCCTCGGCTTCCTTGAGATCGCGGAAAATCGTCATGTGCGGATCGAGCGGGACGCCGCGATCCCTGGCCACCGTTTGCGCCCATACCCTCATGGCCGCAATGACATCATTCTGGTTGCGGCTCTTGAAAATGGCCGGCGTGAACCCGATCCGAATGGGCGGTTCCTGGGGGTCCGCCGCGCGCGCGGCGCCGGCCGACAAGGCCAGCAGGCCAGCCAGCGCGCACCGCGCCAGGCCCAGCCGCGCCGGCCCGCCATGCCCACGCGATGAGCAACACCGGGTCATGGCGTCGTGCCCGCCGTTCCCGCATAATCCGGCGCCGCGGCGGGCATCTGCCGGCCGGCCACCAACTCATCGTGACGTTTGCGCAGGGCACGCACGGTGTCAAGATGGCGCGCCTCAAACGGGATGACTCCGTTGGACTTGAACAGCGTCAGGATCTGGCGGCCGGCCGTGTCATTGGGCAGTTCCTGCATGGCCCGGAGCAGGTCCCGGCGATCGTCATCCCGATCCCACCCCTCAAGCCGGATGAGACAAACCGTTGACAGCTGCGGCTCTGATTGGGCCAGCACGCGCAGGGTGTTGCCGATCTGGGGGTTCAACTCGATCATCGTTTCAAGGCCGCCGCGGTCCAGCGCGCAGGCGTCCGCCTGGCCGAAAAACACGGGCAGCACCACCGGGGAAATCCGTTCCTTGACCTCAAGTCGGCCGAGAAACTCCTCGGGCGCGCCGCGTCCGAGGGCCAGGATTTCGGTGCGAAACCAGTGCCGGACGAGGTTGGCGTTGCCGCTGTTCAGCACGATGACATGTTTGCCCGCGAGGTCGGCAAAGCCGGCCAGGTTGCTGTCCGCCCGGCCCAGGAGAACGCATTCCTCCGCGACCACGCCCTGTGCAACCGTCGAAAACACCACCGGCAGGTTGGGGATCGGGGCCAGGGCGAGGTAATCCCACGTATTGATGATGACCACGTCCAGGGGGCGTTCCTTCAAGTATGCCGCCAGGCCAGTCGCGTCGTCGAAGATGTGAACCTCGGGCGCGATGGCGTAGCCGTACTTCTCGCCCATGCGGATGGCGAAGAGCTTGAACGCGGCCCGGGCGTCCGTCTCGTTGACGCCGCTGAAACTCGAGCGCATGAAGCCGGCGGACAACGGGAGGGGCGTCAGCGCTCCCGGCGGGAGGGCGGACTGCGCGAGGCTGATGCCCGCCGGCCAAAGCGCGAGCACCACGGCCAGCGTGGATCCGCAGCGTCTCCTTGCTTTCAGCGCACCGTTCATTTCCGTTGCCCCCGCGCCCGGGACTACTCCCCACCCAGCCGGCGGCTGATCTCGCGGCCGACCACCAGGTTCAGCCTGGCGCGCAACTCGGCATGGTCGTAGCGCATCTTGTAGTGCTGGGCCGACATGAAGGCCTCCATGAGCTGGGACTTGATGACGTCCTCGGTTTCCACGAGGTCGTTCTGGTAGGCGCGCGTGTTGAGGTCCCGGTTCTCGACCGCGGCGTTCATCGCGTCGAGCGTGGCCTGTTGGCGCTGGACCGCCGCGGCCAGGCCCAGGATGACCTCGCGCACCTGCAGGCCCAGCCCTTCCCGCAGCAGGATGCGCTCTTCCTGCAGCTTGTTGAGCCGGGCGCGTGCCGCGGCGACCTTGTTGCGGGTCAGGAACCCGTCGAAGAGCGGGATTTCCAGGCCGACACGAACGATCCAGCCCTCCTTGTTCTCCTCCGTGGCCATGCCCATGTCGTAGCCGTTCCACCACTTGTGCAGGTCGCCGCTCACCGCCAGCCGGGGATAGTGCCCGCTTTTCGCTTCATCCAGGGCGCCGCTGCCGGCGCGCAGGCCGGCCGCGAGACGCTTCCAGTCGGGGCTGAACTCGTAGGCCTCGCCCACCAGCGCCGGGAGGTCGGCGGGAAGCGGGTCGAACGGGATGTCGGTGGCGGTTGGCCGGACGCTCTGGTCCCACTCGAGCCCGATGGTGTAGGCGAGCGCCGCCTCGGCCAGCTCCTGGTTCATGCGCAGCAGGGCCACGGCGGCGCGCAGGGTTTCCACCATGATCTTGTTGTCGAGGTAGTCGGTCTTCTGGACCTTGCCGGCGCCCTCCTTGTACATGGTTTCGGTCAGGTCCAGCGTGGCCGCCATGCGCGTGAGCGTGTCATCGCCGACCTGCCGGACCTGGCGCGCCATGACCGCGCCGTAGTACAGGCGGGTCACGCTGTCCACGATCACCAGGTCGGTGCGGCGCAGGTCCTCGCGGGCCGCATCCACGCCGGCGCTGGTCTGTTCCCGCATGCCCTGGCGCATGCCGCCATCCCAGAGCAGCCACTGGCCGTCGAGGGCCGCAAGCCAGGATTCCCGGTCCATGAGCTTGACGTCCTGGGCCGGGACCGATATGGAACCCGAGGGAATCGTGCCGTAGCCTGGCACGGTGACATCGATGGTTCCTCCGTTGGGCAGCGCGAAACTGTTGGCCGGGAAGACGAAGTTCGGCGGCTGGTCCATGATCTCATAGGCGCCCTTCAGCGAAAAGTGCGGCCAGTACGCCGACAAGGCTTGCTGGTGCTGGGCCTCGGCTGCCGCGACGGCATAGCGGGACGCCGGCCGCGTGTGATTCCGTTCCATGGCCAGGTCCAGGCATTCCTCGAGCGACATCGCGATCGCGCCGGCCGGTGCCGGCGCGTTCGTGCCCGTGTCCGTTGCCGTCAACGCCACGGCGACACTGGCCGCAACGAGACCCGCCGCCAACCAAACAACTCCGACTGCCTTAACGCTGCCTGCTTGCATCTGCTTTCTCCTTGTCTTCCCCGGTTGTGATTCCCCGTCTCGATCTCGTCGTACGTTGCGCCACGTCATTCACGGTCCCGCCCCTGCGGGTGGCAGGGGCCCGGCGCTTTTGCCCAGGACGCGGCCGAGCGCCGCGCGCAGTTTTTCCTTGTTATGCGGCTTGCCCAGGAAGGCCTGGGGCCATTCCGGATGGTCGCCGGTCATGACCTGGGCCTCGTTGTAGCCGCTGGACAGGATCGCCGGCAGGCCGGGCGCGAGGGCGCGCAGGGCCGCCAGGGTTTCCCACCCGTTCATGCCCGGCATGGTCAGGTCGCACAGCACGCAGTGGATTTCGGGCTGGTGCTGGCGGAACACCTCCACGGCCGCGGTCCCGTCCCGGGCTTCGAACACCGCAAACCCCATGCCCGTGAGCGTGGTCGCGGTCATTTTGCGAACCAGGTCTTCGTCTTCGACCAGCAGCACCGCCACGCCGGCCGGCGCCGCTGGCGCCGGGACCACCTGGACCGGCGCGCTGGCCGGGACCGGCTCCGCGGAGATCGGGAAAAAGACCTGGAACACGCTGCCCTGGCCCGGCGCGCTGGCCACCGTGACGCCGCCGCGATGCGCCTTGGCAATCCCCAACACCACCGCCAGGCCCAGGCCGCGGCCGGTGAACTTGCGGGAGAAAAACGGGTCAAAGAGCTTCTCCATATCCTGGCGCTCGATCCCGGCGCCCGTATCTGCCACTTCCAGGCAGGCATGGGTCGTGTCCCGCGGCTGCCAGCCCGGGGGATAGCGGCCCGCGGCGGGGATCTCCTCCGGGGCCACGGTTCTGACGGCCAGTTGAATGGTGCCCGCGCCCGGGCCACAGGCTTCCCAGGCATTCGTGACCAGGTTGGTCAGGACCTGCTGAACCTGGCCCGCGTTCGCCCGGATGGCCGGACCCGGGGCCGGCAAGTCGGTCTCCAGGATCACCAACTGTGGAATGGCGACCTGGAGCAAGGGGAGGGTTTGCCGGCATAGCTCGGACAAGTCCTGGAGTTCCTGCTGGCCGGGTGCCTGGCCGAGATAGGTCAGCATCAAGCTGCTCACTTCCGTGGCCGTGATGGCCGCCTGCATGGCATCGGACAGGTTGGCGGCCGGGCGGGCACCTGGCGGCAGGTCGTCCATGGCCAGCTCCAGGTTGCCCATCACGACCTGGAGCTGGTTGTTGAAGTGGTGGGCGACGGCCCCGGCCATGCGGCCCAGGCTTTCGGTTTTTTGGAGGCGCTGGTTCTGGGCCTCGAGCTCCGCCTTCTCCGCTTCCATCCGCCGGGTCTCGGTGACGTCCCGCGCGAGACCGCGGATGATCGGAACGGCCACGCCTTCGGTGCGCAAGGTGTTGTCATATTCCCACAAGCGGCGCTCGCCGGTGCGCGTCTGCACGTGCATCAACCCGCGCGCCGAACCGCGGCGCAGGATGACGGCCAGGTACTGGTCGAACTTCGGCCGGGCGTCGGGGACGATGATGTCGCGCATATTTTTGCCCAGCAACTCGCGCGGTGCATACCCCAGCAAGGTAAGTGCGCTTTGGCTTACCGAAAGAATCCGGCCCTCCGGGTCATGCGTGCAAACCATGTCGTGCATGTTTTCGATCAGGTCCCGGTAGCGCTCCTCGCTTTCCCTGAGCACCGTTTCCGCCTGCTTGCGCGCGGTGATGTCGCGAAAGCTCCAGACCCGGCCGACGATCAAGTCGCCGATGCGTTGGGGTTGGGAATATCTTTCGTACACCCGCCCATCCTTTAAATCCAGCAGGTCGTGGCTGTCCATCTCGGGACTGGCATAGATGGCCTTGACCTTGTCCAGGAAAGCCGCGGGATCGACCAGTTGATTCGAAACAAAGGAAAGAAACGTCCGGTCTTCCCCGGTCTTCAGTAAACTCTCGGGGATCCGCCACAGTTCCGCAAAGCGCTTGTTGTAGGTAACGACCCGGCCCTGCCGGTCCACGACCAGCAGGCCATCCACGGTGGAATCCAGGCTCGCGTTGAGCAGGGACACGGATTCCCGGAGTTGTTTTTCAATCTGCTTGCGCGCGGTGATGTCGCTCATTACGAGGTGGCACGCGGCCATGCCGTCAGCGTGTTGCACGACCGTCGCATCGAGTTGCGCCCAAAAGGGGGGCGCGTCGGGGCGGAGCATTCTCAAGGCGCATTCCTGCGGCGCGCCGGTTTTCAGGAGTTGTTTGCGGAATTGGTAATGGATGTCCTGGTCCGCCGGGAAGATGAAGTGGGTCAACGGTTGCCCCACCATCGCGCAGCGGGCCAAGCCCAGCAGCCTGGCGGCGGTGAGGTTGGCTTCCTGGATCCAGCCCTTCTTGTTGAGGGTTAAATAGCCCACGGGCGCCAGGTCGTACAGGTTGAAGTACCGTGCCCAGGCTTCTTCCAGTTTCGTCCGCGTCTGGCGCAGTTCCTCGTTCTGCATCTCCAGTTCGATCTGGTGCACCTGCAGTTCATGGACCAGGCGTTTCGTCTCGGCAAGCGTGGGCGTACCCGGGGTCTTGGCCTTGAGGGTCCGGGCCTTGGCCTCCGCGCGCCGGTGCAGGTCAGCGGCCGGGTGCTTGGGTTGCCCGCCGGCGGGCTTCTTTTTCATCGCGAGTTCCTTGTTCGTTGGGCCAGGTGCGGATGCTGGTCACCCAGGCCCCCTGTGCCCGGAAGCCTATTCCAGGGCCAGGAATCGCACAATCGGCAGAATCCCTACAAACGGCTTCCGAATTGATTACAGCCCCATGGGCCGAGTGCCGCGGAGCCGCGTGCATGCATGGCGCATGAAAAAGCGCCTGGAAACAGCAAACGGCAGCGTGAACGATGCGGGTCAGCCGGCCACGTTCCGCCGCACGGCTTCTTGCAGTTGGACGAATTGCTCCAAGAAGTCCGGCAGATTGGCCTGGAGGGCGGCCGGGTCGCCGGCCTTGCCGGCGCGCTCCATTTCGGCCGCCACCGCGCGCAGGGCTTCACCGCCCACGATGGAGGCCACGCCCTTGATGGTGTGGGCCAGGATATGGACGCGCGCCGTGTCGCCGGCGGCCAGCCCGCGTTTCAACTCATCGATCTGCCGGGGGGTGTGGGCCAGGAAAGACTGGAGCACGACCCGGGCCAGGCTCTCGTTGTTCGCCAGGCGGTCCAGCATGGCGGCTTGGTCGAACACCGGCGGTGGCAGAGCCTGGTCCGCGGCCGGCGGCGCGGCGGCAACCGCCGGCGCGGGTTGTTCGGCTGCTCCGGCGGCATCTGCCGGCAACCATTTCTCCAATACTCCGGCCAGGATCCGGGCATCGATCGGCTTGGCAAGGTAGTCGTTGGCGCCTGCGGCCAGGCACCGCTCGCGGTCACCCGGCATGACCAGGGCGGTCATGGAAATGATGGGCGTGTCGTGCCGCCGGACAGCGGACCGTGGATCGCGGATTCGGCGGATCGCCTCCAGGCCATCCATTTCCGGCATCTGCACGTCCATCAGCACCAGGTCATAGGCGGTGGTTTCAAGGGCCTTGACGGCTTCCGCGCCGGTGCCGACGGTGTCCGCGCTCAAGCCGAATTGTTCCAGGAGCCCCACGGCCACCATTTGATTGGGAATATCGTCTTCAGCCACCAGGATGCGGGCCGTAGCCTGGCGCAGGGCGCGGACGACGGGGCGTTGGCCCGCGGGTTGACCAGGCCGGGGAACAGCGGCATCGGCAAGCACCGCGGCCAGGCTATCGCAGAGTTCGGACAGCCGCACCGGCTTGGCCAGGCAGGCGGCGAACCCGATCGCTTCCATGGATTTGGTTTCACCCAGCCAGCCCAGGGGGGTCAGGAGCAGCAGGCGGGTGGCTTTGAGTTGCTCATCGGCCTTGATGGCCTTGCCCAGTTCTGCGCCGTCCATGCCGGTCATCTGCAGGTCCACGATGGCGGCCTGGAAGGGTGCGCCCGCGCTCCGGGCCTGCGCCAGCGCCCGCCACGCCGCTGCGCCATCCACCGCCACGTCCGCCCGCGCGCCCCAGGCCCGGAGCTGGACGGCCAGCACCTCGCGCTGGGTGGCGTTTTCGCCCACCACCAGGATGCGGGCGCCGCCAAAGCCGGCCTGTGGATGGCGGTCCAGGCTTGGCCCGGGTTGCTTGGCGAAGCGGGCCGTGAACCAGAACTCCGTGCCTTGGCCGGCCGCGCTGGTCACGCCGATCTCGCCACCCATCAGGTGGGCCAGTTGCTTGGAGATCGCCAACCCGAGCCCGGTCCCGCCGTACTGGCGCTCGGTCGCGGCATCATGCGCCTGGGTGAATTTCCGGAACAACTGGCCCTGCTTGTCCGCCGGGATGCCGATGCCGGTGTCGCGCACGGCAAAGCGCACCAAGGCTTCGGCTTCAGTTTCGGCCACCAGGGTGGCCAGCACGGCGACTTCGCCCTGCTGGGTGAACTTCAAGGCGTTGCCGGCCAGGTTGGTAAGCGCCTGGAGCAGGCGGCCGGGGTCGCCGCGGAGCATGGTGGGCACGTCCGGGGCGGCCGCGCAGATGAACTCAAGGCCCTTGTCATGGGCGCGCAGGGCCAGCATGGCGGAAAAATCATCCAGCAGGCCGCAGAGGTCGAAGTCCCGGATCTCCAAGTCGAATTTGCCGGCCTCGATTTTAGAGTAGTCCAGGATGTCGTTGATGATGGCCAGGAGGGCCTCGCCGCAAGTGCGGATGGTATCGGCGAACCGGCGCTGCGCGGTCGTCAACCGGGTGTCCAGCAGCAGGTGGGTGATGCCGATCACCCCGGTCATGGGGGTGCGGATCTCGTGGCTCATGGCCGCCAGGAACTCGCTCTTGGCGCGGGCGGCGGCTTCCGCCTCGGCTTTGGCCTGCTGGAGCGCCAGCTCCGCCTGCCGGCGCGCGGTGATGTCTTCGATGAGGCCTTCAAAATACTGGATCTGGCCGTCCAAATCCATGACATGGCGCACCGTCAGCTTGCCCAGGAAGGTCGTGCCGTCTTTCCGGCGGTAAAGGTTTTCAAACTCGCTCAAGTCCGGATGTTCGGACTTCAGGCGGATGACCTCTTCCCGGCGGTGCGGGTCGGCAAAGAGATCGGCGCCGACATCCCGGACCGTGCCGGCAACCTCTTCGGGCGACGCGTAGCCGAACAAGCGCGCGAATTCGGTGTTGACCATGATAGACTTGCCGTCCCGCGAAGACCGGAAGAAGGCCATGCTGGCGTTCTGGAAAAGTTCCCGGTAACGGCGTTCGCTCTCCTCCAGCGCGGCCTCCGCCAACTTGCGCCGGGTGATGTCGCGAAAGCTCCAAACCCGGCCGACCGTCAAGTCGTCAATCCGTTGGGGTTGGGAAAACCTTTCGAATACCCGCCCATCCTTGAAATCCAGCTGGTCGTGGCTTGCCGCCTCGGGTTGAGCATAGAGGGCCTTGACCTTGTCCAGGAAAGCCTGCGGATCGGTCAACTGATCCAAAACAAAGGCAAGGAGTTTCTGGCCATCCTGGCTCTCCAGAACCTCCGGGGGGATCCGCCAAAGTTCCGCAAAGCGCTTGTTATGGGCAACGACGCAGCCCTGCCGGTCCACCACCAGCAGGCCATCCACGGTGGAATCCATGCTGGCATGGAGCAGTGACACGGATTCCCGGAGTTGTTTTTCCGTTTGTTTGAGCGCGGTGATGTCGCTCATTACGAGGCGGCACCTGGGCTCGCCGTCAGCGTTTGGTACCACCGTCGCATCGAGTTGCGCCCAAAAGGGGGACGCGGCGGGGCGGAGCATTCTTAAGGCGCAGACCTGCGCCACGCCGGTTTCCAGGAGTTGTTTGCGGTGCTGGTAAAAGACGTTTTGGTCCGCGGGAAGGATGAAGCGGTTCAGCGGTTGCCCCACCATCGCGCAGCGGGCCAAGCCCAGCAACCTGGCGGCGGTGAGGTTGGCTTCCAGGACCCAGCCCTTCTTGTTGAGGGTTAAATAGCCCACGGGCGCCAGGTCGTACAAGTTGAAGTACCGTTCCCACGCGGCGTCCATTTGCGCCTGAGCCCGGCGCAGTTCCTCGTTCTGCATCTCCAGTTCGACCTGGTGCACCCGCAGTTCGTGGACCAGGCGTTGCGTCTCGGCGGGCGCCAGCGCGGCCGGGGATTGGGGCTCGGCGGCCTTAACTTGGGCCTCCGCGCGTCGCCGCAGACCCGTGGCCGGTTTTTTGGCTTTTGCGCCGTTTTTTATCTTCTTCATAGCGCGATCCTTCATCGCGGCGCCGTGTCATTCACGGCGGCCAAATCCCGGCGGCAGGGGCCTGCCGCTCCACTTCCTGTTTCGGCTCCCTTTCCCACGGCGGCAGGGGCCTGCCGCTCCAGCCCGTCCTTTTTCCGCGTGGAGGGCGACGGGCCCCCGGCGCCGTTCGCGGCCTGCGCCACGGCGCGCAGCAGGTCATTGGGCGTATACGGCTTGATTATGTAACCGTCCATCCCGGCCCGCAGGCATTGCGCGAGGTCGCCTGGCATGCTGTAGGCGGTTATGGCCACGATGGGAATGTCAGGATTGCGGACCGGCGACCACCGGGCGCGGATCCGGCGCGCCATGGCATACCCATCCAAGCCCGGTAACCAGATGTCCAGTACCACCACGTCAAAATCGCCGGCCGCCAGCCGGGCCAGCGCATCCTCGCCGGTTTCCGCGGTTTGGACCGCATGACCATGGTCGCTCAACACGGCGGATGCCAATAGCAGGGACGTTGGATCGTCATCCACCACCAGCACGCGCAGGCGCGGGGCCGATTCCATGTCCACCACCGGGGCGGATGCCGCCAGCACCGCCGGGACGGGCGTTCGAACCAACGGGATCGCGCAATGCAAGATACCGCCGCCCAGTTGGTTATTCATTGCCAGATTCTTTTCATTCTGCCGCGTCGTTCACGGCGGTCAAATTCCAGGCCCGTTTCGATTTCCTTTTCCACGGCGGCAGGGGCCTGCCGCCTCCAACCCTTCCATTTTCCGCGTGGAGGGCGACGGGCCACCGTCGCCGCGGGCCACCGTCGCCGTCTCCGCCGCCCTCCAATGCCGAACTCCCCTCCGCCGCTGTCATCGCGCCCCGGGCCATTACCCGCCGGGCATTAAAACTCCTTGAGATCCTTGTCGTCCAGCGGAATGATTTCTTCCGCCCCGGCGGCATTCATGTTGGCATCTCCTCCGGGTGTGTCGTGGCAACTTCACGATCCTTCATGCCCGCAATTTATACAGCCCTACGGAACTTCACAATCGGAGGATTGACTACAACCAGCTTCCAAATTGACTATAAGATCCACACCCCTCGGCAAAGGCGGCATGCATCTCGGCGAATGGTGAGGACCGCCCATGCGGCGGCAGGGGCCTGCCGCCCTCCAGCCCCGGTTCATTCCGCCCGCCGCCCCGATTGTTCTGCATGGAGGGCGACGGGCCACCGTCGCCGTCTCCGCCGCAACTACTGCAGCCCCTGTCCGGCGTTTGGCCGCTCATTCCAACGAAGTAAATCCGGCGCGGATGGCGTACTTGGTGAGTTCGGCCACGGAAAAGAGTTGCAGCTTCTGCATGATCCGGTCGCGGAACGTCTGGACGGTCTTGCCGCTCACGTTAAGCGCCCCGGCGATATCCTTGACGGAGCGGCCCTCGGCGATCAGTTGCAGGACTTCGCGCTCGCGGGGCGTCAATTCCGGGCCGGCCGGCGGCGCCACGCCGGGCTGCGCCAGGTAGTTGCGCACGATTTCGCCGGTAACGGCCGGGCTCAAATAGACCCGGCCTTTCGAGATTTCCCGGATGGCCTGGGACAGTTCCTTGAACGCCGACTCCTTGTGGATATAACCGGCCGCGCCAGCCCGCAGCATCTCCCGGACAAAGTGTGCTTCTTGGTGGAAGGACAGGGCGACGACCCTGGTCTGCGGCCAATCCCGCACGATCCGGCGGGTGGCCTCGATGCCGTTCATGTCCGGCATGGCAATATCCATGACCACGATATGGGGCCGTGACCCCGCGACCTGGGCGATCGCTTCCCGGCCATTTTCGACCGCGCCCACCAGTTCCCAATCCGGCTCCATTTGGATCAGGGCGGTCAAACCGTCCCGCATCACGGCGTGATCGTCAACGAGCAGGATTTTTATGCGCATGGTCAAAAGCACGGTTCGGTTGTGCGGATGAGCACCTCGGAAGATATATCATGAACGCGTAAGTTTTGCCGCGTATCTCCCTTCTTATGGAATCGAAAATTACCAACTATCCCACCTTGGCGCAATGCCTATTTTAGAGACTGTCGGCGCCGGTTCAAAACTGGACTTGTTGCCGGAACAAAACTAGACAGAGGATTAGAGCGTAAAAGCCTGAGGTTGTCCCGAATTGAAGGACACGGTGACGATGGCGTCCATGGTGGGGTTCTCCCAGCCCACGAAGAACGCCACGTTGGTCAGCGCGCCGCCGTACATGCCCAGCACGTTGGCCGCGGCGATGCCCGGGTGGGACCGGCGCAAGTGCCCGTGTGCTCGTAGCGCGGCTGGCACTGGACGAGCTCGTGCCGGTAGCGGCCGCCATCATCGGGCCGCTGGCCACGCTGGCGGGCCAATCCCATGTCCGTTCTTTCTCTGATCATCGCGGGCCAGTCGGGATGCCCCGTGGGTTCGCCGCCCGTCAAGGCGAGCGTCTCGCCGCCGCTGTTCCTGACCTGAACGGCTGGCTCTCTCGCCTGGGCGATCGGGAGATAGGCGGGTGCCGGAGAGCCGCCGGCATCGGCATAGCAGACCGGGCACCGGTAATTGCAATCATCCGTGACCTCGAGGAGGTGATACCACTTCCGGCCCGGGTGCATGGCAGGCCCGGACAGGTTCCGGAATGGTCTCCTGCGGAGCATCAGAAAGGTGTCCGCAGCGGATGAGATGAGCGTGGTATTTTCGCCGGCGGGACAGTCAACGCAAAAGCGGATGAAAGACCCGTCGCGTTCGACCGCAGCGGAATGCCGACGGCCGCAGCCGGAGCAGAATGTGGCGGTCCGGTCGATGATTGTCTTGAGCGGCGCCGCTTATCCGTTGAACGACCGTTTCCGGCCGGGCGGCTATCGCGAGCGCCGGAGCAGCGCGGATCAGCGAACTCGGAGAGCGTCATGGCGTAGTCGAAGGGTCCAGCATGCCGCGCAACTCGCCCCTGGCATTCCGGCAAATCGCGCGCAATTCGTCCGCCGTGAAGTTCAGCCGGGCGCGGGTTTGTTTTTCAAGGGTCCGATTTCCGCCCAGGGGGGGGCGATCCGCCCGGCTTGAACGCGCAGGGTTTTGAAGGGTCTCTTGAGAAACTTGACGTGGCCATTGAAAGTTCCGGGTGTCATGCCGGATTTCCAGATCGGGACCCCCGCGCTCCAACGCTCCACCGACGGCCTGGTCTTCAACGTGCACAAGGGGCTGGCCTGCACCCAAGTTCTGACCGTGGACAACCTCAAGCTTCTCGCCGGTGGACCACCGCCGGTCAGCACACAGCCCCAATTCGCGTTCTACTGCAACACGAACGGGCAGCCCGTGATGTGGCTCCGGGTGCTCCCCACGAATACGCCGGCTGGGTTGCAGTTCGCCAATGCCCCGCTCGTGGCAACAAACCCGGGGATCCGCCTGACGTCCGTGCAGCTGTTCAGCGTCAACAACTTCTACTTCCGTGTAAGGCTGAACGGGGCGGCGCCGCTCACAGACGCGGCCAGCGGCCATGCGTTGGGCGTCGACACCCACCGGTGCTGGTTCCTCATGGCCGCCCCGTCTTGTAATGACAGGAATATGTCGCGGATACCGACCCGGCGCTGGGCCGCCGGGTCGGGTTTCGGCCAAGCTCCCAGCCCATGCGGTCCGGGTTGCGAAAAATGCATAGCGTATTATGGCGGAACTGCTGTCCGAGCGCGAAACGGACATGGTATATAAAAGATCAGTTTCAATCGATGGTGGCATGTGAACTCAAAACAAGGTGATAACGGGCGCGCGGCATTCCGCGTTTCCGGCTGATTCGGCCCTGGGGTCGTATACCCAGTTTATACCCAGTTTAGATGCTTTAAGAAACGCTGGTTGTCGTTTATGGTGCTGGTTCTTAGTTAAGAAAGTGAGGTGGAGCATGCGTTCTAAATTGTTGACCTTGGTTCTGGCGATCATTGGCAGCAGCCTGGTCTGTTCCGCAGTCGCGTGGGCGGCCAACCCGTAAGGCAACCTGCGGGTCGAGGTGATCAGCGGCTACAACCTGGTGGTGGACTCCAACGTGAGCACGCCCAACTCTTCGGCGCCGCGGGCGGCGTTCCTCTCGGCCAAGTTCTGGAACGACGGCGCCACGGCGATTACCAACCTCAATGCCTGCATCGGGAACTTCACCAACAACACGCCCGGGGTGTTCCCCGTGCGGGCCCACCCGCCCCTGGCCGGCACCTTCAGCCTGTCGCCCGTGGGCGGCGCCGCGGGCGTGGCGGACGCCGCGCGCTACCTGCCGCGGATCGAGCCAGGCAGCTACGTGGCCGTGTACTGGCTCGTGACCTACCCGGTCCTGGACAGCGCCGGCACCCCGGTCACCGGCGGCAGCAAGCCGGACGACGACCTGTGGATGAATTTCGACATCTGGGCCACGGCCCAGGAGGGGAGCACCATGCGCACGGCCGCGGTGCGGCGCACCGTGACCACCCGCAGCATGATCTCGGCCATGGCCAACAAGATTTTCCCCAACAGCGCCAACAAGGTGCCGCAGGAATACCAGGACCTGATGAACAAGTACGCCCCCGCCTGGACCAACTCGCCGGAAGACGGGTCGCCCGGCACCACGATCCTGACCGAAGGCGTGTGGTACGATCTGGGCAACGTTTCCGGCGGCTATGACGGCGACGGCGACCTGGTGCCGGACCAGAACGCCTGGCTGCAACCCGTGGGCGACGCGGCCAGCTTTGACCCCACCTCGTTCCGCCTCGAGCGCACGTACGCGTTCATCGTGGTCAAGCTCAAGACCGGCGGCGAACAGGTGCTGGTGGTGGACGACAAGCTCTACTTCGACAACCTGCCCGAAAACAACGGCGTGGTCGGCTGGGTGGGTTACGAGTTCCGCGCCCTGCGTTCGGGCGGGTCGGCCCAGCTCTCGCCCTACCAGAGCGCGGCGTCCGGCCGGCTGAACGAAAAGTTCAACGGCGACTACGGCGCGACCCTCGGCAGCCCGATCGAGTCGGCGCCGTCGGCCGTGGAAATGGACAACACGGTGGACAAGTCCACGGCCTCGCCGGGCGACGCGCTGACCTACACGATCAGCTTCACCAACTCCGGCGCGATTTCCCTCGGCAACCCGGACCTGGGCCTGCCGCTGGTGGTCAACGCCATGGTGCCCACGGGCACGGCCTATGTCGCAGGCAGCGCGGCCGCGGGCCTGACCCTGCCGGTCGGCGTGGCTGGCTGCACGATCATGTATTCCACCAACAACGGGCTCTCCTGGCTGGCCGCCGAACCGGCCGCCGCCGCCCAGGTGACCCACATCCAGTGGTGGCTGAGCGACCCGCTGCAGGCGGCCGCGTTTGGCGCGGTGACGTTCCAGTCCACCGTGGCCAACCCCTACCTGCTGGCCAGCCCCACGCTGACCGAGTCCGCGGGCCTGAGCTTCGGCAACTCCGCTTGGTTCCTTCAGGAGTACGCGCTGACCGATCTGCTGGGCCAGAACGTGGCCCAGGGGATCGTGTTCCGCGACGACGGTGCCGGTGGCGGAATCCTCGGCAACCGCATCCAGGACGGCGGCGAGTGGGGCATCACCAACGTGGGCGTGAGCCTCTATTACGACAGCAACGCCAGCGGCGCCCAGGACGCCGGCGATGCGCTGCGCGCCGCGACCAACAGCGGCGCCAACGGCGCGTATGCGTTCACCAACCTGTTTGACGGTCGCTACATCGTGGTGGTGGACTCCGCCAGCTCCAACATCCCCGGCGGGTACGGGCTGACCACCAAGGGCTCTGGCGCGCTGGACCTGGATGCGGCGCGCGTCATTGGCAGCCCGGTCACCGGCACGGTGCACTTCGGGTTTGCGCCCGCGCTGGCCGTGACCAAGACCTTCACCGGCACGCCGCCGCTGCGCGAGAACAACACCGTGGCGTATCGCATCGTGGTCACCAACATGCTGCCGGGCAACGCGCTGCCGCCGGGCGGGGTCTACACCAACTGGTCCAGGACGAACAGCGGCGCCATCGGCACGGGCTGGACGGAATACACCAACGCATGGCAGCCGCCGTCCCCGGACGGCCGGTATGCCAAGGCGGCGTTCGGGTCTGCCCCGAGCGACGATTTGCCCTTGTTTGGCTACACCAATACCGGGTCCGGCACCATCACCAACGTGTACCTGGTCGCCGTGGTGGTCACCCAGGGCGCGTTCCGGGTGGGCGTTAGTCCGGATTTGGTCACGTTCGCCGTGGCCATCAGCAACACCACGATCTTTGCCTACACCAATCGCACGGCGTCGTACACGAATGGCACGATGGAGTTCAACCTGTCGAGCCTGCGCACCTGGCAGTGGACCGATTTCCCCACGGCCAAGGTCACGGTCACCGCCACCAAGGGCGGCGGCGGTACTGGCGGCGGCACCTTCATGCTCGACGCGGCCGGGTTCCGGATCCTGACGGCCGCGACCAGCAGCGGCCCGCCCACCAACGGCATGACCACGGTGCCGCTGCGCGACTACTTCCGCACCAACCTGGTGGACTTTGTCAGTGCCGCCCCGCCGCCCACGAGCATCACCACCAACGGCGCGCTCGGCACGCTGTACTGGGACAACGTGGGCCCGGTGTACGGCGGCAGCGCGGCCGTGGTGACCGTGACGTTCCGCCTGCGCGAGCCGGCCGGCAACGCGGCGACCACCCTGACCAACATCGCGGCCGTGGCCGGCGCGGTGTTTGACTCCGGCCTGCCGGTCAACTCGAGCACGACCACGGCCACGACCGCCGTGTCGCCCGCCGGCGCGATCGGCAGCTACGTGTGGGGCGACCTCAACGCCAACGGCGTGCGCGACGCCTGGGAAACCGGGTTTGGCGGCGTGGCCATGGTGCTCTGGCCGCCCACGGGCGTGGACCTGGGCTCCGGCGCCGGCAACCCGGTGACCAACGTGACCGATGGCGACGGGTACTATTACTTCTATGGCATCCCGGCCAGCGGCGCCTACACGGTCACCGTGACCACCGCCACCCTGCCCGGCGGCGCCGGCACGCAGACCTATGATCCGGACGGATCGCTGAACAACCGGGCCAACGTGGCCCTGGTGTACGACGCCGCCAGCCCGGACAACCACAGCTTCACCAACCGGTTCGGCTACATCCCGGCGGCCTCGACCGTTGATGGCTACCTGTGGCACGATCTCAACCGCGACGCCTCGACCAACTGGACCGCGGGCGACGACTGGCTCTCCGGCGTGACCATGTACCTGTGCCGCGGCCCGGCCTCGTGCGGCGCCGGCACCGCGCTGGCCACCAACACGACCACGGCCGGCGGCTACTACAAGTTCACCGGCAGCTACACCGGCGCCCTGGTGGTCACTGTGGGCACGAACACCGGGTCCATGGCCGGCGGCGGGTGGGTGCCGTCCTATAACTCCAGCGGCACCAGCACGCCCAACTACGCGTCGATCACCGTGGTCAGCGGCGGCACCTCGCGCGCGAGTTTCAGCTACTACAAGACCGGCACCAACAGCATCGGCAACCTGGTGTTCCTGGACCGCAGCAGCAACGGCGTGTTCAATGCCGGGTTCGATGCGGGGCTGGCCGGCGTGACCGTGCGCCTGTACGAGGACGCCAACGGCGACGGCAACGTCAACGCCGCGGACGACGGGCTCATGGGCACCGTCACCACCGCCGCCGACGGGACCTACACCTTCAGCAACCTCCCCAGGACAAACTACATCATTATCGTGGATGGCACGAGCCCCGGCCTGCCGGAGCAGTACCTGATCACCGCCGATCCCTACGGCTTGAAAGATGGCAAGAGCGCCCTGAGCATAACCACCACCAACCGCATGGACCAGAACTTCGGCTATTACGCCTACGGCAGCGGCGCCATCAGCAGCTACGCGTGGCACGACGTCAATGGCGACGGCATCAAGAGCGGCGTCACGGAGACCGGCCTGGTCGGCGTGGCCGTGGTGCTCATGGCGGATTTCAACGACAATGGCAACTGGGTGGTCATCACCACCAACTACACGGCCGCCGGCGGGGCCTACTCGTTCAGCGGCCTGCCGGACGGCAAGTACTGGGTCGGGGTCGTGGGCACCAACGGCATTCCCGCGGACAACTACGGGCTCAAGTTCGTGCCGACCACGCCCACCAACTACGTGGTGATCATCTCCGGCGGCGCGACCAATACGGCGTCCAAGTTCGGGTACACCGCCCTGGGCAGCATCGGCAACCTGATCTTCTGGGACGCCAACAAGAGCGGCGCCCACGACATCACCGAGCCGGGCGTGACCGGCGCGGTGGTGAACCTGTACTTTGACGTCAACGGCAACCGGGTGTACGACCCGGGGCTGGACATCCTGTATGACTCCAAGACCACGGCCAGCAACGGGCTGTTCACGTTCTATGGCCTGCCGCCCACCAACTACGTGATCGTGGTGGATACCAACGGCGTGCTCCTGGGCGCGGCCATTTCCGCGGACCCGAACGCGGACGGCGTGCCGTGCGACCAGGGCGGGCTGGGCTGCGACGGCCAATATGGAATGACCATCAGCGCCGGCCAGAACTTCATGGGCGCGGATTTCGGCTACGCGGCGCGCGGCGTGATCGGCCAGTCGCTGTGGCAGGACGCCAACGGCAACGGCGTGCGCGACGCCACCGAGTATGGCATCCCGTACGTGACCATGGAGCTGCGCACCAACGGCACGGTCGTGGGCACGGCCGTGACCGACGCGGACGGCTACTACACGTTTGCCAACGTGGCCGACGGCCGCTACACCATCGCGGTGAAAACCAACTCCGTGGACTTCCCCGCCGGCATGACCCAGACCTACGACCCGGACGGGTCGCTCGACAGCCGGGTAACCAACGTGGTCCTGTCCGGCGGCGTGGTCACCAACATTGGCGGCAGCGGCTGCACCGACTGTGATCTCCTGCTGAACTTCGGTTACCGCTACGCGGGGGCCAACAACCTGAGCGGGTCGGTGATCCTCGAGGGCGGCGGCAGCCACGGCCCGGCCACGGCGCCCTTCGTGGGCGTGCCGGTGTATGCGTATTTGTGGCTCGACAACGGGGACCTCATCCCTTCGGCCAGCGAGCTGACCCTGATCACCACGACGGTCACGACCAACGACGGCGGCTACGCGTTCACCGGCCTGCCCAACAGCGCGAGTTCCAACCTGTACCTGGTGTCGCTGTCCGCGCCGGAGCCCAACCTGCGCCTGACCACCACGACCAACACCAGCCCGGTGGCCGTGGTGTCCAACACGGTCAACGCGCTGGGCGACACGGTCGCGGCGTTCCAGGGCGCGCGGGTGGCCGCGGATATCACCGGCGTGCTCTTCTCCTTCGTGTCCACGGTCCAGCAGGACTTCGGCGATGCGCCGCAGACTTACTCCACCAAGCTGGACAACACGCCGGATGGCGCGCGCCACGCGATCAAGACGGGCACCAACCTGTTCCTGGGCGGCTGGGTGCGTAGCGAGATCGACGGCATCGCCAGCGCCAACGCCCTGGGCGACGGCGACGAGGAGGACGGCGTGGCCGTGGCTGGCGGCTGGGCCAACGGCACCAACGGCGGCCTGGTGCGCTACACCGTCGGCGGGTCCGTGGCCGGCTGGCTGGTCGGGTTCGTGGACTTCAACACCAACGGCAATTTCCGCGACGCGGGCGAGCTGGTCATCAGCCGCGCGGTGTCGGCCGGCACCTACACCCAGGCGTTCACCGTGGCCACCAACGCGTTCGCGGCCGACCGCGGCACGGCCCTGTTCGCCCGGTTCCGCCTGTTCGGCTCGCAGCCGAGCTACCCCGACCTGGCCTATTCCGGCACGGCGGACAACGGCGAGGTCGAGGACTATTTGCTCGAGTTCTCCAGCATCGCCAGCTACCTGTGGAACGACCGCAACCGCGACGGCGTGCGCGATCCGGACGAGCCGCCGGTGACGGACGCGCGCGTGTTCGTGGACCTCAACGGCGACTACACCTGGCAGACCAACGAGCCGACCCAGTGGTCCGGCACCAACGGGTTCTACGGGCTCAGCGGCGTGCCCACCGGCAGCTACCACGTGGTGGTGGATACCAACACCCTGCCCGCGGGCATCCTCCCCACCTATGACCACGACGGCACCAACACGCCCAACCGCGCGGCGATCGTGGTCAGCAACGCGACGGTGTACACGGACTACAACTTCGGTTATGCGGGTGACGCGGCCGTCGGCGGCGGCGCCTGGCTGGACCTGAACGCCAACGGCTACCGCGATCCGGGCGAGCCGGGGTTCGGCACCCTGCCCGTGGTGCTGTACAACAGCCAGACCAGCTACGTGCTGGGCGCGGCCACGGACCTGGACGGCAGCTACGCGTTCACCAACGTCATCCCCGGCGGGTTCCTGATCGGGTTTGACCTGCCCGAGGGTTACGAGTTTTCGCCGCGCCGCGTGGGCGGGGAAGGCGAGGCCGCCTCCAACAGCGCGCCCTACACGGCATCGGGGTTGACCGCGCCGTTCACCCTGGTTGCCGGCCAGTCCAACTGGAACTACAGCGCCGGCCTGATCCTGCTGGCCACCCAGGCGGTGGACGTGGCCATGGCCAAGATCGCCAGCCACGCCAGCGTCAAGGTCGGCCAGACCTTTACCTACACGCTCATGGTCACCAATTACGGGCCCGGCCTGGCCACGATGATCACCGTGACCGATGCCGTGCCCGCGGGCCTGACGTTTCTCGGCGCCTCGAGCGGCCACTACAATACGAACTACAACACCTGGACCATCGGCGCCCTGACCAACACCGCCGTCACCTCGCTGACCCTGAGCGTGGCGGCCAACGCCGGCACGGTCGGCTGGACCATCACCAACACCGCCGTGGCCACGCCCGCCCAGCCGGACATTGGCCCGGGCAACAACACCGGCCGCGTGACCGTCACCGTGGGCTACCCGGGCATGGTGGTGTTCACCAGCGGCGGGGTGGTGACCAACACCGCGCCGCCGGATTCCGGGCGCGGCACGGACTTCGGCCTGGTGACCAATGGCCACACGAAGTGCCAGATCCTGAGCATCACCAACACCGGCAACCTGCCGCTGCTGATCACCGGCTGGACCACCAACGGCCCAGGGGCCGCGTATTTCGAGGTCACTGGCCTGCCCGGCGAGATCTCCGTGGGCGGGGTGAGCAACTTCACCATCTGTTTCACGCCTTTGGTCAGCGGCGTGCAAACCGCCAAGGTGTCGATCCTCAACGATAGCGGCACGTCGCCGTTTGAGATCAACGTCAAGGGATCAAGCAGCCCCACCCTGGTGGTGCTGTTCGATTTCTCGCTGCGCGTGGAGAATGGCCGGGTGCTGGTTTGCTGGCAGACGGCGTCGGAGACGGATACGCTGGGCTTTGACGTGTACCGCGAGCAGGATGGTCGGTGGGTCAAGATCAACCTGGCGTTCATCCCGGCCAAGGGCTGGCCCAACGGCGGCGTGGGCGCGTCGTATTGCGTGGACGACCCGGGCGCTGTGCCCGGCGTCACCTACCGCTACAAGCTGGTGGAGCTGGAGACGGACGGCGGAGTGCAGGAGTACGGGCCGTTCGAGCGGTCCACGTGGATGCCGCGGCTCAACGCGGTCATGGCCACGCCCGCCGGTGTGGTCATCCAGTGGCTGAGCCGCGCGAACGAGGCCTACACCGTGCTCAAATCCACGGACCTGCGCGCCGGGTACGCGCCGGTTGCCGCGGAGGTGCCGGCCACGCCGCCGGTCAACGCGTGGACCGACCCGGCCGCGGCCGCCGGCGCCGCGTTCTACCGGATCGAAGCGCGGTAGGACCGCCACATGTGGCCGCGCGCGTCAGCGCGTGGGTGGTTGGCCGGCGCAAGAGAACTGCGGTCGTCCTCCGGCTTGTGGAATGCCGCCGCCGGGTGTAGGGTATGGAGCCACGGAGCGCGGACAACGTGGCCAACCCTCTGAACAACATCAAGGTGGTGCTGGTGAATCCCATCTACGGGGCCAACGTGGGCGCTGTCTGCCGGGCCATGAAGAACATGGGCATCAGCCGCCTCGCCATCGCCGAACCCCGCCCGGACCTGGACCAGGCTGCGGCGCGCCAGCGCGCCTGCCATGCCTGGGAGATCTTCGAGCGCCGCAAGGAATACGCCACCCTGCCCGAGGCCGTGGCCGACTGCGGCCTGGTGGCCGGCACCTCGGCGCGGCGCGGCCTGTACCGCAGCCACGCCAAGTCGCCGCGCGAGTGGGCGCCGCGCCTCCTCGCCGCCGCTGCCGCCGGCCGCGTGGCGCTCGTGTTCGGGCCCGAGGACAAGGGCCTGAGCAACGAGCACATCGCCGCCTGCACCCAGATCGTCCAGATCCCGTCCAGCCGCAAGTACGAGTCGCTCAACCTGTCGCACGCGGTCATGGTCTGCTGCTACGAGCTGTTCCTGGCGGCCGGCGCGTTTGACGGGGCGGCTGTCGAGAAGGCGCCGGAAGCCGCGGCGCGCACCCGCGAGCGCATGTTCGCCATGTGGCGCGACACGCTGCTGGCGATCGGGTTCATGAAAGAGGACAAGGCGGACCACATGATGCTGGGCCTGCGCCGCATCCTGTCACGCGGCCCGCTGACCGAGGCGGACGTGAAGATCCTCATGGGGATGGCGCGCCAGACCCAGTGGTTCGTGAACGCGTACCAGGATCTCAAGACCCGCGGGGCCGACGGCGCATGAACATCCTGCTGGTGGCGGCCCCGTCCGACGAGGCGGCGCGGGTTGCGGCGCTCCTGCGCGAGTTGGCCGTTGGCCAGCTGGCGACCGTGGCGGATCCCGCGGCGGCGCTGGCCCGCCTGGCGCAGGGCGGCGTGGACGTCGTCCTCTGGCGCCCCGCCCCGGACGCGGCGGATGCCGCGGCGCTGGCGGCCCTGGCCGCGCAGGCGCCGCTGGTGGTTTTGGCCGACGGCGAGGACGAGTCCCTGGCCCGCGCGGCGCTGCGGGCCGGCGCCCAGGATTGCCTGGCCGGCCCGCGGGCCACGGGCCCGGCGCTGCGGCGCGCCCTGCAGCACGCCATCGAGCGCCGCAAGGCGGAACAGGCGCTGCGGACCATGCTCCAGAAAAGCCGCGAGCTGCTGCAGATCGTCAACCAGAGCCCCTCGGTGGCGTTCCTGTGGCGGGCGGCGCCCGGCTGGCCGGTGGAAAACGTCTCCGAGAACATCCGCCAGTTCGGCTACCTGCCCGAGGAGTTCTACTCCGGCGCGGTGACGTTCCAGGACCTGCTGCATCCCGATGACGCCGAGCGGTTCCAGACCGAGGCCGACTACTACGGCCGCGCCCAGGCGGAGACGTTCGTGCGCGACTACCGCCTGCGGACCCGCGACGGCCGCGTGCGCTGGATCGACGACCGCACCTGGATCCGCCGCGACGCGGCCGGCCGCATCACCCATTACCAGGGGCTGGTCCTCGACGTGACCGAGCGGCGCGACTGGATGGACGCCCTGGCGCGCCACCTGCGCTACGAGGAGGCCCTGTCCGCCTGCTCCCAAGTGCTGCTGGCCCACGAGGAAAACGACGAGGCCTTGCGCGACGCCCTGCAAATCCTGCTGAAGGTGACCGGCGCCTCGCACATCGCCCTGGTCGAAAACCGGATGCACGGCACGGCGGGTCCGGACCTGCATCCGCTGATCGAGCTGGCCGCCGCGGGCCTGCCGCGCGGGCGGCGCCGCGCGTGGCCGGCGCGCCAGCCGTACCGGCCGGTGTTCGCGCGCTGGGAAGAGCAACTGGCGCGCGGCCAGCCGATCATGGGCCAGGCGCCGGACCTGCCGGCCGAGGAGCAGGCGTTCCTGCAGGAGCGCGGGGTGCAGGCGGTGCTGGCCATGCCGGTGACCGTGGGCGGCGCCTGGCATGGGTTCCTCGGCCTGCTGGACACGCGCGAGCTGCGGTTGTGGACGACCGACGACCTGCACCTGCTGCGCACCACGGCCAGCATGATCGGCTCGTTTCTCGAGCGCCACGAGCTGCAGCAGGCCATGCTGGAAATCGCCGGCCGCGAGCAGCGCCGCATCGGCCAGGACCTGCACGACAGCCTGGGCCAGCACCTGACCGCGCTGGCGTTCCGCGTCAAGATCCTGGAGCAGCAACTGCTCGCCCAGGGCCGGCCGGAAACCGCCACCGCGGCGGAGATCGGCGCGCTGGTGAACATGGCCATCCGCGAGGCCCACGGCCTGGCCATGGGCCTCAATCCGGTCTCGATTCACGAGGAAGGCTTGCACGTGGCCCTCGAAAACCTTGCGCAGCACACGCAGGCCATGTTCGGGGTGGCCTGCATTTTCAAGAATACCGGGCCGGTGGTGGTGCGCGACCACGCGGCGGCGCTGCACCTGTTCCGCATCGCCCAGGAAGCGGTCAACAACGCCATCCGCCACGGCCGATCCACGCAGGTCCGTATCCTCCTGAAAAAACGCGGGGACGAGGCCAGCCTGGCCATCCGCGACAACGGCCACGGCATTTTGTCCGCCAACGCCCGGCAGCGGGGCATGGGGCTGCGGATCATGCGCACGCGTGCGCGCATGATCGCCGGCCGCCTGGTGATCCGCGGGGTGGCCGGCAAGGGCACGGTGATCGCTTGCCGGTTCCCGCTTACACCGGCCTGGCGCCTCGCGCCCGGCCCCGCCGCCCCGGACTTGTGACGGGCCCGGCGGCGCGCCGCCGGGGGTCAGTCGAAGACCACGGTCTTGTGGTTGTAGACCAGGATCCGGTGGGCCAGGTGCCAGTACACCGCGCGCGCCAGGACGATCTTCTCCAGGTCTTTGCCGTGCCGGACCAGGTCCGCCACCGCGTGGCGGTGCGAAACGCGGATCACGTCCTGCTCGATGATCGGGCCGTCGTCCAACGCCGCGGTCACGTAATGGCTGGTGGCGCCGATGATCTTCACCCCGCGCGCGTGCGCCGAGTGGTAGGGCTTGGCCCCCGGAAAGGCCGGGAGGAACGAGTGGTGAATGTTGATGATCCGGTCCGGGTAGTGCCGGATGAAGTCGCCGGACAAGACGCGCATGTAGCGCGCCAGCACCACCAGGTCCACCCGGTGCGCGGCCAGCAGGTCCAGCTCGCGCGCCTCCTGCTCGCGCTGGTTGTCCGCGGTGACCGGGAACACGTGGAACGGGATCCCCATGCGCGCGGCCACGGGCTGCAGGTGCTCGTGGTTGCTGATGACCAGGGGAATGTCCACCTGCCACTCGCCGGCGTCGTGCCGCGCCAGCATGTCGTGCAGGCAGTGCGCCTCGCGGGTGACGAAGATCGCCATGCGCGGGCGCAGGTCGCTGAAGAAAATGGACCAGCACATGCCGAACTCCGCGGCCAGCGCCTCCAGGTCCCGGGTCCATTGTTCACGCGCCAGGGTACACGCCGCCAGGCTCCATTCCAGGCGCGCGAAGAATACATTGCCCTCCAGGTCCACGTGCTGGTCCAGGTGCAGGATGTTGCCGTGGCGCTGGTAGACGAACGCCGACAGCGCGGCCACCACCCCCTGCCGGTCCGGGCACGACACCAACAACACCGCCGTGGGTTCGCCGCTCATGATCGTCTCGGTTGTACCCGGCCGCCGGGGCGGCGTCGAGCCTGATCACCGGGCCATTTCGGGCTTTGACCCCCGGCGGGATCTGGCATAAGCTGCATTCATGTGCGGCATCAGCGGATTTACCATGCGCGCGCAGCCGGCGTTCGATGCGGAGGCCGTGCTGCGCAAGATGACGGCCACGCTCACCCCGCGCGGCCCGGACGGCGAGGGCTACTACCTTACGCCGGCGGTGGCCCTGGGCCACCGGCGCCTGAGCATCATCGATCTCGAGGGGGGCGGCCAGCCCATGTCCACGCCGGACGGGCGCTACCACATCGTGTACAACGGCGAGTTGTACAACTACGTCGAGCTGCGCCAGGACCTGGAGGCGCAGGGCGTGACCTTCACCACCCGCTCGGACACCGAGGTCCTGCTGCACTCCTTCGTCCGCGAGCGCTGGGCGGCCCTGGCGCGGTTCAACGGCATGTTCGCCTTCGCCATCTGGGACCAGCAGGAGGAGGCGCTGTACCTGGCCCGCGACCGCATGGGCAAGAAGCCGCTGTACTACTGCTGCCTGGACCGCGACCTGGTGTTCGCCTCGGAGCTGAAAGCCCTGCTGCAGTACCCGGGCGTCAGCCGCGAGATCAACCCGCTGTCGATCAGCAAATACTTCACCTATAATTACGTGCCTGCGCCGCACACCATTTTCCAGCACATCCGCAAGCTGGAGCCCGGCTACTACCTGACGTTCAACGGCGGCGCGTGCGACAAGGCCGCCTACTGGGACATCCCGATCGAGGACAACCCGATCAGCGCCGGCACGGTCGACGAGTGCGCCGCCGAGATGCTGGACCTGCTGCGCCACGCGGTGAAGATCCGCCTGCGCAGCGATGTGCCGGTGGGCGTGTTCCTCAGCGGCGGGATCGACTCCAGCGCCATCACCGCCCTTGCCGCCCAGCAGTGCGGCCGGCAGGTGCACACGTTCTCGATCGGGTTCGAGGAGTCTTCGTACGACGAGTCGCCCTACGCCCGCGAGGTGGCCCGGCTCTACAACACCGCCCACCACCACGAGGTGCTCTCGGCCCAACGCGCGCTCGACATCCTGCCCACGGTGATGAAGATCCTGGACGAGCCGTTCGGCGACGCGTCGATCCTGCCCACCTACCTGCTCTCGCAGTTTACGGCCCAGTCGGTCAAGGTGGCGCTGGGCGGCGACGGCGGCGACGAGCTGTACATCGGGTACCCCGCGTTCCAGGCGCACCACCTGATGGAGAAGCTGTCGATCCTGCCGGTCACCTGGCGCGATGCCTTGGTGCGGTGGGCGCGGCGGCTGCCGGTGTCGCACAAGTACGCCAGCCTCGAGTTCCTGCTGCAGCAGTTTTTCAAGGGCGCGGGCATCTCGCCGGAAATCCGTTTTTTCCTGTGGATGGGCTGCTACGGCAACGAGCAGAAAAAGAAGCTGTTCACGCCCGAGTTCCGCGCGCGCCTGCTGCACCAGAACCCGTACGAGGACATCATCAACTACGTGCGCCAGAGCGGCCTGGTGCGCGATTTCGCGCGCCTGCAATACCTGTGCATGAAGCTGTACATGCAGGATGACATCCTGGTCAAGGTGGACCGCGCCAGCATGGCCAACTCGCTCGAGGTGCGCGCGCCGTTCCTGGACTACCGGGTGGTGGAGCAGGCTGCGGCGATCGACCCGATTTACAAGCTCAAGGGCGCGACCACCAAGTACATCCTCAAGCGCGCCATGGCGCCGCTCCTGCCCCGGCGGATCATCAAGCGCCGCAAGGCCGGCTTCATGATCCCCCTGGCCACCTGGCTCTCGGGCGCGCTGCGCAGCATGGTGGAGGAACTGTGCTCCGAGTCCATGCTGCGGCGCGACGGGTACTTTGACCCGCGGGTCGTGCGCCAGATGCTGGACGACCATTACGCTGCGCGGCGCGACTACCGCAAGATGATCTGGACCCTGCTGGCGTTCCAGATCTGGAGGCACAACTATGGGCCGTAAAAAACGCCCGCCGGACCCGGCGCCCGCTCCCCGGCCGGCCGCCCCCGCCGCGCGCGCGCCGCGCGCCGAGTGGAAAATGTGGCTGGGCCTGTTCGCGCTGGCGCTGGTGGTGCGGTTGCTGTACCTCGGCCGCGCGGACCTGTGGTGCGACGAGATCCTGTTCCTGGGCCGCTCGGCCCTGCCCAAGACCCCGGGCGAGGTGTTCCGGCAGGCCTGGGACCAAATCCTGATGATCACCCACCTGCCGCTGCCGGAAATCGTCCAGAACCTGTTCCTGCGGCTGGGCGCCCTGCTGGGCGCGGACCCGGCGGCCATGGCGGTCGATCCGTTCTGGCAGCGCGTGCCCGCGGCCCTGTGGGGCGCGCTCACCGTGCCGGTGTTCTACAGCCTGGCGCGGCGCCTGCTGCCGCGGCCCGCGCCGCTGGCAGCCGCGCTGCTGCTGTGCTGCTTCTTCTTCCCCGTGTACTACGCGCGCGATGCCTACTACTACGCGCCCCTGATCTTTTTTGCCACGGCCACGCTTTATTTTTATGTGCGCATCCTCGGAGCGCAGCGGCTGGGATTCGGCACCGGCGCGGGCCTGGCCGCCTGCGCCACGGGCATGGCGTACGCGCACATCAGCGCCACGGTGTTCCTGCTGGTGATCATCGTGGCCCATTGGGGCTACGTCGTGGCGTGGAAGCTGCGGAACAAAACGCGTATCCCCGGGTACCTGCCGGGCGTCGGGCTGCTGTTGCTGCTGCCGCTGCTGCTGGTGGCGCCGTTCTTCTACAAGCTGGCCACCCAGGGCGTGCAGTCGGGCATGCGGTCGAGCGGCAAGTCGGCCTGGGAGCTGGTCTACATCACGCTCGGCAAGATGTTTCTCGGCAACCGGCTGGTGCCCGGCATCCTGGCCTCCCTCTGCGCGCTGGCCGGGGCGGCCTGGCTGTGGCTCCGGTCGCCCAGCCCGGCAGTGGGCCGCATGGTGGTGGTCATGACCCTGGCCGGCCTGGGCGCGCTGGGCTACAGCGCGGCGCGCACGCAGTTCGTGGTGCGCTACCTGTCGTCGCTCACCCCCGGCGTGTACCTGCTGTTCACTTGCGGGCTGCTGGCGCTGGCGCAGGGACTGAGCCGCGTGTCGGCGGCCGCGCGCCGGCGCGAAACCGCCATTTTCTGGACCCTGGCCGGGCTGCTGATCGCCGTGCATGCCGGGGTGTTCCTGCCGAACCTGTACCGGGTGCAGGCCAAGGCGCGCGACTACGGCGGCGTGGCGCGGTGGCTCAACGCCAACCTCGCGCCGGGGACGCCCTACTTCTTCGAGTGCGGCGGCTGGGACCTGCGGTTCGTGCCCGGCTACTTCCCCACGCCGGAACTGACCCCCACGGTCACCTTCGCCTGGAACGGCGTCCAGAACGGGGTGGAGTATGAGACAGCCAAGCGGGCAGCCCAGCGGCGGGTCGCGGGCCTGTTCCCGGAATCGGCTTGCGTGCAAGCTATCGAGGTGACCCGCGAGGACCTCCCGGTCATGTACCAGCGGAAAGTGGAGTTGCGCAACGAGCCCGTGCTGCGGCTCATGAAGCTCGGGATCTGGATCGTGGATCTCGATCCCAACCGGCCCGGCTATCCTGACCGCAACCCGGATGATCAGGACATCTGGTACAACACGTCCCAGGACGCCATGGGGTTGGCGCGCGCCGCCGGAGACGATATCTATTTTATTTACAACGGCGCGCGCTGCGCGGGGATCGGCAAAGAGATGTATGCCCACCTGGTGCCGGCCGCCGACGCTACGGTGCGCCTGGTCAACCTGCGCGGCACGCCGGTCGCCGGCCAGGCGGCGATCCAGGCGGTGGTCTTCAGCCCGGCGCCTTATGCGCAGGTCACGGTGAGCTGGCAGGGCCGGGACCTGCTGCAAACCAACGTGGCCACGCGCGCGATGTGGTCCATGGCCACGCCGCCGCTGGCGGTTCCGATCGAAGGCGCCGAATTGCAGATTTCCGCGCGGGCGGGCAAGGCGCCCGTAGAAGCGATCGCGATCATCGGCAGCCGGTTCCGGCCGGCGGCGACTGCGGCAGCCGCGGCGGCCGCGGGACCGTAACGAGAAACAGGCGGGGGTATGGCAACGGCACCGGCGCGGCTCATGGCCATGGCGGCGGTTGGGGCGTGGGCCTTGGCGGCATCTGCCCCAACCTACCGGGCGGACCCGCCCACGTTCAGCGCGCCCGCTGCAGCCCGGCAGACGCTGGGCGTTCCCGGGGATCGCCGACGGGGGAACCGCACATTGACGTTGACATCCACCGCCAATGTGTAACACCATGTCCACATCATGAAAACGGCAACGATCAGGCAGGTTCGAAACGACTTCGGCACCGTGCTGTCGTGGGTGGCCGCCGGCGAAGAAGTCACGGTGCTGAACCGGACGCGGCCCGTGGCCAGGATCTGCCCGCCGCGCGTTCAACCGGCGCCGGCCTTTAAAGCGCCGAACTTCACGGAACGGGCGCGGCAGATATTCGGCAACGCCAAGCCTATGCCGAACATCATCCTGGAAGAACGGGAGCAAAGTCGATGGTAGCCTATGCGGACACCAGTTTTCTTTTCTCCCTGTACGGTCATGACGCCAACAGCCATTTGGCACAGCCCGTTGGGGTGGTGCTCCAAACGCCGTTCGCTTTTACCCCGTTGCATCGGCACGAGCTCCGCAACGCCTTCCGGCTGGCGATGTTTCGCAAGACACTAACCCCCGAACAGTGTCAGGCCGTGTTTGGTGATATAGAAATCGACATCAGCGCCGGGATGCTCATAGAAACGCCCGTGGCCTGGGCGGAAGTCTTTGCGGAAGCGTAAGCCTTGAGCGCGGCGCACACCGCGGCCATGGGAACCCGCGCAACGGATATTTTGCACGTGGCGGCGGCTTGCGCGGCAGGCGTCAAAGACTTCTACACGTTCGACGTGAAGCAGGCGGCGCTGGCCCGCAAGGCGGGGTTGAAGGTTCAGACATCCTGATCTCGACGATCACCTGCAGAGGACGGGCGCCGTGGCAAGGA